>NZ_JAEMVB010000004.1 GCF_029215995.1 Sulfurimonas sp. SAG-AH-194-L11
TCTTATGCTTTTTTTTAGTAATGGATTAATTTTTGTGCTACTGTATATTTTTATTTTAGAATTAACTATAAGGAGAAAAAAAAATGTTTAAAAACAAAACACTACTAATAACAGGTGGAACAGGAAGTTTCGGGAATGCAGTACTAAGAGGTTTCTTAAATACGGACATAGAAGAGATACGAATATTCTCTCGTGATGAGAAAAAACAAGATGATATGAGAAAGAAGTACAACGATGATAAGTTAAAGTTTTATCTTGGTGATGTACGGGATGTAAACTCTGTTATAGATGCTGTTCGTGGTGTTGACTTCATCTTTCATGCGGCAGCACTTAAACAAGTACCATCTTGTGAGTTTTACCCTATGCAAGCAGTGCAGACAAATATCATAGGTACTGAAAATGTACTCAATGCTGCCATAAATGCAAAAGTTAAAAAAGTCATAGTCCTTAGTACAGATAAAGCAGTCTACCCTATAAACGCTATGGGTGTGAGTAAGGCTATGATGGAGAGAGTAGCAGTAGCAAAAAGTCGAAATCTTGATGATAGTGAAACAATGATAGCCATAACACGCTATGGTAATGTCATGGCGAGTCGAGGTTCAGTGATACCTCTTTTCATAGAGCAGATACGAGAGGGTAAGACTATTACTATTACAGACCCTGCTATGACGCGATTTATGATGAGCTTGGATCAGGCTGTTGACTTGGTGATGTTTGCCTTTGACAATGGAACAAATGGAGATATATTTGTTCAAAAAGCACCAGCATCTACTGTAGAACTCCTCGCAAATACTTTGAAAAATATGCTAGATAAACCAGAACATGAAGTGAAAGTCATAGGTACAAGACATGGTGAAAAGCTTTATGAAACTCTTCTTACAAAAGAGGAAATGGTAAAAGCACTTGATATGGGACAGTACTACCGCATCCCTTCTGATAACAGAGACTTAAATTATAATAAGTTCGTAGAAGAGGGTGAAGAAGTTGTAACTCAAGCAGGTGAGTACCACTCTCACAATACACATAGACTTAATGAAGAAGAGTTAAAGCAGATGATACTTGAACTTCATGAAGTACAAGATGAACTTAAAGAGTTTGGAGTAATTTAAATGAAAGTTTTAATTACAGGTTCAAATGGTTTTATCGCAAAAAATTTGATAGAGCATTTAAAAAGAGATGAAGAGATAGAACTTTACTTGTACTCTAAAAAAGACTCGCTTACTATTTTAGAAGCTTATGTGAAAGAGGTTGATTTTATATTTCACCTTGCCGGTGTAAATAGACCCCAAAACATAAGTGAGTTTTATAAAGGTAATAGTGACTTAACTAAAAGTATTGTCGATATTTTAGTTAAAGAGGGAAAGAGTACTCCTATTGTGTTATCTTCATCTACTCAGTCGGCTTTAGATAATGACTATGGTAAAAGTAAGCTAGAAGCTGAAAATATACTTGTAGAGTACTCTAAAAAAACTAATGCAGATGTATATGTTTACCAACTTCCAAATGTTTTTGGTAAATGGTCAAAACCAAACTACAACTCTGTTATCTCAACATGGTGTCATAACATCGCTAATGACTTAGAGATACAAGTCAACAATAAAGATGCTGAATTAAACCTAGTCTATGTTGATGATGTTGTAGAATCTTTTGTGCAAAAGCTAAAAAACAGAAGTAGTGATACATATGTTTCAATAGATGTGATTTATAAAAAAACATTGGGCGAAATAGAAGAACTGTTGTATAAGTTTAAAGAAAATAGAACTACTTTGGTTATTCCAAATGTTGCTTCTGGATTTGAGCGAGCATTATATGCTACATATCTTAGTTATTTATCTACTGACAACTTTTCGTATGAACTTAAAGGGCATCAAGATAACAGAGGTACTTTTTATGAGATACTCAAGACACTAGATAGTGGACAGTTTTCACTCTCTACAACTGCTCCTGGAATTTTAAGAGGTAATCACTACCATCATAGTAAAAATGAAAAATTTTTAGTGGTTCGTGGTGAAGCACTCATAGAGTTTAGACACATCGTAACAAATGAGATTATTACTTACAAAGTAAGTGATAAAAAAATGGAAGTAGTAGAGATGATACCGGGATATACACACAACATAAAAAACACAGGTAACGAAGAGATGCTACTCTTTCTTTGGGCAAATGAAACTTTTGACCAAGATAATCCAGATACATATTTTTTAGAGGTATAAAATGATAAAAAAATTAAAAGTAATGACAATAGTTGGAACAAGACCAGAGATTATAAGACTCTCTTCTGTCATAGCGAAACTTGAAGAATCAAAGGCGATAGAACATATACTAGTACATACTGGGCAAAACTATGACTATGAACTCAATGAAGTTTTTTTTAATGACTTTAATTTGAGAAAGCCTGATTATTTTTTAAATGCAGCTGGTGGAGGTCCTACTGAAACTATTGGTAAAATTTTAATAGCAGTTGACCCAATCATGGAGAGTGTTAATCCTGATGCTGTACTTATTTTAGGAGATACTAACTCTTGTCTTTGTGCCATACCTGCTAAAAAAAGACATATACCCATCTTTCATATGGAAGCTGGAAATAGATGTTTTGATCAAAGAGTTCCAGAAGAGACAAATAGAAAGATAGTTGACCATACAGCTGATATAAATATGACGTATAGTGATATAGCAAGAGAGTATCTTTTACGAGAGGGGCTTCCTGCTGATAGAATCATAAAGACTGGTTCACCTATGTTTGAAGTGATTCACTCTAAACTAAAAGATATAGAAGCATCAAATATTGTTAGTAAGTTAAAATTAAAAAAAGGTCAGTATCTTGTAGTTTCTGCTCATAGAGAAGAGAATATAAGTAGTGAAAAGAACTTTTTAGATTTAGTAGATACTCTCAATAGTATTGCAGAGATTTATAAACTTCCTGTAATCATTTCAACACATCCTAGAACTCAAAATATGATAGATTCTAAAGGTGTAAAGTTTCATAAGTTAATCTCTTTGATGAAACCTATGGGATTTAATGACTATGTAAAACTTCAAAAAGATGCTAAAGCTGTTTTAAGCGATAGTGGAACAATAAGTGAAGAATCATCTATACTTAAGTTTCCAGCTTTAAACATAAGAGAAGCACATGAGAGACCAGAAGCAATGGAAGAGGCTAGTGTGATGATGGTAGGGCTCCAAAAGGAAAGAATACTACAAGGGCTTGAAGTATTAGTCTCTCAAGATGATGATACTTTACGACAAGTAGCTGATTATAGTATGCCTAATGTTTCTGATAAAGTATTAAGAATTATATTGTCGTACACAGATTATATAAATAAAACTGTTTGGAAGAAATTTTAATATGAAAGTATGTATCATTATAGACGACTCTTTACCAAGTAGCATAAAAGTAGCTGCAAAAATGATACATGAGTTAGCTTGTGAACTTATTCTTCAAGGTCATGAAGTGAGTGTTATTACTCCTGATACTAATGTTTCTTTTGTAAGTGTCGAAAAACTAGATGGGGTAACTATATATAGGTTTCACTCTGGTGAGATTAAAAATGTAGGAAAAGTAAAAAGAGCTTTAAATGAAACATTGCTCTCTTGGAATGCATGGAAAAATACTAAAGACATACTGAAAGAAAATCCTCATGATTTGATAATCTACTACTCTCCCACTATATTTTTTGGTCCGTTTGTTTATATGTTGAAAAGAGTATGGAATGTGAAAAGCTATCTGATACTGAGAGATTTTTTCCCTCAATGGACTATTGATAACAAAATACTTAAAAAACACTCTCCTATAACATACTATTTTAAATTTTTTGAAAGAATAAACTATTCTGTTGCCGATACAATAGGTGTAATGTCGGAGAAAAATTTAGAATGGTTTAGACGATATTATAAAACTGATAAGCCTTTAGAAGTGCTATATAATTGGGCTGACTTACAAATGTTTGAGAAAGAAAGTGATAGATATAGAAAAAAGTTAGGATTAAAAAACAAGGTTGTGTTTTTTTACGGTGGTAATCTTGGGCATGCTCAAGATATGATGAATATAGTTAGATTAGCTGTAAATATGAAATATGAAAAGCAGGCTCATTTTGTGTTGGTTGGAGCAGGTGATGAGTATGAGCTTATAGAAGATAATATACAAAGTCAAAATATTACCTTATTACCTTCAGTAAATCAAGAAGAATTTAAACAGATGTTATCAGAGTTTGATATAGGTTTATTTACTCTAAATAAAAACCACATTACACATAATTTTCCAGGAAAGCTTTTAGGCTACATGGTACAAGAAATGCCAATACTTGGAAGTGTCAATCCTGATAATGATTTAAAAAATGTTTTAGAAAAGTATGATGCAGGGTTAGTTACTGTAAATGGAGAAGATCAACTATTTTATGAAAACGCTAAAAAACTTTTAGATGAAAAATTTAGACTACAGATGGGTAAAAATGCTAAGAATCTTTTGATAGAAAAGTTTTCTGTTGGGAGTGCTGTTGTACAGATACTTTAGGAATGAAGAGATATTATAGTTGTCATAGAAAGAGGTATTTAAATTTTGTAGGTAAGTATCAGAATCAGTTTATTAAGCCAAATCTTTAAATAATTATTATATAATATATTTAATCATATAATAATTTTTAGGATAGAAATGCTGATACTTGGTAATAAATATACATTTACAGATTTAGAACTGAAACGACTTACTAAAAAGTTTAGCTCTATTAAACATATAAGCTATAAAGATGAAGACCCTCAAGTAGTTATAGCAGATATAGAGGATATCTTTAGTAAGAACTCTTATCCTGTAGTGGTTTTAAATACAAAAGCTACACTTGATGATTCTATCATTCGGTATCTTACCAATTTACAATTTAAAAATTCAAATATTACTATTATTGCTATTGAGCATTTTTTAGAGAAGTATCTTCATAAATGTTATATCCCTGAGGACAATAATGATTTTCATTGTCTTGATAATATTAAAGGGTACACATTTTTTCAAACATTACAGAAAAAAGGTGTTGACTATCTCTCTGTTAGTGTATTGTTGATGATGTTTCCATTTATAAAGTATGTGGTTAAGAAAAAGATAGATAAGCAGTCTCCTGGAAGTTTATACTTTCATCAGGCTCGTGTTGGCTGTAACAATAAAGACTTCGAGTGTATAAAATTTCGTAGTATGCATGAACATGATAGTGAAAATGATGTACGAACTGCTACTAAAGAGGATGATAGAAAATTTCCTTGGGGTGAGAGTATGCGCAGAATGCGTATAGATGAGTTACCGCAGATTTTTAATATTTTAAAGGGCGAAGTTCATCTCATAGGTCCACGTGCAGAGTGGAACAAGCTCACTCAGGAGTATGAAAAAGAGATACCATACTATAACCAACGCCATGTAGTAGCTCCTGGCATAACAGGGTGGGCACAGGTTATGTTTGTAGAAGGTAGAAGCAAGGATGACACACGCCAAAAGCTTATGTATGATCTGTACTACATAAAAAACTGGAGTTTACTTTTAGAGCTTAAGATTATCTATAAGACTATAGTTGTCGTTCTGAGCAAAAGAGGGATATAATTACTCTCTTTTAAATACTAAATTTTTAAGACTCTTCTCTTCATCTGCACTCTTAAACTCAGCTACATTTTCTAAACGCTCTATATACTTAAAACTTGGGGCAAACTCTTCTATCATGTCTATGATAAAGCTACTCTCTAGTTCTGGTGAGTTTAAGCATGAGAGTAAGAGACACTCTTCACTTGCAAGCTCTTCTAGTCGTTTAATGAGCTTTTCATAATCTTTTGTTGCTTCAAAGCTACCTCTTTGAAAACTAGGGGGGTCTATGATAATCATATCGTACGGACCCTTGCGTTTGAGCTTTGTAAAGGACTTGAGAATGTTGTAGGGTAAAAAGCTCACTCCTCTTGGGTCAAGCTCGTTTAAGGAGTGGTTAGCCATACCAGTTTTAAGTGCTCCCTTACTCATATCTACATTTATAACTTCATAAGCACCACCGAGTTTAGCAGCTAGTGAAAAAGCACAAGTGTATGAGAAAAGATTTAAGACTCTTCTGTCTTTAGCATTTTTCTGTACAAACTCTCTTCCTATTTTCATATCAGGAAAATAACCACTATTACGATTATTTAAAAGGTTGAGTTTTATTTTGATACCATTTTCTACAACATATAACTCTTCATCCAACTCACCAACTAAAACCTCACTAGTGGTTCCTTTGATATATCTACGTTGTATAACTAAGGTCTTATAGCGAGAGGCATGAGTAAATGCGACAAGCATCTCTATAAGTTTATCCTCATGAGCCTCTTCAAAGTAAAGAGCAACACTGAGTATGGAGTCTATAGAGTCAATAGTAAGATGCCTCCACTCCTCATAAAGTCCACCACGACCATGAAAAAGTCGTTTAAACTCCTCTCTTGTATCTTTTGAAGTGCTTGTTATATGTTTGTGTAAATCTTCTACTGTCATTAAACTTTTTCCCAAAAAGTTCCAGCAGGTGTATCCATAAGTGTAACACCAAATGCGAGTATCTCATCACGAAGTCTATCTGACTCTTCAAAATTTTTCTCTCTCTTAGCCTCGCTGCGTTTCTCCATAAGAGTTGCTATAGTGTCTTTTGTATCTTGATCCATTCCAAATTGGAAGTACTCAAATGGATTTTTAACTCCAAAACCGAGTATCTCTTCTATGTATGCAAGGTTAGAAATAGTCTCGCGTTTAAGAAGTTTATGTTTACCAGCGGTGTCAAGTATCTCGTTAGCACTACTTAACATCTCTTCTATAAGTGCTAATGCAGATGAGACATTCATATCATCACTAAGCGCTTCAAGGAGTTTAGTTTTAAACTCTGTAGCTTCGCTGTTTTGGGCTAATCCAAAGAGGCGTTTTTTGAGTCTGTAAATCTTATCTAGTCTCTTTTTAGCTATACTCAAGTCCTCACTCTTGAAGTTAAAGTTACTTCTATAGTGAGTACTTAAAAGATAAAAACGCAGGACTTCACCATCATACTCTTTGAGTGCATCTTTGAGAAAAAAGCTATTGCCCAAAGACTTAGACATCTTTTCACCATTAATGTTTACAAACCCATTATGCATCCAGTACGAAGCAAGTTCATGCTTAGAAGAGCATCGTGTTTGTGCTGCTTCATTTTCATGGTGTGGAAAGAGTAAGTCTGCTCCACCACCGTGAATATCAACTGCAAATGCGGTGTCAGCTTGTGCAAGGTGTTTTTCTATCATAGCAGAACACTCTAGGTGCCATCCTGGACGACCAAGTCCAAAGGGAGACTCATATGTAAGTGAGCCATCTTTTACAGACTTCCACATAGCAAAGTCCGCGGGATTTTTTTTCATACTTGAAGACGCAACTCTCTCTTGTCTATCTTCATCATCTTGAACGCGAGAAGAGAGTGTTAAGTAGGCACTATCACTAGCAGTATCAAAGTAAACATCCCCATCTTTAGTAGCATAAGCATGACCAGAGTCGATGAGCTTTTGTATCATCTCAAACATGGCGTTTAAAGACTCTGTAGCCTTAGGCTCAATGTCAGGACGACTCACACCAATAGCGGACATCTCTTTGTGAAAAGAGTCAGTATAGTAGTCGGTAATCTCTTTGATGTCTTTGTTTTGTGCTATAGCTTTTTTAATAATTTTATCATCAATATCAGTAATATTTCTCGCATATGTTACATCGAGTCCATTTGCTTTTAAAACACGAGTAAGTAGATCAAAAACAAGGGCTGATTTAGCATGACCTAAGTGTGCATCATCATATACAGTAGGACCACAAACATAAAGGCTTACTTTTCCCTCTCTTAGTGGTATAAATTTTCTTTTTTCTTTTTGCACTGAATCATAAATAAACATATAGGCTCCCTGAGTAATTGCAGAATTTTACCAAAAACTAATTAAAAATTTACTATAAATCAAGCTTTGGGATAGGTAAAATTTTTTAATACCTACTGGACAGGAATATAGGCATAGCCTTCATTCTGTCTCTCAATAAGTCCAATAGTTGAGTTGGGAATAACTTTGACATAAGGTACGATGTCTTTTTCTTGTAACTTGTTAGCTCTCATACCGACACCACACATTAAAAACTCTACATCGTATGTATCTGCTAAACTTGCAAGGCGCTTTTTAAGTTCAGTGTAGTTTTTTATGAGTTCATAGTCATCTCTGTAAAGTGTTGTAGAAGGCTCTTTTACAAAGTATCTATAAGCCCCACCGTGAATAACAATAGTTACATCTAGCTCTCTAAAATCTTTTTGAAAATAGGCCTTGTGTGCAACTATACCTTTAAGTATATTTTGCTCTAGTTTAGCTACATTTTTAGTAGTTAAGTCATAAACAACTTTTAGGTTTTCTTCATCTGCTTGGGCAAATGAAAGTAGCAGTAGAAGTGTTAGTAGTGTTTTTTTCATAAGAAATTCCTTGGCTATATAATTTTATAAATCAATTATAGCTTTTTATCAGTTTACTCTTCTTCTGGTTCTTTTGTAATGATTACAGTTCCTAAACCCGTTTCAACAGGATACCCAGACCTCGCCCAAGCTTTGAGTCCACCCTTAAGGTTCGTTGCATTTTTATAGCCTAAATGACGAAGTTGTTGTGCTGCTAATGCTCCACGACCACCACTACGACAGTATGTAACTATAAGAGCATTTTTATCTTTTACTTTATTTCCTATAACAAACTCTAAATTACCTCGCGTTATAGCATAAGACTCATCAGCATAGATTTCACCCTCTGAACGCTGTTCACTCTCTCTAACATCTAAAACAATCACGGGCTCTTCTTTATCTATAAGAACTTTGAGTGCTTTAGGCTCCATCTCACCAGCCTCTTTTTTAGCAGATGCTAAAAGCTTGTCTGTATTTGCAAAGCCTGCCATTAAAACAGTTGTAGATGTAAGTGCAACTACTGTAACTAGGTTTAAAAACTCTCTTTTCATAACTATTCCTTTATAATAATAGGTCTTAATAACTAAATGCATAATTAGGCATTTAACTAAATAGATAATGATATGGTATACTTTTATAATTAAAATGTCAAGGAACTATATGTTAGATATGCAAGCAAAGATAAAAATTTTTAAGGCTCTAGGGAATGAGACAAGGTTTTTAATCTTTAAAAATGTTTTTACAGGTGGATATACTTGTTCCATTGATAAAAAAGATCCAAACGTAGAAGTTAGTGCTCATGCAACTTGTGTCAGTACAATAGCCGAACACTTCAGTTTTTCTCTTCCTACTATCTCTAAACACCTCAAAGAGTTACGTGAGGCAAATATTATTACGATGGAGAAAAAAGGAAATAAAATCTATATAGAGCCAAACATAGAGATAGTACGTGAGCTTGGTGGATGTTTTACAACACTTTCAGATAATTTTGATAAAAATAGAGAACTATTTTTTGGCGATTTAGCAGTTAGTTAATATTTATGTGCCGATAAAAGGCACTATATAACTTTTTAGTTGCTCAAGAGATATAGCAAATATAAGAGCACCTACTAAGAGTATAAGAGCATTTTTAGAATAGATAATCTCCATAAAGTTACTAAAACCAAATGTTTTTATAGTAAAAACAAAACTACTAACACCTCCTATAGTTGATGCAAGGGCCAAACCTGCAACTCCTAATGGTTCTATAAGTGAGAGTGCAAGCAGTATATAGATAAAGAGTGAAAAAGTTGCAATTTTGGCAGCTTGCATCTGCAGCTCTTTAGCATATAACCATAAGGCAAAGAGCTTTTGAAGACCAAAGGGGAGTAGTCCTATCATGTACATCTGTAGGACAGCGGTTGTATTGGCTGTGTCACTAGAGTCAAATGCACCTCTCTCAAAAAGTAACCATGTTATTTCATGGGCTAATATAACCCCACCAATAGTGCTCGCTGTTAAAACAAAACTTAAAAACCAAAAAGCTTTTTTGAGGTTTTCTTTTGCTTTGGCTTCATCATTGAGTTTTAAGTAACGGGCAATACGAGGAAAAAGGGCTATAGAAGTAGCGATTGCAAAAAGAGCTAGAGGAAGTTGAAAGATACGGTTAGCATAGTAGAGGTAAGAGATAGAACCAGTGACAAGAAATGAGGCTAAAAAAGTATCTAAAAATGCTGAAACTTGTGCTGTAGAGTTCCCCCACATAGCAGGAAAGAAGTTTTTGCGAAACTTTTTTGTATCATTTTTGATAGTTTTACTTTTTACACTGAGGTACTTAAAGCCACCAATGATAAGTTTTAACAGACCTAGCCTTTGCATAGCTATAATATGTACAATAAGTTGTAAAACCCCACCTATAACAACGGCATAACTAAGGTAATAGACTATCTCACTCTCCTCTTTGTTATATGAGAAATATAGGGCAGCTATAAGAGAGAGGTTAAGAAGTGCTGTACTAAATGCAGTCGTAGCAAAATGGTTTTTATACTGTAAAATACCACTTAAAAAGGTCATAGCAAAGATAAGAGGCAGGTACCAGAAGTTTATGGCTACATAGGGGGCTGCAATATCTATAGTTTCTTGATGAAATCCAACTGCTATAGCTTTTGTAAAGAGAGCTGGAACTAGGTTTACTAAAAGAGTAATGAGTAAAATAATAGAAACAAAGAGTAAAAAGATGTTTACCGAAAAGACAGCCTTGTGTGTAGTTCTTGCAAATGCAGGGATAAAGACTTGTGTAAAAGCACCCTCTGCGAAGATACGTCTAAAGAGGTTTGGAAGCTTAAACGCGATGAAAAATATATCACTATATACGTTAGCACCAAGTGCTGATGCTGTGAGTAAATCTCGTATAAATCCTAAAATTCTTGAGATTAAAATGCCGAAACTGTTGGTAAATATTGCTTTAAACATGGGCTTCTTTATGGATATTTTATAATTTTTACATAATTTTAACTAATTTTAGGTTAAAATGTATGCTAATGAAAATAAAATTTATTTTGGATAGATAAGAGATGACATTATTCGGATCAAAAGAAAAAAAACAATTATCTAAATCAATACGACCAACCGTCGTTCGTACCCAAAATGTTGCTAAAGAACTACAGGCAATTGCTAAAAGCTATGATATAAAAGTTGATACACTTGATTTTAACATTTTAGATGTCCAGACATATACTCGTATGAATGATGGTAGTAAAGAGACAGAGTGGGAAAGTCTAGCAAATGAAGACTTGTATGAACTTGATGATGAAACTGCTCTCCTTAATCCCCACTTTCAAATTAAACAAACATATGAGATAGAGATATTTTCTCCCTCTAAAGAGACTCCTAAACCATGCCCTCACTTAAAAACTGCGGTAGGTGCTAATGCAAGTAAGTGTAAAGTATACTTAAGTATTCTTGAAGGGTCATTTCTGGAAAAAAGTCCTACTTTAGAAGAAGATCTTCTTAACATCATAAACAAAAAAAAGATTCGTGCTGGAATTCTTATTAATATTTTTGATGAGATGGTAGACGATGTCGTTTCAAAAATATCAGCACAAGCAAGAGTAGTAGGTAAAGTAGAATTTAAAGAAGCTAAGGCACTCCTTGTTGCAGAATCTTTTGAACCAACTGCTACTAGGAATGATAAACTTATTTTACACTATGAAGAGAGTAATAAAAAAGATGATAGTGATAAAGTAGATTACTCCTCTCGTGGTTTTATAACAAGTGCTAAAAAAGATGAACTTCTTATAGAGTATATTAAACCTAAACCTGGTACTCCTGGACGTAATTGTCGGGGAGATTTTTTAGAGCCAAAAGAACCTATTGTTTCACATGAAATTACTTTTAATATTGATGAGACGATTAGTAAAATAGAGACAGACGAGTCAATAGAATACCGTGCAAATGAAAATGGTTATATTGCCTTTAATGACAATACTTATACTATCAAAACTGATATGGATATAGGAGAGATTAGCTTTAAGACTACAGGGTCTATCAACAGTGGTGTAGACTCAGATGTAAGTCTTAACGTTAGTGAAACTGACTTAGAAAAAGATGCTATTGGTACAGGTATGAGTGTTGAAGTTACTGAGATAGATATAGAAGGAAATGTTGGCTCAAATGCTACAGTTGTGGCACATCGTGCTACAGTTGGGGGGCAGACTCATAAAACAGCAACTATAAGAGCTGATGAGCTTGATATAAATGTTCATAAGGGTAAGGCTTTTGGTAAAAATATCAAAATAACACGACTAGAGCATGGAGAGATTGATGGCGAGAGTGTTGAGGTAGCTCAAGCATTAGGTGGGAAGATAAGGGCGAAAGAAGTGAGTATAGGAATCTGTGCTTCACATGTAAATATAACTGCTTCAAAACGTATAGAGATTCAAAAACTCCAAGGTAGTGAAAATACTTTTACTATAAATCCTGTTCTAAAAAAAGATGTAGTGGATGATTTAAATGATAATCAAGAGACAATTAAAAAAATTGAAAACTCAGTACGAGAGATAGGAAAAGAGATAGCGCGTTATAGAAAACTTATTGAAGATGGTACACCTGCGTTTAATAAGATAAAAAAACATCTGATACATTATAAAAAAAATGGTGTGAAACTACCTGCTTCATTTGTACAAAAGTATAAGCAGTTTACTTCTATGCAAGAGCATCTTAAAGAGATACAAAATGAGTATGAGATTAAAAATGATCAACTCTCTTTGCAGACAACAAGAACTGTCTCTTTTCAAGATGACATTATGGATGCTCGTATTATAAATAGAGATAGATGGGTAGGTTATAATGAAATTAGATTTCAACTTGTTGATCCTCCTATAGAACTTATATATAAACCATCAGAAGGTTCTAAAGATAAAATATTTGGTCTAGTTGATCTTGGTGATGGTGAGTTTGAAATACAGGCGGTTAGCGAATGATAGTTGGGATTACAGGAGATATTGTCTACAAAGAGCCGAGTTTTGTACATGTAGATGTTCAAGGTATAGTCTATGAGGTTTTTATCTCCTTACAGACTTTTTCAGCACTGGCTAAAGAGAGTACCTCTCTTTTTACCACTCAAATTATTCGTGAAGATGCCTCTTTACTTTTTGGTTTTATGGATATGAACGAAAAAAAGATGTTTACAAGACTGATAAAGATAAATGGAGTAGGGCCTAAAGTTGCTATGGCAATCTGTTCTACATATACACCGTCTCAGTTTGCAACAGTCATAAGTAACAAAGATTTAAATGGTGTCAAAAAAGTTCCAGGTATTGGACCTAAGGGTGCAGGGCGCATCTTAGTAGAATTAGCTGGATTTGATGTTGAACTCATTGGTTCTGGAGATGGTACTCCATCATCTTCTTTAGCTTTTTCTCAAGCAACAGAAGCACTAGAATCACTTGGATTTAAAAAAGATAAAATATCTAAAGCACTAACAGTTTGCGAGGGTGAAGATACAGCCACACTTGTTAAAAGTGCTTTAAAATTACTACAGACAGTTTGAGAAAAAAGGAAATATATATTGAAATTAACGATTTTATTTGGTGGGGCGAGTTTTGAGCATGAGATTAGCATTGTAAGTGCTATTACTATAAAAGAGAAGTTAGCAAGTTTTGATTTGAGTTTTGTATTTTGTGATGGAGATCATAAGTTCTATCTTATAGATGCAAAAAAAATGAAGTCTACTACATTTAGTGCTAAAGAGCATAAAAAAATGCCAGAGTTAACACTTACAACTAATGGTTTTGCACAAAAGTCCCTTTTTGGTTCAAAACTACATCCAAATACTGTTTTAAACCTCATTCATGGTGGAGATGGCGAAGATGGAACTATCGCTTCACTTTTAGACTTTTTTGACATAAAGTATATAGGTCCAAGAAAAGAGGCATGTACTTTTTCTTATGACAAACGTTATACAAAGTACCTCTGTAACGCGATAGGTGTCAAAAGTGTAGAGTATGAAGTATTTCATAAAAATGAAGCAGCAAACTTAGGTTTAAGTATGCCAGTTATCGTAAAACCAGCCTCTTTAGGAAGCTCTATAGGTGTGAGTATAGTAAAAGATGAGTCAGAGTTTGACTATGCACTAGATACTGCATTTGAGTATGATGATGCTGTTTTAGTGGAGCCTTTTATAGAGGGTGTCAAAGAGTATAACCTTGCTGGATATATGGTAGATGATTCGATAGAGTTTTCCATAGTTGAAGAGCCTCAAAAAGAGGAGTTTTTAGACTTTGAAAAGAAGTATATGGATTTTTCTCGTTCAGAACAGGTAAGTCAGGCAAAGATAGATGAAGAGCTTACGAACAAACTAAAGTCTAGTTTTGAGAAAGTATATCGTGGGATGTTTGAAGGTTCACTTATCCGTTGTGACTTTTTTGTTGTTAAGGGCGAAGTGCTTTTAAATGAGATAAACCCTATCCCCGGTTCTATGGCTAACTATCTTTTTGAAGATTTTGAGCAGGTTATAAGAGACCTCTCATCTAACTTACCTGATGTTAAGAGAGTGAAAGTCTCTTATGATTATATCGATTCGATTGCTAGTGCAAAAGGAAAGTAATGGCAGTTAAATCTATCCAGTATATGCAACATACTTTTGATATAAGTTATGAAATCCTCAACCCTGAGGCCAAAGTAGATTTAATAGTTTTACACGGTTGGGGAAGTTCTAAGGCTATAATGAAAAATGTTTTTAGTCCTTTTATGGATAGTTTTCGTCATATTTATATAGACTTACCTGGCTTTGGCAACTCTACTTGTCCAATCGCTTTAAAAACTTCAGATGTTACTCGTATAGTTGAACTCTTGATGATTCATTTAAACGCAGGTAAAGATATCATACTTGGTCACTCTTTTGGTGGAAAAGTTGCACTTTTACTTGAACCAAAAGTTCTTGTCTTAGTGGCTAGTGCAGGTATATATATACCTAAACCTTTGAGTGTGCAGTTTAAAATAGCAACAACAAAGGTTTTTAACTTTTTAGGTCTTAAAAAATTTCGTTCACTTTTCATAGCACAAGATGCAAAGAACTTAAGTAAACCAATGTATGAGACTTTTAAAAATGTAGTAGATGAAGACTTTACACAAGAGTTTAGCACATATCAAGGTAAAGCACTTTTATGTTGGGGTGAGCAAGATACTGCAACACCGCTAAGCTCGGCACACAATATCAAAGAGTTGATAAAAGACTCAAAACTTCAAGTCTACAAAGGTGACCATTTTTTCTTTACAAAGGTCGCACAAGATATAGCTGTTCGTACAGAAGAGACATTTTTAGCTACGGTGAGTCACTAGTATGGAAAAGTTTGAACTGCTTATAGCCTTTACTACAAATGCACTGTTTGTTTTTCTTTTAGGTTGGTATCTTATAACAAATCTACAGTGGTATAACTACTCACTCTCACGTGTTATATTAAAGCATCATAAACCTCAGTGGCATGTACTTTACTTTATCATTCCTTTTATCGCTTACTATACTACGGGTAAGTTTTTTGTTATCTTTTTTGTTTTTGCGATTTTACCATCGATAATTATCTGGCATAAAAGACTTGACAAAAAACTAGTGCTTACATGGCGTGTGAAGCGTTTTCTTATACTTCTTATAGGACTTACACTATTTCAAAATGTTTTATGTACACTAAAAGATGCTTGTGAAGTATATGGGGTATTTATGCCATTAGCCCTTGCATATATAGGTTCATACATTATAGAAAAGTATCTTTTTATGGTTTATAAAAAGCAAGCAAAAAGAAAACTAGCTTCTATGAAAGAGCTACAAGTGATAGCTATTACGGGTAGTTATGGAAAAACAAGTATCAAAAACTTTGTTGCACAGATACTGAGTAAAAAGTTTAATGTCTATGCAACACCCAGAAGTGTAAATACCTTAGCAGGAATCATGGGTGATGTAAATAACTCTCTACCCCAAGAGACAGAGATATATGTTTGTGAAGCAGGCGCTAGAGAAAATGGAGATATTTATGATATCGCTACATTTGTTGAACCACAAACCATTGTTGTTGGTAAAATAGGTGAAGCGCATATCGAGTACTTTAAAACGATACAAAATATTATAAAAACAAAACTAGAGCTTATGCAGTCACCAAAACTAGAGAGAGCATTTATACACACTTCTGTAACCGATGAGCCTCATGAAAAAGTAACATTTTTTGGAAATGAGCTGAGTAATATAAAGGCTACTTTAGAGGGTACTGATTTTGATATAGACTTAGGTGATAGTAAACTCTCTCTCCATACAGAAGTGTTAGGTGAGTTTCAAACGATGAACATCGCCGTAGCAGTTCGTATAGCAAAAAGTTTTGGTATGAGTGATGAAGAGATTATAGATGCAGTTAAAGAGTTAGAGCCTGTTGAACATAGACTTCAGATGATAAAAGCGGGTGGAAAGCTCATCTTAGATGATGGTTATAATGGTAATATAGACGGTATGCTAGAGGGTGTAAGACTCTGCTCCCTTCATGAGGGTGGTAAAAAAGTCATAGTTACGCCAGGACTTGTTGAGAGTACAGATGAGTTAAACCTACAACTCATAAACGCCATCAATAAAGTTTTCGATATAGTTATAGTAACAGGCTCTTTAAACGCAGACCTTTTTAACAAAAACTTAGATGTAAAACAAAAAGTTATGCTCGCCGATAAAAGTTCTTTGACAGCAGTTTTAGCAAATCAAACAAAATCAGGTGATATTATACTCTTTGCAAATGATGCTCCTAATTTTATTTAAAAAACAGAAAACATTAAGTATTAATTGTTTATAATAGATCTATCTCATATTTCAAGGATTAAGAATGAAAAAAGTTTTAGTAAGTTTAGCAGCAGTAGTTGCATTAAGTATGTCTGCAATGGCAGCAAATGATCAGGTTGGTTGTGGTCTAGGTTCAATGATCATTAAAGATAATTCATCTGCTCTTATGTTAGCACTTCAAGCCACTACAAATGGTACATCTGGTAACCAGACTTTTGGTATTACTTCAGGTACTTCAGGATGTAAGAAAACTAAACTAGTTATGAATGAAAGAGCAGCAGAGTTTGTTGCGTCTAACATGGATATACTAGCAAAAGAGATTTCTGTTGGTCATGGTGAAAGTGTTGACACTTTAGCTGAGTTATTAAAAGTAGAAGACAAAGCAGTGTTCGCAGCGGCTCTTCAAACTAACTACAACAAAATTTATGCTTCACAATCAGTTGAAATGGCTGATGTTTTAGACAACATCTCTACAACTGCACTTTAATTTACTCTAACGAAGCAAAATTTTTTGCTTCGTTACTTCTTCGAAAAGGTTTCCCTATCAAATTTTTTACAGCTATAATTTTTCTATTTTTGAGTAGTTCACTTTTACTGAGTTCAACTCTTCAAGAGTATAAAACAAAGGCAAATACCTTGCATTTAGCAAAGGATGCTTACTGGCAATTACTGCTACATATGAATAGTGGTGTGAGCGAAATAGATGACAGTAGTTTCTTCTTCTCTGCCAATGGTGCAAGAGATGCCGAGGCAGAGTTAAATGCAACTTTAGATGCTTTTTTTAGTGATGAAATAAAGGATGATAACTCTAGTATTTGTCGTTTTCCTGCTCGGTATGCATGGTTTGAAGAAAAACTGGATGCCTATGACCTACCAACTGCTTCATGTCCTGAGTATGACAAAATTTTTAATAGAGTCGATCCAAAGTCTGTAACCTTTGTCTTTCCCTCAGCTCACATAAACTCTCCTGCTTCTATGTTTGGGCATACATTTTTACGTATTAACTCTTCATATAACTCCAAACTACTCTCTTATGCTATTAATTATGCGGCAAATGCAAATATGGATACTGAAAATGGTGTTATTTTTGCTATTAAGGGATTGTTTGGGGGTTACTATGGGAAATATTCACTTTTACCCTATTATGAAAAACTCAAAGAGTACAGAGACTCTGAACAGAGAGATATTTGGGAGTATGACTTAAACCTAACACAAGAAGAGACTGTTCGTATGTTTCGCCATATTTGGGAACTAAATGGTACCTACTCTTACTACTACTTCTTTACAGAAAACTGCTCTTACAATATGCTCTGGTTTTTAGAAGCAGCACGACCAAAACTTCAACTTAGAAATAAGTTTTTGTATCAGGTTACTCCCTTAGAAACTGTGCATGTAGCGAATGAACAAGGTCTCATAGAATCAACACACTACAGACCCTCTAAACGTACAACGCTTTTAAAGTATGAAGATTTACTCAATGAAAAGGGTATTGAAACCATTATAAAAGTTATGGATAACAATACAAGTGTAAATCTTATGCTTGAAGCTAAAAATATATCTTTAGAACAAAAAAGATACTTACTAGAAGCAGGGGTTGAGTACTTAGAATATGAATATAGCAGAGGTAAAATACAAAAGGAGCGTTACTTATGGCTCTTTCACAGACTTACAAGTGAGCGTTCAAAACTAGGCATTACAAAAGATATAAAAATAAAAACACCTCCAAACCCACTAGAGAGTCATCAAGCCTTACGTGTGACTTTAGGAGGTGGTGTGCGAGATAATGAGGCTATAGGTTATTTGGGCTTTAGAGTGGCTTATCATGACTTAGAAGATAGTAATTATGGCTTTTTACGAGGCACACAAATAGAGTTTGGAGATATTTTACTCTCCCAACAAAAAGATACAACTCGTTTAGAAAAAGCGACCATAATCTCCATTGTTTCTTTAGCCCAGAGAAGTGCATTTTTTAAAAGTTTTTCATGGCGAACAAAAATCGGCTGGGATAGAAATTCACTGAGTGAAGATGCTGCTTTTTATGGAGGTGTTGGTGCTGGATATAGTTGGGGAAACAAGTTAGCATACATCTATTTTTTAGCAGATCCATTTTTTTATGTGGATAAAAGTTTTCATACAGGAGTAGGGGGCAGTGTAGGTTTTAGCATCGATAAATATGAGTTTATGAACACTAACTTTGAGTTTACACAACGAATCTATGACACAAGTGATACACAAGCACTTTTAAAACTATCTCAAGGCTTTAGAGTGAGTCAAAACTTTCAAATCATGCTAAAATATGATTATAAACAAAGAGTGCAAGCAAATACAAAAAATGATGAAAGTAGTCTTGGTCTTATGTTAAAATATTACTACTAAATAGGGTGAAAATGATAGATAAAATAAGTAATGTCCTAAGTAAATTTATAGCAATAATTTTAGCTCTTTTAGTACTACTTATAGTCTACGATGCAAGTGCTCGTTATCTTTTCTCTAGTGGCTCAACTGCACTTCAGGAGTTAGAATGGCATTTTTTTGATGTTGTTATACTTCTTTCAATATCTTATGCTCTTAAACATAATGCCCATGTGCGTGTAGATATATTTTATGATCAGTTTTCGCTTAAAATACAGACACTTATAAATATACTCAGTATAGTTTTTTTCATACTTCCACTCTCTTTTTTGATTTTTTATATGGGTGTCAGTTTTGTTGAGATTAGTTATGTACAAGATGAGATGTCTTGTGATCCGGGTGGGCTTTCTCATAGGTGGATAGTGAAGTCTTTGATGCCACTCTCTTTTGGATTTTTAGCACTCCAAGCAATTTCTCTTTTACTAGAAGAAGTTAAAAAATGGAGATCATTATGATAGCCTTAGTAATGTTTGTTGTGGCGTTAGCGCTTCTTTTAGTTGGTATTCCTGTAGCTTTTGCTTTTGGTGGAGTGGCTATGATATTTGCTTTTTTGATTCCAGACTTAGGTTTTGAAGTTTTTAATATTTTACCTTTTAGAATTTACGGAATTATGAACAACACAACACTGATGGCAGTACCGCTCTTCATAATGATGGGACTCATCTTAGAAAAGTCTGGCATGGCTGAGAAGTTACTTATCTCAATGAGCAGACTCTTTAAAGGTGTTCGTGGTGGACTTGGCGTTAGTGTAGTTCTTGTGGGAGCTATTTTAGCAGCTTCAACGGGAATAGTTTCTGCTTCAGTTGTTATGATGAGTGTTATAGCCCTTCCACTGATGATAAGTGCAGGGTATGACAAATCTCTTGCAAGTGGAACGATAGCAGCTTCAGGAACCTTAGGTCAAATCATACCGCCTTCTATCATTCTTATCATTTTGGGTGATGTAATGAGTGTGAGTGTTGGTGACTTGTTTGTAGGAGCAGTACTACCTGGACTAACACTTGTGAGTCTTTATATCACTTATATACTTATTCGTGCTTACATTAAAAAAGAGGATGCTCCTGCACTTGTTAGTGATGAGAAGATAAATATTATTGAAGTTATTAAGGCGATTATTCCTCCACTTCTTTTAATGGTTAGTGTTTTGGGAAGTATTTTTGCAGGTATCGCTTCTCCTACAGAGTCTGCGGCGTTTGGAGTTGTTGGTGGACTTTTACTCTCAGGCATAAATGGGACATTTTCTTTAGCGATGATTAGATATGCACTCAAAGAGACTATGAAACTAACAGGTATGATTTTTATGATTCTCATAGGTGCTACTGCGTTTAGCCTTGTCTTTAATGAACTGGGCGGCAGTGATTTAATTTTAGAGTTTTTTAGTGAAGATATTGGGGATGTTTGGGTTTTTATTAGTGTTGCAATGTTGGCTATTTTTATACTTGGATTTTTTATAGACTTTATAGAGATAAGTTTTATAATAGTTCCTATTTTAGTACCTATTACTGAAGCTTTTGGTATAGACCCTATCTGGTTTGCTATTCTTATAGCGATGAACCTTCAAGCCTCATTTCTTACTCCTCCATTTGGTTTATCTCTTTTCTTTTTAAAAGGAGCGGCGGGAGATAGTGTGAGTACTATGGAGATATATAAGGGCATTATTCCTTTTATATTTTTACAGCTTTTAGCACTCTCTCTTGTACTTATCTTTCCTGATTTAGTTTTTGCATTTCTCTAATCTTTCCATTCAAATATAAAACAACTCGGGAGTAAATCTTTTGAGTTGAGATATTTGGCTGTAAAAAATCCAGATATGAGTATAGAACTTATAGATAAAAATGATGAAAATGCAAGGGTAGAAATACCACTAAGACCTTGTCCAACAGTACATCCAATAGTTAAAATACCACCTATCCCCATAAGAGCACCACCAAGCATATTGTTTTTTATACTATGTTTTTGTATATTAGATACACATCCAAAACTATATCTTCTGTTTACTCTTGACATCATAAATGCTCCTAAAAGTACTCCTAAAAAGATACTGACTCCAAAAGAGAGCTCATACTTCTCATAAAAGGTAAAAAGTTCAAGTGTTTGAGCACTCGGATAGACAAAAGAGATACTTGAGAGTTCTATGCTCCTCTCAAAACTCTCATTCATACCAATTGCAGTTACCAACCATGACAGAGCAACTAAAAGACCGATAAGAAAACCATCATAAAGAGCAAAAATACGACTTGGTTTTTTAACTATTTTTAATAGTAAAACAATCAAGACAAACAAAATTACATATAGGTTTAATGCTGAATTTTCTAAATAAGAAGAGATATGAATCAGTGTCTCATTATGTATAAAGGCATTAAAAAAACCAGATAAAAAACCTTTTATAGTTGCTAGAGCAAAAATAGCTATAAAAAGTAGTGTAACTAAGGTTTTAAGATCACCTTGTGCAAGTTTTACTATACTTCTACTTGAACACCCATCTGCTATCATCATACCAACACCAAAAAGTATCCCACCAAGAACTATACTAAAGTAGTTGATATCTTGAGGATAATAATGAGTATAAAATAGGTCTATATCAGCATAATTAGCAAGAATCTGCGTAAAAAATATAGCACTAATCATAGCCATAAGAACAGATGCTCCGCGTTTTGTAGAACCTGTTAAAAAATAATCTTTTATAGACCCACTAAAACAGAACTGGTTTTTTTGAGCGATAGCACCAAAACTGATACCTATGGCTAAACCCAATATATTAATAATTTTGTATACTTCAATGTCAATAAAATCAAACAATTTACTTACTCCAAATTTTAATTAGGAGTATAGTAGCAGGATTTTATAAAATACCATAGTTAACATAGTATTTAGCTAAGGTATTTATTTGGTTTATATTATCTATAATTTTGATACAATCCATGAAAAATAAAAAGGTATTAATTATGTTAAGTGTTTTATTAGAATTCAGTATGTTTCCAACTTCGAGTGATGGTAGAGAAGGTGCTTCTGTATCAAAAAGTGTGAGTAAAATTATAGATGCTATAGATAAATCTGGAGTACCATATCAGCTCACTCCGATGGGAACAGTTATAGAGGCTAAGAGTATGAAAGAAGCACTTGGTGTTATTGAATTAGCATATGAGCAACTAGATGACTGTGATAGAGTCTACTCATCTTTGAAGTTTGATATCCGTAAAAACACTGAAAATAGACTTAAAACAAAGATAGCATCAGTTGAAAAAGTGTTAAATAGAAAAGTAAGCCACTAGTTTTTAGGAGTAAAGCAATGGAAAATATCTTATATGCCCCATGGCGAGATGAGTATGTTGTAGGTGCGAAGATAGAAGGCTGTGTCTTTTGTCATATCTCACAAAATAGTGATAAGGATGAGGATTTTCATATTTTACATCGTGATGAACACTGCTTTGTTGTCATGAACAAGTATCCATATACTCCTGGGCACTTTATGATTATCCCCCATCTTCATACAGATAAACTCGAAGAGTTAGAGAGTGAGATATGGTTACATATGTCGGCATTAGCACAAAAAAGTGTCAGACTTTTAAAAGAGGGTTTTGGAGCACATGGCGTTAACATCGGTATGAACCTTGGTGGGGCAGGTGGAGCAGGGATAGCAGAACATATACATATGCATAT
This sequence comes from Sulfurimonas sp. SAG-AH-194-L11, assembly GCF_029215995.1. Lineage (GTDB taxonomy): Bacteria > Campylobacterota > Campylobacteria > Campylobacterales > Sulfurimonadaceae > Sulfurimonas. The sequence continues at coordinate 22,786 of NZ_JAEMVB010000004.1, forward strand.
AGTCCCGCGTTTTAACCGTGATACAAACTTCATGACTAGTATAGCAGATACTCGTGTTTACTCAACAGATTTTCAAAGGATTTATACAAAGATAAAAAGTTTAATACCAAAGTATTTTTAGTGCTAGTAAAATTACTACTTATTATTACATTTCTCTTTACTCCTTTTTTATGGGCCAATAGTAACTATCCTAAAACATACGATAAGCTCGGTACCCCTCTTTTTAATGCTGCACAATATTTTATAAAATATAAAGAGATAGAAAGTTTACAAGAGTTAATTGTAGAGTATGATTCTGAAGTAAATAGAAGTATATTAGCTGGATATAAGGCTGATGCTACACAAAATCAAAATCAAAAAAAGATTTATCTTAAACAATTAAGAAAGTTACAGGCTTTATACGATATCTTACTGCATAATCTCCATAAGAGTATAAGTGAGAGCATAAAAAATGATGACTATAAACTTTTTTTAGAACTAACATCTTATGCCTTTGATGGCTTATTTATAAATTCAAATCTACGCAATAGAGCTATTGCTTTTTATACTAAACATAAACATGAGAAAAATTTTAAGTGTAATGTTTTAGAGAAAAGTTTAGCTTATGACAAGTTGTCTAGTGAGACTCAAGAACTTTTTGCCGCTGAGATAATTCACTCTTCATATAATTCAAAATCTGCAATACAAGCTAAAAAAAGTGTTTATATCAGTGCTACAAGAGTACAAAATAGTATAAGTATATTTTTACATAACAAAAATATATATGATGTGACTATTAATATGCACTACAATCTAAAGAATATTAAAATGCAAACTAAAGCACCTCTTGAGTTTGTTGTAAAGGCGAATAGTAAATATAAATATGCTACTTTACTCCTAGGTTCAGGAGAAGCCCAATACAGTTTTAGTTGGACTTACTCTATGGGCTCTAAGGATGCTATACATGATAAGAATTATGTATATAGACTTCCATATAAAAAAGGAACTTCTCATCTTGTGAGTCAAAGCTATAATGGTAGAAATACTCATAAAGGTAACTCTGCATACTCGATTGACTTTGCTATGCCTATGGGTACAAAAGTATATGCATCACGTGGTGGCGTTGTTGTCAAAACAAAATCCAACTCAGATATAGGTGGCTATGATAAAAAGTATGCAAGTTCAGGTAACTATGTAAAGATTATGCATAGTGATGGTACTTTCGCTATATATTATCATCTAAAATACAATGGTGTTATAGTAAAAGTAGGGGAGAAAGTTTCAAAAGGAGAGCCTTTAGCTTATTCTGGAAATACAGGTTATAGTAGTGGTCCACACCTACATTTTTCTGTCTTTAAAACTAAAAGTGCAGGGAGTAGAGAAACAATTGCTACAAGATTTAAGATACTTAAAGGTCTTTTAAAAAAACCCATTAGAGGAAATTATTATAAAGCTATTTAACTCTTCTTAACCTATGAAGTGCTATAATAATACTTATAATAAATTTTAATAGGATAGGATAATATGCAAAGAAGAGAATTTTTTAAAACTTCAATTGTCGCATCTGCCGCGATTATAGGTACTAGTCTTAGTGCTGGAGAGACTCACCAACCAAGAGATGGACAAAAAATGTCAAAGATGGCATTCCCTGAGAAACGTCCAATGATTACTTATTCAGATAGACCACCACTTTTAGAATCACCACGATCAGTATTTGCTAAAGGGATAACTTCAAATGATGACTTTTTTGTACGTTGGCACCTTCCGGACATTCCAACAAAGATTGATTTAGAATCTTTTAGTATTAAAATTGATGGACTTGTTGAAAAAGAACTTAGTATTACACTTAAAGAACTTAAAAATGACTTTGAACAAGTTGAAGTTACTGCTGTACTTCAGTGTGGTGGTAACAGTCGTTCTGCATTTACACCTATGGCTGGTGGTATACAGTGGGGTAGTGGTGCTATGGGTTGTGCTAAGTGGAAAGGTGTACGTTTAAGCGACCTTTTAAATAAAGCAGGACTTAAAAAAGATGCTCACTGGATAGGTTTTAATGGTTTGGAAAAGGCTGCTTACTATGAAACACCAAACTTTGTTCGTGAGTTAGAGATAGAAGAGTTAGATGATCATGTTATCGTAGCTTATGAGATGAACGGTGAAGATTTACCATACTTAAATGGTTTTCCACTACGTTTAGTTATCCCCGGATACTACTCTGACTCTTGGGTTAAAATGCTTAGTAACATTACTGTGACAAATAAGTATAAGTCTCTTTTCTTTATGGATGTTGCTTACCGTATACCTGATAATGCAACCGAGAGTGAAACACCTGATCATAGAGCGAAAAAAACAAAGCCTATTACTAACATGAATGTTAAGTCTATTATTGGTTATCCTGAAAATGGGATGAAGCTCTATCATAATGCACATGTTGTTATCCGTGGTGTTGCTTTTGATGATGGACATGGTATTCGTCAAGTTATGATTTCGACTGATGCAGGTAAAACTTGGAGTGAAGCACTTCTCAAACAAGAAAATGGACGTTATGCATTTACTGAGTTTAGATTTACTTATAAACCAACTCAATATGGAAAGCTAAGTATCATGGCAAAAGCGATTAATCGTTTAGGAGATGAACAACCTTTATCAAAAGATATACTTTGGAATCATGGTGGATATAAGTATAACGGTATAGATGTTGTTGAAGTAGAAGTGGTATAAGGAGAAGATATGAAAAAAATATTATTATTAAGTTTATTGGCGTTTGGTTCACTATTTGCACAAGTACAAGAAGATATTGAAGTTCCTTATATCTCTTATGAGATTAAGATGGGTAAAGGATTTGATGCTGTTCAGTCAAATTGTTTGATGTGTCATTCGTTTGGTTACATTATAAATCAAGGTCCACAGTCACGTGAATTTTGGGCTAAAAAAACAGATAAAATGATTACACACTTTAAGGCACCAATGACAAAAGAAGATATAGATACGGTTGTAGAGTACTTGTTTAAACATTATGGAAATGGTAAATTAAAATAAATCTTTGTATTATCTGAAGTTAATATATTTCAGAATATGATAATAATTATTAGATACAATTTCATTTAATATAAACGAGCAGAAGGTACAAACAGTGATCAATATAAATAACATGTCAATTAGCAAAAAGATACATATTCCCTTGATTCTATCCATTGTGATAGGATTTATGGTTATATTAACTAACTATTACTTTTCTATTACAGAGATGAAAGCTAATGTTTACAAGCAAGAAGCAGAGTCTTTAAGTAGTACTTATTCCGAATTAATGAGTGGAAAAGAAAATATTGCTATAACTAATGCTATAAATATTTCTAAAAACTACTCTGTAGTACGTGCCCTCAAAGAGAACAATAGACAAATAGCAATAGACGGTCTAAGTTCAATCTCACAAGAGTTTAAAAACTATACAAATTATAAAAATATAAAAATCCATATTCATGACGCTACTGTACATAGTTTTTTAAGAGCTTGGAAACCAGCAAAACATGGTGATGATCTAAGTGGTTTTAGAAAAACTATAGTAAATGTAAAAGCTACAAGACAACCTATTGTAGCAGTTGAACTTGGTCGAGCAGGACTCGTTCTTCGTGGTGTAGCACCTATTGTAGAAGATAATGAGTACTTAGGTTCAGTAGAGTTTATGCAAGGTCTTAATTCAATTGTTAAAAATGCTCGCAAAGTTAATGGCTATGAAGTAGTCATAGTTATTGATAACAAATATCTCTCTACAGCATCAGCATTAAAAAATTCTCTTAACATTGGTAATTTTACTTTAGCAGTTAAAGAGAATGTTATAAGTAAAGATTTTTATAATGACTTAAAAAACATAGATGTTTCACAAACTGATAATTTTCAAATTACAGATAAATATTTTGTGAAATCAGTAGCTATTATAGATTTTTCTAAAAATATTGTTGGATATGCATTGATAGGAAATCAACTACAAGATGTTGATGCTGTCATCTCTCAGTCAGAAGATGCTTTAGTTCGACAAGTGTATGTTATGTTGATACTTGATATTTTTATTCTTGGTTTTTTAATGTTTATCATTAAAAGAAGTATATCAAATCCTATAGTTAATCTAGCAAATGTTGCGAATGAGTTGGCACAAGGTGATGCTGATATGAGTAAACGTTTACCAATTCAGTCTTGTGACGAACTAGGGCAGGCAAGTAAAAGTTTTAATACCTTCCTTGATAAAGTAGAGGTAATCGCTCTAAATGCTCAAGAAGAGGCTAACAAAGCAGAAGAGTTAACAAAGATTGCACATCAAGAAGTAGAAAAAAATAGACTTACTCTTGCTTTATCCACAGAGATGATAGCAGGTGCAGTAAATAATGCTAGTAACCTTAGAGAGAGTATGAGTAACAATGTTGATAAAGTAAATGAAGTAAATGAGCTTAATAGTAATACAAGTGAAATTATAGAAAATGTAACAGCCTCAACTGAGAACATGAGAGAGAGTATAGGATCAATCACTGAAATGGTTGGTGAATCTAGACAGTCATCAAGCGATTTAAATACTAATGTTCAAGAGATTTATAGTGTAATAGCACTTATTAAAGATATTAGTGATCAAACAAACCTATTAGCTTTAAACGCAGCTATAGAAGCTGCTCGTGCTGGTGAGCATGGTCGTGGTTTCGCAGTTGTTGCGGATGAAGTTCGTAAACTTGCTGAACGTACACAAAAAGCGACAAGCGAAGTAGAAGCAAATATTAGTGTTTTAAAACAAAACTCTATGAATATGAGTGAGAATAGTGAAAAAATTGAAGAATTTTCTCTCTCCACACAAGCAACACTTGATGAATTTGTAAATGTACTTGGAACATTGATTAATAATGCACAACTCATTACTGTTGATAATGAAATTATTGGTAGAGACCTATTTTTAAATATGGCAAAATTAGACCATATGGTATATAAGAACCATAGTTATGCATCTATGCTGGGTGGAAAAGTTGACTCAGAGTTAAATGCCCATATGTCATGTAATTTTACACAATGGTATGAGGGAGAAGGAAAAAAAGAGTTTGGTAAAAAGTCAGACTTCAATGCTATAGCACCAGCCCATAAAATAATTCACGATAATATTGCCAAAACTATTAGTTTGATTAATAGTGGTGAAATAGATCAAATTATTGCACTTTTTAAAGATACTGAAATGGCTTCTTCAGATCTTTTTAGATATTTAGATAGTATAAATAAAGAGAATTAATTCTCTTTATTTTTCTTACTTTTTAATACAAAATAAAATATCCCTGCTATAACTAAAAAAATAGCTATTCTAAGAGTTAGTGTACCTATATCTGTCGTTTCATTCATCGTAATTCCTCTATAATTTTAAATTTTAATATCATAACATAATTAATATTATTTCCAAAGATTTTTTTTATATAACTTAAAGTATTCTATAATAATAATATATATTATTAATTAAGGTCCCAATATGTTTCAAACTATTAAAGCTAAGTTTATTATAAACTTAAGTATTTCTATATTATCACTTATAATTATTTTAATTGTTTCATACTTTTTAGCGGTAAGTAATATAAAAAAAATTATGGAAAATGATGTCTCTACAGTTGCTAAAACATTAGAGAAAATGATTGAGTATATTTCATTAAATAATAAAGAGGCATATAAAGAAGAAGCCTTTAAAAATCTTATTCATAATATGAAAGTTGGTAAAACAGGATATGTTTATATAATTTCTAGTGACGGTACATTACTTATACACCCTAACAAAGAGGGAAAAAATTTAAAAAATACTGATTATGGTGCATATATAACTACTCATAAAAAGGGAGGAACATTTGAGTATATTTCTGTAACTACAGGACAGAAAAAATTTGCAGCTTTTGAGTATATAGCTGCATGGGATGCTTACATTGTTCCTGGTGTCAATAAAGCAGATTATTTTGATGATATTAATGAACATTTTATTCAGTACTTTTCTATTTTAATATTCATTTTTGCAGGAATACTTATTATATTGAATTATTTTACTGGAAAAACAGTACTTGATAATGCGATGATAATTCAGAAAGTTTCGCATGACTTAAGTAAAGGTGATGGAGACTTGACTCAAAGTATCCCAGTCTTAAAAGCTAAAGATGAGTTTCGTGTTATTAGTGTAAATATAAATGCTTTTTTAGAAAAAATGCATAACTCGATAGTAAGTATAAAGAGTAGTAGTTATTATCAGTCTATTTTAGCAAATGAACTCACAAATTTGACACATCTACTACGAGATAAAACTATTGAGTCTGGCGATACAGCAAAAACAACTATGGAAGATTTAAATATAATAAGAACACTCTTAGAAAAAAATGTGGCAGCTTCAAAAGAGATACTTGATATAAATGTAGATAGTTCAAGTGTGCTTGTTGACACAACTAGTACACTTGAAAATATAATTGGAACTATATCTTCTACACAAAAGAGTGCAGATAGTATAAGTGATGAATTTGGAAAGCTTATTGGTGATATTGAATCTTTACGTGAGATTACTACTGTGATTAGAGATATCTCAGAGCAGACAAATCTTTTAGCTTTAAATGCAGCGATAGAAGCAGCTCGTGCAGGTGAACATGGACGAGGCTTTGCTGTTGTGGCAGAAGAGGTAAGAAAACTCTCTGAGCGTACCAATAAAGCTATTGGTGAGATAGATTCATCTATCTCTATTTTAATTCAGTCTGTAGGCGATGCAACACAGCAGATAAATAATAATAAAGATGTAGTAGAGACTCTTGTAGTATCTGGAGGAGAGATAAAAGAAAACTTTTCCACTATGGGTACAAGTATAGAAAATAGTGTTGTTATAGCAGAAGAGTCTCAAAGGAGTATGGCACTCATGCAGTCACAAATAATATCTATAGTAGAAAAGATTCAGTTTATGGCAGCTCTATCATTTGAAAATGGAGAATTTGCCAATGATGTTGATGATATTGCAGAAGAGATTAAAACTGTAGATTTGGAGATAGATAAACAACTATCATTCTTTAAAACAAGAGCATATGATACCAGTAGAATATATACTAAAAATGTAAAAACAGTTGAGATAGATGAGGATATTTTTTTTTAAGAGAGTATAATAAATGATGGATGGGGTGGAGGGACTCGAACCCCCGAATACCAGTACCAAAAACTAGTGCCTTACCACTTGGCGACACCCCATCATATATGTAATAATTAAATTGTGGTTGCGGAAGCAAGATTTGAACTTGCGACCTTCGGGTTATGAGCCCGACGAGCTACCGAACTGCTCTATTCCGCGACATTTAATTGTATCTTTCTAAGTTGTATAACTTATTAGATGGCGAAATTATAACAGTAAAAAGTTAGAAAAAGCTTAAAAAGTAGGGCACTACTTACTTTTTAGCTAAATTCTTTTTTTTAGTCGATTTTAATGCCTGATGCAACTATATACATAGGAGAATTACGTATGTTTAGCATAGCATTACAGCTTCCTACAGCAAAACCATAGAGGCCATTTTCCTCTATAAGTGTTATCCCACTGAACGTATCAAGGTAAGCTAGTGTATCCTGATTGAGTATTTTAGAAGATTCGATACCGGTAAAGGTTATTTTAACCACATATATATCTTTTTCATCTTCATCTTGTTCTGTCAAAGTGATAACTTTTGAATTCTCAGTTATATTTATAACAGAACGAATCTGTGTACCTTTAAAGTTATTGTATCTTTTTAATAGTGTATCTAGTTCTTTCATTATTTTCCTTTTAATTATGTGTTAATCGTCATCGTCATCGTCATTGAGACCAAGGTTCTCGATAAATTGCTCAGCTATAATGTCAGCTTTTTTATAAAATTTATCAGCGATACTTGGTATAAAATACTTTTGAGTTGTCTCTTTAAATAGTTTTAACCACTGCTCAAATGTTTCTTTATATATAGGTCCAAGAAATGCATGAGGAGGAAAAGGATCGCCTTTATACCCAGGTTTACCAATCATCATTAGAAGCCAAAAGTCATCAAGTGTATGAAGGTGTTCATGCCATTTACCATTATCCAAGTCACTACCTAGCGAATTAATAAAGTAAGGTCCCAGTACATCATCTTTAAGTACAAGGGCATAAAACTCATGAACTAAGTGGTGTACACTATCTCGAGTAACTGTATCATATAGCATTGTATATCCTAATTTTAATTTATTTAAAGTGACACATCACACTTATTATTGATTAAGTCATTTAACCAATGCATGTGCTTTTGTGTAAATTCTATTTTATTATAAAGGCAGTCAAAGACACGAAGTTTTTTAAGCTGTATAATCTCATCTTCGAGTTGTGTTAATCTATTCTTCCAAATTGTCAGCACTTCTAAGTTCTTAAGCTGACCTATTTCACTTGGAAGAGATGTGATTTGGTTTTTACCTAGTTCCAATACCTTTAGATTCTTTAAATCACCTATCTCTTTGGGTATATGAGTTAGTAAGTTTTCTTGAACTAAAAGAAGTTTTAGTTTAGTTAGTTTTCCTAGCTCTTTAGGTAATACTTTTAGGGCATTACCTGAAACATAGAGTTCTTCTAAGTGTATGAGTTGACCTATCTCTACTGGTAGCTGTGTAAGCTGATTGTCTAAGAGGTAAAGTTTTTTTAATTTAGTTAGTTTTCCTAGCTCTTTTGGTAAATCATGTAGTTGAGAACCTAATAGGTTTAATTCTACTAGATTTTCTAACTTCTCTTTATCTCTAGGTAAACCACGTAAGTAACCACCATTTAAGTAAGAATCATGTTCAATCCATTCAAGCTCAGAGATTTTATTTTTATCAGCCCAAGTAAAAATTGCATGAGACCAATCATCCTCTTTTTTACTTGTTAAAGCCAAGCATAATTCCAAATAGTTTATCTTCAGTAAGTCCAAGTTTTGCAGAGTTCATCAGATTGTTTTCTTCATAGTACTTTAAAAGTTCTTGAGCATCTTGGCCACCCATCATAGCTTGATAACCAATTGCTGCATGAACTTCTTGATCTTGTACTATTACACCTTCTCTCTTAGCCAAAGCTTCAACTATAAGTGCAGTTTTTATACTATCTCTTGCTTCTTCGCGAACTGACTCACGAAGTTCCATAAACTTACCCTTATCTTCCATAAATTCTTTATGTTGCTCTTGAGAGTAAGCTCTAGTTTTTTCACGTACTTTAGCATCAATCTCTTGTTCGACTATATTATTTGGAAGTGTAAAGTCGAACTTAGCAAGAAGTGCTTTGATAATTTTTGGTTTAAGTTCACTCATATATATTTGTGAAAGTTCTTCTGATGTTATTTGGTCTGCCAGCTTTTCCTTGAGAGTCTCTATTGTGGCCTTTTCATCACTAAGGATTTTTTTAGCAAAAGCATCATCTGGTGTCTCAGGTATCTGTTCTTGAATCTCATGTAAAGTTACAACAAACTTACTCTCTTTACCAGCTAAGTCATCAGCCTGGTAATCATCAGGAAAAATCAGAATTACATCTTTAGTCTCACCATATTCCATACCAATTAATTGTTCTTCAAATCCAGGAATAAAAGAATCAGAACCAATTTTAAGGTTGAATTTTTCAGCACTTCCACCTTCGAAAGGTTTACCATCTATAAAGCCTTCAAAGTCGATTACTGTAACATCACCATTTTCAACTGCTTTTGGAGTTGGAATAGTTTTAAATGGAGCCTGCTTAGTAGCAAATTCTATTAATTTTTTTTCTATATCTTCTGGAGATGCTACTGGTTTTGTAAACTCAGGCACAATATCTTTATAATCTATATCTGCATTAATTTCAGGACTAGTAGAGAGTTCTACTTCAAAATAAACTGTATCTTCTCTCTGCTCATACTTTTTAAGACCTGGTTGACCTAGGATGCTATCAACTGGAATATTTGCTTCTTTGATACCTGCTGCTATAAAATCTTTAAAAACTTCTCCTGCTGCATCTTGCTCAATTGTATCATCAGAAGGTGTTTCATCTGTTTTCTTCTCTTTAGCTATTTTTGCTTTAAGTTTTTCAACTTTTTCTTTTATAAGAGAATTCTCAACTGTACCACTTAAAATAAAGTTTATATCATCTGTTTTTTCTACTGTTACTTTCACTAGAGTCCTTTTTAGTTTTAATTATGCAATTTTAACATTATTGTCTAAAAATAACTTTTTAATTGAGATAAGTTTGATTATATTGATTTTTTGTAAGTTTTTATAAAGGGTATAAATAAAGGAGAGGGTATTTAAGTGATAAATAAAGGATGGAATATACTCACCCAAAAGGGTGAGAAATATTGAAAGTGACTATGCTTCGTGACCAGCCATTTCCATTGTAATACAATTACGGTCTAACATATCTGTACAAACGTATACACATAGTGCACACCCTTTACATCTATCTTCGTCTACCCAAGATGTGTTACCATCTTTGTTAAACATAAGCGTATTTGCTTCTGGACAATATAGAGTACAAGTGTTACACTTATACTCAGCACACATATCTGAATTAACTTTTGCTACATAATACATTTTTATTTTTCCTTATACGTCAAATCTAACGATTAACTCAGAACCGCTGATGTCTACAGAATCTGCCATTTTGAATGTTTGATTAATAACATCCATATTAGCAGTAAGTAGTTGCTCTTTTTTCTTAAACTTTTTCTCTATTGCAGAGTCAAGTGTAGCAGTACCACCAGATGCAACAAATGAGTTTCCAAGGAATCTCTCTCTAACTGCAGCTTCAATATGCTTTGTAGTTACAAGTTTAGTAAGACCAAGAAGCATACCCATCATTGCCATATTAGTTGCAAGTTCAGTACCAGCAATTTTTTTAGCTAGTTTAGTTGCATCAAACTGAACAACAGTAGTATTTAAGTCATTAAGTACTTTTTCATCTTCTTCAGTAAGAACATCATAGTCAGTATTAATGATAATTAAAGAATTTGGCTTTAGACCTGTGTAAAATGGCATAGTGTATGACTTACCATGTGTTACAACTTGTGAGTGGTAAATCAGAATAATATCTGGATAAACAACTTCACCAACTTCATAAATAGGGTCCGAAGAAGCTCTAACATAAGCTTCAACAGGTGCCATTCTCTTTTCAGAACCAAAAAATGGTACTAGAGATGCATATTTACCTGCATTATCCATTGTTGCTCCAAGGATGTGAGCAGTTGTAACAACACCCTGACCACCTAGACCAGAGATTCTAATATTATATCTTTCTCTTTTTTTATTTTCAGCCATATTAGTTTACCGCCTCTGCTTTACTTGCTTTTCTTGCTTTTCTTGCCGCTTTTTCTTCGCCTTCAACACGCTCGATTACTATTTTAGCTTCGTCAGTCATATACTCATCAAACTTGAATCTACCTCTACCTAATTCGATTGCATCAGCAAAAACGTCTTCTGTAGGAATAGAATACTCAATGTTACAAGAAGTGTAAGCATGAATAAAAGTTGGACCAACTTCACGTGCAACGAAGATTGCTCTTCTAATAACTTTTGCAGCTTGTTTGATGTTAGTTGGTGACATTCTTACAATATAAACACAACCAGCAGCTTTAGCTAACTCAGTCGCAGGCATTTTCTCGAAGTCTTTACCCATTGGAGCCATCTTAAGAACAGCACCCTTTGGAGACATACCAGATGATTGACCACCAGTGTTTCCATATACTTCATTGTCAAGCATGATTGTAGTAAATCTTTCACCACGAATCCATGAGTGCATAGTCATTGAGAAACCGATATCCATAGTACCACCGTCACCGGCAATAGTAATAACATCTTTTTGCTTGTCAGGGAAACGTAATCTAAATGCACGAGTAAGACCAGAAGCCATTGCATTTTGATCACCATAGTTACCATAGATAAATGGAACAGCAGCTTGAGAAATCGCAAGACGACCACAACCAGCAGTACCTAATGTTACAGTCTCTTCCGGACATGGAAGTGAAGCAAAAATTAGTCTGATGTAGTAAGCCATCCAACAACCAGAACACATAGGGTGTTCTTCCATTAACTCTTTGAATTGACCCATGTTACCTGGACCAGCTTCTTCTTGTGTTTTTCCGAATGGACCGAAGTCAACTAACTCAACATAATCTTTTGGCAGGTATCTCTTAAATCTCTCTGCAGGAGTTACATATTTTAAACTCATAATATTTCCTTCTTATAATTTCATTTTGTGCTCAATACCGAGCGCTTCATATATTTCAAACATAATAAGTTCAACTGGAAGTGTCATACCACCAAAAACTCTTGGACCTTCATGAACAATACCACCATTAGGAATAGCAGCTTTTACTTCTGTACATAACCAACCAATGATATTGTGTTCAGGAACAATAACTGTTTTAGCAGTTTTTAATGCTTCACGAATTTCATCTCTTGGGAAAGGTCTAATTGCTCTTACTTTAACAAAACCAACACTTAGCCCATCTTCTTGAGCATATCTATGTGCCTCTCTAGCTTGAGCAGCTGCACAACCAGAAGCAAGAATCATAACATCAGAACCTGGATTTTGAACTTCAATTGGTCCACCAAGATACTCATAGATGTATTTCATTGCACGAGAGTTAGAATCCCAAATCTCTTGTTGCCATACTGAGTGAATTAAATAACTCATAAAGTTTGACTTTTGAACAGGAGCATCACGTTGGATTCTCGCTGGAGGAGTTTCATTGTCCATTGCTGGAACTGGTGAAGCTACTGGATCAAATTCTTTGTACACTAAATCTTCTGACATCATGTTTACATAACCCTTAGCATGTGTTACGAAGAAACCTTCTGTAGCAACTGCAACTGGAATATAAACGTCAACTTTCTCAGCAATAGCAAATGCTGCAAGTGTAAAGTCAAATGTATCTTGCTGATTTTCAGCATGTAACATAACTGCACCACAATGCATCATATAAGCCATTTCTATATTATCAGGTTGAATTGATAATGGAGCATTAACAACACGAGTAAGAATTCCAAGTACTGCTGGAACTCTATGCCCTGGCCATGAAACAATCGCTTCTAAACCACGAAGTAAACCTGGTCCTGAAGTTGCTGTAAATAGACGAATACCAGCTCTTGATGCACCAGCAATTGCTGACATTGTACCAAGCTCTTCTTCTGCTCTATAATACTCTTTAATATGCCCTTGAGCAAATACATCACCAACTAGGTGCATTACTTCTGATTGTGGAGTAATAGGATACGCAATTGCCATATCAACATTAGCTCTTTTAACAGCTTCTGCCATTGCTTGAGCACCTGTGATAAAGTGTTTCTCTCTTGGAGCCTCATGTAGAAGATGGTTCATCTCTACTTGTTTTTTATTTAATACTGGTCTTGTGATTGCACTCATTTAATTTCTCCTTTATTCCGCATCAGTGATATGCTCACCCTTCTTTGTCATGATGAGACTTCTGTACTCACCATAATCAGCAGGTGATAATGTACTGTTGTCCTCTTTTGGTAAAGATGGATTTTCAGGTGGTAAAGTAGTTTCCCACTTAATGCCTAGTTTGTTTCTTTCTTCAATGATTATTTCTTTGAATTTAGTAATATCAGATGCATGTAAATCTCTAATAGATGCCATAGCTTCTTCATGTCCCATATAAGCACATAATGCAATAGTGTAACAACTAGTACCTGCACGAATCATTCTAAGTGTAAGGTTTGCATAGTGACAGTGAACTCCAACAAAGACACAAGCTTTGATTTTGTTATCAAGGATTGTTAAGTTAGGGTGATTTGGGTTAATCTCAGCTTTAACATCAATCTTTGGATATTTAGGTCTGTAATCCGGCATTGGTATAATTTTACAATTAGGAATTTCAGATGCAAGATCTAAAATAGCTGCAGATTTTTCTGCAACATCTTCTTTCCAATCCCACAGAACTTGAGGTCCAGGGAAAATTGTTGGATTATCATTTGTAAGTAATGCAATTGCTGCATCTCTCATCGCCTCTTCTGGTGTTACAGTTTCTCCATAGAGTAAAGCTGAACCTTCTGGTGCAAGCTCAACTCCCATAGAAGGCGCGGACTGAGGCATATAACCTGCAGGTCCTACTGATATTTTTTTCGACATATTTAACTCCTTATATTGTTAATGAAAAAGTTCTATAAAACACACTACGAAAGTGCATAAAACAGTTTAAATTCAGTCCCTAGTTATAAAATCTTAAAACTAGGTACAAAGCTCTTTAAAAGCATAGCATTAGCTACTTTTTAAAAAAACTTGAATTTGTGCCTTATTGTATCGAAATAATCTTTAAATAGATTAAAATAATCCTTTAAATTTTCTCTTAAGAATATCAAGTATACTAAGTTTAGATTATAAATAAGAGAAAAATATTTATAATTTATAGGTTTATATATGGCTTATATCATAGGAAAACAGGGGTCTTGCAAGGGGTTATTCCTATTTTTAGTGATAATAAGAGTTGCAACTATATAGAGAAGGAACTCTAATAATTTTGCTAACTCTAAATTGGCTTATTTGAGTATATTTGTTACATTATTTCAGTCTAAAATACTCTAAATAATATCATTTGGGTATATTAGTTACACATTTATATCTAAGTATTGTGTTTACATTAATTTAACAAGCACTAGTGGCATTATTATTTGACTTTTAGTATAAAACATGTAAGCTTTTTATATGTAGTTATTGATGGTAAAGATTTTTTTATTTATTGGAAGTAGAAGTTAATGAGGGAATGTAAAGACTAAGAATTTCAAAGTCTTTACATCTTATTAGATTTGTTTAGTTTCCACCAGCATCTTTTGGTGGTTTTTCGCCAGCATCAAAGCCGATTACAACACCACTTCTACTAACAAGCTCACTTGATGTCTCAACATCATCATCATCGTCTTCAGTAGGTCTAACAGTACTATGAATAATAATCTTATCATTATAGTCGACAGCTTGAAAGTAATGAGTCATACAAAAATTTTGATTCATTAAACACTCTAAAACACGTGCTTTATTAATCATATCTTCTCTTGTCTCAAATTTCATATTATTTTTTATGTCACTTTTTAAAAAACAAGCACATTCTTTTTCAATTTCTATTGTATACATTTTCTTTCCTTTTGTAATTGTATTGGGTTAAAATTCTTTGATAATTTTAAAGTCACCATACTCATATGAGTAAACTTTTTTAGCTTTTTTATCAATTATTATTGGACGAATCCATTCATTCAGTATAAACTCTTTTGCTACTGAGTTCTCTACAGCTTTTCCTACGGTTTCTAAAGGTGCTTCCATATAGGTAAGAAGTCTTATTGGTTCATGGTAGGCCTCGCCTTCTAAAAGTACTGACTGTGTAGGAAGACCTATTTTTAGATCACTATAGTTACCATTAAAGACACCAATTTTCGAGACGACATTATGATAAACCTTTGAACCCGCACCATAAATAGTATTATCTACAGTAGAAAAGTAGTGTTCAAGATTTATCCATTCACCTACCACTAGTGGTCCGTTAAAAATTCGTGTAAGTATATCAGAATTTTCATTATCTAGCTTATGGTCATATGAGTGTAAAAAAAGTCTATTTCCAAATGACATATGTTTTATGGACTCTCTTGGACCTGCAAATACACCCATATTTCCTGCTAATCCCCATTCTGGTCTTGTTTCTGACCAGTCCATAGACTTAATCATAATATCATTTTCATTATTAGTGTATGGTAATTGCTTAATTCTTTCACAACGTGCAATAGAAGAAGCTTTTTTAAACTCTTTCATTACTATAGAAAATCTTTGTTTCTCTTTGTAGTTTAAAATATCTGTATCGTAAAACTCTATCTCATCTGTTGATGTTATATGAAGTGTTGGCATAAATTTTACATCATCAGGGATAATGATACCTTTTTTTGCTATTTCTTCTCTTACATCTTGAGAGTTTCCTATCATACAGAGTGCTCTGTTATTAGGAAGACTACTACTACCTCCACATGCACCACAGTCAAGTGCAGATTCAAAAGGATTGTTGTCTGAAACACTCATGTGTCCTGATAAAATCACAAACTCAGGAAAATTGTCTACTTGACCTATCATTGTTAAGTAGTTGTATAAATACTCTACTTTTTCTTCTAGTGTAAACCCAACTTTAGATAATTTTTGTTTTTGAAATTTATAATCATCGACTGAAATATTGTAGTTTTCTTTTAATTTAGTTAAGAGTTCAGAAGGTACTTCTACAGAAAGATTTCCATCTAAAATTAGATGGTCTCTTATAGCTTGAATATCCTTTGTTGAATACTTTTTAGAACTATTACTTAGAAGTGCTTCACTTATAATGTGAATATGCAATTTATTAACATACATCTCTATCTCTTCATTAGAGAGTTTATCCATTGTGTAAGTAGTTTTAGGTTTTTTAGCTTTAAAGTTAGAAAAGAATTTATTTGTTTTTTGTGGTAAAAATGTTTTTCCAAAAAGATTTATACCAAATATCCAACCAATCGCTTCAACCATTATATAAGGAGTATAAGGATTGTTTTTTAGATCACTAATAACTTTTTTAGTAGTTTTGTTAATGGTTTTTTTAGCTTTATACTCTTCATCAGACTCAACAGCTAATTCAAAAACTATATTTCCTGGTGTTAAAACTGCTGGACAAAGTATCTGTTCATGTGCTTTGTCAAACTCCACAAAAGCGATAGGGAAGCCTAAAAAACCTCCAGCACCATATGTTGTATAGTTTCCACTACTCTCAATAGCCCGTCTCATAGTTTCTGATCTTACATCTAAACATAAGGTGGCAGATGCAAGTGCTCTTTCTTGTTGGGGTGCTTCGCCTAAGTCCATTTCATTTATAAAAGATTGAATATAAGTATCTTCAAGTGACTTCATCCATATATATCCCTCTTCTTCTCTGAGTACTTCCATAATTTTGGCAAGTTCTACAAGAGGTATATCACTGTTTTTTAGTATGTCACTTGAAAGATGAACCTGTTTAGCATCAAGATGAAGCTCTTCTTGTACATATCTTTCTAAAATATCCTCATAGTTATCAGAATCTTCCATAGCATCTATGTATTTTCCAGGTAAGTTATATTTAAATTTAATCATTTTAAGTATAACAAATGCTGCATTTTCTAAAGAATAATCATGCAAAAGATCAAAATTATTAATTTTTCTATGCTGTAAGTATGCTAATTCATAATAGAGTCTAATCGCCATATAATCCATAAGAGAAGAGGGATACTTCTGCTGTGAATAATATTCAGGATCTTCAGAACGGTACTTAATAAAACCTGCCCAACCATGTAGTTTTAAAATATGTGTTAAAAGGTATCTCTCTTTATTCTTTACATGAAGTTTTTCTAATGCTTCTTCTACAAAAGTTGTAGAGTCATATGCATACTCAAAGTCTTCGTAAAGTTTGAAAGTTTCGAACATTCCGAACTCTCTATTTGGCATAGATATAGTGGTTTGCTCTTCATCTAAAAAACGTGAGATATACTCTATGATACTTTTTTCAATAACCTCTTTGTCATCACGATAAAAAAGAATATCATTAATCTCATAAAGTGTCATATGTTTTGTTATCTGTTTTAACCATCTTTCTTTATTATGGTACGAAAATTGATCATCAAGATATGCTATTAAATCTTCGTCAACTTCATGATCCTTCGAATCGGCACAACTTCTAAGGTGATTCCATTGTGGGTTTACTTCTATAAGGCACTTCATCGCCAAATCGTAATACTCTTCAAGCCCATCAACTTCTAGAATTTTTTTAAGATTTTCTTCTAAAATGTCGTGAGATATTTTTCCTTCATTATAGAATTTTAAATAATAAGATGGCTCCATATAAACCTTGCCACCATATATTTTTTTTGCTTTATTGACACCATCCCTAAAAGATAGATGTTCAAAACCTTTTAAAGGATTGTGGTGAATAAATGATCCAATAGGCCAGTAGTGTGGAATATTATTCTTAATTGCATCAAGTTTTTTCGCTATGCCCATGTTAGTATCTCCTTAACCCCATAAATACTTAATAGCACGAGTGAAACTATTATGGTAAAATGAGTAATTTTTTCTTTAAAATTTAAATCAACATAATGTATGTTCGGATTTTTTTTCCCAAATATTGACTTCTCTAACACACGCATGGAAACTAGAAAATTTCCAGCATAAAGAGTAATAACTATAACTAGCCATAAAGCATTTGCTTCGCTATTAAAAATATGTGTTAAAAAAAACAGAGAGTTTGGTAGTGGTGGGTAGAGTCCTATAGTTATGAGATACACTGTGATATGGATTCCTATTAAGGGAGTCGCTAATGTAATTCCTCTAACATAAAGATAGTTTGCACTTCCATAATGTTTTTCATAGAAACTAGCGATAGCATAAATACCAAGAAGCGATACCAGTAGTGATAAACTATAGAATGCACCATGTTCTTCAAAGAGGATGAAAAAAGGTGCATTCATAAAGATAAAATAATATCCTAGTTTATAAAAGTTTGTTGTTTGTGTTGCACGATATATAGAATATAAAGCAGTGAAAAATGAGACAAGAACAAAAGAAGTCATATACTCTCTATCAGTAAAGAAAGAGATAATTACTCCAGTTAGTAAAAGAAATCCACTCACAATAAAGATAGATTTTGCACTAAAACTATCACTTTTTTCTAAAAGAATAAAATATGGTACACCACCAGAAAGGAGTAAAAATACAATATTTAAAAATACAATATTATCAGTAATCATAGTTTTCCTTTTTTAGAACTATTAAATATTTCAAAATAGTATCCTTCTTTTACAAGTAGTTTATAAAATGACCATTTTGATTTAGTTGATTTTTCTTTATTTGCTGGTAGTGTGATAAAATGCTGTTTGTATATAAATAGCCAGCCTACAATCATTACAAGAGATAATACAAGTAATGCACTCACTAAAGTTACATTGAGTGTTGCAGCTTTATAAAAGAGTAGAGAGTCATGACCATAAAGGAAATGTTCAAGAGAAAGACCAATAAACTCATAGCTAAAGAGTACTATAATAAAAGAACTTATTATTCCAAAGATTGCTTTGATTGAATCAAATTTAGATACCTTGAAAAAAGATAGAAAAAGCTGTGTTCCTGTAAGCCAAGCAAAGGCTAAAATAACGATTGCAGCATTAAATTCAAAAAACTCTGGTGCAAGTATCATTTTTATACCAATAAATACAACTACAGGTACAATTGTAAAAAGTGCTATAAGTTTAAATGTTTTGCTACTTTTATATTTTGTGTTCTCCTCTAGAAATGTCTTATGTGAAAGACGTTCTGGAATATTTGGATCTTTTCTTGCATACTTTATAATACTACCTGACTCTAAGAAGAGCGAAGCTTTGAAAATTCCATGAACTATGAGGTGATAGATTGCAAGACTAAAAGCACCTAAACCTATCTCCATAATCATGTAGCCCATTTGACCTACAGTTGAGTAACCAAGAGAGCGTTTAATGTCTGATACAACAAGCATAAGCATAGAAGCGAAAATTGCGGTAAAAAGACCAATAACAAAAGCGATATTTAAAACCATAGGTGTAAGTATAAGTAAATAAGCCATTTTATTAAGTAAGATTCCTCCAACATTTACAACACCTGCATGCATTAAACCTGACACTGGAGTAGGGGCTTCGGATGTATAAGGTAGCCATATGTGAAAAGGAACAATAGCTGACTTCATCATAGCGGCTAATAGATAGAGTAAACCTACTGTGAGTACCATTGGGTCGGTAACTGGACTTTGCGACATTACTAACCATTTTTCTTTGAGCACTAATAAATCAAAACTTCCAAAAGTTTGGTATGTTAATATAACTGCAAGTAGAAAAACGAAGTCAGCACCTTTATGAATATACATAGTCCATCTTGCATTCTTTACGGCAGTTTTAGAACCTACATTAAAAGAAACAAGAAGATATAAACCAACACTCATAAGTTGCCATGCTAAAGCAAGTACAATAAGATTATTACTCATAACAAGTAAATAGATAGAAGCAAAAATAAAGTTTAAAAGTATAAAAAATCTTCTATAACCTGCTTCATCCCACATATACTTTGTTGCATATTTTCGTATAACTAAACCAAGTATCGCTACGTATGGAACAAGAATAGCTGAGAGTTCATTGTAAACAAGTAAACCATTGAATCCAACTATTTGTGCATCATTACTGATTACATAGTATGTACCATATAATGCAAGTAAGGCTATCATACTTGATAGAATTATGCTTACCTTTGGTATGAGCTCTTTTTTCCTGATAAAAAATAACAAAAATGCTATTAATATGGGTATACCCGGAATGAGTAATATTATTTTTTCCACTGTAACTCCTGAAGTAATTAAATAGTATGAGACTTTTAGCATTTATATTTTTAAGCCAAGTTAAATATATAAATGAAATGTTTATAGTAAAGCTGAAATTTAGTGATTATATTACTAAACTACATATATATACATAACGATAGACTAGTGTTAAAGGTGTAAAAAGTTACACTATTTGTTACATAAAGATAAATTCTTTATCATTTGTTACCCTTTGTAGCATAAGAAAGTTTGGCCCCAAAACATTATTTATGCTATTTTGTTAAATAGCCCATAAAGTCGCTATTACATTAGGTAAAATCTCCACGAAATAGATAAAATAAGATTTTAATCCATTAAATTAAAGAGAAATAAAAGGTTATTTGAGTAAAGTGCTATTCGAGAAACATAAATTATAGTTGATAGAAATGTATTGCAAATACTTTGAGATGTCAGTTTAAAGACATTTGATGGTTTTTTTAATGCTACATGCTATTGTTGGCTTTTAGTAAAATAGAAGCTGATACCAATGTTTAAGTCATCATTAAGGAGTAAATAAATGTATTATGTAGCAAAAGTTAATTCTGATATGTGTGCTGAGTATAAATGCAACACATGTACTTTATATTGTCCAGAGGCTAATACGCTAATGTTCAATAAAGATGGAAATACATCTTGGGTAGACGAAGATAGATGTAAGGGTTGTGCACTTTGTGTGTATGTATGTACTGATATGCTTGATCGTAATTGTATTACGATGGAAATGGCTGGTCACGAAGCGTAGATCCAGCAGAGTTGTACACGTAGTGTATATGTATAGATTTCTTATCTTAGTGTAAACTTTGATTAGAAAGCTAAATACAAATAAAATAAATCTATAGTTAATATTTAATTATAATGTAAAAAATTTATAGGAGAACTTATGGCAAATCAAGGCCCCGCGTATTATTCACCGTATCCTGCGGCAATATATGAAGGTGTAATTACACCACCAGAAGGAAAAGCACTTTTATTAGAAGAAGTGGTAGATGAAGAAATTGCAATGAGAGAAATCGCAAAGCAAATGTTAACTAAAGAGAATGCAACTATTTTCCCTGGACCACAAGTATTATATGGTTATAACGATGAAGCAAAGAAAAAAGCGACTCTTATCAAAGAGATGGCTGAAGTTCTTAATGCTAATATGATTCCAATGTATGACTATAGACCAAAGTATCCTAAAATTGATGCTGAAATTGAAATCAATCCGAATCACCCAAACTTAACAATTTGGCATAACAACATTAAAGCAGCAATTTTTATTGGTGTTCACTGTCATTATGCTAATGTTGCATTAAAAATGGTTAGATGTGAAACAGATTGTTACACGATCGCTATTTGTGGTTTGTCAGGGCATGAAGATGCTATGGCTACATTAAGAGATCAGCATTCTTCAGAGCTTGAGAAATTTATCAAGATAGCTAGAGAAGTAAAAGCAGAACTAAAATTATAAGAAAAGGAGAACTAAATGGCATCAATTAAAGATATGACAGATACACATAACTGGTCTGGACAGAAATTAGTTACAGCAGATCACATGCTTTTCGAAGCACCACGTGAAAAGCACTTCATGACTGGTTCTGAAGTTTTAAAAGAAGCGGTAAAAAGATGTACAGTTGATGCATCAGTATCTTATCCAATTACACCACAATCAGAAGCAGCACACCTTATCGGTGAGCTATGGGCTGAGGGTTATGTTGGTACATACTTCCGTGGGGAAAATGAGTTTGGTGTTATGTCAGAAGTTGCAGGTTGTGCAATGGCAGGGGCTAGAACTATTACTACGACATCAGGTCCTGGTACACTTAGAGCAATGGAAAACTTTCCACAATGGTCTGGTACAAGAATTCCTTGTCAACTAATCCTTATGGCTCGTGGTATTAACTCACCACTTACTATTCAACCAGATAACTTAGAAGTTTCTTTCATGTTAGAAACTGGTTGTATGATTTGGTATGCTGAAAATGTACAAGAGTTATTTGACATGAGTATCGCTGCATTTATCGTGGCAGAAAAGCCTGACGTTCATGTGCCTATTATTACTGTTGTTGATGGTTTCTTTGTTTCTCACACACGTGAGTCTGTAATGTTACCAGCTGATGATATCGCACTTTTACCTTATGAGCCATACAAATCTCCATTACCTCCGATTGATTCTGAAACTCCTCCAGGACGTTTTCTAAGAGATCCATTTGTAATGAAGTCTAACTATATTTCTTATGCAACTCATGCTTCATGGCAGTGGGAAGTAAGATCTGCAGTTGAACGTTCACGTCCATATGCTAAGCATTTCCTTAAAGGTCTTGTTCATGTTACTGGAACGCCTGATGCTGAAATCGCATTTGTTACATGTGGTACTGCTTCTCATCAAGCAAAAGAAGCTGAAAGAGAATTAATGAAGCATGGTATTAAAACTAAGGTTATTAAACTTAGAACAATTAGACCATTTCCAAAAGAAGAACTGCTTGCAGAACTTGAGGGTGTTAAACATATTTTCGTACCTGAGTTCAATGTTGTTGGTTGGTTAGAAAAAGAAGTAAAAACTGCTCTTCATAACAACCACACTGCAAAAGTTATTGGTGGACCTAGAGTTGCTGGTGGAATGAGTCTACCTGCTGAAGCAATTCTTAAAGAAGTATTTGAACACATTAACGTAGAAGGAAAATAAGATGGCAATTGATATATATAAAATCAACCCTGAATTCCGTGACATTATGCCTAAAGAGATTATTGATCTTGAGGAAAATGCAACATGGGCTCAAAACCAAAAGAAACCACGTGGTATTAAAGAGATGCCAGACACTAAAGAGATTTTAGAAGAACACTCTTTATGTGCTGGTTGTCCAGAAGCTGCTGCACTTAGATATGTACTTGCTGCATTACCTAAGCCAGAAGAGACTATTATTGTTAACTCAACTGGTTGTACTTCTTTGATGTTCCCACACATCGCTCTTCATACTGTTCACTCACTTTTTGGTAATCAAAATGCTGTTGCAACTGGTATTAAAAGAGTTCTTGACTGGAGATTTCCAGATATAGAAAAAGATGTTGTTGTTTTAGCAGGAGACGGTGCTACTGTTGATATCGGTCTTGACTATACACTTCAGTCTTTCTTTAGACAAGAAAATATCACTACAATCTGTTTTGATAATGAAGTTTATGCAAATACTGGTGGACAAGAATCAGGTGCAACTCCAAAAGGTCAAGTTTTCAAAATGGCGCCTACTGGTAAGAAGTTCGAAAAAGTAAAAATGTGGGAACTTGCTACTACTGCTGGTTGTCACTATACTATGAACATGACTGCATCTGCTCCTAAAGCGGTTGCTAAAGCTGTTCGTGAAGCTATTTTAGTTGCAAGAGAAATCGGACCAACATTCCTTAACATTTACACTCCTTGTATCCTTGAGATTGGACTAAGTGCAAATGAAGGTCTTGGCGAAATGAAAGATCAAGATAAAGATAGATTTGCATCTTACAAGTTTGTTTCTCCAGAAGCAGAAGAGTTCTTGAAAAAATGTAAAGCAGAAGGAAAGTTATAATGGCTAAAGATTCAATCAAAGTAAGACTTCCGGGTCTTGGTGGACAAGGTGCAGTTACAGCTGCACATATTGCTGCAACTGCAGCTGATACTGATGGTTACTTCGCTGTTTCTAATCCATTTTTTGGTGCAGAAAAGCGTATGGCTCCTTCAGAGTCTTATGCAAGAATAGGTACTGTGCCTATTTACGATAGAGGGGAAGTAATTTACCCAGATATCGTTATGATTTTCCACCCACAAGTTATTACTATGGGTAAATCATATACTATGCCTTTTTATGCTGGTATCAAAGATAATGGTCTTGTTATCATTAACTCTGACATCGATCTTTTAACTGATGTTGATAAGAAAATTCTTGCTGACAAAAATGTTAAAGTTCTTACTCATGACTTTACTAGATTTGCAATTGAGCAAGCTGGTACTGAGCTTGCTACTAATATGGCAATGCTTGGTGCATTATTTGGTGCTCTTGGTACAATCTCTAAGCCTGCTATTGAAGAGGGAATCAAAGATAGATTTCTTAAGAAATACACAGCTTCTGGTGGTACTGCTACACTCGATTCAGTTATTGAAAAGAAATTTAAGAAAAAGCAAGAGCTTATTGAGAAAAACCTCTTAACTGCATCTGCTGCTTATGATTTAACTGCTGCATGGGCTAAAGAAGTTGGACTAGAACCAATTCTTGAGCCTTCAAAGCACAATAACGGTAACGTTAAGAAATAATCTCTATAACTGTGCCTTTGGCACGGTTATCTTATTCCCCCTCTTTATAAACTCATAAACTTTTTTTATAAACCCTTTTCTTTTTATCAATCAAAGAGATTATTAAACAAGTTTAGAACAACTATATAAGGAAATAGATATGATACAGTCATTTATAATTACAGGATTTTTAGGTGTTGGTAAAACAACAATGCTAACCAATACAGTCAAAGAGCATTTTGGAGATAAAAAAGTAGCTATTGTAGTGAATGAATTTGGTGATATTGGTATCGATGGAGATATTCTTAGTAATGTTTATAGCGAAGTACTAGAGATTTCTGAGGGTTGTATCTGCTGTCAACTTTCTGAAGAATTTGAGAGTGGTGTTATGGAAATCATTCAAAAGTATGAGCCAGAGATTATTTTTGTAGAGACTTCAGGTGCATCTGAGCCTTTTCCTATTTTTATGTCTATGCAAAACCTTGGCGTTACGGTTGAGGGTATTATCTGTGTAATTGATTCTAAGAACTTAGACTCTTATAAAGATAACTCTACTGCAAAGTATCAAGTTGGTGGCTCAAACATCATTGTCTTAAATAAAACAGATCTTGTAACTGAGACACAACTAGAGTCTGTAAAACAACAAGTTATAGAGATGAAAGAGTCTCATAATATAAAAAATAACCTTACAGGTGAGACAGTTTTTAATAACTATGTTATCACTCAAGCAAAAGAGGGTCTTGTAAGTAAAGATATTTTTGAGGGCGTTTATAAAATTGATGAGATTATTGGACTAGCAAAAGATTATCAACACCCAGAGCATGCACAGGGTGATTCTATTACTCAGCAGGTAGCTTACTTAAAAGAAGATATAAAATTTGAAGATGTAGATAGAATTTTAAATAATATTCCAAAGAGTATTTATAGAGTAAAGGGAGTAGTAAAAGTGACAGATGTAGCTAATCCTATTGTTATCAACTACTCTTTTGGTAATGTTTCATTTGAAGAACTTGATGAATATGCACAGCCATCTATTATGATATTTATAGGTGAATCTATCCTTGATGATGTTGAGATATTATGTCAAGAGTACTCTTATCTTAACACCCCAAAGTTTAAACTGACTTCATTTTAATGATTTTTTTCATATAATAAGTAAAAAATAATAAAAAGAGAATTTATGACACCTATACAGAGAGTATTAGAAGCAATCGATGAGATAAAAAAAGGCAAGATGGTCATCATGATAGATGATGAGGATAGAGAAAATGAGGGAGATTTAGTATATGCTGCTGCATTTAGTACTCCACAGCATGTTAACTTTATGGCAACTCATGCAAGAGGGCTCATCTGTGTAGCACTTTCTAAGACAATAGCAACACGCTTGGATTTAAACCCTATGGTGAGCTCAAACACATCCTCTTATGAAACTGCATTTACTGTTTCTGTTGATGCAAAAGATGCTCTTACAGGTATCTCTGCGGGTGAGAGAGATGATACTATTCGTATTCTTGCAAATCCTATAGCTAAATCTACTGAACTGGTAAAGCCTGGACATATATTTCCTCTTATCGCTAAAGATGGGGGAACACTTGTTAGAACTGGGCATACTGAGGGTTCAGTTGATATCTGTCGATTAGCAGGTTTAAGTGAGGCGGGTGTGATTTGTGAGATTATTAAAGAAGATGGCGAGATGGCTCGTCGTGATGACTTAGATGTTTTTGGTGAAAAGCATAATCTCAAAACTGTTTTTATCTCAGACATTGTAGAGTACAGACTTGCTAATGAATCTTTAATAAATGAAATATCAGTTGAAGAGATAGATTTTTTTGGTGTGAAAGTCAAAAAACATATATTTGCTGATCATGATGCAATCGAACATACTGCCATAGAATTTTACTCTGCTGGAAGTATTGCAAATGTACGTGTGCATAATGTTGTTCCTGATATTGATTTACTTTTAAATCAAGAAAAATATAATAATCTTGTGAAATCTATTGAGTATTTAAAAATAAATAGTGGTATTTTAGTTTTTATCAACAAAACAAATCATCAAGATAATTCTGCTCCTAAAGAGTTTGGTATAGGTGCACAAATTATTAAATCTTTTGGAATTGAGAAAATGAACCTTATAACATCACTTAAGTCTACCGAGTTTGTTGGTCTAAGTGGTTTTGGTTTAGAGGTAAATGAAACTATAAATATCTAAATCATGAAACTATTTTTTCTCCTTCTGATATTTTCCTCCTTAAATGCTGGAGAACTCTTACAAACTAGAACAAAGGTGCTAATGGGTACCTTTGCTACTATAAGTCTTAGTGAATCAAATAAGGGACTCTTTAAGGGCGCTTTTTCTGTTTTAGCTAGGGTTGATAACTCCCTCTCCTCATATAAAATAAACTCACCAATATATAAACTTAACAAGCATAAAAAAGCAGATATAAATTTGTACACTTATGAAGCACTTCTTTTAAGTCAAAAGTACTATAAAGAGAGTAGGGGATACTTTAATATTGCTATTGGTAGTATTACTAAAGAGCTATACCGGTTTGGTGAAGATGAACGTATTCCAGAGAGCTGGGAATTAAATGCAAGTGATACCTCTTTTAATACACTCATTTTTAATACTAAAAGTGCAAAAATAGGCTATGGAATAAAAGTTGACTTAGGGGGCTTTGGCAAAGGTTATGGTGTAGATAGAGGAGTAGAGTACTTACGTATAAATAGTGTACAAAGGGCAAGAGTAGCTCTGAGCGGTGATATTCGTTGTCTTGGGATATGTGAAATAGAGATAAATAATCCTTTATCATCAAGACCACTGCTTCGCTTCTCTACCAAATATCAAGAGATGGGTATATCAACAAGTGGAAACTATAATCGTTTTGTAGGGACTCCTGATAATAACCATCTCATAAACCCAAACACAAAAGAGTCACAAAAAAACTTTATATCTCTGACACTGATATCTACACTTCCAAACTCGGATATAGATGCTTATGCAACTGCTGCTAGTGTTATGCCTAAAGCATTAGCTTATAAGTTTTTGAACTCTTTAGACTTAGCGTATGTTGCACTAGAGAGTGATGAAAGTTTAGTGCTAAGTGAAAATATTGACCAGTATGTTAATGTTTATAAATAGAGGCAAGTAGAAGCCAAAGAGTGTAGAGTACAAGTAGTTCTAATAATATAAATGAGATAAGCTTCAGATAGGCAAAAAAATCTAAACCCATTATGATAAAGTAAGGACTAAAGAGTTCTAAGAAACCTACAAAAAAAATAGCATAAGATAGCTTTATAAACTGTTTGGATGTTCTATGTTTTGTAAAGAGTAAAAAGTGCAATACAACCATGAAAAAAAGTCCAAAGGCAAAAATATGTGGTAGTATTATTTTTACTATTGTTAACCATGACTTCTCTACTAAAAATTTATCTTCATTTCCTAAGTAGTACTCCAAAACACCACTAACAGAAAGTCCTATCTTATCTTCAAAGAGTAATAATGAACTCCCTAAAAGAAGCAGACTAAACAGTAAAAAGTATAGGACTGCGTATCTATATGCTTGTTGCAAAGTTTAAATTCCATAAAGAGTGTAAGGCCATGATAAATGCCATAATATGCCATATAAAAAATGATATAACATAAATACCTAAGATGTTTGGAATATAAAAATAACTTACAAAAAGAGTAACAAGTGAGAGTAGAGCACTTATCATTAATATATTTATAACAATAATAGAGTAGCGTTTAATCGAGCAGAGTCGGGCATAAACTGTAGAGAGTGTTAAAAGAATCATCATTATAAAAAAGATTTGTCCATGAAGATACTCTAAGAATACTGATTTATCCATAGGGTCTATAAATTCATCTATATTTCCAAAAAGAGTCATTTTTATATCTTCACCAAGTAGCCCTAGTGTCGCGTTTACTACAAAAAAATCAGCTATAAAGTAGAGAACCATAAAGACTAGCAGACCATTAAGTAAAGGTTTCATAGCCATATCTTCTTTGAGATCTTTAATGAGGGTAAAACGCAAGACTATTTTCCTTTTAGAAGTTCATTATATATAGCAAATGCGATACGTGAGCCTTCAATAACACTTCTTGCACTCATAGTGGCACCAGATATACTTGGTATGTCACGATTGAGTCTAAGCATCTTGTCGGTTGAAGTACCTTGTAGTTGTTTATTCCATGTGTTGGATGTTATGTACTCCAT
Organism: Sulfurimonas sp. SAG-AH-194-L11; assembly: GCF_029215995.1. Lineage (GTDB taxonomy): Bacteria > Campylobacterota > Campylobacteria > Campylobacterales > Sulfurimonadaceae > Sulfurimonas. The sequence goes on from NZ_JAEMVB010000004.1 coordinate 51,597, forward strand.
TGACTCGTTAAATGCAATTATATCTATACCTTGTAGCTGATTGTTCTTTATAAAATAAAGTACTACTGCATTTTTAGAGCGAACCTTTCTACTTACTAAAATACCATAACCAAGAGTTTTATCGTCTTTTTTTGCTGTAAATATTCTATATATTTTTGTGTCGAGTTTTGTTTTTGCATTTGTTTGGATGTCTTTAAATTTTTTATTTGATAGTAATATATTTTTTTTTGTAATCGTTGCATTAAGGTCATATTCTTCTTGCATAGCTTTAAGAGGTGATACTAAAATCTTTGCTTGGAGTAGGGAGATAGATAAAATTAATAAAATTAATAAAAGTTTTTTCATAGTTTAAGTCTTTATATTTAGTTGTGAAATTGTATCAAAATAATGAAGTTTTACACTGAAAATATGTGTAAAACTTCTTTTAAAAATAGAATATATTTTTTTTTAGAAAACGAAACCTAAAGAGGCACTAATAGTACTTGAATTAACTCCTGTGTTTGAGTAGTCATTATCAGCCATTGCATAATCGACTTTTAGTACAACTTGCTCATGTGGAAAAAAGTTTGCACCAATAGTCACTGTATTAACAGGATTAAAAGAAGTTCCATCAACAAATTTAGCTTGAGGGTTTACACTCTCATACTGAACAAAAAGAGGAAGAGAATACTCAGATGATGTTAAAGAAAGTACATCAAAACTAGCATTTATATATCCACCCTGTGCAGTCTCAACACCTTTAGTCGCATTAAAGTCTTGAGCATTTGTTCTATTAGTTTGTGTATAAACACCATACACTCTAGCACCACTATTTTTATAGTCAGCATGCACTTCATACATAGCTGTAGTTGAGTCTTTTGCATCTGCTGAAGGAGCAACATAGATTGATGCACCAGTAATTAGACCAGTTAAACCAGTGTAGTCTACTCTCGCAACCATTCCGAGATTAGGATTTTTGTTTGCAAAAGAACCACCACGACCATTACGAAGCCATTTACTTCCATTAGCAGTTGTTTGTAGGGAAGTAATTGCAGCAACCTTATATGATACATCTTTTGCGATATCACCAAATACCATTATACCGCTTTCAGCCCATGTTGTAGGGATTAGGTATTTTGAAGTTTCTGGACGTTGTACTGTAGTAAAAAGTGTTGGTTCATGTCTTTGAGAGATGATTCCAACAGGAACTAAAAAGTTACCAAGACGAATGTTAGCATGTTCATTTATTAGAAAGTCTAAGTAAAGAAACTCTACAACAACCTTGTCCCCACCGCCAGCATCTCCACCAGCTTGCTCAACTCCACCACCTTCATATTCTATTTCAGTATTTAAGATAATATTGTCTGAAAATTTATATCCGAAATACGTGATAAATCTTTTAATATTAACTTCTGAACTTGTTTCACCTGCTTTGTCAGTTGACTTTATGTACATTTCACCATACCCACCAACACTCAAAGGAGATTTGGAGTAGTAAACTTTAGAAGCTGCTGCTCCAAGACCACTAAATGACTTTGAATCATCTACAGTTGTATAGTTAAAACCTGTTTTAAGGTCACTTGTCTCATCAATAAGTGTTTGACTCATCTCTTGAAGCTCTTTTACTTGTTGCTTAAGCTCTGCAATATCTGATGCATCATCTGCAAAAGAAGAGGTACTGAGTGCTAACATACTTGCTAATACTAAAGATAATTTTGTGTTTTTCATGTCATTTCCTAATGTGTATTTTTGGTTATGATATTTGTTATCATAATCAAGTTATAGCGGAATTATAAGCAAAAAATGAATTAATGTCAATGGTAATGAGAATAATTATCAAAGAATTTAATAATTTTAGTTCAAAATCCTTAAAATAGGGGTGTAAAAGATTTAGTCTTTACTAACAACTCTATTTTTTCCACTCTTTTTTGCTTCATACATGTACTTATCAGCAGTTTCTAGCATTGCATCGACATCTTTGAGTATAGAAGTTACACCAATTGAGATAGTGATTCTTAAGTTTTTATCACTATTTAACTCTAATGGTGTTTTTGCAACACTTTTACATACCTTTTGCATGACTTTTATCGCTTGTTTATTCGGACAGTTTGGAAGTAGTATAACAAACTCTTCTCCACCAAAACGTACAAATATATCAGAACGTCGTAGTACTTTTTTTATGGTGTTTGCAATATGAATAAGGGCCTTATCACCAACTTCATGACCATATGTATCGTTAACACTTTTAAAGTCATCTATATCAATCATCGCTATAGAGGAGTGTTGCCCAGCTCTAGAAGCATTTTCAAGTACTTTTACACCCGCTTCATAAAAGTAAAGACGGTTATGTAGTCCTGTGAGTTGGTCTGTCATCGCCATACCCTTAATCTTCTTAAACATATCAGCAATTAAAAGAGAGTTATTTATACGGCTCATAAATTCTTCATTTATAAAAGGTTTAGTAATGTAGTCATTTGCACCAACTTTTAAAAATCTACTAATCATATATGTATCTTCACTACCTGAGACCACTAGAAGCGGTAACTCTTCAAAAGAGTATTTAGCACGAATCATTTTTACAAGTTCATATCCATTTAGTTTAGGCATTTCATAGTCAGTTATCACAAGGTCAATTTTTTTAGAGTTACTGTTTTCTAAATGTTTCCATGCTTCTTCTCCATCAGAGCACTGTACTACATGCATATTTTGAGAGCTAAGAAGTATAGACATCTGTGTTAAGACTAATTTTGAGTCATCTACTATTAAAATCGTTTTTTTTGAATTTGAGTAAAGACGTTTTACTATTTTAGATACAAAATCCACAGAAGCCCTTGAGTTTGTAACTACATAATCAGATACATTATACGAAAGTATTTTTTCTCTTGTCTCTTTGTTATCCTGTTTGGTTATGAGTATAACAAATTTATCTTCATCTGTAAGTTTTGTAATAATATCAACAGTTTTATCGTCAAGTCGTATGATATATAAATCATACTCAAGTAAATCTTCTATTTTTTCATCTAAATCTTTGACGGCAGACACATCTGTCTCAAGAGAGGTTTCTATGTTTTTTTGAAGACTAAAATTGAACCGAGCATCATCATCTATAATAAGTATTTTTTTGAACATTAAATCTTCTTGTATATAGTTTGTATTTACAAATGATTATAGTACGATAATCATTAATTTAATTTTAATTACTATAGTATTTGAGTATTAAGGATATAATTTGATATAATGTAAAAAATTTTAAGACTAGAGAGATTATGAGAGAATACTTTACAAGAATACAAGATAATGAAACAATCCATATAGAAATAGAATTAAATGCTTTTGGCTTTAGTAGTAACAACCCTTGGCTATTTAGTGTTTTTATAAAATTTGATGGTTTAGATGAAAGTCTGAATGGTTTTGAAGAATTTTTAGAGACAAAAGAGTCTCTTATTATTGCCTTAGAACACCAAGAAAAAGCAAAGTATGTTGCTACTCGTAATGTAGATGGTTGGAGTGAACTTTACTTTTATGCTAAAGACTCTAAAGAGTTAGACACTATAGCACAGCATATACTCAAAGAGAGTAATTATGTCTATGAAAGTAGTGTTGTTAGAGATACAAAGTGGGACTTCCATCATAAAAATCTAACGCCATCAGAACTAGAACAGTGCCATATCCAAAGTGAGAAAATCATCTTTATGTTGAGTGAAGAAGAGGATGATCTCTCTACAGTTCGTAGTGTGGAACATTATATCTCTTTTGAACTTCCAACACAAAAAAATAGATTTTTAAATACTCTAAACATAGAAGGTTACAGACTAAAAGATGAGATAAGTAGTGAAGAGTTTGAACATGGTATAGCTCTTGTTAAAGAGCATGATGTTCGCAGCCAAACACTTAAGGTTGAGATAGATAAACTTTTTGTAGAGATTAAGAAATACCAAGGGTATTATGAGGGCTGGAGTACTACTTTAGTAGAGCAAAACAAAGCTTAAGATGTATAAAATAGTTGGTATTGTAAACTATATAATAGTTATTTTTTTAAATGCTTTTACAGACTTAGGTCATAAAATCATCATTCAAAATACAATTTTTAAAGTATATGATGGGGATATGTTAGTAGTACTTACTGCAGTTGTTAATGCCCTTATACTTTTACCTTTTATCTTACTCTTTTCTCCTTCTGGATTTTTAGCCGATAAGTTTCCTAAAAATAAGATTATGGAGTACTCTTCTATATTAGCTGTATTTATCACTCTAGGTATTACATACTCTTACTACCATGGTCTTTTTATACTGGCGTTTAGTATGACATTTTTACTTGCCTTACAGAGTGCTATATATGGACCTGCAAAGTATGGATATATAAAAGAACTTGTAGGTGAAAAGTATATAAGCTCAGGAAATGCAGCTATTCAAGCAACAACAACAGTAGCTATTCTTGGTGGAATCATTTTTTATACACTATTATTTGAGAGTAGATATAGTCAAACACTAGCAGATGAGAGTGAGATACTTAAAGCGATAGCTCCTATAGGGTGGCTACTTGTTTTTAGCTCTGTGCTAGAGTGGTTTTTTGCTTCAAAACTACCAAATAAAATGAAAGAAGCAAGCACACGAAAGTTTAAATTAGCTCGTTATCTTCGTGGAGCATATTTGAAAAAAAATATGAAAGTCATCACAAGAAAACGAGAGATTTTTGATGCGATTATTGCACTGAGTCTCTTTTGGTCTATCTCTCAAGTTGTTTTAGCAATTTTTGGAGAGTATGCCAAAAGTAACCTAGGAGTTACAAATACTATCTATGTTCAAGGTGTGATGGCGTTAGCTGGTATAGGAATAGTAGTTGGTTCTATAATGGCATCTAAATACTCAAAATATTATGTCAATATGGGTCTAGTAGGTCTAGGTGCAAGTGCAATTACATTACTTGTCTTTATTATCCCTTTTATAGACTCTATGCTTTTAATAGCACCCCTATTTATGCTTTTTGGTCTCTTTTCGGGTTTTTTAATGGTACCACTAAATGCTCGTATTCAGTTACTCTCTTCACGTGTTCACCTAGGAATTATACTGGCAGGAAATAACTTTATCCAAAATATTTTTATGTTTACATTTTTGGTACTCACTACAATTTTCGCATATAATGGTATGGATACTCAAATGCTTTTTTATCTTATGGGGATAGTTGGAATTTATTTGAGTGTAGTCACATTAAGACATTACCTTATAGATACATTTTGGGCAATTATGCTTATTATGGGTTCCTTAAGACATAAATATATCTATCATGGATTAGAGAATGTACCACAGAGCGGTGGAGTTCTTCTTTTGAGTAATCATGTCAGCTGGTTAGATTGGGTAATAATTCAGTTGCCATTTAAGCACCATATAAACTATATGATGGAAAAAGATATATACAATTGGCCTCTTTTTCATGCTGTTTTTAAAAAAGGTGAAGCTATCCCTATCTCAAGTAAGGCTAGTAAAGATGCTTTTAAAGAGGCATATACTAGACTCAAAGGTGGAAAGCTTGTAGGGATATTTCCTGAAGGTCAAATAAGTAAAGATGGAAAACTCTCTAGATTTCATAAAGGCTATGAATTAATTCCAAGTGATTATGAGGGATGTATTGTTCCTGTTTTTATTGATGGTGTTTTTGGAAGTTTATTTTCCCCTTATAAAAAAAGCAATAAAAAATATTTTTGGCAACGTAGAGTTATAAATGTTTACTATGGTGCACCTGTAAGTACAAGCATAAAATCTCAAGATGTACAAGAAATTATACAAAAAATGAAGGATAGATATGAAGTTAAATAAACCAAAGCATAATCTTTTTCGAAATGGTGCTTATGCTGTTGAGGGTTTTATAGATATAGTGAAAAATGAGACATCTTTTAAGTGGCAACTACTTATGTTACTTGTCATGGGAACACTCTCTTGGAGTCTACCAATAAAGTTTGGCTACTCTGCAACTCTTTTTATCTCACTTTTTATCCCTATCTTAGCAGAAGTTATAAACTCTGCTATAGAGCGTGTTGTAGATCTTGTTACTCAAGATTACCATATACTGGCTAAAAGGGCAAAAGATGTAGGAGCAACTATAGTTTTACTCTCTCTTATTGTGACAACTCTAATATGGCTAAGTGTTTTAGCACTGGCATTTGAAGTAGTCTAATAGAGAATATAACTTTAGCTTTATAGAGATGATATTAGTTTTTATGTAGAATATAAAAATATATAACTTAAGTGAGAAATTTTAATGACTAAAAATACTAAAACAACATTGATAATTGGTGCAGGTGGAGTAGGTCGCGTTGTAGTACATAAGTGTGTACAAAATGCAGGAGTATTTGGTAGAATTGTTCTAGCAAGTCGAAATATAGAGTCGTGTGTAAATATAAAAAAAGAGCTTCCTGATGCAGAGATATTTGTAACGGCACTCGATGCAGACATTACAGAGGATGTCATAACACTGATAGAGAAGATTGGTGCTGATATAGTTATAAATGTAGCACTACCGTATCAAGATTTGACTATTATGGATGCTTGTTGTGCAACTAAAACACCCTATCTTGATACTGCAAACTATGAGCATCCTGATGAGGCTAAGTTTGAGTATAAACTACAGTGGGCTAGAGATGAAAAGTTTAAAAAAGCAGGAATTATGGGCTTACTTGGAAGTGGTTTTGACCCTGGGGTTACAAATGTATTTTGTGCCTTTGCGCAAAAACATTACTTTGACACGATAGATACCATAGATATTTACGACTGTAATGATGGAAACAATGGGTATATCTTTGCAACAAACTTTAATCCTGAGATAAATTTACGTGAAGTCTCAGCTAAGGGGCGATACTGGGATGGGGGACGTTGGTTTGAGACAGAACCTCTACAGATGCGAAAGAGTTGGGATTATCCTGAGATAGGCGAGAGAGACTCTTACTTGATGTACCATGAAGAGCTAGAGTCATTGACTAAAAATATCAAAGGACTCAAGCAGATTAAGTTCTATATGACTTTTACAAAGACCTATCTTGACCATATGCATGTTCTAAAAAATGTCGGGATGCTTGGTATCAAAGAGATAGAGCATAAGGGACAAAAACTTATACCTATAGAACTCCTTAAAACACTTTTACCTGACCCCTCTACCTTAGGTAAACGAACTAAAGGTAAGACCAATATTGGTGTCGTTATAACAGGTGTTAAAAATGGTAAACGTAAGCGAATATATATCTATCAAGTGAGTGATCACCAAAAATGCTATAAAGAGGTTAATTCTCAAGCGGTTTCTTATACAACAGGAGTTCCAGCTATGATAGGTGCCAAACTTATGTTAGAAGGAAAGTGGACCGGAGAGGGTGTGTTTAATATGGAAGAGTTTGACCCTGATCCATTTATGGAAGAACTTGTAACACAGGGTCTTCCTTGGAAAGTAAAAGAGTTAGAGGTTTAAAGTGAACTTTAGAAGTATAGTAAATCATATAGATTCTTTACCAGCACTCTCTGACACCACTCAGGTAGTAAGAAAACTTTATGAGGGTGGTGCCCAAAATGTTAACATTAGCTTGTTGGTACAAGCAATAGAATCAGATGTAGTACTCACAGTAAATATACTCAAGATGATTAACTCTCCCTTATATGGTTTTTCTAAAAAAATTACTTCTATTTCACAAGCAGTAACTCTCTTTGGAACACAAGTTGTATATGGTTTAGTTGTTCGTTACTCTATAGAATCCGCAATAATTGCAAACCTACGACCTTATGGACTCTCTAACAGTAAGTTTAATGACATATGCCATATGCAGAGTACATTGATGAACCAATGGTATTCACAAGTTAACTTGCAAGATGCACAGTTTTTAGCACCACTTGCTTTAGTTATGGAGTCTGGAAAACTCGTCATTGCTCAGGAAATCACTCAAAATGGTAATATAAAAGAGTTCATTAATGGAGTGAAGAGTGCAGCCAATATCTCAGAGTATGAGAACTCTCTTTTTGGTACATCCTCATACTATGTCAGTGGTCTTTTGTTTGAGCACTGGAATCTTGATTCACTCTATGTAGATATGTTAAAAGGTTTAGACTTTGAGCATGATGGAGCCTTGAAGATGACTTACTATATAGATGCTTTAGATGTTGTGAGAACTGCAGTAAATGTTGTAGATATTTTTACACAAGAGTCTATAGAAGAAGCAAGTGAAATAGTTGCTGATATGGGCTTAGATGTTGCAGATTTTAAAAGTGTTTGTATAAGTATAAAAGAGACATATCTAAAGAGTGGTTTTTAAAATCATGCATGATATACAAACACCTTACTATCTATGTGATGAAACACTTTTAGAAAAGAATCTTAAAATACTCCAAGATGTGCAAAACCGTAGTGGTGCTAAAATCATTGTAGCCCTAAAAGGTTTTGCAATGTTCTCCACATTTCCTTTAGTAGCTCGGTATCTTGATGGTTGTTGTGCAAGTGGACTCCATGAAGCACGCCTAGCAAAAGAGGAGTTTGCAAAGTACAATAGTGAAGCAGAGGTACACACATACTCACCAGCTTTTAAAGAATCAGAGATACAAGAGATAGCAAAACTATCAAATCATATAGTTTTTAATTCACCAAATCAATTAGATAGATTTCTTTTAAAAACCAAAGAAATTAATCCAAAAATTCAGGTTTCTTTACGAATAAATCCAGAAGTATCCTCATCACCTAAAGATATTTATAATCCTTGTGGGCTCTACTCGCGTTTAGGTACACCACTCAAAAATATTGATGAAAGTACCTTAAATAGCCTAGATGGGCTAAACTTTCATGCTCTTTGTGAGCAAAATGTGGATGCACTAGAAGAGGTTTTAGTGGCGTTTGAGAAAGGTTTTGGTAAATATTTTCAAAATTTAAAATATATTAACTTTGGTGGGGGACATCATATTACTAAAAAAGATTATGATATAGAGAGATTAGTTTGTATAATCAAAGAGTTTTGTTTGAAATATCAAATAGATGTTTATTTAGAACCGGGTGAGGCAGTTGGGTGGGAGAGTGGCTATTTAGTTAGCACTGTTTTAGATGTTTTTGAAAATGGGATGCATATCGCTATCTTAGACAGTTCAGCAGAAGCACATATGCCAGACACTTTAGCTATGCCTTATAGAGCAGAGGTAAGAGGTGCAGGAGTAGCTAATGAAAAAAAGTATACCTATCGTTTAGGCGGGAACACTTGTCTTGCTGGTGACATTATGGGTGACTACTCATTTGATGAACCTTTAAAAGTGGGTGATGAGATAATTTTTGAAGATCAGATTCATTATACTTTTGTGAAAAACACTACATTTAATGGTATAAAACTACCATCTTTAGTTCTAAAAAAACTAGATGGCACAATAGAAGTTGTCAAAGAGTTTGGGTATGAAGAGTACAAAAGTAGATTGAGTTAGCTCTTTTTTAAGAGAGTTCCTAGTTCATACTTTAGTTGCAGGTGTAGTAGTTGAAGCTCAAAATAGTAATGGAGTTGTTTCTGTTTTGCTTTGAGTGTTAAAATCTCGCGTTGATTCACAAACAGCAGTGAACCCAGACCCTCTTGATATTTTCGTCTCTCAGCAGACTCTAGCTGTTTGACTAAGTCTATCTCCTCATCTGCAAGGGTGATGTTTTTTTCCTGTAAAGATATCTTTTGTATAATATTTCTAATATTTGTATCAATATCATTTTTTATAGTCTCTTTGGTATTGTGAAGTAATATTTTCTCTTTTTTATAAGTCTCATTTTTTCCCTTATAGTTACTTCTTTCAAGTGGAAAGTTAAATTCCATAGCGACCTTATAACCATCCTCTTTATACTCTAAGTCATAAACACTATCGAGCTTCATATTAAACTTTGGATACTTACTAATGTCATTGTATTGTAACTGAAGATCTAGTTTATCGAGTTGGTACTCTATTCTTTGAAACTCAGGGCGATTTTTTATCACTATCTCTTGAGAACCCTTATAGAGCTCTTTAGAACTTGTTTTTTTTACTTTTATACTTGCTAGAGTATAGAGAGTGTCAAATCTTCTCTCAGAAATGTTAAGGTACTTTAAAAAAGTGTTTTTAGCATTTTGGTATCTATTTTTTGAACTTAAGAGTCTCTGTTTTCTATTTATAATTTGACTCTTTACATCTATGAGTGCTATGGGAGCTAATTTTCCACTTTTTACCTCTTTAGAGATAAACTCATAGTTTAGTTCTGCTCTCTTAAGTAAATCCTGTTCTGTTTGGTAGATACTTTTGTGAAGCAGTAGTTCAAAATATACTTTTGAACTTATATAGTAAAGAGATAAAATATTTTTTCTACTCCCTTGACTCAACTCTTTAGTCCTAAGTTTAGCTATTTGATAGTCTAACTTATTTTTACTTGTGTTGTTTATAAGAGAGAGTATAGGTATATTTATACTTGTATATAACTCTCCCTCTTTTCCTGTCTTTATATTGTTATACTCTTGTACACCTTGGGCACTACGGTATGCTACTCTAAACTCCATTCCATTACCAATAGCCTTTGTTATATCTACTTGTTGGTATTCTCCTTGAGTTGTTGGATAGCGTTTATCGTCATACTTCATGTTAAGACGTGTGTCAAATGCAGACTCAAACACTTTTTCATTTTTTTTACTTACTGACTCTTTAGCAATAGTTGCATAGTAGTAAGGATTGTTTTCATTTAAGTACTCTTTGATGGTCTCTTGAACAAAGAGAGTTTTAGAAAACGCTAGTAGTGGTAAAAAAAGTATACAAAGTGTTTTTATCATTAGCTCTCGTTTGAAGTTTCTAAAGTCATATTAGGTGGGAGTGCAAACATAAGTCTCCAAATTTCATACCATATAGATACAGTTGCTAGTCGTACCCATACACTTGCCTGTGTACCTATTTTAAGGTGTTCATTTGATGGCCACTGCGACCTGTTGGCATCTTCTGTGATGATGGCATAGTAAGCACCTTTTTCATAAGTAGAGCGTTCTATCGCCGTCACTATACCAGGGTAGGTTCCATGCTTTATCTCAGGCCAACCAGATATCTGGAGTGCTGGCCATCCGTAAAATATTATTCTTGTTCTAAGTCCAACTTTCATGAGAGGCATATGAAAGTCAGAGATTTTTAAACGGATAGCCCTTTTAGTAACTATGGGTGAAAAATATAAAATATTTTCACCTCTTTTTGTGAGTCTATTTGTATCATTTTGATAAATTCTTACAACATAGCCATCCGTTTTAGCGATTATCTCGCGTTTATCATAACGCGAGATATTTATACTGTTGGTTTTTATGTTTTGTCCAATAGTCTCAATACTGCTTTTTGTTAATAAGATATCATTTTTCAAACTATTTATCTTTAGACTATTCTCATTCTTAAAATTCTCTTTTTTCTGTATAGTTATTGCAAGTTCATTTGTTTTATTGCGTATATCAGCATCAATTTTTTTAAATTTTGCTTTGGTTTGTAGGTATAGGGAGTATTTTAATTCTAAATCTCTTTTTGACTCTATACCATCCATATGAAGAGACTTACTTCGTTTATAGTTTATATATTCTATATCTAAAATATTACTGATGGCTATTTTTTGCTCTTGTAGAGCTTGGAGGGTGTTCTTTATTTGTATGATTTGTTTATCGTATATTTCTAGTGTAATTGTATTTATTTTTTTAATACTTTGGAGATTTTCTTTAAGATTTTCTAGTTTTGAGACCTCATTATCATACTTACGAATACTCTTTTCTTTTATAGAACGGAGGCTGTTTTGATACTGTGAGTCTAAATCGACCATTCTAAAGAGTTTATCACCTTTTTTTACTTTTTGATTCTCTTTGACATAAAACTCTTCAATAAAACCATCTATAGTAGCAGAGATTTTATAGTCTCTTTGTACGGGGTTTAAAGCTGTGAGTGTTCCTGTCCCATATATTGTTTGTTGCCATGGTAAAAACAGTAGAAGAATGAATACAATTAATATAGCAAAAGTAATCAAAGCAAATCTTTTAACAATAGGATGTTGTTGTACTAATTCTAAAGATTTAAAATTATTCATACTCTTTACTCTCCAATGTTTTTGAGAGTTTATCGACCTTGTAAAAGCCCTCAATCATGTCATAGATATAGTCAATCTGCTTCATAAAGTCTCTAAGAGCATAAACAACAGAGATGATGATAATCTCAATAGCAACAAACTCACCAATAGGAATCATCCCCTTAAACACAAGGTATCCGCCAAGTATAAAAAATGAAGCCAATATTAGACCCTCAATAAAGAAGCTAATAGAGAGCTGTTTTACAATAACCCTAAACATATTGTTTCTCGCTGCAAGAAAATCAATAAGAAGCAGATCTAACTCCTGTAATGTCTCATCTTTTGATCTTTTGTGAAGTAAAATATTCTGTATAAAGAAAATTGTTTCATGTTTAGCATTTGAACGCTCTATGGCAAATTTTGGTCCACTTCTTCCAAGATAGATGACGATTACTGAAAAGCAGAATATAAAAACAAGACCTAAAATAAAGAAGTTAATATCAAAGATAAGCAGTAATACTAAACTCACAATAACTTTAATCACTAAACCAGATCCCGTAATAAGAAGTATAGGAAAAAGTTTTTGGATAGAGATAACATCAAAAAAATAGTTCATGTACTTATTTATATATTTATTCTCTTTTTCACTATGTACATCAAGGGCTAACTTTGAAGTTTTTATGGCATTTTTAATAAATATCTTTTGCTCAAATTTTTCAACTATATATACTTTGATAACCTGAAGCACTGCAATCATTAAAAATACCACAATTACTATGATACTTAAAACTGTAATAGAAATTGTTGCATGTGCAAGAACACTATTTATAATAAAGGCAGAGGTTAGTGGACTTACCATTAAGAGGATAGCCTCTACAGTTGAATAATATAAAAGATATAAGATATTTTTTTTATCATCAACAATAATATCTTTTAAATTTCCATAAATTAAACTTGTAATATTCATGCATTATCCACTATTGGTATTTATCGAATCCATTCTAGCTAAAAAGCATTAATGATATGTAAAATGCAAGGAACTTAGAGATATTATTATATAGTTCTAAAATAAAATAATAATAATGTAACTTAAACATACCTCTAAAGGAGAAAAAAGTATGACTTCAGATAAAGAACGATGGAATAAACGCCATGTTGAAAAACCTATGAGACACAATGTAGAGCCACTCTTGCAAAGGTATATAGAACATGCCCAAGTTGGAGAAGCACTTGATATAGCGTGTGGAACAGGAAGAAATACTCACTTTATGCAGGAGAAGGGATTTTTCGTTGACGCTGTTGATATAAGTGATTATGCACTAGGTGAGATTAAAGATCTAAAAGGTATTAAAAAGTTTGAGCTTGATTTAGATACTTATAACTTAGAGATAAATAAGTATGAGCTCATAGTCAACATCAACTTTCTCTCTCGGCGTTTACTCCCACAGATAAAAGAGGCACTTAGGTGTGGGGGACTTTTGATATTTGAGACATTTATTATTGCACATGGAGATTTTACTCAACCAGTAAATCCTGAATTTTTGTTAAGAAAAAATGAACTATTACATGCCTTTATTGGACTTGATATTATCTACTATGAAGAGCGAAGAGATACGAACTTAAGGGGTGAAGATACAATGGTCGCTTCACTAGTGGCTCGAAAACCTGCTTAGCCTTTTCATAGAACTCTCAACTACTCAAGTTTAAGGTAGATAGTTTAAAAATACTTCTGTAGACTTTTATCATGACTATACAAAACATGATACTTCAAACTCCTTATCTTACACTAGGTGAGGAGTTCTATAACGAAACGAAGAGTGACCCTCTTGAAGAACCTTACCTTATTAGCTTTAATCCTCAAGCAGCAAAGTTAATAGAGCTTGATGAAAACTCTGCAACTGACCCTCTTTTAGTGTCACTACTTAATGGTACTTTTATTCCCAAAGGTGCTTCGCCTTTTGCAATGGCATATGCTGGACATCAGTTTGGACACTACAATCCTTGGCTCGGTGATGGAAGAGCAATTAACCTCGGGACTCTTAATGCTTGGAATCTACAGACTAAAGGTTCAGGTGAAACCCTCTACTCTCGCTCAGCAGATGGAAGAGCAGCCATTCGTTCTTCCATACGAGAGTATCTTATGAGTGAGTCTATGTTTCATTTAGGCATAGCTACAACAAGAGCACTCGCTATCATCGGTTCAAAAACAAAAATCATCCGTAACAAGATAGAAAATGCAGCTGTTGTAATGCGCATGTCACCATCTTGGGTACGTTTTGGAACATTTGAGTACTTTTACTATAACCGTGAGTATGATAAACTACATGCACTTGCAGAGTATGTTATAGAGGAGTCATTTGCTCATTTACAAGCTGATGATGACAGACTCCTGAAGATGTTTTGTGAAGTAGTAGATAAAACCGCAACACTTATAGCACAGTGGCAGGGTATAGGTTTTAACCATGGCGTTATGAACACAGACAATATGTCCATAGCAGGACTTACCATAGACTATGGTCCATTTGCAATGATGGATGACTTTAACTTTGGTTATATCTGTAACTGCTCAGACATAGTAGGGCGCTATAGTTATGCTGAACAACCTAATGTTGCATACTGGAACCTTACTATGCTTGCCAAAGCACTCTCACCAATCATCTCAAAAGATAAGATGGATAAAAAACTAGAGGAGTATGGTGCTTCTTTATATCCAAATGCTTATATAAAAGTCATGTGTACTAAACTAGGTCTGAAAAAGAGACTCGATAGCGATGCTGAACTTGTTGAAGAGCTTGTTATAGCCCTTCATGATGCCTTTGTAGACTATACACTTTTCTTTAGAACTTTGAGTCATTATGATGGAAATAGAGAAAATTTATATGACATAGCGATGAATCCTGTAGTAGTTGACAAGTGGCTAGCTCTCTATGATAAAAGAGTTACACTTGAAGAGAGTAGCTATGAAGAACGAAGAGAGATGATGTTACAAGAAAATCCAAAATATGTCTTAAAGAACCATATGCTTCAAGAGGCTATAGTCTTAGCTGAAGATGGGGATTTTTCTAAGGTAGAAGAACTTCTCTACATCGCCACACACCCTTATGATGAACTTCCAGAATTTGAACACTTTGCAGGTGATACTCCAGAAGAGTATAAAAATATAGGGCTTTCTTGTTCTTCTTAACTACACAAGAGTAAAAGGGACTTCTTTGAAAACTACACCATTTATAAGGATTGAGAGCATTTGCTCTCCCTTGTAGTAAACACGAGTGCTAATAAGTCTAAAGGAGTAAGTTTTAGAGAATTTTTTATTCCTTTGAGTGTAAGTACCTTCGGCGATTTTAAACACTTTTTTATTATGTTTATCATTTTTTCTTAAAAATCCAATAATAAATTCTATTCGAAGTTTCCCAAGTTTATTTGGACTTACAATATCAAAAGAAAACTCTAGCTCTTCTTGCATTTTTACACTGCGAGTATGGGAGAAGTTTTTCAAGGAGATATCTGTAGGTTTTGTAAAACCAAAAAGTGCTAAAATCTCACTATCACTTGCTTTAAGTAGACTCCTGCATCCATGTTTTAAAAGAGCATCTCTGTCTTTACTAAAGCCTATCCACTCTTTTGTAAGTTTTTTAACTAACTCAGGCTTGTCTTTTGAAATGTCATTAAGATTATTGGCTACACTTTTACGAACATAAGCACTACTATCATCTTTTAAGAGTGCTAAGATTTTTATGACTGGAGTAGGGTTGTTTTTAAACACAGGAAGAGCAATAGCCCAGGGTAAACGCGAACGACAGCCCTCAGATGCTAAACGTCTGATATGTTCATTGTCATGAGTAGCCCATAGGAGTAACTGAGACATTGTTTTGTCTTCATACTTGAGTATAAACTGGCGAATGGCAAACTCTGAAGAAGAGTTGACAGTAAAGACTTCAAGTGCACTCATCGATATGTCAAAAAAGTCTAAACCATAAATCTCAACAAAATCTTGAAATATCATGTTTTCAAGTCCATAAGTATGATTCATATTAGTAAATATTAATTTAAGAATATCTATGGCTGTAGAGAACTCTTTAGGTAGATATTTTCCTAAAATATAGGCTATATGATGCATTCTCTCTTTTAATGCATAGTCTTTATAGTGGGAATTAAAAATTTCTTTTTGAAATAAAGTACTTTTGAAATTTGGGTATTGCTGAGAAATATTTTTACTTAGAAGCTCTACATATTCAATGTTATATAAGTCTTTTAAAAGGGGACCCACTACAGACCCTCGAGCAGTACATTCCAAAGTCTATCGACCTCTTTATCACTTAAAAAAAGGCTTGATTTATTGTTGTAGAGTTCATCTAAAGCATCGCGTTTAATCCCGTAAGTGTGTGTACAGTTATAGTGGGTAGGTAAAAATGCTCGGATTAGCGAAATATCATTTTCTATCTTTTTTGAGCATAAAAAACAGTAGTGCTCTTTATGTAAACGCCCCTCATGTTCTAAAAGTCTTACATACATCTCTATAGCAACTCTTTTTGGATTTTGTTTATTCCACTGGAGTGTCGCATTCTCAAATAGTTCAAAGTAAAAAGAACCTAAATCCTCAGCATCTTTGAGATGTTTATAAAAAAGCCCACTAAAATCTTGCCATAACCTTAGGAGTTTGTAGTCGTTTATCCAAGGGTATCCAATGTGAATGACATCTTTAAGTCGTCCAATAGTACTCTTGTGTGATTGCTCTATCTCATAGTCAATCTTAAAACCCATATTAATAGTCCCATGACGAGCTCCATAAAACCTATAAAGGGTCTCTAAGTTACCATCAGAGAGGATTGAAACGATAAGATCTTCTTCTTTAACTTTGTTAAGATTAATTATGTAGCCTTGCATGATAGTATTATAGCATTATTGGAGTAGTGAATATACTTTTTGAAAATAGGTAGAGTGGCTTATTTTGCATATATAATTTTCTATAGAAGGACATTTAGCTATCTTTTAGTCTCTATTTATAGTTATTTATAAAGTCAGATAGAATACTTGTATTAATTTATTATATATAGATATAGTCTGTTATAATACTGATGGAAGTGAATATTTTTATAATTTATACACTGAATTAAAAAGAAAGAAAGAAAGAAAGAAAGAAAACTCAAACGGATTAACTTAGGATAAAAGTTTATAAGTTTTACTATATAACAAAATCTATAGGAGTGATATTTGAAAGAAATCATAGAACTATATAAAAAAGATAAAGAAACAGTTTATAATAGCTGGTTTGTAAATAATGATGAGAGATTAAAGGCTTTTCGTTCTATTCGTAGAGGAGTTTTTGAAGTCATTAAAGATATTAAAAATGGTACTTTTGGTAACGACTTTAAAGGTTCATCCTTAGAGTTTGTATTAAATTGTATTACTGAACAGAAGCAGGTATTCAAAGGTGCTTCTCATCCATTTTATTGGAAACCCAAACTACGCATTCCTGATATATATGAGAACCAGGAAAATAAACTCGCCTTTGGTCAATTTTTGGAAAAATGTATAACTGCCACAAAAGAAGAACAAATTATTAAAGAAATAATTTTATTAAACCAAAAAAAGATAAAAGGTTTAGGGCCTGCTGTTGCTAGTATTTTATATTTTCTTCATCCTACTATTATCCCACCTTGTAATACAGCTATAGTAAATGGATTTAATGCACTTTTTAAAGATAAAGTAAAACTTGGTTCATGGTCTGAGTACCTTAGAATGAGAGAAGTAATAATGGCAAAAAATAATGAACTAAAATCTGAACTATCAACAGATTTAGGTGCGTTTTCTGGTCTTTTATTTGATATAGGGGATAAAAAATTATTGATAAATGACGAGTACTTATCTGAAGAAGATCGAATCAAAATTGATAAAAAATTAAAGAAAAGACATAAAGAAGTAAGCACTGAAATGGAAGAAGAAGACCTTCATACAGAAATGCAATATCATATTATGACTATAGGTAAGTCACTTGGATATGATGTTATTGCTGCATCAAATGATCGTTCAAAATGCCATAATGGTGAAAGTTTATCTTTTATAAGTCTTGATAAGTTTCCAGACTTAGGTATAGATAAAGATACACATAAAACTATTGCTCTAATTGATGCAGTTTGGTTTCAAAAAGATACGAATAAAATAGAATGTGCTTTTGAGGTAGAGAAAAGCACCTCAATCTATTCAGGAATTTTACGATTAACAGATTTACATTATTCTTTTAAAGATAACCCAGCAACACTTTACCTTATTATTCCAGACAATCGAGAAAAAGAGGTGATTCATCAACTGCAACGACCATCTATCAAGAATAGCAATATTGAAATACATTATATAATGTTCTCACAATTAAAAGAAAACTGCAATGCTATTTGCAAATTTGGAGAGAATAAAGAGATACTGAAAAAAATATCAAAAGTTGTGAGTTAAATTATGTGGAAATTACACTTGATATTAAAATTGGTGTTTTAAGAGTTTGTACAACTGCTCAACTTAATTAATAATTATAATAATAACACTATAATATAAAAAGATATTAATAGAGTAGTTCTTTTTGAAACCTGAAAATTGTACTATAAAGATAAGTTTTCTACTAACTTTATAACAGTAGGCTTATTAACAATTCCATAAGTTCTCTTTAGCTAAAATGATAACTTGAAATAAGTAAAAACTTTAAACTACTTCCTAGCTACACACTTTTTAAAACTTCTAATAAAAAGCATTTAAATTAATCATTTATTAAACTAAATCACTGTACAATGTAGCACTTATTCTCTTAAATAGACTAAAGTACTTTAAAAGTACCTTAAAATTAAGAAGAATTTATTAAAATTGAACAATTTTAGGAGTAAAGATGACAAAACATCATGATTTATTACGATCATTTAAAGATAACTGTGGTTTTGGTCTTGTTGCCAACATCAAAAACAAGGCTTCTCGCAAAGTCCTTGACGATGCTATTACAGCACTAGAGCGTATGATGCACCGTGGAGCTGTTGCAGCTGATGGTAAAACAGGTGATGGTAGTGGACTACTACTCTCTATGCCAACAGAGTTTATGATAAAAAAAGCACAAGAGGCTGGTGTTGAACTCTCAAAACAGTTTGCTATTGCTTCAGTGTTTGCAAAAGATACACAAGATTTAGATTTACTAGAGAGTATCTGTATAAACAATGATCTTAAAGTAGTACTTCGCCGTGAAGTTCCTATAGAGATTAATGCTCTTGGTGACCAAGCGATAGCTTCTCTTCCTTTAATTACTCAAATTTTTATAGTTCCTAACTCTATTATGGCTACAAATAGATTTGATGCACTGCTTTATCTTTCTCGTAAAGAGTGTGAGCATAAACTCGTAGAAAACAGAGATTTTTATATCTCTTCTATGAGTTCAACAGTTCTTTCATATAAGGGTCTTGTTATGCCAACGCATATCAAAGAGTTTTATAAAGACTTTCAAGATGAATCATTCAAAATTAGTTTTTCACTTTTTCACCAACGTTTTTCAACAAATACACTTCCAGAGTGGCGTTTAGCACAACCATTTCGTGCTGTAGCACATAATGGTGAGATAAACTCTGTAGAGGGTAACCGTATAAATGTAGAGATTAAATCAGAGTCTATTAAGTCTGATGTCTTTACAGATGAAGAGATACAAAGAATTTTACCTATCTTACAACTTGACTCTTCTGATTCTGCAAGTGCAGATAACTTTTTTGAGTTTTTAATAGTAAATGGTATGGACTTTTTTAAAGCTGTTCGTGCAGTTATCCCATCAGCATGGCAAAATGCTCCACATATGGATGCAGAACTTCGTGCTTTTTATGAGTACCACTCTACAGTATTTGAAGCATGGGATGGTCCTGCTGCATTTAGTGTTACTGATGGTCGTTATATCGGTTGTGTTTTAGATAGAAATGGTTTAAGACCTTCAAAGTACATTGTAACACATGATGATAATCTTCTTATTGCTTCAGAGTATGGTGTTGTTGACATCGCTGAAGAGGAGATTAAAGAGCGCGGTCGCTTGCAGTCTGGTGAGATGATAGGACTTGACCTTAAGTTTGGAAAGTTACTTAAATCAGATGAAATAGATAACTACTTAAAAGGTTCTAACCCTTATATGAAGTGGTTAAATGAACATATGATTTATCTTCAAGAGCATGTAGAAGAGCAGTATGCTACATGTGGAGAGATTGATGAAGATCATCTAATAAAACAGCAAAAGTATTTTAATGTAACACAAGAGATAGTTGAACAAGTTATCGAACCGATGATTAAAGATGGTAAAGAGGCTGTTGGAAGTATGGGTGATGATACTCCACTTGCAGCATTCTCTGATAAACAGAGAAACTTCACAGACTACTTCAAACAAAAGTTTGCACAGGTAACAAACCCACCAATTGACCCAATACGTGAAAAAATTGTAATGAGTTTAAATACCGGTTTTGGGGAAGTTCACAATATCTTAGATGAGATTCCTTCTCATGCACACCGTCTTAAATCAATTAGCCCGATTATAACAGGTGAAAAGCTAGAAGTACTCAAATCCTTTGGTGACAAAACATCACCACGTTACCAAGCTTTTTATCATAATACTTCATTTTCAACTGCATATCAGAATGATTTAAAAGCATCTCTTGATGCTTTAGTCGCAAAAGTGATAAGCTCTGTTAAAAATGCAGGTACACGTATAGTTATTCTTGACGATAGAGAATTTAGTAAAGAGAATAGAGTTATTCCAATGGCAATGGTAGTTGGACGTTTAAATAGTGCACTATTAAAAGATAAAATCCGTCACTTAGTATCAATGATTGCAGTGACAGGTGAGGTTATTGACTCTCATTCGTGTGCAGTACTTTTGGGATATGGTGTATCAGCTATTTATCCTCATGTACTCTTTGCTACAGTTTCATCTCAGTTAGACAAATCTCCATCACTGAAAATGTCTTGTCACGAAGCTTATAAATCTGTTTATGTTGCACTCAATAATGGTCTTTTAAAGATTATGTCAAAAATGGGTATTGCGACTATTGCTTCTTATCGTAACTCAGGTTTATTTGATGTTATGGGTCTTAGCACTGAGATAGCAGAGCAGTGCTTTGAAACATCTCATTCTACTATTCCTGGTCTTACATATGCTGATATAGATGAAAGAATAGAAAAATTCCATAAGTCTGCGTTTAAAAACGATGGTTTTAAGAAAATATTCCCACTTAATATTGGTGGTTTTTATAAGTTCTATACAGGTCAAGAGCATCACGACTTTGGTCCTGCTGTTATTCATGCTATTCATGCAGTCGCAGATAGTGGAGAGCAAGAGGATTTTAATAAACTTAAAGATTTAGTTAATAAACGCGGTCTTAAGTACATTCGTGATTTCTTTGATTTAAAATCAGATAGAAAAGCTATAGATATAAGCGAAGTAGAACCTAAAGAGGCTATCTTTAAACGTTTTGCATCTGCTGCCATGAGTTTAGGCTCTATTTCTCCTGAAGCGCATGAGACTATTGCTATTGCTATGAACCGTATTGGTGGACAGTCAAACTCTGGAGAGGGTGGAGAGGATAAGGCTAGATTTGGTACTGAGCGAGTTTCAAAAATCAAACAAGTTGCCTCTGGTCGTTTTGGTGTTACTCCGGCTTATTTACGTTCGGCTGAAGAGATTCAGATTAAAGTTGCACAGGGTGCTAAACCGGGTGAGGGTGGACAACTTCCAGGACATAAGGTAAGTGAGCTTATCGGTAAGCTTCGTCATACTGTTCCTGGCGTTACACTTATTTCACCACCACCACATCATGATATTTACTCTATCGAAGATTTAGCACAGCTTATCTTTGACTTAAAGCAAGTAAATCCTAAAGCACGAGTTGCTGTGAAGCTTGTTTCAACTGTTGGTGTTGGAACAATTGCAGCAGGTGTTGCAAAAGCATATGCTGATAAAATCATCATCTCTGGTGGAGATGGTGGAACAGGTGCTGCACCTCTTACTTCACTAAAGTTTGCGGGTAATCCATGGGAAATCGGTCTAAGTGAAGCACATAATGCTCTTAAAGCTAACAACCTTCGTGGTTTAGTAGAACTTCAAACTGATGGTGGACTAAAATCAGGACTTGATGTTGTAAAAGCTGCACTTCTTGGTGCTGAGTCGTATGCATTTGGTACAGGTGTACTTACAATTGTTGGCTGTAAAATGCTTCGTATCTGTCATGTAAATAAATGTTCTGTAGGTATAGCAACTCAAAACGAAAAACTTCGTAAAGAGTTCTTTAAAGGGCATGTTGATCAGATTATAAACTATTTTACTTTTTTAGCTGAAGATATTCGTTCTATTATGGCGGAGTTAGGTTATAAAACTATGGAAGAGATGATAGGTCAAGTTGGAATTTTAAAAGTGAAAGACGAACCTTTCGCACAAAAATTTGACTTCTCTTCTATCCTTCATAAAGAAGAGGGTGTAAATACACAACAACAGCCATTTAATCATCCATTTGATGATAATAGTTTTGAGAAAAGTGTTCTAAAAGAGGCTATGGTTGCGATTAAGCATCCTGAGCAGCCGATTAGAATTACAAGAGAGATTAAAAATATACATAGAAGTTTTGGTGCTTTAGTAAGTGGTGAAATTGCTGAGTACTATGGTGATGATGGTCTTAAAGCTGATACTATAAAGATGAATTTAACTGGTGTTGGTGGACAGGCATTTGGAGCATTTTTAGCCCCAGGTGTTTCTCTGTATCTTAATGGTGTAGCAAATGACTACATCGGTAAAGGTATGAACGGTGGTAAAATTATTATCACTTCAGACAATGAGGGTGAAGAGTTTGCAGCAGGTGGAAACACTTGTCTTTACGGTGCAACAGGTGGAAAACTTTATGTCTCAGGTGCAGTAGGTGAACGTTTTGCAGTTCGTAACTCAGGTGCTTTAGCTATCGTTGAG
The DNA here is from genome assembly GCF_029215995.1 of Sulfurimonas sp. SAG-AH-194-L11. Classification (GTDB taxonomy): domain Bacteria; phylum Campylobacterota; class Campylobacteria; order Campylobacterales; family Sulfurimonadaceae; genus Sulfurimonas. Next base: position 74,567 of record NZ_JAEMVB010000004.1, read on the forward strand.
GGAACTGGAGATAATGCTTGTGAGTACATGACAGGTGGAGTTGTAGTTATCCTTGGAAGTACAGGTATCAACTTTGGTGCAGGTATGACAGGTGGAATCAGTTTTGTGTATGACAAAGATCATAAGTTTGTTGAAAATGTAAACCATGAGCTTGTCGAAGCTGTTCGTATAGATACTGATGAGGGTGATGAAGCACGTCACTATCTCAAGCGCTTACTGAAAAACTATGTAGTAGAAACAGGTAGTAACAAGGCAAAAGAGCTTTTAGAGAACTTTAGAGTGGAAGTAAGAAGTTTCTGGCTTGTAAAACCAAAAAATTTAACAAAACTACCACTTAATTTAGAGAACGGAGACTAATTATGAGAGAATTTTTAACAACAGAAAGAATAGACCCTGCAAAAAGATTAGTCGTAGAGAGAACAAAAGACTTTGGCGAAATATATGAGATATTTAACTTTAGTGATGCAAGTACACAAAGTGATAGATGTATTCAGTGTGGAGATCCATTTTGTCTCAACAAATGCCCACTGCACAATTATATCCCTCAGTGGTTAAAGTCAATAGCTGAAAAAGATTTAGAGTTTGCATTTAAACTCTCAAATGAGCCATCTCCATTCCCTGAAGTTATGGGTCGTATCTGTCCTCACGATAGACTCTGTGAGGGTGACTGTACACTGAATGATGGTCATGGTGCTATTACTATTGGTAGTATCGAGACACACATTACAGAAGCGGGTTTTAAAGCGGGTCTTACTCCTGACTTTCCAGGTGTAACTAGTGATAAAAAAGTAGCAGTTATAGGAAGTGGTCCGGCTGGACTCTCTGTTGCTACATATCTACTGCGTTCAGGTCTAGGTGTCACTATGTATGAAAAAGCTGACCGTGCAGGTGGACTTTTAACATACGGGATTCCTAGTTTCAAGTTAGACAAAAAAATCGTAGAGCGCCGTGTAGAGCTTTTATTAGATGCTGGTATGAAACTAGTACTTAACTGTGAAATAGGTAAAGATAAACCTTTTGAAGAGATAGCGAATGAGCATGATGCCATGTTTATAGGTGTTGGTGCAACAAAGGCTAAAAGTGCAGGACTTTCAGGTGAAAATGCTCCTAATGTTTACCGTGCAATGGACTACTTAACAAATATTCAGAGAAAAAACTTTAAAGAAAACTATGATAAAAAGTTTGATTTTAAAGATAAAAATGTTGTAGTTGTTGGTGGTGGTGACACTGCTATGGATTGTCTACGTACTGCAAAACGTGAGGGTGCAAAGTCTGTTACTTGTTTGTATCGTCGTGATGAGCATAATATGCCAGGATCTAAAAAAGAGTATAGAAACGCTGTAGAAGAGGGTGTGGATTTTACATTTTTAGCCTCTCCAAAAGAGATTATACTTGATGAAAATGGTAAAGCTATAGCTGTTGAGTATGTAAGAACAACTTTAGGTGCAAAAGGTGCCGATGGTCGTCAACAGATGGAAGAGATTAAAGGGAGCGAAGCTCGTGCTAATGCAGATGTTGTTATAATGTCTTTAGGGTTTGATCCTGTGGTACCATCTTTCTTAGCAGAAAATGGCATCGAGACTAACTCTTGGGGTGGGATTATACTTAATGATGAGACTCATGAAACATCAACTGCTGGCATCTATGCTGGTGGTGACTGTTTCCGTGGTGCTGACCTAGTTGTAACGGCTGCATTTGATGGTCGTGAAGCTGCGAGAAGTATCGCTGAATCATTACTAGAATAAATACTACGTTTTCTCAATTTATACATTTTTTATGTGTAAATTGAGACACTACCTTGCTTAAAAAATTAGATTCGTTTCATAAAATAAGTATAAATAAGCTATAATACATGCTATTTATAATTTAAGGATTTTTTTTGAACCTACTCGATTTATTTCATAAAACTTTTGATAACAAAACAGCAATAAAAGAAGAGGCTTCTTCACATTGGATAACATGTAAATCATGTCAATCAACTATGTACTACAAGGAAGTTGAAAACCAAAACTATGTATGCCCTAAGTGTGGATACCATATTCGTATAGGTGTAAAAGAGCGTATAGAACTTTTAGCTGATGAGGGGACATTTGTAGAGTTTGATGCTTCTTTAGAGCCTGTTGACCCTTTAAAGTTTGTAGATAAAAAACCTTATAAAAAAAGAATAGAAGATGCATTTGCAAAAACAGGACGTAAATCTTCTGTTGTATCTGGAAGCTGTAAAATGAATGGAGTATCTGCTCAGGTAGTTATTTTTGATTTTGCTTTTATGGGTGGAAGTTTAGGCTCTGTAGAGGGTGAGAAAATAGTTCGTGCAACAAACCGTGCCATAGCAAATAGAGAAGGGCTTATTATACTTTCTGCTTCTGGTGGAGCTCGTATGCAAGAGTCTACTTTTTCTCTACTTCAAATGAGTAAAACTTCAGCAGCCTTAGCAAAACTAGCAAAAGCAAACTTACCTTATATATCTGTACTAACAGACCCAACTATGGGTGGTGTTTCTGCTTCATTCGCTACACTTGGTGATATTATCATAGCAGAGCCTGGTGCTCTTATCGGTTTTGCTGGACAGCGTGTTATCGAGCAGACTATTGGCTCAGCACTTCCAGATGGTTTTCAGCGTGCAGAATTTTTACTTGAGAAAGGTTCTATAGATATGATTGTAAATAGAAATGAGCTTAAAAAAACACTCTCAGATCTTCTTACTCTTTTTAAAGTATAGATTGTGAAACTTTATGCTCTGTGTGATCAAGATATGCTTGATTCTAAAGGGATAAGTATTGATGAGTATATCACTCTAGCTAAAGAAAACAGTGCACAAATGATTCAATATCGTAATAAAAATGCTGATATAGAATTTATAAAAGAGCAACTTATACATATCAGAACGATATATGACGGATTTTTAATCGTAAATGATGCTATTGAACTTGTTGAGTACTGCGATGGAGTACATCTTGGACAAGAAGATCTTTTATCAATTGATGAAGATATTGTCAAAGCTGTTAGAATGGTTCGTAGTGTAGTTACAGAAGATAAAATCTTAGGTATATCAACACACAACAAAGAAGAGGTACTTCAAGCTAACACTCTTGACTTAAACTACATTGGTTTAGGAGCATATCGTAGTACTGATACTAAAAAAGATATAATTGGTATTCTTGGTGATTCTTTAGAAGGTATTGCACAGGAGTCAAAGCATTTAGTTGCAGCGATTGGTGGTGTTAGACTAGATGATGAATTCACTCATGTTACATATAATGTCATAGGTAGCGGTCTACTTAAATGAATATAGAAATTATTAGTATTGCTAAAAAAGAGAAAACTATTTACGATCCTCTCTATAAAGAGCTAGAAAAAATGATTTCTCGCTTTACAAATATAAAAGATATTGAAATCTTTAACAAAGATGTAACAAAAGCACACACTATCTCCCCAGAGTCAGCACAGAAGGCTTATACAAAGGTTTTAGAACCACACATTAGCTCTTCTTATAGTGTTGTCTTACACCCTGATGGAAAAATAATCGATAGTTATGAGTTTAGTAAGCTATTAGATGGTAAAATGTCAGTTAAATTTTTCATAGGTGGCGCGTACGGTTTTGAAGACGACTTTTTAAACAAAAGTGATGTCGTTATTAGCCTCGGAAAAATTACGATGAGTCATAAAATTGTAAAAGCAGTTTTGCTCGAACAGATATATCGTGGTTTTTCTATTTTAACAAACCATCCATATCACAAATAAAAGGGACATATAAGTGCAAGCAAGTGAGCTAAATTATTTTAAAGAAATACTAGAGAGTCGAAAAGAGCAGATAAAGAGTAATATTGATGGTGTTAACAGAGAGTTAAGTCAATTAAGTGGATTAGAGTTAAATGATGAGGGTGACCATGCAGCAGTTAACAACAACTCTATGATAGAGAGCGCTATAATCATTCAACAGACACAAGAACTCCGTGAGATTGAAGTTACTTTAGGTAAAATATCACATGGTGACTATGGTACTTGTGAAATGTGTGAAGACGATATAGGTTTTCAACGTTTAAAAGTTAAACCACATGCAATCTACTGTATAGACTGTAGAGAGATAATCGAAAAAACTAAATAAGAGGAACAAGAATGTACATCAAAAGATATACAATAGCAGCATTCATTTTAATGGCTTTACTCGGAGCATTTGTTTATACATATGTGACACAGGGGACAATATCAATTGATATGTTCGGTATACCTTTACCCTCTTTATCTATAGCACTTTGGGTAGTTATTCCAGTTTTTTTGCTTTATATCGCGAGTGTTCTGCATATGTCTTTTTACTCTCTTTTAGGAAGTTTAAATTTACGTAAGTATGAAAAAGATTATGAGAAGATTATTGATGCTATTGTTGAAGCATATCTAGGTAAAAAAAGTAGAAGTCATAGTTTTAAAACAGATAGATATACTCTACTTGGAAAGCTACTAGAAAACACTACAATGTTTCCAACTGGAAATGTAGTAGGGCTTACTTCAAATGAGAAAATTGATGGTGTCTTAAAAATTATTGAAGATATTAAAAATGGTGAAGTTGTTGACTTAAAACCATTTAACCTTACAAAAGATAATGAACTTGTTATACAAAACAAACGAAATAAGTATAAAAAAGGAATTATCACGGCTGAGAGTATTCTCTCAAATGATACTAAGTATTCAGATATTTTAAAAAAAGAAGCATATGTTGACTATGTTAAAACTGCTTCTATTTCAAATATTTTAAAATATAAAACTTTTTTAACGAAAGAGTCACTCTATATTGTTTTAGCACGGGTGAATGCTGATGAGTTTACTTTAAGCATAAATAACGAAGAGTTGCTTTCTCTTATGAACTCTTTAGACTTAAATTCTTCAGACTATATTAAACTATCTTCTGTGATTGCTAAGGGTGGCATGCTTCCTGAGCAACGTATCAAACTCTTTGAGATGTTAAGTGATGAGAATGAAGATGCTATGGATGCTTATCTTTACACTCTTTTTGATTTAGAGATGTTAGCACCTGCAAATAGTATACTTGAAAATTCTCAAGCAAATGAGTACCAAAACTTTAAGGCATATAGTGCCTTAAAGGCATGTAACAAAAACTTTAGCATAGAACTATTTGTCTAGTCTATGTTAAATAAAATATCCTTTGATAAACCACTATATGCACTAGCTCCTTTAGCTGGTTTTACAGATCTTCCTTTTCGTAGTGTTGTTAAAAAGTTTGGAGCTGATCTTACTATTAGTGAGATGCTCAGCTCAAATGCTTTAGCTCATGGCTCAGAAAAAACACTTCATATGTTAGAGAAGTCAATCAATGAAGACCCTTACTCGGTACAAATTTCTGCTTCACAGATAGATATAGCTAAACGGGCTGTTGAAGTTCTTAATGAGCACGATGGTATAGACATAATAGACCTTAACTGTGGATGCCCTGTACCTAAAGTAACAGGACATGGAAGTGGTAGTTCTCTTCTTCTGGACTTACCACTTATGGGTGATATCATTAAAACTATTAAAGACACATCGAACAAAAGCATGACATCTGTAAAAATTCGCCTTGGATTTGAAGAGAAAAATCATGTTGATATTGCAAAGATGGTTGAAGATAGCGGTGCAGATTTTTTAGCTGTTCATGGTCGTACTCGAGTTGGAAAGTTTAAAGCACCTGTAGACTATGATGCAATTGCTCAAATAAAAGAAGCTGTTAATATTCCAGTTATTGCAAATGGAGATATAGACTCTTATGAAAAAGCTCAGTGGGTACTTGAACATACTGGTGCTGATGGCATTATGATAGGTCGTGGTGCTGTTGGTGCCCCTTGGATTTTTCATCAACTACGTTCAGGTGAAGAATATATAGACTTTTCCCTAAAACATGAGATAATTATGGAACATTTTGATAAGATGATAGAGTTTTATGGTGCACATGGTGTACCGATGTTTAGAAAACATACTCACACATACTCTAAGGGCTACAAAGGTGCTTCAGTCCTTAGAAATGAAGTGAATTCGATTACAGATATACAAGAGTACAGAAACTTACTCGATGATTTTTTTAGAAATGGAGAGTTTGCATAGATGCCAAAGATACATCCTTTAGATATGAGCGAGTCGATAAGACTACTAGAGATTGCTGATGTAGCAGATAACTTGTATCATTATGACTACAATACAAAACACCTGCTTTCTCTTTTAGCTAAAAACATACAGATAGATGATCCTGCTTATATGAGTTCTTTTCGTTCATTTGAAGGTGAAGTTTTTGAGAACTTTGTATATGAAAAGTTACTCCGTTATGCACAGAACAATGACTACATTGAGAAATTTGTTTTAAAAGGTTTTCATCAAAATAAGCATAAGGCATTTGCAAATACCCTTTCTATAAGTGAGAAAGAACAGATAGTATATAGAACAAAATCACGAGAAATTAGTGAGTTTGATGCGATGTTTGTAACTGTAAAAAATGAACTTTACTTTGTTGAGATGACTCTTGTAAAATCAGTACTTAAGCTTAGACGCCGTTTACGTAAGAAAAAAGCACTCTTAGAGATTATCTTTCCTAATTACGAGATTAAGGCTCTAATCATCTTAAACGATGGTGCAACAGGTGCAAAACAATTTCCTGATTACTGTAAGGTATGGTTTACTAAAGAGTTTTCAGCAGGTGATGTCCTCGATCAGATCATTAAAAAAGATAAACGCCAACTTATCCCTAAAGATATTATCAAGGGTGGCTGTATGATAGAAGCACACGAGCTTAAACTACATCCATTTAGATACTATAACACTATGTCATGGATTACTAAAACTATAAGAAGTCATAAAAAGCATATCTTAGATATGACATTTTTGATGAACTTTAAGGTACAACGTTATCATGATCTTTATAATAAATTTTATGTAGGCTACTTAAATATACAAGATGCTAAAACACTGCTAAAACTCGAAGGAGAATTTGCAGACACCCAGCGTGTTATGGTCGCACTAGAGAAGAAACACTCTGATGAGATAGTACTTACATACTACATTCAAACAGGTCGTAAGAAGTTATATCTTTATACTCTTGAAAATGGTAAGATTACAAAAGAGAAGAAAGATCCTTATGGAATAACTGTAACAGAAGTTTTCCATATAAACAAACAGATGGATAGCTCTTATGAGATGAACTTAACTCATATAGCTGTTGTTAAAAAGCTTTTAAAGGAGAGATTTACTTCTCCTTCTAAAGAAGATTAAGCTTCATCTGCATAAATAAGTGAAGCTGCTCTCTCCTTATATGCTTGAAGAGGCTCTTTAGCATGGTTTACAGAGTATGTTTCATGACCTTCATTCGCTCCTAAAAAATCCTCTAACTCTTGATTTCTCTCTTGTAGTATAGAGTCAAACTCTTGTTGTGAGCTAGGCTTGTTCTCTTTAAACTTATCGAGTAAAATGTTACTATTTCCCATCAAAACAAGATAACTTTCATTTCCAAAGTCTAACATTACGACACTATTATAATTGTCGATAGATTTTTGAAATCGTATGCTAACCATAGAGTCTGAACTCTTTACATCTGTTGGTGTCGTTACTTTAGTCTCTTCTTGTATTTTTGTGTCATTTGAATTAAACAACCATGAGTCACTTTTTTTTGTATTAGTCTGAGAAATCATTTTTTTCTTTAAAACAAGTAAGATAATAATACCAAAAATCAAAATCCCCACCACTATATAGTAACTCGTAGACATTTCACCATCTTTTTTAGTTGGAAGAGCAGAGAGTGCATTTGTAGAACTAGGGTTTTTAGCTGTTTGTTGTATAGCTACAGCATCTGTAAAACGTAGTCTAAGTCCATAGGCATCTGATGTTTTTGAAGCTATAAGTCTCACATTTGGAGAGATTGAAGCGACTATCTGTGTTTGACCTTTTAGAGGGGTGATAGTCAAAGAGTGCAGAAAATCAGAATTTACTCTTTTACTGCGAGATGATTCAATAGAAGCACCTTGTAGTTTAATAATTATTTTATTTGTGCTTTTACTCTGCTTTATAACACCGGAAAAAGGTGTGTCAAATGTTATCATCACATCAGCACGATTACTTCTTTCATAAATATTGTAAGATAAAATCTTTGAAGCATAGAGAGAAAACGGGAGGAGAAAAAGAAGAAGGTACTTCATTAAAGGCGCTCTTTAGATAGATGATAGAGAACAGCACTTGAATCAAGCACTTCATTTATACGAATAGCGAGGTTCTTTTCATAGACCATAACCTCACCTTTTCCTATAATGCGGCCATTTACATAAGACTCAACAGACTCACCAGCAGGTTTTTTCAGATCAATAATAGAACCTTTTTCAAGTTTAAGAATTTCACGAACATTAAGTTCAGTTTCACCTAAATCTGAAACAAACTCTACTTCCATATCTAAAATTCCAGAGTAGTCCATCCAATCTAGTTCATCTTGATTAAAAGGCTCTTCTTTACCTGATTTATATTGTCTACTTAGCTTAGTCATGTAGTTCCTTAATAGCTATAGTTATCTCATCTTCGTTAATTGTAATTGTATGTGCACTATCATGTTCTAAGTCAAAAATTCCTAGTTTTATAAAGTGTGGTGTTCCAATAGTGTATGGGTTTTGTGCTATCTCTTCAGCGATAACTTTTGCACTACCTATGATAAGGTTCGCCGTTTCAAGTGTCATATCTATAAGTGTCTCTTCGTCACTCTCTTCTTCTTCTAAAAAAAGATAAGAAACCCTCTGCATGAAAGCTTCATCAGAAGCGATATAGACACGGTGTCTTGTACCATCGTTGACATCTATATCTATGTAAGCAATTAGTGTTCTCTTTTTTGAGAAGCCCTCAGTCGTGCTATGAGACTCTCTTATTTGGTGTGTACAAAAGTTTTCAGTTGCTTGTTTAACGGTCGTTAGCATTATAAGCCTTTAAATTATTCTTGTAGATTATACTTTAACCAAACACAAAGCAAAATAAAATGCTATAATTCCTTAAAAAATATAGGTACACAATGTTTGAACTAAGCTTTATAGGGATTCTTGTTGGTACTTTATCAGGCTTTTTTGGCATAGGCGGGGGTACTATTTTAGTGCCTTTACTATTACTTTTAGGATATGAGACAAAAGTTGCCATTGGTATATCGGTAATACAGATGGCGTTTAGCTCCATTTATGGATCTTACCTTAACAACAAAAAAGGTAGTTTAGATATATCTATGGTTCTATTTATAGGTATAGGTGGCTTTCTTGGTGCACTTTTTAGTGGTCTGTTAACGGCTGCATTTAGTGCAAGGACTTTAGAGTTTATATTTTTAAGTTTTGCTATCTTTGCACTACTGAGACTTTTTTTTAAAACGCAAGAAAAAGAGCAAAAAGAGGTACATAAACTGATTCTTTTGCTTATAGGTTTTGTTTTGGGAGCACTCAGTATGACTATAGGGGTAGGTGGAAGCATAATCCTTATACCTCTCTTAGTAGGTTTTCTTCATGTACCCCTTAAAAAAGCAGTTTCAGCAGGACTCTTTTTTGTGATTTTTTCTTCTGTATCGGGGCTTATTTCTCACTCTATAGAAGAAAATGTTGATTATGAAAGTGGTATTATTATAGGCTTAGCATCTCTACTTGGGGTTTATATAGGCATACATTTAAAAGATACTGTAAGTGTTAAACTACAAAAAAATTTACTAGTACTATTTTACCTCATTGTGGTAGGATATTTAGTACAGAGAATATTAGGACAGATGATTTGAAAAAACAAGATAGTATAGTTATAACGGGTGCAAGAGAAAATAATTTAAAAAATATTAATTTAACGATTCCAAAAAATCAGTTAGTTGTAATGACAGGTATCAGTGGAAGTGGTAAGTCTACACTGGCGTTTGATACTCTCTATGCTGAGGGACAACGCCGTTACATGGAGTCACTCTCAAGCTATGCTAGACAGTTTCTTGACCGTGTTGGAAAGCCTGATGTTGACAAGATAGAGGGGCTTACTCCAGCTATAGCAATAGACCAAAAAACAACTTCAAAAAATCCCCGTTCAACGGTTGGAACTATTACAGAGATATATGATTACTTTAGACTTCTTTTTGCTCGCGTTGGTGTGCAACACTGTCATAAATGTAAAAAAGTTATCTCTCAAATGTCAGCTGCAGATATCATCGGTGAGGTTCATAAACTCCCACAAAATGCGAAGTTAGTTCTTTTAGCTCCATTAGTTCGTGAAAAGAAAGGTTCGTATGCAGATATGCTTGAGTCTCTTGTGCATAAGGGTTATGTAAGAGCTATGATAGATGGCGTTATGGTTCGCCTTGATGAAGAGATAGAACTAAGTAAGACAAAAAAACATACTATAAAAGTTGTAGTTGACCGTGTTGTGGTAAAACCTGAAAACAAAGAACGAATAGCAGCAGATGTTGAAAAAGCACTTAAAGAGTCGTATGGTGAGTTAGAGATAGAGATACTCAACCATAAAGAGCTTGACTGTAAACCTCATATGCACTACTCAGAACATAATGCTTGTTTTGATTGTAAGATAAGTTTTGATCCGCTTGAACCACTCTCATTTTCATTTAACTCTCCTAAGGGTGCTTGTTCTGAGTGTGATGGTTTAGGTCTACGTTATGCACTTGACCAAGAGAAGATTATTGACAGTGACTTGAGTATAGAAAAAGGGGCTGTAAAAATTGTCTATGGTTTTAACAAGGGATACTACTTTACTTTCTTAAAAGGTTTTTGTACTCATAATGGTATAGATATAACAGTACCTTACTCTTCACTTCCTGAGCATCAGAAAAAAGCTATTTTGCATGGAAATATCGATGAAGTTACATTTTTGTGGAAAAAGCATGAGGTGAAGAGACTCTTCCCTGGAATCATCCGTATAGCTTACGATATGTTCAAAGATGAAAAAGAGCTTCAAGACTATATGAGTGAAAAGATATGTAACATTTGTGAGTCAAACCGTTTAAAACGCGAGAGTTTAGCAGTTAGAGTTGCAGGAAAAGGTATATCTGAACTCCTTGAGATGCCTATTGCAAAGACTTACGAGTGGTTTGCAAATGAAGAACATTTTGCGCAGATGAATGCACAAGACAGACAGATATCTGCTCCGATACTTAATGAAATTCGTGAGCGTTTATACTTCTTGTTTGATGTTGGTTTAGGCTACATTACTCTAGGACGTGATGCAAGAACTATTTCAGGTGGTGAAGCACAACGTATTCGTATTGCCTCTCAAATCGGTTCTGGTTTAACGGGTGTTTTATATGTTCTAGATGAGCCAAGTATCGGACTGCATGAACGCGACACTCTTAAGCTCATTAGAACACTAAGAAGTCTTCAAGAAAAGGGTAATAGTGTCATAGTGGTTGAGCATGATAAAGAGACTATTGAAAATGCAGACTTTATCATCGACATTGGTGAGGGTGCTGGAAAGTTCGGTGGTAATATTGTCTTCGCGGGAACTCTCGACAAACTTAAAAAAGCTAAAACTCTTACTGCTGATTATTTATATGGTCGTAAACAGATAGAGTATTTTTACAGACGTAAACAAGATAAATTTATAGAGATTAAAAATGTAACACTTAACAATATTGTAGACTTGAGTGTAAAAATTCCACTCAATAACTTTGTATGTATTACAGGGGTGAGTGGAAGTGGTAAAAGTTCACTCATGCTTCAAACACTACTTCCAACTGCACGTGAGCTTTTAAACCATGCACGAAAGGTAAATAAAGTAGCAGGTGTAGAGATAACAGGACTAGAGCATGTTGATAAAGTTATCTATCTTGACCAAAGTCCCATAGGGAGAACACCACGTTCAAACCCTGCAACATACACAGGTGTAATGGACGAAATTCGTAATCTTTTTAGCCAAACAAAAGAGTCACAGATACGAGGCTACACAACATCGCGTTTTTCTTTTAATGTTAAAGGTGGACGTTGTGAGAAGTGTCAGGGAGAGGGGCAGATAAAGATAGAGATGCACTTTTTACCAGACATATTAGTAAAGTGTGATACTTGTCATGGAACTCGTTATAACCAACAGACGTTAGAAGTTTTTTACAAGGGTAAAACAATCTCTGATGTTTTAAATATGTCAGTAGATGAAGCATATGAGTTTTTTGCACCAATCCCTAAGATAAACCTAAAGATGAAAACACTTGTTGATGTAGGGCTTGGTTACATTAGTTTAGGACAAAATGCAGTAACACTCTCAGGTGGTGAAGCGCAACGTATTAAACTAAGTAAAGAGTTAAGTCGTAAAGATACTGGTAAAACTCTCTACATCTTAGATGAACCCACAACAGGGCTTCACTTTGCAGATGTAGACAGACTTACAAGTGTACTCCATAAGTTTGTTGAACTTGGTAACTCTATGCTAATTATCGAGCATAACTTAGACATGATTAAAAATGCAGACTATGTCATCGATATGGGTCCAGAGGGTGGATCAGGTGGTGGACTTATCATCGCCGAAGGAAGTCCTGAAAAGCTTGCTGAGGAGCATGAAAAGACAGGCTCTTTTACGGGTGAGTATCTTAAAAAAGAGTTGGCTTTACACTCTTAAGATATAATCCTTTAAGATGATAATTTTAAAGGATTATAAATGTTCAAAAAAAAGATAAGACTTATAACTCTTCTATTGCTCTGTACTTCATTTATGTTTATTTCATGTAGCGAGCAAGACAAAGTAGCTAAAACAGTTCTTATAAAACAATCAGATATTGTTCTTGAAAAAATAGCTGTTGATGGCATGACTTGTGTTGGTTGTGAAGTCACTTTAGAAGGTGCAGTTCTAAAAATAGAGGGTGTTACAAAAGTAAAAGCATCAGCTACAGATGCGAGTGCTGCTGTAGAGTTTGATAAAACAAAAACAGATATAAAGACTATTATTAAAACAATTCAAGATGCAGGATATAAGGCTAAAAAATGAGTCTGTTTTTTAACTTTGGAGAAAAAGTCTCGGAGTTTGACTATAGAGTTATAAACGAGAGAGAAGCCAGAGCGAGTGCTGGAATAATGTTTCTCTTAGGCTTACTTAGTCTTTTTTCTGTTTTTACTCTTAGAACACTTATATGGGCTGAGTTTTTCTCCATTACTTTTATACTTGAGTTTATAGTTCGTATGTTTATAAATCCGAAATATGCTCCCTATATGCTTCTTGGATCACTCATCGTTTACAATCAAAAACCTGAATGGGTCGAGGCTAAACCTAAAAAATTTGCTTGGTTCTTAGGTCTTATTCTAGGGGCTATTATGACATACTATATCATTTTTGATGTCATATCTTTAGTGCGTTTGAGTATATGTGTTGTTTGTTTAGTACTGCTCTTTGTTGAGTCTGCATTTGGTATCTGTTTGGGTTGTCTACTGTATCATAAACTGCAAATTAAACTACAAAAATGCCCAGGTGGTATTTGTGAAGCGCAGCCTCAGAAAAAGAGTATAAAAAAGAAAGTGTTTCTATTCCTTTTTTTTATTGCACTTTTTATTGCTATTTACTCTTGGCTTGAGTACTTAAAATATAGTGATATCTATAATATTTTCATCATTGAAGAGTAAAATGAGTTAGCTTTATCTTAGTACAGTATAATAGATAAAAGTTATTATACATAGGCGGAAGAATGGGTTATAAGTACGAAATATTAATTGTTGATGATGTAAGCGAAAATATACAAGTTGCTATCAGTATACTTAAAAAAGAGGAGTATAATTTCTCTTTTGCTCTTAATGGAAAACAAGCGATAGAAATCATTAAAAAGAAACGTTTTGATTTAATGTTGCTTGATGTAATGATGCCTGAAATAGATGGTTTTGCACTTGCTAGAATGGTGAAAAACACATCAGCAATTCAAGACACTCCAATCATATTTTTAACAGCGAAGGTTGATATTGAATCTGTTGAAGAGGGCTTTAAAATCGGTGCTGTTGATTATGTAACAAAACCTTTCCATCCTATCGAATTAAAATCTCGTGTAGCAAACCACTTAGAGCTTTATAGATACAGACGAGAGCTTGCTTACAATAATAAAAAACTAACACATAAAATTGGTGCTGCACAAACACAACATATGTCAGAACTTGATCTTGCACAAAAAGAGATAATCTTTATACTTACAGACATACTTGAGGCTGATAGCGGGGAGACTGCTTGTCATGTTCGTCGTGTTGCTTATATATCAAGAAAGATAGCCTTACTTGATGGATTTTTAGATGAATCAGAGATAGAGATTCTCTCTCTTGCAGCACCTTTACATGATATAGGAAAAATTTTAATAGAAAACAAGATACTTCATAAGCCTGATAAGTTAACGGATGATGAATTTACGATTATGAAAGAGCATCCTGCCCATGCTATAAAAATTTTAGAAAAATCTGATAGAGAGATTATTAAAGCTGCTAGAAGTATTGCATATGAACATCATGAAAACTATGATGGCACAGGATATCCACAAGGGCTTAAAGGTGAAAATATTCATATATATGCAAGGATTGTATCTATTGCAGATGTTTTAGATGCTTTAACACATGAAAGATCATATAAAGAGGCTTGGAGTTTTGAAAAAGCTGCTGGACATATCATAAGTCTTAGTGGAACAAAGTTTGATCCACATCTTATAGAACTTTTTAGTGATAATTTAGAAGCATTTAAAGAGATTATTGAAGGTGAGACATGTCTCTAAAAAGTATGTTTTTTGGTTCATCAGAGAATTTGAAAAAATTAAAAGAAGAACGAGATACATATAAAAAGAAATCAGAAAGACTTTCTCAAGAGCTATATGATGTTCAAGCACTTCTTAGTAAAGAGATAGATAGTACAAAAAAAACAAGTTTTGTAAGTGGAAAGATTCAAAGAATAGAAGAGTTGGAAAATGAGCTTACTATACAAAAACAGAGAGTTCAAGATGCTAGAAAAATAGCACAAGAAGCGAATCATGTAAAGCAAGACTTTTTAGCAAACATGCGTCATGAAGTAAGAACCCCCATGAACTCCATAATTGCATTTTCAGATATGCTGACACAGGAACTAGAAGATAAAACACACCTATCATATGCTAAAAACATCTTCTCTTCAGGAAATAAACTTCTTTCTTTAATGGATAATATTATTGAATTGTCTCGACTAGAATCTGGCATATTTGAATTTAAAGGAAAAGCTATCGATACTAGCCTTTATTTTAATACTATTGTTAAAGAGCATGAAGCTAAAGCATATAATAAAGGACTTCTTCTTACACTAAATATAGATGCAGCAATTCCAGTATCTTTGATTCTTGATGATCAAAAAGTCAGAGCTATTTTAGATAACTTAATCGATAATGCTATAAAATTTACCCAAAAAGGTATGGTAAAGGTAAAAGTCGTAGCTCAAAACCATAACTATGCTCAAAACAGAGTAAGTATTGCGATGATAGTGTCTGACTCAGGGATAGGGATTGATGCTGATAATCATAAAAAGATTTTTGAAATTTTTGAAAAAAATGAAGATAATAGTAATACAGAATTTCAAGGTACAGGTCTAGGTCTCTCGATAAATAAAAAAACAGCCAAACTCATGGGTGGAGATATTAGTGTAAGTAGTAAACTAGCACAGGGTTCTGTTTTTACTTTTAAGCTAACAGGACTTGAGATAGTTCTTCGAAATGCACAAGATAGTATAGATGAGTCACCTATAGACTTTAGTGTTGTAAAACCAGAGGGTGCTACTGTAATGGTCATCGATGATGTGAAAAGTTCTTGTGAAGTGATAGAAAATAGCTTTAAAAATACAAATACAGATGTAATCACACATAGTAATCTTAGTGAGGCTATTATAGAGTTACAAAAGAAGCAGTTTGACCTGATATTTATCGATGTAAATATTTTGAGTGTAGATGAAAATGCAGTCTCTAAGGTTATAGCTAAAATGAGTAAAGCTCCGGTGGTCTCTTTAACAGCAAGCAGTATTAAAGATATAAAATTTGTTAAAGATGGAGTAAATGTTGTTGGACATCTAAAAAAACCTATTTCAAAAATTGAGCTATTTAAGCTTTCACTTAAAGTTCTTAACTCCTCAGAGTCCTATAGCAGTTTATCTTCAAGAAAAGCACAAAGAAAAAATGAATTTGTAGATTTAGATAAAAAAAATGTAGAACAGTTTTTACTGCATCATGCAAAACATGTACTTCCTCTTTTCTCTAAGGCAGTCGCTACTAATGATTTAAATACTATAACTACTTTTACTCAAACACTGCTACCTTTAGCACAGGAGTATAAGATAAATATATTAGTTACATTTGCTAAAGAACTCCTACAAAAGATAGAACTTTTTGATATTGAGACTATAAACTCCATGATGCTCACATACAAGACAACAATAAAACGACTTCAAAACCTTTAAAATATAGTATAATTTCAAAAAAAATTTAAAGGCTATATATGTCAGTTTATGTTTTTGGACACAGAAATCCAGATAGTGACTCTATTGTAGGTGCTATCGCAATATCATACTTAAAAAATCAGTTAGAAAATGAAGAATATGTTGCTTGTCGTCAAGGTGAAATATCTGATGAGACAAAGTTTATCTTAGATACTTTTAATGGTACACTTCCAATACTAAAAACTTCAGTTGCTGGAGAAAAAGTATATCTTGTTGATTCAACAGATAAGCTACATTTTCAAGATGACATAGATGATGCTACTATTCTTGGTATCATAGACCACCATAAACTCGGTGACATTATGACTTCTACTCCTTTAGAGTGTTGGATTCGCCCTATTGGCTGTTCTAATACAGTTGTTAAAGAGGTGTATGATGCTTTAGGTGTTACTATTCCTAAAGATATCGCAGGTATGATGATGATGGCAATTTTAAGTGATACTGTTATCTTTAAATCACCTACATGTACAAAAGTAGATACAAAAGCAGTAAAAGAACTTGCAAAAATTGCTGAAATTGAGAACTACAAAGAACTTGCTATGGAGATGTTTATAGTGAAGTCTGCAACGAAGGGTGCTAGTGCTAGAGACCTCAACACTAAAGACTATAAACCTTTTGTTATGAATGGTGCGAAAGTTGGTGTAAATCAGTTAGAGATGATAGACATATCAGCACTTGATGATAGAATCGATGAAATTTATGCAGATATGGTGAAGATGAAAGAAGAGGAGGGTTTACATACTATGCTCGTACTCCTTACAGACATCATGAAAGAGGGCTCTCAACTGCTTTGTGTAAGTGATGACCCTAGTAAAATTGAAGCAGCATTTGATAAAAAACTAGTAAACAACCAGATGTGGTTAGAGGGTGTACTGAGTCGTAAAAAGCAGGTCATCCCTTTCGTGCAACCCCAGTTTAACTAACTCTTTTATAATCTCTTTTTTGATAGTTTTGAAGTTGGGCAGATGCTCATCTTCAAGCTTATATATTAACGCATCTAAGTTCTTATCTCTTCCTAAGTATACAACTACCTTTTTATAAAACTCATCTTTTTTACGAGCTGATTTAAGTTTTTTTATGAGTGAAGTTTTCTGTTTGACTCTTCGTTTTTTTATTTGATAAATAAGTATGATTGTTAAGGTGATAAAACTAGCGATAAAAAAGTAGATATAGTTATTGTTATCAGATACAATTTTTTCCTTTTTGTGTGTGTAGCCTTTTATATCTATTTTAATAAGCTCTGTAGCAGTTTTTTTGACTAAAGAGTCTCTTTTATCAAAATAGAGTAGCTCAAAAGAGGGGATAGTATAGTCTTTCTCTGAAATAAGTGCATATGCCTTTGTTTGTAAGTGCTGGCGTTTACTTGATGTTGTATAGAGTAAGTAAGCAGTAGCATCTTGTATCTTAGGGACAATAGAGTCTAGGTTTTGTATGTTCCCATCCCCATAGAGTGAGATACGAAGAGTCACTACCTCTCCTGCGAGAACACTTCTTTTATCAACACTAGCAGTGAGTCTATACTCTCCAATAGCTGTGATGTTATCAGGAAGTTTTTTTACCTCTAAGTTGAGTTCACTAGCCTTTACTATGAACCTTTTTGTGTACTTACTTCTGTTGTCAAAGTTTTTATATAAGCCATCTATTATTTGTGTCTCTACTCTTAAGCCTTTTAGTGTAAAGTTACCCTCACTTTGGGGAGTAATGGAGTAGTAAATCTCTTCAACTCTTGTGCTATCTTCCTTTTTAAAATCCTTTGACCCTAGCTCTTTAACTAGCATACCTGTAAATTCAGGCTCTGTGATTTCATAATCTTCAAGATCACTATATGTGTAAGTGAGTTTGAGCTGTGTGGTCTCACCGAGGAGTATACTTGTGTCTGTAAGCTCTGCTGTAAAACTGTAGCCCTTTGGTGCTTGTATAATTTGAGAGGCATAGAGGGACGACACCAAAAGATGTAAAAAAAGTATAATGCTAATCTTGTAAAACATTTTTGCTTCTCCTGTGAGTAGTAAGTTTACGTAAAAATATAATCGGTTTTTGCTTTTTAAGTGCTTGGAGTAACTGCTCCTCTTGGCTGAGTACTATATGCTCAAGTGTGACTACATAGTCTGAACTCAGACTCTCTTGTTGGCGTTTCGCATGAAGAGAGATTCTTTGTGGTAGTTTGTACTTCTCCTCTTTACTCTTGAGCTTTTTATGTTTTTGATTTGATAAGATGTGTTTGACTTGTGTTAAGTTCTCTCGTGCATTTTTATCATCTAATAACTGTAACGATTTTATATAGTACTTTTTTGCAAGATGTAACTGCTTTAGTTTTACATAGGAATTTGCGACGTTATAATAAACCTTTGCATTAAAAGTATCATCTGCATTAAGACTTTTCATATAGTTTTGAATCGCTCTATCATAGAGTTCGAGTTTATACTGAGTATTTGCGATATTATAGAGTGTTTGGGATGTTTGGGAGAGTTTTTTGTATGCTTGTAAAGCATCTCTATAGTGAGCCTCTTTAAAAGAGTTTTGAGCATTTGAGATATGGTAGAAGTCTAGAACTGATGCTTTTGTATCTGGACTCAGACTCAGTAAGATGAGAGAAACTATCATTATGTTTATACTCTTGCTTTTAAGCTCCAAATCAGAGCCATAGATAAAAAGAAGTATAAGTAAGACAAGGAGTAAAGGGAAGTAAAACAACTCTGTCTGCTCTGTCTGTGTGCTTTGAGCATCTCTACTGCTCTCTTCTCTTTGTACCTTTTGCAGTCTAAGTAAAAGAGCATCTATATCATCAGAGGAGTAGGTATATCTATGACTTGGATTAGCGAGAGGCTCTTTTGTAATGCTAATGATATTTATAGAGAGATTGTTATCTTTTGCATAGCTAAACTCCTCTGTAAAACTATCTATATCTTGTATGTCACTCAAAATAAGAACATTTTTACGCTTGTAGTTGTGTAACATTTGCTCAGCACCCTCAAAAGCTACAAAAAGGTTTGTACTCTTTTGTACTATTTTTGAGTACTCTATACTTTTAGCAATAAAAGCGAGCGATGCCTTATCTTCACTAAGAGGGTGTGCCTCATAAGCACTAGTAGCAAAAAGAAGAAGACCGACTCTGAGCTTAGCATTTGAGTTCATCAGTGTATCTATCTTAGAGAGAGCAAGGTCTAGTCTAGTTGGATAGACATCACTTTTAAGCATTGACTTTGAGATGTCTAGTGCTATGAGAAGAGGGAGACTCTTCTCATGTGTACTCAGGGAGTGGCGACTCACTGGTTGGGCTAAAGCTAGAGTCATAAGAAAAATAGCAAGTAAAAAAAGTCTATATTTTAGAGGAGTCTCTTGAAGATGACGGTTTACACTTATAGTTTTTAAAACTTCTGTAGAAAAGAGGGAAGAGAGTTTCTCTTTTTTTATACGAAATGAATAAAAAAATGCAAGAAGAGGAAGCACTAAAAGTAAGAGAAAAAGAGGGTGTGAAAAATACATTATATCTTCTCATCTTCTTTAGATAGATATGCTAAAAGAAGAGCAAACATAAGAGTTATAAACAGAGGGTAAAAGTAAAGATACTCTATGACTTGTATAGAAGAGCGCCTATGGGTCTTAGCCTCAAGTAGACTTATCTCTTTGTAGACCTCTTTTAAATCTTCTTTATTGTTTGCAGTAAAGCTTTTTGCATTCGTTTTTACAGAGATAAGCTCTGTTAAGTTGTTGTTACTCTCACCTATGGAGATAGTATAGACTTTTATATGATGCTTGTCGAGGAGTCTAAGCACTACTTCAAGTGGAATTTTACTTGCTGTATCATCACCATCGCTTAGAAGTATTATAACTCTTGAAGAGCTAAGAGAATTTTCTAAGAGTGTAGTTGCAGTTGCGAGTGAGTCTATAAGTGCCGTACTCCTACCAACAAGACCGATACTAATGTTTTGTATACTACTCTGAGGTGCAGAGTTATCGTAAGAGAGAGGAGAGGCTATGGCGCTTGTATCTCCAAAAACTACTAGACCTATTCTATCCTTTGAACGTTTTTGTATAAAGTCACTAGCTACATCTTGGACTACACTCCATCGTGATTGATTATAGTCGAGTTCATTAAAGCCATTGAGGCTCATAGAACCACTAGTATCAAGACTTAAAACTATGTCTAGTGTATGTTGTGAGTTATTAGGGAGCTGTTTTGTAAGGATAGGACTTGCAAGAGAGAGTAAGAGAAAAAAGAGTATAGAGTATTTGAGTAAAGTTTTTGAGAACAAAGTATCTTGTGTCGATGCGACAGTTGTTAGGATGTTAGGCATATAATATGATGGAGTCTTTTGTCTAAAGAGTACATCTAAACCAATAAAAATAAAGAGTATTACAATAACAAAAGGGTACTCAAAGCTAAAACTTTGCATTATAAGTGACTCATAAAGGGGAGTAGTTTTACTAAAGGTTCTTCATCTGTGTATATCTTTAGATACTTCACACCAGACTTATTGAGTTTGGCAAAGAGTAGGGTGTCCTCTTCAAGTAATTTTTTCTTGATTTTTAAAGCTGCACTTTTATCTATCTTTACATCTGCATGAAGACCACTTATGGGATCTGTGACATTCATCCTACCAAGTGCAAGAGGATTCTCTTCAAACCTATCTCTTATGATAATTATGACCACTTGATGTTTATGTGCTAAAGAAGCTATATCTAAACTCTGAGTATTTAAAAAATCACCAAGAAAAAAGATAAAAGAACGTTTTTGTAGTATCTTGTAAAAGGAGGAAGCTAGTTTGTCATAGTTGATATCTTCTCTTAAAAGGGCTTGTGTATCGACTTTTTCTAAAAGCTCTCGAACACTAAAAATATGCTTACTTTTTTTAGTACAAAGTTGTAGTGCTTGTGTATAGGTATATGTCTCATAAGCATCGCCTTGTTTGACAGATGAAAACGCCAAGAGTGCTAAAGTCTCTTTGAGTATCTCAAACTTTAACTTTTGGGTTCCAAAGTTCAGTGAAGCATTTAAAAGGGGTACAAAAACAAGGTTTAACTCTTTTTCTTCTCTAAAAACTTTTACATGAGGCTTCCCCATCTTTGAGCTAATAATCCAATCAATATGCTTGATATCATCACCACTTGCATACTCTCGTAGCTCAATAAACTCAGAACCTAGACCCTTAAAAAAAGTGCTATGTTCTCCTATGTGTGAGCTAAAAACACTTTTTTGTGCTTTAATGAGTAAGGGGGCTAAACTACTGCCTTTAAGGTACTGGTACACTTTGTAAAAGAGCCTCTATAACTTGATCAGGGCTAATCCCCTCTGCAATGGCGTCATAACTGAGTTTAAGTCGGTGACGAAGAATATCTTTAGCACATAGAACAATATCAGAGGGTTGAACATAGTCATTTCCTCTCAAGTAGGCTCTCGCTTTAACAGCTTTGAGCATATCTATAGTCGCACGGGGTGATGCTCCATACTCTATGTACTTATGCCCACCTCTTGTAGTGAAAATGAGTTTGACAATATACTCTTTCAACTCAGTATCAATATGAACATTTTGTATCTCTTCTTTAATGCTCTGTAAATCTTCTCTAGTAAGTACTGCGTTTATCTCTTCAAAACTAGAAGTGGCTGCTTTTTCAGCGATGGAGAGCTCTTCCTCAGGAGAGTTATAGCCGACAATGATTTTAAACATAAACCTATCAAGTTGTGCCTCAGGAAGAGAGTATGCTCCCTCTTGCTCTATAGGGTTTTGAGTAGCAAGTACTAAAAATGGTTTTTCTATCTTAAAACTTTCATCTCCGATAGTTACTTGCTTCTCTTGCATAACTTCAAGTAGAGCAGACTGTACTTTTGCAGGAGCACGGTTAATCTCATCTGCGAGTAAAAGGTTTGTAAAAATTGGTCCATGTTTTATCTTAAACTCACCACTCTTTACATCATAAATCTCAGCACCTATAATATCAGAAGGGAGTAAGTCTGGTGTAAACTGTACACGTTTAAAGTTGAGGTTGATAGCTTTAGCAAGGGCATTTACAGCAGTAGTTTTTGCAAGTCCAGGAACACCCTCTAGTAAAATGTGTCCATCACAAAAGAGACCTATCAAAAGAGCATCAACCATATGACTATGACCGATGAGTTGCTTTGAAATCTCTTCTTTGAGTAGTTTTAGCTTTGTTTTCATACTAAGCATAATAGCAAAACCGTGTTAAATATAAGTAAATATCTTTGTATTAGTCTTTCATAAGTTCATAACTACTATATATGATTGCAAATAAAGCTATAGATAATGCTATTGCAAGTGCTATTGATTCTATTGACATAACTATAACTCCTCTAAATTATTTATTTTTTTGTGCATAAACTTTGCTAGTAACATAAAGATTATAGCTAAGATAATGATGGTTATAATTCCCATCCAAAAAGTAAAATCTAATATATTGCTTTGATAAAGTTTAACTGTTCCACTAACATCACCCATTAGCAGAGCAGTTATAAGAGCTAAGTAAACCTTTAATGCTCCAATAAATTCTTTTTCTTTATCAATTTTTCCCATAGATTATTATACCATAGTCAGAGAAATAGAGAAAGTAGTCTATTAATTTTGAAGAGCTGCTTCAGCAGCTGCTCTAGTTGTATACCAAATTTCAGTTTTAGTAGTTCCTACAGGAATAGAACTTACAGTAGACTCTAAAGCAGTTCCTATTGTTGTTATACTCCCTTCTGATATAGATGTAATCACAGTAGATACTTTGAGACTACTTCCATCAATAATAAAAGTCATAATAATCTTTCCATCGACAATCTCAAAAGGTACTGTATAAAAATCAGCTGGATTATCAAATGTTGCATTCCAACCATCTACACTATAATCACCAACTATCTGTCTTTGATTGTCTCTAAAACGAAGTCTATAATTCCCTCCTTGTTCAGGTATGTCTATTCTATAAAAATCTACAGAATTTAAATAAGCCTGAGTAAACTTTTTATCATAATTTATTGAATTTGTGTCAATATAATTATCCATTACAAGTTTTACACCAGTCTCATCTAAAACAGTATTATTCGTGTCATCTCGGTAGGCAGAAAAAGTATTGTCAGCAAAAAGTATATCTATATGCCCTTTTATAACTGTTGGAGTAGTACTTAGGTTAAAATCACTAGCACTAAAGTTAAAGTCTTGAAGTTTAGATAAGTCTAGAACAGCACTATTACTTCTGTTTCCATCAAAGTTTTGTAGTAGTAGTGCAATGTTTGTAGCAGTATCATTAGTGTCAGAAATACTGTAAGGAGTCACAAGAGTTCCAGCAGTTCCTTTTCCAAGACTCAAGTTACCGAGTGTAAACTCTATCTCTTCACCTGCGATGTATGTAAACTGACCACTTGCATCTGTAAAACCACTTTGAGTTACTGTTTTAAAGCCAAGACCTTGTACGGGTGCATCTACAAATGTACCTGTAAGTGCTGTAGTAGGAGTCGTAGTCGCATCGTCACCACCTCCACACCCTACAAAAAGTGTACTTGCTACTACTGAAAGTGCTATCATTTTTATTGAATTTTTAATTTTCATCTATTTACCTTTATTTTAAATTGTTAACATCTTACATAACTCAAGTGTCAATGGAATGACATTTTGGATATATTTAGTTAAAAATAGATAAACTTCATTATATTATATATGAAGGTGAGATATCAAAAATATTAACAACTCCTCTTTTATTCTTTCTGTTCTCATAAGTTTTATGTTTTTAAGTGGCGTTGGATATGTCTTCACAAAAAATAGTATCATAACAAACTATGATAAAGAGAGAAAAATATTATTTTATGAGATTCAAATGCATGCTAGTGAGCTACTCTCTAGTCTTATGTATGAGTACAGTACTCAAAAAGAGCAACTACTTCAAAAGCATAAACTCGTTGCAAGTTATATAAAAACAAGCAAGATAAATCCTTTAGAATTAAATCTTACAAAAGTTCTTAAACAGATTAATGATAAAACAAACGCTTACAACATTTACATAACGGATACAGACTTTATAATTAGAAATACTACTTTTACAAAGGATATAGGTTTTGATTTAAGTTTTGCAAAAGCCACTTTTGAGGAACATCTTGAACATAACACAACAGGTATTTGTACTCCTCTGTTTGAAAAGTTTTCTAAAAAGTTTTTAAGTTATACGGATTCTTATGTGATGAGTGAGGGAAAAAGATTAGGAGTATTACAGGTAAGTTATACTTATGAGAAAAGTTCTAGCTTACTTTTAAAGGTGCAAAAACTTCTATCAAAGTATCCTAGTCTGATGGATGCCAAAGCATATATTATGGTAGATAGTGGCTTTGTAAATGATGTTATTTTAAGAGATTTTACAGCTTATAAACCAGACTTAAAAGAGATTTTAGAAGTTATCCAAAGTGGTGAAAATATAAAAAATAAACTCTTGACACGGAAATTAGTGATAAACAATTTCACAAAAGATGGTGTTTCTTACAGTGAGATGCATATAGCAAGTAAAAGTGCTATTTTTGATGATACAGAGATACTATACTCTTTAGTTTTAGACAATACTAACTTAGAAAACAAACTAAAAAATCTCAATCTTTTTATGTTTATACTTATAGTGTTAGGAAGTATCGCTATCTTAGTAACATTTAAACTCCGCAAAAAAGAGATAAAGCTGAGTGAGCAAGATAGGTTTGTTCAGAGTTCCATGCATGAGATTAAAACTCCCTTGAGTATCATAACTCTAAATAATGAACTCAGAGAGTTAGAGTTTGGTGTTGATGAGTACTCTAGTGAGATAGATAGTGCAATAAAAACTCTTAAAACTTCTTATGATGATATGAGTTTTACTATGACAAAAGATGAACTTTCGTATCCTGTAGAACTATTTACACTCGGAGATGTTTTACAAAAGAGGGTAGAGTACTTTAAAAGTATAGCAAATTCTAAAAATAAAACTATAGACTTTACGTTAAGTGGTATCTGTAGGGTGAGTATATCACAAGTAGAGCTTATACGACTTATAGATAACAATCTTTCAAACGCCATCAAGTATGCAAAAAACAACTCAACTATCTCTATTTATTTAAATAATAATGAACTTTCATTTCATACATTCAGTAAGCCCATACAAAATACAAAAGCAATATTTAACAAATATGTAAGGGAAAATAGTGTTGTTGGTGGACATGGTTTAGGTCTCTCAATAGTTCAAGAAATTGCTAGTAAGTATGAAATAAAAATAAAACTTACCTCTAGTAAAACAAAGGGTACAATATTTGCCTATATCTTTAAATGTCATGAGAGTGACATCTGATTTGTGTACAATTCTAGTATGAAAATATTACTCCTTGAAGATGACATTGCACTCAATCGTGCTATAAAAAAAGTGACACAACTTGATGGTCATGAAACTACTAGTTTTGTTGATGGAGAGGATGTTTATAGTAGTTTGGATGACTTTTATGATCTTTATATTCTAGATATTAATGTTCCAAATATAAATGGTTTAGAACTCTTAAAGTTAATATATGAAAAGAATGATAATTCTAAAGTTATCATGATAAGTGCAAACACAGATATTGACTCCCTTAAAAAAGCATACGAGTTTGGTTGTATTGACTACTTAAAAAAACCATTTCACCTAGAAGAATTACGCATTAAAATAGCCAAAGAAGTAACAAGTAGTGAAGTACTTTTACAGAGTGTAAGCTTAAAAGATGAAACTACTCTTACAAAAAAAGAGGAGTTGTTTTTGAGGCTATTACTGAGTAGTGGTCAAAATGTAATGAGTTATGAGGCTATAGAAAATAGTGTTTATGAAGGAAACTATATGAGTATGGATAGTTTAAGGGCATTAGTCAAACGACTACGCTTTAAACTAAAAGATAGTCGTATAGATAATGTACTAGAACAAGGATATAGACTAAGTATTTAGTCTACTCAACATATAAAAAGCGTTTAATCTTTTTAGTCGGTGTTTTAATGAAAGGTTCTATCTGCTCTACAAATTTCACCATTTTTGCGTAAGTTGCTACTTTTGTGTTTACATCTTGGCGCATCTCTTCGAGGAGTTCATTAATTTTTTCTTTTACTTGGCTATCTGGTAAATTATGTGCCTCAAACATTTTATCTATAAGCTCATAGTCTAAGTGTATTTTTGCAATTAGTCTATTATCTCGCATTAACACAAGTGAGTCTACAACCGCTTCATGTTGGTTGATGGTTGCTTCTATCTGTTCGGGAAAAATGTTCTCTCCTCCACTTCCTATTATGACATTTTTACTTCGTCCATTTATAAAGATATATCCATCCTCATCAACATAACCTAAGTCTCCAGAATGGAACCAACCATCACTATCTACAACTTCTGCACTCTGCTTTTCATCTTTGTAGTAACCTAGCATAAGACTTGGAGACTTAAAGAGTAGTTCACCTGAACCGGTTTCATCATCTGGATCTTTTACTTTTACCTCAACTCCAGGACATACTGTTCCTGTAGAGTTTAATTTTATTTGACTCCCTAAAACGGTTCCAGCAAGGAGAGGTGCAGTTTCAGTGAGCCCGTAACCAATAATATAAGGAAATTCAGCCTCTTTTAAAAACTTTTCAACATAAGGAGAGAGTCCTGCTCCTCCAATACCAAAAAAGCGTAGTCTTCCTCCAAAAGTTTCTATGAGCTTTTTTCCGGCAATTTTGTTGAGTTTTTTTCTAAAGAAAGGAATATCATAGAGAGTTCTCATGATATATGAGCCTGTAAACTTTGGTAATACCTTGTTTTTATAAATTTTTTCAATGATAAGAGGAACACTTATCATCATAGTTGGTCTAACTATGCTAAATGCCTTGAGTAAAACACTTGGTGTTGGAACTTTGTCAATGTAAAGTACACTTGAACCGTGAAGTATGGGTACTAAAAAACCAACCGTGCACTCTAGTGTATGTGCTAGAGGTAAAATAGACAAGAAGACATCATTTGGAAGTATTTCAACTTTAGAGTATGTAGAGAGTGCATTTGTGACAAGGTTTTTATGAGAGAGCATTACACCTTTTGAGTTTCCAGTTGTTCCAGAAGTGTAGAGGAGGGCTGCCATATCATCTTCAAGAGGTATGCTTAACTCTTTTGCCGAACTAAGTTTTTGTTTAATGATTGAGATATAACTATGATTTGTGAGTGCTGTAACTATCTCTAGTGTATCAAGCTTAACAACAAAGTGTAATCTTGAGTCATTAAGTTCTTCAACTGTAGAGAGATGTTTATCTGAGACAAAAATCGCCTTTGCTTCTGAGTGATGGATGATATGATGCACATCAGATGTATGAAAATCAGGTAAAATCGGAACTACAACTGCTCCAAAATATGTAATACTAAGATAAGCAACACCCCAGTTTGGCATATTTTCACTAAGTATCGCTACTTTATCACCTTTTTTTATACCATTAGCATGAAGCATAATGATAGTATCTTGAATGCTTTGTCGTAAATCATCATAGCTCATAGGATCTTGACCAACCTTTGCTAATGCCGGCTCATCCGGGTATAAAGCAACCGAACGATCAATAAGACTTTTTAACGTAAAGTTTTCTAAGTTTTCATAAGGGTAAGTCATAGCTAATCTCTTCTTTTGGATTTATTTAGTATTATTATACATATAAATAGTGTAGATATAATAACATTACACACAAAAAAGGCAAATTCTTGAGCAGACGTCACAAAAGCAATCAACCAAAACAAGATACTGTAAACTTTACACAAGCAGATTTTTTACCTACCACTCGTGCAGATATGGATGCTAGAGGATGGGACTACTGTGATATTATCCTCGTGAGTGGTGATGCCTACATTGATTCTCCTTTTATAGGTGTGGCTATGGTTGGTCGTATGCTCGAGCGTATGGGTTATAAAGTAGGTATGATAGGTCAGCCTGATATCAAAAGTCCTGATGATATCCGACGTTTAGGTGAGCCGCGTTTGTACTGGGGTGTGAGTGGTGGAAGTGTTGATAGTATGGTGAGTAACTATACTGCAACAAAAAAGTTTAGAAACTCAGATGATTATACTCCAGGTGGAAAAAACAACAAACGTCCAGACCGTGCTATAAGTGTTTACTGTAACTTAATCCGTCAGCATTTTAAAAATACTGTGCCTTTAGTGTTAGGTGGGATAGAAGCTAGTTTAAGAAGAGTAACACACTATGATTACTGGTCTAACAAACTTAAAAAGCCTATACTCTTTGATGCTAAAGCAGATGTTCTTATATATGGTATGGGTGAGACAGCTATAGAAGAGCTCACTCGTGCTATGGATGAGAAACGTGACTATAGAGATGTAAAGGGAATTTGTTACATCTCAAAAGAGCCGGTAGAGAGTTTTCATCAGATGCCTTCACACCAAGAGTGTTTAGATGATAAAGAGAAGTACATAGACCTCTTTGACCTCTTTTATGATAACAACGACCCTATAGCTGCTAATGGTTTATGTCAGGCAGTAGATAAACGCTACCTTATCCAAAACCCACCGTGTAATCACCTCAATGAAAAAGAGATGGATGCAAACTCAAATCTTCCTTTTACAAGAGAATTACATCCCCACTATGCAAAAGAGGGAAAAGTAAAATGTTTAGAGACTATTAAATTTTCTATCATGACACACCATGGTTGTTGGGGAGAATGTAACTTCTGTGCTATTGGTGTACATCAAGGGCGTAGTATAAGAACTCGTAGTGAAACCAACATCCTTGCAGAAGCAAATGAGTTTAACAAGTACAAAGACTATAAGGGAATTATCTCTGATGTTGGTGGACCAACTGCTAATATGTACGGATATGAGTGTAACAAAAAAGAAAAACTAGGTACTTGTGATCATCAGCGTTGTGTAGATGCGACACACCTTTGTCAGTCTATGAAACCAGACCATTCTCGTAACATTAATCTACTTAGACAGATTCGTGAAGTTCCGGGTGTACGTAAGGCATTTGTAGCTTCAGGTGTGCGTTATGACCTCATAACAGCAGATAAAGAACATGGATACTCTTATCTAAAAGAGATGGTAAAACACCATATATCAGGACAGATGAAAGTAGCACCTGAGCATACACAACAACATGTCTTAGAGCTTATGGGTAAACCAGGAAAACAGACACTTATAGACTTTAAAAAGCTCTATGACAAGCTAAACGCCGAAGAGGGTAAAAAACAGTTCTTAACCTACTATCTTATAGCAGCTCATCCAGGTTGTGAAGAGAAAGATATGCATGAGTTAAAGCGTTTTACAACAGAAGAGTTACAGATGAACCCTGAACAAGCACAGGTCTTTACTCCAACTCCTGGTACTTACTCGGCAGTTATGTACTACACAGAGATGGATCCTAAAACGAGAAAAAAAATCTTTGTAGAGAAAGATACTAAACGCAAAGAAAAACAAAAAAACATAGTAGTCAATAAAGAGCACTTTTCTGCAAGTAGTGGTTTTGCTTCTTAAAAATAAAACAAAACAAGATAAATAGTCTAGTTTTGTTCCATTATGTTACCTAATCGTTATTTTATTTAGATTTTACTC
>NZ_JAEMVB010000040.1 GCF_029215995.1 Sulfurimonas sp. SAG-AH-194-L11
TTATAAAAGATTACAAGAGTGTTTAAAGCAAGTAAAAAAAGATGAAAATAAAGTTTTGTTTTTAGGATTAAAATTAAGTGAGATAGGCATTCTAACACAAGAGTATTACATACAACAGATAAAAAAGATTGCATCCTATTATGAAGATAAACAGATACTTTATATCTCTCATAGAGGAGAGAATCAAGAGAAGCTAAACAAGATTAAACAACTGAAAAACATACATATTATTGTGCTTGATTATCCCGTAGAACTCTATGGTTTATACAAGGATACTATTCCTTACAAAGTGAGTTCTTTTTACTCTACTGCTCTGTATACTATGAAAAATATATATGACATTGAAGCTGAGAGTTTTATGTTTGATTTTGAAGATTTTGAGCATAAAAACACTATTTTAAATGTCTATGATTATTACAAAAAATATTTTAAGGTTATAGATTTAAATGCTTAAGTTATTATCTAAAAATATTTTTATCTATGGAGGGGTGAATGCTTTAAAGTCATTAGTGCCTCTTTTAATGTTACCTATCTTAACAAAACACCTCACTTTAGCAGATTATGGAGTACTTTCTATTGTTGAGACTAGCATACTTTTTATAACACCTTTTGTACTCTTAAATATTCATGCAGCAATAAATATAGAGTACTTTAAGCTAGAACAGGTGGAACTCAAAAAGTATATTACTAATGCTTTTATGCTCTCACTGATAGCATTTCTTATGCTTATAGTTACTGCTTCAATTTTTGGGGAGTATTTTGCCTCTTTACTCGGTATTGAGAGCTCTCTTGTTGTGTTGATGGTAGTTTTTGCCATGCTAAGAGTTGTAAGTAGTGTTCTTTTAGGAGTCTACCAATCACGACAGGAGCCTATAAAGTTTGCTCTATTTACACTCAGTCAGACACTCTTTGATTTTGTCTTGTCTTATGTTTTTGTTGTTATCTATAAGTATGGATATATTGGTAGACTAGAAGGTATGTATAGCATATATGGTATATTCTCCCTATTTGGCTTATATATTCTTATGAAAATGGACTATCTAGGGAAAATTACATTTAAATATACAAAAGATATTTTACATTTTGGTTTACCTTTGATTCCCCATGCTGTTAGTGGAACTATTATGGCTATGTCAGATAGATACTTTATATCTTATTTTGAGGGAAATGAGCAGGTTGGACTCTATACAGTTGCATATCAGATATCTGCTTTGATGTTGTTAGTAAGTATGTCAGTAAATCAAGCATGGAGTCCAATGCTCTTTAGATTATTAAAAAATAAAAATATAGTGCATGTGAAAAAAATCACATTACTACTTTTTGTACTTTTTATATTTACAGCAGTAAGTATCTATTTTTTACAAAACATACTTTTTAGTATATTTGTAAATGAAAATTTTTATAGTGCAAAAGAGTATTTTGGATGGCTCTTACTTGGTTTTGTTTTTCAGTCATTGTACTTTTTAGTA
This sequence comes from Sulfurimonas sp. SAG-AH-194-L11, assembly GCF_029215995.1. Classification (GTDB taxonomy): domain Bacteria; phylum Campylobacterota; class Campylobacteria; order Campylobacterales; family Sulfurimonadaceae; genus Sulfurimonas. The sequence goes on from NZ_JAEMVB010000040.1 coordinate 1,470, forward strand.
ACAAACTTACTATTTTTTGAAAAGAAAACAAAGTTCTTAGCTACACTAACCATAACAGCTGCACTAATCAATATAATGTTAAATTATCTATTGATACAAGAGTTTGGAACAATAGGGGTTGCATATGCTACAGCAATTACATGGTTCTTGTTTCTCGTAGTAGTTTTTCTTCTTACTATCAAAATAATAAAGGTAAAATATGCGAATAATTAAGAAATTTTTATCATTTGTGTTTACGCGTATCGCTCTACTTAGAGTTGGTGCTTATAAATCTAAGCCTAAGGTTAATTTTTATTCACGATTTACATACAATACTTTTTTGGGAAAAAATTGTCATTTTAATGGTATGATAATTAGAGGTAATGCTAAAGTGACTATAGGGGATAATTTTCATAGTGGTAAAGATATTGTAATGATTAATTCATATCATAAATATGATGGTGGCAATGCTATACCGTATGATACAAAGCAGATGATAGATAAAGATATACTCATAGAAGATAATGTATGGATAGGGGATAGAGTCACCATACTTGGCGGAGTAACTATAGGTGAAGGTGCTATCATTCAAGCGGGTGCTGTTGTTGTAAATAGTATTGAAAAATTTGCTATAGCTGGTGGTAATCCAGCTAAGGTTTTTAAAAAGAGGGATATTGAGAGTTATATGAAGCTTAAAACAAACAAGGATCTCAATGCAAGATGATTTTGTATCAATAATTACCCCTTCATATAATTCACAAAGATTTATATCTCAAACAATAGAGTCTGTTCTCGCACAAACATATCAAAACTGGGAGATGTTAATAGTAGATGACCTCTCTGCTGATGATTCTAATGTCATCATTGAAAAGTATATAAAAAAAGATAATCGAATAAGGCTCATAAAATTAGAAAAAAATAGTGGTCCAGCAGTAGCTAGAAATAGAGCGATAGAAGATGCACAAGGAAGATATATAGCATTTTTAGATGCTGATGACTTGTGGATGCCAGAAAAACTGCAAAAACAGATAGCTTTTATGAGTGAAAAAAAACTTGCTTTATCTTATACTGCATATGATTTAATAGATGAAGAAGATAAAAATATGGGAAGTTTTAAACCTCCAAGGAGTGTAACATATAAGAGTATGCTAAAAACAAACTCAATTGGTTGTTTGAGTGCTATGTATGATACAAAATATTTAGCTAAAGTTTATTTTCCAGATATTATAAAAAAACAGGATTTTGCATTATGGCTTAAAATCTTGAAGAGTACAGACACAGCAGAGGGATTAACAGAGTCCTTAGCCATTTATAGAATAAGAAAAGTATCTGTTTCTTCTAGCAAGGTTAAAAATAGTCTTTTTGTATGGAAAATATTTAGAAGATATGAAGAGTTAAATGTAGTGAAGAGTATTTATTATTTTATATATTATACTTTAAATGGTTTGTTAAAATATAAAAGTTAACAAAAAAGGAAATAATTTTAATGTTAGTGTATATAATTATATTTTTAGGCTCATTTACTCTAACATATCTTATAAAAAACTACTATATAAAACATGCTCTTTTAGAAGAGGTGAACGAGAGAAGCTCTCACACAGTTGCTACTCCTCATGGTGGTGGCATCGCTATTGCTTTTACATGGTTTATTGGCTTATGCTACTTGAACTATGCTGGAGAGATAGAAGACTCTCTTCTTTTTGCACTTTTGATGGGTATACTCATCTCTGTGGTAAGCTTTTTTGATGACCTGTACGACCTCTCTCCTAAAGTAAGGCTCATAGCTCAAGCTGGCGTTGCTAGTGGTGGTTTATACTTTTTAGGGGGCTTTGACACTCTAGATTTTTATTTTTTTACTATAAAAAACCAAATATTTACAAATCTTTTTGCTTTTTTTCTCATAGTTTGGTTCATAAACCTTTATAACTTTTTAGATGGTATAAATGCTTATGCTGGTAGTGAGATGATTTTTTTAAGCCTTGGGGGATTTTTACTCTTCGGTGGAGCTCATTTTTTTGTTTTAATAGCGGCTACTTTAGGGTTTTTAGTTTGGAACTATGGGAATGCTAAAATTTTTATGGGCGATGTTGGAAGTACACTACTGGGGTATAATGTAGCGATATTTACACTCTACTATGCGAATGAAAACACTCAAAACTTTTGGATATGGATCATACTTTTTGGCATTTTTTGGTTTGATGCAACATATACTTTACTTCGTAGAAAACTCAATGGAGAAAAACTCTCACAAGCACATAAAAAACACGCCTATCAACGTTTAACGCAAGCTGGATTTTCACACTCCGAAGTAGTACTTTTATCTATTATAGTAAATTTTATACTATTTGGATTGATATATTTTGTTACAAATATATTTTTAGCATTTGTAATAGCACTTATTGTATTATCTGTTTGGATAAAATATATTAATTATAAAAAGGATTTTTTTTGATTTTACAGCCTTCTGAGTTTAAAAGAAAACTCTTTTTTACTTTTTTTGATATTGGTATCATAATCATAGCGACTCTGATAGCATTTGCATTACGGTTTGATTTTGATATACCTCAAAAGTATTTTAATTCTATCTATATAGTTATAAGTATTTTAATCATGGCTCGCCTTTCTCTTTTTTATTACTTTAGAGTGTATGACATCAGTTGGAGGCACTTTGGATTTAAAGATACAACGAGTCTTGTATACATAAGTGTTTTTTCTACACTTTTTCTTGTTTTAGTAAGTTATGTTTTACATGAAACTGAGTATATTATTCCTCGGTCTATTATTCCTATAGAGTTTTTTATCTCTTTGTTTATGATGTTAGCATTACGAATTTCTAAGCGTCTCTATCTTGAAAGTTATAAGGTAAATGTCAATGGAAAAAACACCATCATAATTGCAAACTTAGATAAAGCAAATAATATCTTAAGAACTATTAACACAAAAGAGAGTGAGTACTACCCTGTAGGAATCATAACTACTATCAAAGAAAAAATGAAAACAAATGGTGTAGAAGTTTATAGTTTAGATACGTTTATCTCTTTAGGTATATATTGTGAAGTGGCAATTATAGATGAGTCAGTAGAGCTTGGAGATATGTATGAAAAACTAAATAGCATAGGGATCCAAAGCATAAAAGTAGCAGGGGATTATGATGACTATGGTGTTGCTATTAAAGATATTGCAGTGGAGGATTTACTTGCACGTCATCCAAAAGATTTAGATAAAGAAGTTATACAAAAGTTTATAAAAGATAAAACTATTCTTGTGACTGGGGCAGGGGGAAGCATTGGGAGTGAAATATGCCGTCAGTGTGAAAAGTTTGGCGCACAAACCTTGATACTTCTTGATAACAGTGAGTTTAATTTATACTCAATTACCGAAGAGATTCAGAGTATAAAAACTGTTTCTGTCTTGCAAAATGTTGTCAACAGGAGCGATTTAGAAGTCACATTTAATAAGTATAAACCTGACATAGTCATTCATGCTGCAGCTTATAAGCATGTACCTCTTGTTGAAGAAAATATATATGAAGGAATTTTAAATAATATACAAGGAACTCAGAATGTTATAGATCTCTCCATAAAGCATAATGTAGAGAAGTTTGTTTTGATTTCAACAGATAAAGCGGTTCGCCCTACAAATGTTATGGGAACAACTAAACGTATCTGCGAACTGTATGCCCAAAACTCAAATGGACAAGGAACTGACATAGTCGCTGTTCGTTTTGGAAATGTACTAGGCTCTAGTGGGAGTGTCATCCCTAAGTTTAAAAAACAGATAGAAGAGGGGAAAAATATAACAGTGACCCACCCAGATATAACACGATACTTTATGCTCATTCCTGAAGCATGTGAACTTGTACTTCAAGCAGCTGCTATAGGTACTGGTGGGGAAATATTTATCTTAGATATGGGCGAACCTATAAAAATAGTCGACCTAGCACAAAAAATGATAGACCTTAGTGGAAGAGATGACATAAAGATAGAGTTTAGTGGACTTCGTACAGGTGAAAAGCTTTATGAAGAGCTACTCATTAATGAGACTAACTGTAGTACAGGGTATGAGTCGATTACTGTAGCGAAATCAACACCATACGAGCTAAAAAAACTCTCTGCTGACATTCAAGAGTTACTTGAGACTCAAGAGCAGTTGGCAAAGTTAAAAGAGATAGTACCTGAGTTTGACCATCAGTTAAATAAATAGGCTATAATCTTCATAATGATTAATTATGTAAATAAGGGGACAATATGGGTGCATTCCGACTAGAAGAGATTCATTATACTTACAATGACTATAAACTATGGAAAGGTGACTGGGAGTTGATGAGCGGACATCCTGTTGCTATGAGTCCTGCTCCCATGAGAAAGCATCAGAGTTTGGCAAGTGAACTTATCTATAATTTAAGAGAACAACTTGATGAATGTCCTTTATGTGAAGTTCTTGGCGAAGTGGACTATAAAGTAAGTGATGACACTATTTTACGACCTGATGTTGTCCTTACATGTGGGGAAACAAATGAGAGCTATCTTACAAAAGCACCTGAAATAGTCGTAGAGATTATAAGCCCCTCAACAGCAAAAAGAGATGAGACATATAAGTTTGATGTTTATGAAGCAGAAAAAGTGAAGTACTACATCATTGTTTATCCAGATGATCTTCTTGCAAAGGTATATAAACTAGATGGCAAAGAGTATGATAAACAGGGTGACTTTAGTGAAGAAACATATGATTTTCTTGATACTAAGTGCGGTGTAAAGATAGACTTTG
>NZ_JAEMVB010000041.1 GCF_029215995.1 Sulfurimonas sp. SAG-AH-194-L11
AAGCTTTGCTTCTTCAATATCTCTACATCATTAAAAACCCTAACCCTTATAATAAAAAAGAACTCCATAAAATGGATAGAGAATATAAAACTGAGTACTCCGAACTTCATGTACAACAGCATCCTATTATGCGTGCAATTTTAAAAGAGTTTGGGCGAAATGATGTTTATTTAGTAAATACAACTGGGGACATAGTCTATAGTGTACTTAAAAATGTAGACCTTGGAACAAACCTCGTAGAGGGTGTCTACTCTAACACAGGACTTGCTCGTGCTTTTAAAAAGACACAAAAAGCTTCTAGAGGAGAGGCAGTTTTTGAAGACTTTTCTATTTATGAACCTGCATATAATGAAGAGGTTGCATTCATAGGAATGCCTATTTACTTTGGTGAAGATAATGAAGGTGCATTAATCTTTCAACTACCAAAAGAAAAAATAAATCAAATTATGAACTTTAACAATCAGGTTGATAAGGTAGGTCTTGGAAAAAGTGGTGAAGCATTTCTTGTAGGAACAGACCTTACTATGCGTAACGACAGTCGCTTTTTAGACAAAATCAAAGAGTTTGACACCCCAACAAAAAAAGCAAAAACTACTATTGGAAACTACAAAATAGATACATTTGCGGTACATGACGCCTTAAACGGTAACTCTAAAACTGCACTAGGAACAGACTATCTTGGTAATCCTGTAATTTTGTCATATGCACCAATCAAAGTATATAATGAAAAATGGGCTATGATTGTCAAAATTGATGAGAATGAAGCACTCGCAAATGCAAATGAGAACTTTATCACAGCACTCATTGGAACAGCTCTATTTATCGCACTTATTATTATTATTTCTCTCATTATAATTAAGATAATCATTATAAACAAGCTCCAAACTCTTCAAGAAGCTACATATGACTTAGCAAAAGGTGAAGGTGATTTAACGAAACGCATCAAAGTTGCAAAGGGTGATGAAATCTCTATTGTAGCTCAAAATATAAATGAGTTTATAGAAAAAGTTCGTGTTACTGTGAGCGAAGCAACAAGTACATCAAATAGTAATACTCAAATTGCCACAACACTCTCTCGTGCTTCAGTAGATATGAAAGCGAAGGCTAAAGATGAGAGTAGGATTGTTCATGAGGTAGCTAGTGATGGTCACGACTTACAAAATATACTGAGTATCTCAATTGAGCAAGCAAAACAAACAAAAGAAAATATTGACAGCACAGGTAATACACTCAAAAATGTAAACGAACAAGTAATCAATCTTGCAAATGACATAGAAGAGAGAAGTCATGACGAACTCGAACTTGCACAAAAACTAGTTGACTTAAGTGCAGAAACATCTGCTGTTAAAAATGTACTCGAAGTCATTGCAGATATAGCAGATCAGACTAATCTACTTGCATTAAACGCAGCTATTGAAGCGGCTAGAGCAGGTGAGCATGGTCGTGGTTTTGCTGTAGTTGCTGATGAAGTTCGTAAACTAGCAGAACGTACACAAAAATCACTCTCAGAAATCAACACTACTATTAGTGTTATTACTCAGTCTGTAAATGATGCAAGTGAGCATATGTCTGTAAATGCTAAAGCTATAGAAGCTCTTTCTCAAAATGCGAGTGAGGTTGAAAAAGATATTAACTCAAGTGTCCATGCTATTGAAGAGTCTATCACCCAAGTTGATGAGACAGTAACGGGTTATATTGACAACTCTAAGACAATTGCAACTATGATAGATAAGGTCTCAAGTATAGAGAAAATTTCTCAAGAAAATCAAGTAACAGTTGAAGAGATATCAGATGCATCTTCAAATCTTATGCAGATGACAAATAACCTTAACGACCTACTTCAAGGTTACAAAACTTAAATCAACATTTTTTAAACAACACTTAGGTATAATCGCGAAATTAAAATATACCTAAGTGAGCAATAAAATGGTAACAGTACAAAATCTTCTCATGCGCTATGGAAATAGAGTTCTATTTCAAGACATTAACCTCAAACTAGACAGACACAAACGCTATGGACTTATCGGTGCAAATGGTGCTGGTAAAACAACTTTTCTCAATATTCTAAGTGGAAAAATAACTGAATATGAAGGTGAAGTAGTAATCCCTAAAGCAAATAAAGTTGGAGTACTCGGTCAAAATCAATATGCATTTGAAGATTTTACTATCGCTGATGCTGTTCTTTATGGTAATAAACGCCTTTATGATGCTATCAAGGAAAAAGAAGAGCTTTATGCTACTGGTGATTTTGAGGATGATGCAGTAAACAACCGTTTAGCAGATCTTGAAGTTATCTCAGTTGAAGAAGATCCAACTTATGAGTACGATGTAAATATCGGTAAAATCTTAGAAAATGTTGGTATCCCCGTAGACAAACATCAAGAGCTTATGAGCACACTTGATAGTGCTGATAAATTTAAAGTTTTACTTGCACAGGTTTTATATCCTAAACCAGATGTACTCTTTCTCGATGAGCCAACCAACAATCAAGATATTGAAACTATTACTTGGTTAGAAAACCAACTCAAACGCCATGAGGGAACACTAGTAGTTATCTCTCATGATAGGCACTTCCTAAATGCTGTATGTACTAATATACTCGATGTGGATTATCAAAAGATTCGTGAATTTACTGGTACATACGATGACTGGTATATCGCAGCAAATGTAATGGCAAAACAGCTTGAACTAGACTCTGCTAAACAGCAAAAAGAAAAAGAAGAACTAGAAGCTTTTGTACGTCGTTTCTCAGCAAATGCATCTAAGGCAAAACAAGCAACATCTCGCCAAAGAAAACTTGATAAAATGGAATTTGATGACATTAAACCATCTTCTCGCCGTGATCCAAGTATAGTTTTCAAAGCAAAACGAACTATGGGTGACGAGGCTCTTAATGTAATAAATGTATCTCACTCTTATGGTGATAACTTAGTTCTAAATGACATTAGTTTTAAAGTTGTTCCAGGCGAAAAGATTGCTCTCATTGGTGGTAATGGTGTTGGTAAAACTACACTATTAAAGATCCTAACAGAAGAGATGAAAGCAAGTTCTGGTGAGGTACATATGGGTGCAACAGTTGAGCCTTCATATTTTCCTCAAGATACTGCTGACATCATCACTGGTGATGGTACCCTTTATGACTGGTTACGTGCTTATGATCCTAAACGCGATATTGCTGAGATAAGAAACTGTCTTGGACGTATGCTTTTTAATGGTGAACAACAAGAGAAGTCAGTTGTAAGCATTTCAGGTGGTGAAAAGCACCGTATGATGCTTAGTAAAATGATGCTTGAAAATGGTAACTTTTTACTTCTTGATGAGCCATCAAATCACCTTGATCTTGAGGCTATTGTTGCACTAGGTGAAGCTATGCACGAGTTTAAGGGAAATGTTATCTGTTCATCACATGACCGTGAGTTACTTGATGCATTCGCTTCTCGTATCATCGAAATTCAAGATGATGGTAGCATTATAGACTTCCAAGGTTCTTATGAAGAGTTTGCAGAGCAGAGAGCTGCTGGTAAAATATAACTCGCTATGCAAGACAAATATAAAGGCTATCTTGGTCTTGGTATCGCAGGAAACTTTGCACTTCACCTAGCACAAGCGGGTGAACTTGAAGATTTTAAAGATATTATTACCGCAGATGAAGCTGCACCAAAGGGGATATTTCCCTTTTACCTACCTTCTTACACTCCAAATACAAACAACACAAAAAGAACTCCAAAAGATATTTTAACAACATATCCACTCTCATCAGATACTATCAAACTTCCAAAAGAAGATGTAAATGTTCAGACAGAACCAGAAGTTGGACTTATTTGTGAGTTAAAATATAAAAACGGTATACTCACAGATATACTGCCAACTCACTTTGGAGCTTATAATGACTGTTCTATAAGAGTAGCAGGAGCAGATAAGATAAGTGATAAAAAGAATTGGGGTAGAGAATCTAAAGGCATTGCCTCTTCGCTCATTCCTATTGAGAGCTTCAAAGAAGACTCCATCTTAAACGAGTATAGTATCTGTAGTTTTTTAAAACGCGACAATAGCATACAAGCTTATGGAGAGAATGTAGCACTCACAGGATACAGTTACTTTTACGAAAAGCTCACGCTATGGATAAAAGAGCAGATAAACACTCAAAAAGATTTTGGACCGCTAGAGCCTTTGAGTGAGTATATACAAGCTTGTAACTATCCATCTAAAGCGATTATAAGCATAGGGGCAACTCGCTACACAGAGTATGGAGAAAAAACATTTTTATCTCCTGCAGATGAAATTTTTGTTATTGTTTACAAACATACTCGCTACTCACTTGAAGATATACAAACTGCTTTAAAAACACAAAAATATCCACAAAAAGATATAAGTATTCTACATCAAAAGGTTGTTTAGTTGAAAACTGGAATTTATGAGCACTATAAAGGAAACCTTTATAATGTTATCGACACTGTTACACATAGTGAGAGTGAGGAGACTTTAGTCCTATATAGAACAATGTATGGTGAAAAAAGTTTATGGGTGAGACCTTTTTTGATGTTTAATGAAACAGTCGAAATTAATGGTATAGAAGTTCCACGATTTAAGTATATAGGTGAATCTAATGAGTAGAGGGAAAAAGCTAGACCTCTTCATTGGTGCAGATATAGATGATAGTTGGAACCAAGTACAAACTAAGAGAAAGACTACAATTGTATCTGAAGACTTAGCACCAAAAAAACACTTTTTAGTTTTTGCAAAAGAGAAACGTAGAGGTAAAACAGTTACACTTGTTGGAGAGTTTCAGGTACCAAAAGAAGATGCGAATACAATACTTAAATTATTAAAAAAGAAGTTAGGATGTGGTGGTATATATAAAGATGGTTTTATGGAGTTTCAAGGTGAGTTAAAAGTAAAACTTCGCCCTCTTTTAGTAGATTTAGAATTTCGTTTTAAAAATGGCCACTAAGCACTCTTCACTCTAGCTGTACTTACATTAGATGTGATAATATATCTATCTCTTCCTGTCCCCTTAGCCTCATAAAGCATCTCATCTGCTCGTGAAATAAGTACCTCTTCAGCAAGTACATCATCCGCTATACAACATACAACACCAATTGATATAGTTACAAATTTATTTACACTTGAGTTTTCATGTTTAAGTTTTTTCGCCCTAACAGCATCGCAAATAGCCCGTGCTAATTTCGCAGAGTTAGACTCATCTGTATCTGTCAGTAAAACACCAAACTCTTCGCCACCAAGTCTAAAAACATAGTCACTTGGGCGTTGTAGTGTCTTTTGAAGAACTTTAGCTACAGTTTGAAGTGCATAATCACCTTCAATATGCCCATAGGTATCATTATACTGCTTAAAAAAGTCAACATCTAGCATCATA
>NZ_JAEMVB010000042.1 GCF_029215995.1 Sulfurimonas sp. SAG-AH-194-L11
ATGAAAGTGTTTGACCAAGCATACTTTCATCAGTTGACACTACAACACCACTAACATTAGATGCAATACGACGCACCTCATAAGGTTCAATCTTCGAATAATAAATATTCGCACTTAAGCTCATAACAGTAAATATAAAAAGGAGTAATAATTTCATCATTATTTATTCTATCATTACATTATTAATATTCAAGAACAATTCATTCATTTTTTGCTATTATTAGATAATAAACAATCAAAGGGACCTTTAATGTCTGTATTAGATAATGTTGACGCGGCAACCAACTTAGCAAAAAACAATGAGCTTCAACTATTAGTGTTTCGAATTAGTGATAAAAATGATTCTGCATTTTATGCCATAAATGTTTTTAAAACTCGTGAAGTAGTTGAATCAAAAAATCATTTTTTAACTCAAATCCCTTCTGTAAACCCTCTTTTAGAAGGTACAATTATGCTTCGTGGACTTCAAATTCCTATTTTAAATCTTCCTTCTTGGCTTGGTACGACACTAACTAAAGAAGATATACAACGATCAAATATCCTGATCTGTGATTTTAATGGTGTAATAATTGGTCTTAGAATCATGTCTGCGTTTAGAGTGATTAAAAAGAACTGGAATGAGATGCATGCACCTGATAGCTATAGACTTAAAGAAGATGGTGTAGTTATGAATGATACAAGACTTGAAGATGGTTCTTTATGTCTTATACTAGACTATGAAAAACTTCTTGCAGATGTACTTCCTCAAGCGATGGTAAATGTAACAGAAGATACAAGTAATCTACTCAGTATAAAAATCCCAGAGCGACTAAAGAATGGGACTGTATTAACTGCTGAAGATTCAAGAACAGCACAACGCGCTCTTATCCAAATCTTTCACAATGCAAATATTGATATGAAACTTTTTGAAAATGGAAAAAAACTTGTTGACTACATCTTTGCTCTTGGTGAAAAAGCCAAAGATATACCCGCAATTATTACTGATATTGAAATGCCTGAAATGTCTGGTTTTACTGTTATAAAAACACTCAAAGAAAATCCTGTAACCAAAGACATTCCTATCATTGTAAACAGTTCTATGACAGGCGATAACAATAAACGCGAAGCTGAAGTACTAGGTGCAGATGGTTTTGTAGATAAAACTAAAAGTCATGATATCATCCCATTAATTATTTCAATAATGAAATAATTAATACCCCCTTCTTTTTTCTTCTTTCTTATCCAATAAAAATACATAATATAAATTCAAATTTTCTTTTAGACAAACAAGTAAAAATAAAATAATGGCGAATAAATTGAAAGAGTGGTGTAGTAGCTAGGCATCGACGATGAGGAGTACTCTTGTACCCGAAGAGGAGATAACGACGCTAATGCGCCGCTATTTCAATTTTTGTTACTATTGGAATAAAGAAATAAGTACCCCAGCCGCTACGGCTGAACCAATTACCCCTGCCACATTTGGACCCATCGCATGCATTAAAAGCATATTATTACGATCATACTCCATACCAACTTTATTTGATACACGAGCTGCCATTGGAACTGCTGATACACCAGCTGAACCAATCAATGGATTGATTTTATGTCCTGGGAACATATTCATTAGTTTAGCCATAAGTACTCCTGAAGCAGTACCTACAGAGAAAGCAATAATACCAAGAGCCATAATAAACATAGTCTGTGGAACTAAGAACTGATCTGCTGCTAGTTTAGAACCAACACCAAGACCTAAGAAAATAGTTACAGTATTTATAAGTGAATTTTGAAGAGTATCATTAAGACGCTCAACAACACCTGACTCTTTTAAGAAATTACCAAACATAAACGCACCGATAAGTGGCGTTGACTCGGGAAGTACTAAAATAGCAAGAGTTAAAACCATAATAGGGAAGATTAACTTCTCTAAACGTGATACATGACGAAGTGTAGTCATCTTGATTTTACGTTCTGCATCAGTTGTTAATGCTTTCATAATTGGAGGCTGTATAATTGGAACCATAGCCATATAACTATATGAAGCAACTGCAATTGCACCTAAGAGTTCAGGAGCAAGTTTAGTCGCGATAAAGATAGATGTCGGACCATCCGCTCCACCAATAATAGAAATAGCAGAAGCTTGTTGAAGAGTAAAATCAACTACACCATAATGACTTAGAGCAACTGCTCCTACTAAGGTTCCAAAAATACCAAACTGTGCAGCTCCACCAAGAAGTGCTGTTTTAGGATTTGAGAGAAGTGGACCAAAGTCCGTCATCGCACCAACACCCATAAAAATTAAAATAGGAAACATCTCATTAGAGAGTCCCATTGAATAAATAACACCTAAAAATCCATGTGCCCCACCAATATTTGCAACTGGGATATTAGCTAGTAATCCACCAAAAGCAATTGGTAAAAGTAGTAAAGGCTCAAAACCTTTAGCTATCGCTAACCAAAAAAGGAAGAATGTAAGGATTATCATAAGGGCACGACCTAAACCTTTATGAAAATCACTCATCTTCTCACCCTTAGCATTAAGCTCATCAGGATTAGGGCTAAAAAAGGCAACAACACCTGTTGACTTAAGAAAACCAGTAATCATCGTTCCAAAAGATTTTGCTTGATATGTCTCTTCTTTATGCGTTTGAGTTGGTGCACCATGTGTTGTACTTTCATTAGCAGATGCACTTGTAAATGCTAGAAGCATAAAAAGTGCAAGAAATTTAATTACAATATTTTTCATCTAAATTATCCTAAAACTGCTACTACTTGACCTTCTACAACTTTATCATTTGTTGCAACATTTATAGACTGAATAACTCCACCACGTGGAGCGATAACATCAATTTCCATTTTCATAGACTCAAGGATTAAAATAACATCACCTTCATTTACACTCTGACCTGGATTAGCAACTATTTTCCAAACACTACCTGGAAGAAGTGCTTTAATCTCTATGTCGTTTCCTGAAGCAACTGGGCTTGGAACTGAAACAGAAGTTGCTTGTTCACCATTAACTGCTGTTACTTGAATATCTGCATCACCCTCTGCAACCTGAACACTAAACTTCTCGCCATTTACTACTACTGTATAATTTCCATTACCCATTGATTCTTCTCCACAATCTGTTTTCATTTCTGATATTTTACGTACGTTTAATTCACCCTTACCTAGTAAGAATGTAAGACCTTTTTCTTGACATGCTGCTGCAATGAAGATATTTTCTTCAGTCACTTCTAAGTTATTTTCTTTCAACTTATCAATCGCATGTTGTAAAGACTTTGTCTCATCAGCATCAGCAATATCAATAGCATTCATAGTTGTTGGCTGTAAACCTAACTTTTCTGAAGCAATTTTTACTATTTCTGGATCTGGAGCTACTGGTGTTTTACCAAAATAACCAAGAACCATCTTCCCGTATCCTGGTGCAATTGCATTCCAAGGACCTTGCATAACATTATTCAATGCTTGTTGGAAGTAAAACTGAGAAACAGGTGTTACAGATGTACCATAACCACCTTTTTCAACTACCTCTTGCATAGCAGCGATAACTTCTGGAAATCTATCTAAGATTTTATTATCACGCATCATCTGAGTATTTGCAGTAAGTGCACCACCTGGCATTGGTGAAAATGGAATTACTGGTGAAACCATAGTCGCCTCTGGAGGCATAAAGTAATCACTTAAACATGACTGTAACTCTTTCTCATAAGTTAAAATCTTACCAATTTCAAGTCCACCAAGGTCAAAGTTCATTCCCTTAGTAGCATGAAGCATAGTTAATATATCAGGCTGAGATGTTCCACCACTCACAGGAGAGGCAGCCATATCTATACCATCAATACCAGCTTCTAATGCTGCCATATAAGCAGAAACAGAAACACCAGCAGTCTCATGAGTATGTAAACGAAGGTGAGTACCTTCAGGAACTAAAGCACGAGCCATTTTAATAGTTTCAAAAACTTTTTGAGGATTTGAAGTTCCAGATGCATCTTTAAAACAGATACTGTCATAAGGTATACCTGCATCTAAAATATCACGAAGAGTTTTTTCATAAAACTCAACATCATGAGCCCCATGACAACCTGGTGGTAAATCCATCATAGTAATACAAACTTCATGTTTTAAACCATGATGAGCAATTCTCTCACCTGAGTATTTAAGGTTTTCAACATCATTTAAAGCATCAAAGTTACGGATAGTTGAAGTTCCATGTTTTTTGAACATTTTTGCATGAAGATCTATAAGTTCTTTTGAACCTGTGTCAAGCATAACTGTGTTAACACCACGAGCTAGTGTTTGAAGATTTGCATCTGGTCCAACTATCTCACGGAACTTATCCATCATTTCAAATGCATCTTCTCTTAAGTAAAAATAAAGTGATTGAAATCTTGCTCCACCACCAAATTCAAAGTGATTGATTCCTGCCATCTTTGCAGCTTCTACTGCTGGGAAAAAGTCATTCATTAGAACGCGACCGCCATATACTGACTGGAAGCCATCTCTAAATGATGTATCCATTACATCTATAAATTTTTTAGCCATTGTTATTATTACCCTTGTCTATGATGTGTAATTGCTGCTGTTATAGCTGCTATCACTTTTTTATTGTCTTGCTTAGGTGCAACTGACGGAGTTATCTCTGGTGTTGGTTCAGGGAAAAACTTATGTATAACTATAGACATGAGATTCATACTAATAATCATAATAATTAGGAAGAGGAACACTGTTCCCATTCCTAGTCCCATAAATTTAAAACCTTCTACAATGAGGTTAGTTTCCATTAAATTACCT
>NZ_JAEMVB010000043.1 GCF_029215995.1 Sulfurimonas sp. SAG-AH-194-L11
CTTAGAGTAAAAAAATAAAAATACTCACACCCAACACTAAAGGGCACCTCTAAAAATATTTCTACCATTTTACACCTTTTATTGTTTAATTGTTTGAACTACTTTTATACGATAAAAATGCAAAACAAGCATTTTCACAACATCATTAAAAAGAAACCAAACGAAGGCATAAGCCCAAACGAAGGCTGCCCATTGCCATCCTATTGGTGTCATTAAGTCAAAGCCATAAACACCAACAACTGTTCCAACGATTGCACTTACAAGAGATGAAATCCAAAGTATATGAGATGGTCTAGGTTGTTTAAAGAACCAATCATCTGTACGAGTATTAAAAATGGTTCCATGTCCAGCGACCACAAGTTTTACAAAGAAAACAGACTGCACAAATTCTAGTGGAAGTTTGAGATAGTACATTATAAATGCAAAGATACCAAAGGAGGAGAGAACTCCAGCCATACCAAGCCATGAAGAGACAACTAACATCTCTTTCATATCCCACCTTACAGGCTGTGCTTGAACTTTCGTATTGTCATAGGCTATAGCTAAAATAGGAAGATCATTTAAAAGTGCTAGAACTATAATCATAAGTGCCGTAATAGGATAAAAGTTAAATACAACTATGGCTAATGTCATAAAAACAATGATACGAATAGTCTCAGCAATTCTATAAATAGCATAACTTTTCATACGCTCAAATGTTATACGAGCCTGTTCAATTGCATCAACTATGACATATAGCCCTGGAGCGAGTAGTACTATATCAGCTGCTGCTCTTGCTGCATCAGTTGCACCACTAACAGCTATACCACAATCTGCTTTTTTAAGAGCTGGTGCATCGTTGACACCATCACCAGTCATTCCTACAATATGGTTTGCTTTTTGTAACTCTTCTACTATAAAGTATTTATCTTCAGGGAAAACTTCTGCAAAACCATCAGCTTCTTCAATGAGTTCTATGATTTGAGATTCATGTTTTTTAAGAGAGCCAGAGGGAATAGGATTGTTATGAAGTTCACTCTTAACCTCATTAATAATACTATCTACTAAGATGTTGAGCTCTTGTTCTGATAACTCTGGTTTGAGGATTTTAGTAAAAGATTTTGAAAGAATTTGTGCCATATAGATATATTCTTTATGACTTTCACCCTTAAGTTCTCGAATATTTTCTATCTTTTCACCTATATTTAGAATAGAAGATATATATTTTGCTACTGCGATATTATCTCCAGTAATCATCTTAACTGTGACACCTTTGGACATCGCTTCTTGTATGGAGATTTTGGAATCATCTCGTGGTGGGTCAAAGAGAGGGATAACTCCCACACAGGTGAACTTCTCATCCTCTGCATTTTTAAATGCCACACCTAAGGTACGAAAACCTTTTGAGGCAAAGCTGTTTATCTCTTTTTCAAGTTCTTCTCTTAACTCTTTTGAAATATTGCTTAAAGAGAGAATAACTTGTGGTGCACCCTTGATAACAGTTAAATTTCCTTGGGGTGTTTTATAAATAGATTCTGTTCTCTTTCGCACAGGATCAAAGGCTATGTATTTTAGTAAGTGAGTATTATCTATTTTAGTGTTTAAATCATGTGAAGTAATATACTCAAAGATTGGTTTTTCTATTGGATCTTGATTCTCTTTTTTACTTGCTAATGCAGCATAATAGTAGAGATCATTGTTAGTAAAACCATTTAAGGTATAAGCATCACTTAGACTCATCTCATTTTTGGTAAGTGTTCCTGTTTTATCTGAACAGAGTATGTCCATACCAGCTAACTCTTCTATAGCTGACAAACGACTTACTATTGCTTGCTTTTTAGCTAGGACACTTGCTCCAACCGCCATAGTTACAGTAAGGACTGCAGGCATAGCAACAGGAATGGCTGAAATAGTAAGAACAAGGGAAAATATAAGTAATTCACTCATTGACTCGTGACGAAAGTAACCAACGATTAAAATAATTACAATCATAACTAGAGTAAGTGCTATGAGAAAATTACCAACTTTCATCACCATTTTTTGAAAGTGACTCTTTTCATTGTGAGAAGCTTTGGCAACAAGTCCTACTGTCTTACCAAAGTAGGTATTTGAACCAGTTTTAGTAACAAGTGCTGGCATTTCACCCTGCTTAATGATGGCATTTGCATAAATCTCATCGCCAGAGTTTTTAGTGACAGGAAGTGACTCCCCTGTAAGTGCAGCTTGATCGACAAGTAAAAAACCATCACTTTGGAGGAGTTTTACATCAGCGGGAACGATATCTCCTATTTTGAGCTTAATGGTGTCACCTTGGACTAACTCCCTTGCCTCAATCTCTTTCCAAGATCCATCTCGAAAAACAAGTGAAAAATGTGCCAATTTTTTCTTTAAAATAGCAATAGCACTGAGTGCTTTTGATTCTTGATAAAAATCCACAAAGGCATTTACAAAAAGTAAGATAAGAATAATAGTTAAATCTTCATAACGGTGTGAGGCATAAGAGAGTCCTGCAGCCACCTCTATCATCCAAGGGATAGGTCCCCAAAATCGACGGAATAGACGAAAAAAGGCACTCTCCTCTTTCTCTTGGATTTCATTAAATCCATCTTCTTCTAATCGATGTTTAGCTTCTTGGGAGCTTAAACCTGTCAATATCTCTGTGCTCATTTTTCATCCTTTAGTATTTTAATAATTTTATAGTATCTATCTTATAAAAACTTTTTAGTTCATTATAGAGCTCTGGAAAGTTTGTTTTGAGGCTTTTTGGTGCTTCAAAAAATCGTTCTGTAATTACAGCAAAAAATTCTGCTTCATTTGTGCTTGCATAACTCCCTAAGAACTTGTATTTACCCCAGTCTCTATTTTTGAGAACTTTCTGCGAAAGTGCTAAAAAATCTTTATGTAACACTCTTGTCCATTCATTGTACTTTGACCTCTCTATAGGGGGAACTCCATCTATCTCTCCACTCATAAAATCTATCTCATGAGTAAATTCATGGATAATTACATTGTTGTGCCGGAGATGATAAGCTTCAGACTTTGCCTCATGCCAGATAATAATTACAGTGTCATTAGATGATTGACCTTCTATAAAGAATTGTTCACTTGAAACAATACCGCCATTGTTTTGTATTCTTTGAGTTACTATTGCAGTAGGGTATATTAGGATAGTTTGTAGGTTGTCATAACAGTTTTTTGTCTCTATATGAAGCAGTAATAGACAAGCATAAAAAGCGATGATAACTTTCATCTCATCACTTACATCAAGAGAAATACCTATAAAATCTTTTGTATTTGCAAAGAGTAAGATGGAGTGTTCTATCTTTTTTTTATCCTTGTCAGAGAGATTTTTATAGTGGGGTGTTTTACGAAGATAAACTCTATACTCTTCTTTAAACATCATCTTCTCAATATTCTGGAGCTTCTCTTGTTTTCTTAAATTAAGTAAAAAATATCCACTTAAAACAGTAAGTCCTAAGCCAGAAAAAAGATAGACTAATGCAAGATTATAAGTAAGCATCCGCTTACTTCTTTTGACACTTTAAAATTTCTATGTTTTTAATCTTCTCTAATTTTTCTGAAACTTCATTTAGAAGAGCCATGGAATCATTATACTTTCTTGTAAGTTTAATTTTTTCCTCTTCTACCTTATCTATCTGTTTATTCACTTCTTTCATAGGAATAGCACACTCTCTAGCCATTTCCTCCTCTTTTTTCAACATCCATTCTGTGATTGTTTTTACAAAGTTATGCATTGAAAGTTCCTTTTTTATTTTTAATATACTCAAAGAGCATTAGTTGTGCGAAGTAAGGTGCGAAGATATTAAACACTGGTATTAGGTTAAACAATGAAGCTAATGCACTCATAAGTATGATACTGAGTCTATCCTCTTTAAAATCATTTTTTTTAAACTCTTTTATAAGTACTGATCCCACATCATAAGTCACAGTATCCTTGAGAAGCCACACCCATAAAATTATTTGGATGATTAGGTTTAGCACTGGAACAAAAAATAGAGGAAAGAGTACTAATGATGCACTAATATAAACAAATGTATCTTTAAGTGTGTATTTTATTGTATTTATTTCATCATTATCAACTAAAGTGTCGTAAGGGTATTCTTTATCATTTAGCATTTCTAAAAAGTACTTACTACGTATACTAGAGACAAAGACCATAGTTACAATAATAGCACTGTAGATTAAATAGATAGCAATAAGATAAGAGATTACATTTTCCGTTGTTTGAAAAGGGAGTTGTGTTAGTAAAGCTTTAAACTTTTCATGTAAAACTGAGCTCTTAAAAAACCAAACAATACCCCAAAAAAGTGCACTTCCCAAAACAATAAGTGTAGAAAAAAGAACATATTTCTCTTTTTTTATTCTTGAAAAAATAAAACTTCCACTAAAAGCAAAAACAATAGCAAAAGTCACCAAAACGAGTGTTATCCAGAGGAAACTCGAGAGGATCCATGCTCCATTTGAGCGAAGCATACTAAATGGTAGTA
>NZ_JAEMVB010000044.1 GCF_029215995.1 Sulfurimonas sp. SAG-AH-194-L11
ATATAGTCTCTTCTGAGTTTTCTACTAAAAAAGTGTTTGATAAAGATGTAGCAGATGTTTTAGGTATCTCTCAAATGAATTTTGCAACCATGAAAAAGCGCAATAAAATTCCTTTCACCGAACTACTAGATTTTTGTGCCAAAAAAGCCATATCTATTAACTGGTTACTCTATGGACAATCTCCAGAATCACTTGTTGAAGCGACAAATAAGTTCTATATGGTAAAGTATCTGAGTAATGTTAATGCTAGTGCTGGTGGTGGCACAGATGAGCAGTATGAAGAGATAAAAGAGTTAGAGATACCTGAACACTTTATGTTTATGCTAGGTGGTGAGCGAGAGCTTAAAAATATTGAAGCTATTAATGTCTCTGGTGATTCTATGGAACCAACTTTTAGCTATAATGATATAGTATTTATAAACAGAAGTAAGACGGACCTAAATCGTGGTGGTATCTTTACTATTAGAACTGAGGCAGGCCTTTTTATTAAACGTATTCAAAAGAGAATAGATGGTCAGATAGATGTTATAAGTGATAACTCAGTTTACTCTACACAAACACTCTCTCCAAATGAGATTGAAGTTTTAGGTCGAGTTGTAAGTAGATTTGGGGATGTTGACTAAACAAAGGAGAGAGTTTGAAGTTTTTTTACCTTATATGTGTACTTCTACTTTTAAACTCTTGTAGTGTTAAAGATACTCAGTCTCAGACTCAATCTAACAAAAGCCTAAAACCTATAAAAATAAAGCCCTCAGATGATAAGCCTGAATTTATAGCTGACTTGAAAAATATTTCTCAAGATGTGTCTTTTTATACAAAAAACATTCAAGAAAACTTTTTTTTTGCACAAGAAGAGTATGAAAAACAGTATTTTAAGGTGTGGAACTTAGATAAAGTTTCTATCTCCCTACAAGATGCTAAATGGGCACATCGTAGATATAAGGTAGGCGATACTTATGGTGAAAATTTACAACTTCATACGGAAGCATTTTTTAGAGATAATTTACAAAATGCTAATTATGAAGCCTATCAAAGCATAAATAAAAAAGCACTCACTCTTGTAAATGTAAACTTAAGAGCTTTTCCAACCAACAAACCAGTCCTCAAAGATCCAAAACAAGCAGGGGAAGGTTTTCCTTTTGACTATTTACAAAATAGCTCCATAGCAGCAAATAAACCTCTTATTATTTCACATTACTCAAAAAATAAAAAATGGGCTTTTGTAGAGTCTAGTTTTGCTTTTGGTTGGGTTAAGAGTAGAAATATAGTAATCATTAATGACAAATATACAAAAATATGGCAAAAAGCTCAACAGGTTTTTATTGTAAAAGAGGGTGTTCCTATATACTCCCAAGATAATGAGTTTTTATTTAAATCGCGCATAGGGATGATACTTCCCTTAGTAGAAGAGGATGAAGATTTTTACACAGTTTTAACCTTGAGTAAATATAAAAATAAAAAACCATTATATATACAATCAAAAATAGAAAAAACTATTGCAAGTAGAGGGATACTAAAATTTAATGCTCAAAATATAAATATGATTTTAAAAGAAGTCTCTAAAACAAATTATGGTTGGGGCGGGATTTTTGCACAACGTGATTGTTCATCTACTCTAAGAGATTTTTATGCACCTTTTGGACTTTGGTTACCTAGAAACTCTTCAAAACAGAGTAGCTTAGGTAAGATAATCAAACTAGAAGGTCTCAGTAATGATGCCAAGTTAAAAATACTAAAAAAAGAGGGTTTAGCCTTTAGAACACTAGTATATAAACAGGGTCATATTGCTCTGTATGTAGGCGAGTATAAAAATCAAGCTATAATTTTTCAAAATGTTTGGGGTGTAAAAACAAAAAAAGATGGTGTTGAAGGAAGGTTTATCATAGGCAGACCGATATTTAGTACACTTGAAGTAGGGAAAAACCTTAAAAATTTTGATACAAATGCATCCATGCTGATAAACTTAAAGAGTATCTCTATCCTTTAATATCTAAAAGTGTACCAAATATCTGATCTTGAGTCTTAATAGCAGCCACATTTGCTTCGGCAACACCACTTTGAATAATTTGATCTGGAATTTCTTTTGCTAAGTCAGTTTGACTTCTTTTAGAACCATTGTCATCAGCAAGTCTGACTTGTGCCTGAGGAGTTTGAGATGCACTGTTTGTGATACGAGTATCTCTAGGAATAAAACGATCAGTGTTAACATTTGCAATGTTATTTGCACCTGTATTTAAATAAATTTGATTTGCTTGTAGTGAAGCTACATTGTTAGAAATTGCCATACTTCTCTCCTTTACTATATAATCAATTATATAGTGAAGAAGATAAAGCTTAGGTTAGAGATACAAATTAGTGTAAACCTATGTTTAGTGTAAATCTGCGTTTAGCTTAATCTCTTTAGTTGAGCGAGAAGCAGTAATCTCACCAGTCATAGAGTTCTGTCTATAGTGAATACCGTAAAAACCAGCTAATTGCTTCCCTTTAAAGATTTCGCCTTCCATTTTCATGTTTGTATTTACAGCCATTAATTTTTTAAGCTCTTCTGGGTAGATAGCTATTTTAGTTCCCTCAAGTATCGCTACTCCTGCATCGATGATACAGCCATCGCCTAAAGGAATACCACATGTAGAGTTAGCACCTAAAAGACAGTTTTTACCAACAGAGATAGGGTTTCCATCAGTTCCACTTAGCACTCCAAGAATAGAAGCTCCACCACCAATATCTGAACCATCACCAACTATAGCAGAAGATGAGATACGACCCTCAACCATAACAGAACCAGTAGTTCCTGCGTTGAAGTTAATATATGAAGCACCTGGCATTACTGTAGTTCCAGCAGCTATCTGAGCACCAAAACGAACTTTAGAAGTATCTAAGATACGAGTATTGTCTTGAGGAATGATATGTTGTAAGAATCTTGGGAATTTATCAACAAAATCAATATGTGGATACTCATTAGCAAGTTTAAGTTCAATTTCGAACTCTCTTAAGTAGTCAAGCTCAATTGGCTGACCATTAGACCATGCAACATTTGGAAGTGCACCAAATGCACCGTTTAAGTTGATTTCACGAAGGCCAACTTTAGCTTGAGAGATAGCATATAGTTTAAGGTAAGATGCCTCAACACTTTTTAGTGGTGCATCATCAAAGATAAAAGTAACTTTGAACTCACCTTCAAAAGAACCATTACTGATTATCTGAGTGTAGAGTGCTGAGATAACTTGGATGTTTTTGTGTGCATGGCCATAAGCCTCATCCGAGTAAGGAGTAAACGCAGCTAAAGCTGCTCTTAAGAAGTCTACATTTATATCGCAAACTACTTCTGTTTGTGAAAAGTCAACTCTAACACCTTGTTCTTGAAGTGCTCTAATAAAAATAGCAGCACTTCCAAAGTTTTCATCCCAGTTAATAAGCGGATATGTTGCTTGTAGTGTTTTGTCTACATTAAGTTGACCTAAGTCAACACGACAGATACCAAATGCTAAAGGGTCTCTATAACCCTCAGTTGTAGTTTTGATATCTTCAATTAGTGCCTTAAAAGCATCTTGTGTTTGTATAATTTCCATTTGTTCTCACTTAATTAGTTTATTAAGTGAATTATACATTAAAACTATTAAATGTATAAATTTTATTCGAAAAATTTTCCTTGATTTGTATTGTCAAGTGGTTTTCTCTTCTCTTTTGTTAACCACTCTTGAAGAAGAGATTCTATAACTTTACTCAGACTCATTTTATATCTATCACGTGCATATTTCATCGAGTCATCCCATGTTTGTCTGTCTACAAGTAGACTACGTGTAACTTCGTTCTTTGGTTTCAATCATTTCCTTTATGAAGCTTCAAGAAGTTCTTTAAAACTTCTATAGCTATCTACTATTTTTTGGTTTTTTACATTTAGCATGTAAAATTCTATTGCTTTTTTTCCTAAACGCGGGATTTCATTTTTAACAGCCCAGCTGCTTACTGTTCCCTCTGGTACTTCTAAAATTTCAGCAAGATTTTTCTGTGTTATATGCAACTCTTTACAAATCTCTTTAACAACATTAGTTTTAGGTTTTTTAACTCTTCTTTGTGCAGGATTTAGTGCTTGTAACTTTTTCATAACTTGCTTTTCACTGTTGTTCTCAATCCACTCTAAAACTTCTGATGTTGACATTACCCAGTCTCTAGAGTTGAGAGTTTTTATTATATC
This sequence comes from Sulfurimonas sp. SAG-AH-194-L11, assembly GCF_029215995.1. Classification (GTDB taxonomy): domain Bacteria; phylum Campylobacterota; class Campylobacteria; order Campylobacterales; family Sulfurimonadaceae; genus Sulfurimonas. The sequence goes on from NZ_JAEMVB010000044.1 coordinate 4,196, forward strand.
TATTAAAAATTTCTGTGCATATGTCAAGGCAACTTCTTCATTACTTACTTGACAAAGTATAGAGTAGGCTAACTGTTTTGAAGATTTAGAAGTATTACCCCAGTCAAAACCATTTTTAGATACAGGGTATAAGTCATACCGCAGGGGAAGTTCTAGCTCTCCAAATGTTACATATTTATTACCTAGAAGTGCTTTATGTCCTTTAAATACGTGATTGTTCAATGTAATTGCCATTGCTA
>NZ_JAEMVB010000045.1 GCF_029215995.1 Sulfurimonas sp. SAG-AH-194-L11
AAGGGTCCATATTATTATTGAAAAATTCAGCTAATTTTTTCGAGTACCCACCATCAAGCGATCCCAAGCCATTGACAACTCTTAAAAAATCTTCACCTTGTAGTTTATAAGGATATTTTTTTCTCAGAGCTTCTACTTCTTCTATTGTATCTACTGCATCATTATGAAAAAAGTACACCATGTATAACTTACTCTTAGGAATAAGAGTATCCAACTTTTGCGAATTTTGTCTTATAGAATCTTTGTTCATTTTGGCATAGTTTATCTCTTCTAGTGCCTCTTTAAGTGGCTTTATACCTGTAAAATATTGATAAGCAACTATACCTGATATTCCTACAATAACAAGTATAAATGTATGCAGTCTCTTTTTTCCGCTCAGAAGGTATAACCAGTAAAGTGGGCCAAAACAGATTGAGTACAAAACAAAAAGAACTGCACGAACAAATCCATGTGCTCTTTTAGACTCATACTCTATCTGCTCAACAGTTACATTATCAAGGATTTGAGAGATTTTATCTACTGCATCATCTATCTCTTCTCTCTTCTTAGTCTCTAAGATTTGAATTTCTTTACTATCTACTTCTAAGGATAAAACATACTTTTTATATCTTTTAACAAACCGTGTAATTAAGAGTAAAACGATACCAATAACTACTAAACTGATAAGCAGTAAGTGTTCAACTGTTGGCCATTCACTCGATGGCCATAATATATCCGCTGCATTTTCAACATTCCAAGAAAGGAGCACGAGGAGGGAGATAGTTACTAAGGATAATCCCATAAAATATATAGTCGTAACTCCTTGAAAAAAGCTGCTCAGACTATTTTTACTTATGACTCTTATTTTTTTAATACTAGAGAGTGGGTGTTTTTTATGTGGCGTTATAAAACTTGATGGCGTAAAAGAGTATCTATCATTAGATTCATATACTACTGCTTCATCACCTATAAGTGCATATTCTAAAGGGATGTTTAACTGTAATAATTCTTTGATTTTTTCTTGAAGTATTTTCATAGTTTTGGGAGGGTAATGAAACTCATCCTCTATCATTTGCATCAAATCATGCACCTCTTTTTGTGCAATTTTTACAAACTCCTTACTCTCTCTACCATACATTCCTGCAGCTACACCGATTATCTTCTTTTTATCATCTATTGCATTGTAAAAAGAGAAAATAAAGCTATCGTTAAATTCTCGTGCTAATGAAAATACATCTTTTAATTTTGAACGCATTGTAAAAAAATAAATCCATCCACTAATGGGAGCGATAGGAAATGTAACTATTAGTAAAATCCAGCCATTTCTCTTTGAATTTAGTATAGGTTTGGTGTCTATACCGTAAGCTTGCATATCTTTATAGCTAATATTGTTTGGATTTTTAACTGTTCTAAAGAGGTAGAGTAAGAAACCTGAAGTCCATATACCTATGGCAAGAAATGTTAACATAGTTAAAAATGTAGCAAATGCATCCATACTTTTACCAACATCTACTCTTGTTTGTGTTGATGTATTTCCATAACCGTCAGTTACCCTATACTTTGATGTAAAAGTACCCATTAAATCCCTTTTTTTAGGAAAATTTTAGCTTGACTTCTCTTTTATTAATATTAAAACTAATAATTTTTATCATTTTTTATCATATAACTTTATTTCTTTATACCATGAGCGACAAACTCGCTCATATCATCGAGTATTTCAGCACCTCTTCTAAAACCTACACCACAAGCACCCCCGCTATAAAAAACTCCCGCTTGATAGTACTGCCCCTCTTTATCTCTTACAAAATCTACATACTCTTGATACACCGCCTTATACTCACTGTAGATTCCTTTTGTCTCTTTTAAGACTTTTTCATCCTCTACTATCTCTATGTTTGCACCTTCTCGTCCAAACATCCTCTTTTTTACATACTTCTCTTTTATGGGAGTAAATGCTGTTTTTAAAAGGTAGGGCGACTCTGGAAAAAGCTCATAGAGTATGGCTAACATCCCTTTAGACTGGTAGAGCAGTGTGTAAGCGGGATTGAGCATTGTTGTTTTTTCATTTGCTTGAAAGTTTGGCATATCCTCCCAAGGGTAGAGTTTAAACCAAAAGTCATACTCTACCTCCATATCGCACTCCTCTAAGTAAGCAAATGCAGTGAGAAGCCCCTGTGATTTTGCCATATCTTCTAAGAGTTTTACCGTGACTCGCTCCTCTTCTATGCCCCTAACACTAGAAAATAAAAACTTCGAGTAGAGTCCTTTTTTTTGCTTACTAATCTTTACAAACTGCTTTGCAATAGACTCAAAAATGTTATTGAATTGTCCAAGTTTTAGCTCTTTATTTAAAAGGAGCATCATCTGTTGCATCACTGCACTCTCGAGTAAAAGTGTTGGTGTGTCAGCATTAAACTCTATGAGTTTAATCTCTTTACTATCAATACCACCACTTAAATCAAAACGACCATAGAGATGCTTTCCTCGCTCAGTTTTAAAACTTCGCTTTATAGTCTCTACTAAACTCTTTGGAATATCTAAGGCATCAAAAAGATTCTTTTCTATGACATATGCAGCCCCCGCTTCATACATTGCATAGATTTCATTTGCTGCGTTTAGATATGCCTCTGCTTCTGCCTCGCTTAGAAGCAAAAACTTATCTTTTAAGATATACTCACCATCACTATCTCTATGCCAAGTGTATCCCATAGCATCTAACTGCTCCTTAGTTAAAGGTTTTATATCTATAAACTTTGGCAACTTACAAATCCTTAGCTTGAAGAAATCCACTCATAAACTCAAAGGCACATAGCTCAAGGTACTCAGAATCATACCCACCCTCTAAAAGTATCATCACCTCTTGCTCTAATACACCAAATATCGCCCCAATAGCCCTATAATCTTCTGCATTTACATAGATATACTCATCTTGCGTGTAGTCTGTTCCTAAGGTGTCAAAACCTAGAGAAAGAATGACTATATCAGCACTTTTTTGTAGAGCTTTTTTTACAAACTCTCGCACATTTTTAACATAGACTTCACCCGATATACCTATCTCAAACTCTTCTAAAGTCACATGCTCATTTTTCGTGGCACAGTTTGCATCAAAGTTTGCATCTAAATATGGATAGTTTCTTGTTGTATTTGCATGTAAAGAGTAGTAGGGAGCATCAACACTTGCAAACTCTAAACTCCCATCACCTATATGATAGTCTATATCTATCACGGCAATTTTTTTTCCGTATTTAAGAAACTCATGGGCTGCGAGATAGGCATTGTTAAAAAAGCAGTAACCGCCGTAGCGTCTTTTTCCAGCATGATGACCGGGAGGGCGAGTCAGAACAAAGGAGCTTCTTTTTCCTTGAAGCATATACTCCGTAGCACTTAAGGCTGTCGCTGCAGAGTTAAGTGCAGCTTTTATGCTCTCTTTTCCTATGGGTGTGCCTATCTCCTTGCAGTACATTCCACCTCGAAAGTAAAGAGGAGAAGCGCTTAAATCTTCTCGAAAGATAGGCGGAACATACTCCTCCTCACCCTCGATCTCTTGAGAGATCTCTAAAAGAAATTCTACATAATCTTTGTCATGTATATTTAAAACTTCTTTTTGGGCTAGAGTATCTACTCTCACTACCTCTGCATTTTTTGCTCGTAAAAGTCCCTCTAAGATAAGCTCTACACGTGAAGAGACTTCAAGATGTTTATATCCGGGAAGTCCATCTGAGAGATCTATACTTGGTGTATGCAGGGCATGAAATGCTGGGTAAAAGTACTGCATCTACTCATACCTCACTTGCATTTGAGAGCCATTTTGCTCTTTTAAATCAAAGCCCTGAGATTTCCCCCAGTAAGCGATGATTTTTTGAAGTAGTTTTGCTGCAAAAACCTGTGAGACCTCTGAGTCCTCAGGAATAAGTTCCACCATATCTACTCCCTTAACCTCTGCGTTTGACTCTAAAAAGAGTGCTTTAAAAATATCAGTCGCAAAATAGTAGTCAATCCCTCCGGGTTGTGGCGTTCCTACACTCGGAACAAACGCAGGATTAAATACATCCATATCTATACTCAAATAGACATCACCCTCTAAATCTCTAATACTCTGTAAAAGCTCTTTTTTTACACACTCACTCTGCAGTCTTCTATCCATAAAGCAGGTGATGTTTTTATCCTCTTTTATGCGAAGTGCCTCACCCTCAAAGAGAGAACGAACCCCTACCATAAGGAGTTTATACCCCTGTTTTAAAAGTTGAAATGCAGGAGTAGCATGGGAGTTTATATCGCCTAAGTAAGAACGTCTTAGGTCTGCATGAGCATCTAAAAAGAGTATGGTTGCACTCTGTTTTACTAACGCTAACGTTAGTTGTGGCGTTATCGAGTGGTCACCCCCAAGCGAGATACAAAGCTGTTTTTTTTCATGGCTTATGCCATCAAAACTTCGCTTTATATCTTCA
>NZ_JAEMVB010000046.1 GCF_029215995.1 Sulfurimonas sp. SAG-AH-194-L11
AATCCACCTTTAAAAACACTTAACTCACACGGAGCATACTTCCATATGACAGCAAAAGAACTCAACAAAGCCATAGAGACATTTTTTGAAGAACACAAGGGTAAAGATTGTGTTACTTACGAATCTCTAATAGAGCTTTTTGAAAAACAACCCTCAGCCGCTCAAGCAAAAAATATTTTAAAACTTTTAACAAAAAATAAAAAATGTATATATACTTCTAGTGAACAGGCTAAAAGACTTAATGATCAAGAAGCAGAAGCACGTCGTAGTGCACAACGAAAAATGCTTGAAGACAATGAAAGCGATAAGTTTGATATTCTTAAAGAGCACGAACTCTTAGAGTGGTCGCGTTCTGATTCACCGGTACGTATGTACCTTCGTGAAATGGGTCAAATTCCTCTTCTTACTAAAGAAGAAGAGATAGAGATTAGTAAGAAGATAGAGGGTGGTGAGAGTATCATTATCGATGCTATCTGTTCTGTTCCTTATCTTATAGAATTTATCTTAGACTACAAAGAACCTCTTATAAATCGTGAACGTCGCGTTAAAGAACTTTTTAAATCTTTTGAAGATGAAAAAGAAGAAGCAGATGATACAAATACAAGTACTACGGATGATACAGCCGTAGCGACTGAAGTTAAAGTAGTTGAGAAAAATCTAACAGCCAAAGATAAAACAAGAGTAGAAAAAGTATCTACAAGCTTTAAAGCACTTGAAAAGGCAAAAAAAGAGTGGATAAAACTAACAGAAAAAGCTCCTGAAGTACTTGACGGTGAGTTAAATGAAGAGATTATCAACTATTTTTTAGGTATAACTTTCAAAAAAGCTGTACTTAAAGAAAAGCTCCTAGACTTAGGGCCAACTTCAAAACTTATCAACGAACTTGTAAAAGCGATGGAGACAGCACTTAAAAGTGATGAGGGTTACGACAAAGAGTTAAAGCGTCTTGAGTATAAGCTTCCACTTTTTAACGATATGCTCAAAGCAAATCACCGTGTTTTAGTAAGTAAGATTCAAGAACTTAACAAAGAAGATATCGCAAACATGGTTCCAGAGGCAACTATGGTTTCTACATATATGGAAATCAAAAAACTTGTTCAAACAAAAGAAGCATCTAAAAACTCTTTTGATATGGAACCAGAAAAACTTGCAGATATTTTAGAGCAGATTAAACGTGGTAAGAACATCTCAGAGATTAGTAAAACTAAGATGGCAAAATCTAACCTCCGTTTGGTTGTTTCTATCGCTAAACGCTATACAAACCGTGGTCTTCCTTTCCTTGACTTAATTCAAGAAGGAAACATCGGTCTTATGAAAGCAGTTGACAAGTTTGAATACCAAAAAGGTTATAAGTTCTCAACTTATGCTACTTGGTGGATTCGTCAAGCGATATCTCGTGCTATTGCCGATCAAGCACGTACTATTCGTATTCCTATTCATATGATTGAGACTATTAACCGTATCAATAAAATTATGCGTAAACACCTTCAAGAAAATGGTAAAGAGCCAGATGTTGATACTATTGCTGAAGAGGTTGGACTTTCAGTTGAAAAAGTTAAAAATGTTATCAAAATCACTAAAGAGCCAATATCTCTTGAAGCACCTATTGGTAGTGAAGAGGATGGCCGTTTTGGAGACTTTATAGAAGACAAAACTTCTGTCTCTCCAGCTGATGCAATACTTAAAGATGACTTACGCGAACAGATAGAGAATGTACTTGACCAACTCAACGAACGTGAAAAAGCAGTTATAAAACTACGCTTTGGAATTATGGATGATGAGAGTGATAGAACCTTAGAAGAAATCGGTAAAGAGTTAAGTGTAACTCGTGAAAGAGTTCGCCAAATCGAATCTTCAGCTATCAAGAAGCTAAAACACCCTAAAGTGGGCCGTCGCCTCAAAAACTACATAGAAGAGTAGACTCACTATGACACTTGAGCAACAGTGGTTAGAGTATGATTATAACCCTTTCATAGTATTTAATGAAAGTGGAAAAATCATCTCAGCAAATTCTGAAGCTCAATTTCTTCTCGGTGCAACAACACCATCTACCCTTTTTGAATTAGCTAAAGTATATGCAAGTGTAAACTTTGGTTTTAAGACCACCTTTATAGAGTTAGAATATGGACGCTACAAGTTTTTTGGTCTTACAGTAGGCTATAAGGATGAAGAAGAGATAGGTATTAAACTCTATCAAACTCCCTCATATAAACTCAATACAAAAAAACCAGAAGGTGAACTTACAAATATTTTCACTATTACTGATTTATGCATAGCTACAAATAGTATAAGTTCTTCTCTTAAATATACAAAATCTTATGATCCTACTATTCCTGAGGTTATACTCAACTCAAATCAACTTATAAAAGTACTTAATAAAATGTATGCATGTGTGCAAGAGAATGAGACTATTAATACAAAGGTCTTTTATCGTATTGGGGAACATATTAAATTTGATGGGAAAAAGTATAGTATCTTCTCTATATCTGTAACTGCAAAAAATATAGATAACCATCAGACTGCACAACTTAAAGCTTTAGCAGAGAGTTATAATTTTTATATAGAAATATCTTCTAGTTTGACTATAAATATTCCTATGATTACCTCTTAGCTAGCAATCTCTTTAGAGACTAAAGTGCCTATTACTATACCGATAAGTAGAGATGGTAAATATGCACTTAAATCAAGTAAATGGTTGTTTTGTAGGGCTATAAAACCTAAAACTAAAAATATATAAGGTACTATCCTAAAAACAGAAACACTCCCTCTTGCACCATGTTTCATACTTTTTACACTAAATGTTTTAATCTTCGCTTTTTCTTCTTTAACGATTGTTTTTAAGTCTAACTCTTCAGTCGGAGCTTCATTTATATGCTCTTCATACCCCAGGGCACCTTCTCTGACTTCGTCATTCACCTTGTCATAAAGTCCATGTGGATCTTCAATAGTATCGAGTAAGTCTCTCTCGTCCTCATAAGCCTCTGCATCTACTTTTGTAGTAATCATCTTCTTATAAGCAAAAGATGCCCCAACTATCACAAAAAATGAACTTAGGTATGCTACTTGAGCATTTATAAAAAAGCTCTTTGAATAGAGTGCCGTAGAGAGAACTAAAGCCTCTGAAAGAACAAGTGTACTAGTAATTCTTTTGAGAATACTCATCATCATCGTCCTCATCATCGTCAAGTTGTTTCTTTATCGCATAACGGGGCTCTTTTGCTAACTTTTCAAATACTTTATACTGTTTAGAGTATGCCTTATAAACATTTAAAATTGCAGCAGCTATACCGATGCCAACACCAATCCAAAAAGTCCAAAAGAGTTCAGTAAGACTCTTAAGTAACCAACCAATTCCTACACCCATCAAGACAGCTACTACCATAGAAATACCCAAAGAAAGGTTATCAGCAGCTTCTATAATTGGCTTTATACGTGGTGCTTTTGACTCTTTTTCATTATCAGTATCCCCCAGGGGACCTTCTCTGACTTCGTCATTCACCTTGCTAGCCATTTTTAATTGCTCTAAGTACTTTAGCCGTTGCTTTTATAGTATCTTCTATCATTACATCAGTTGTTGCAGTTGAGATAAAACCAGTCTCATATAATGAACATGCAAAGTAGAAGCCCTCTTTGAGCATTCCAGCATGAAACTTTGCGAACATCTCAGCATCACTCGAAGCTGCATCAGCAAAGTTTTTAACAGGTTTATCATTAAAGAAAAAACCAAACATACTTCCTCTAACATCTACTTGCATAGTTATACCTACTGAAGCAGCTTCTTTTTGCATGCCATTAACCAAAGTTTTCGCACGTTCTTCTAAAACAGCCATAACTCTTGAGTTCTTCTTGAGTTTAGTTAAGGCTGCAAATCCTGCCGCCATTGCAACTGGGTTTCCACTGAGTGTTCCTGCTTGATAGACTGGACCCTCAGGACTTAGTTGTGCCATAATCTCACGACGTCCACCAAAGGCACCAACTGGCATACCCCCACCAATAACCTTACCAAGAGTTACTAAATCCGGTATAACACCAGTTAAGGACTCTGCACCATTTATAGTTCCACGAAAACCACTCATTACTTCATCAAAAATAAGTAATGCACCGTTATCACTACATAAGTTACGAAGTTCATGTAAGAACTCTTTGTCTGCTGGGACTAGGCCCATATTTCCTGCTATTGGCTCTATGATAACACAGGCAATATCTTTTGAATCTTCAAAACATTTTCTTACACTCTCTATATTGTTATACTCAGCTAAAAGAGTGTGCTTTGTGAAGTCTGCTGGAACACCAGGGCTTGATGGGTTACCAAAAGTTGCAGCACCTGATCCTGCTTCTACTAAAAGAGCATCAGAGTGACCATGATAACATCCAGTAAATTTTACG
>NZ_JAEMVB010000047.1 GCF_029215995.1 Sulfurimonas sp. SAG-AH-194-L11
AGCATCATCTTCACACACTTCAATACACCGTGCACAATTTGTACATGCACCCATTTTAACTGTTTGTGAAGATTTTCCTACCATAAACAGTACCTCTTTTTCAGGACAAACTTCTTTACACATCATACACTCTGTACATTTGTCTGCATCATGTCTCACTCTAATTAATGAGTACTTACCAACGATGGAGTAAAAAGCCCCTAAGGGACATACATAACCACACCATCCATTTTCATGTACTAAAAGATCAAAGAAAAAAATAATTGCAACAACACTAAACCCAAATCCCATTCCAAATATCAAACCTCTATGAAGTATAGATATTGGGCTAATAAGTTCAAATGCAGTGAGTCCCATCAAAAAAGATAAAACTAAACTCAGACCTAAGACCCAGTATCGAATATTTCTACTCATATAGATATGTTTTTGTATAGCTGATATACCTAGTTTTCGTCTTAGTAGATTTGCTGCATCTGTAACTATATTTACAGGACAGACCCATGAACAAAACATTCGTCCACCAAGTACCCCATAAAAAACCGTTATAATCAAAGCACCTATAAAAATATCTGTAGTAATAATCGCTCCCGCAAAGAACATCTGCAATACAGCAAAGGGATCACTTAGTGGAATCGTTTTAAAGGCGATAGATGAACTTAAATTACCCTCTAACATTTTAATACCATAAAGATGAGCTGCTATATAAAGCCCCATTATTACAAGCTGAGTAACTCTTCTACTGATTAAATATTTCATTCAAAAAGTCCTGTGTCATCATTAAGGCTATCTATTGCACTTTTAGAACTTATCTCAGTTGTCGTAATCTTTGCCTTAGCATTTTTTACTCTTTGTTGGTCTTTTTCATCCCAACCTTTAACATAATGATCACCAGCTCTTCCCATCACAACTTCTCTAGGTAAAATAGTAATCGATGCCTTCTCAGTGATGCAAGCATGTTCACACATGCCACACCCTGTACATACATCAGGAACAACCACTGGCTTTAAAAATGCATGTTTCCCAGTTCTCTCATTTCTACCATACTCTAAAACTATAGCTTCATCAAGTAAAGGACATGCTCGATAACAAGCATCACACTGAATCCCCCAAAATGCTATACAAGCATATGGATCAACAACAGCCACACCCATTTGAGCAAGGTTTATGTCTAAGATGCCATCACTACTCACACTCGACTCATCCAATGCTCCAGTAGGACATACGGGTACACATGGTATATCTTCACACATATAACAAGGAATCTCTCTTGCATCAAAGAATGGTGTGCCCATCGGTTTTTTATCTCCAGGAGCTGCAAGTTTGAGTGTATCGTATGGACATGCTGACACACATAAACCACATTTAATACAGCTCTTTAAAAAATCTTCCTCTTTTAATGCTCCAGGCGGACGTAAAAGTAGTGAGGCATGTACTGATTCTTCTAAAACAGAACTCCAAACTAGAGCTCCTATGCCAGAAAGACCTACAGACCTTGCCATACTTAAAAGAAATTTTCGTCTATCACTCATATCTACTTTAGCCATCTTTTACTACTTTATGCTTTGTATATTTTTACTGCACATTTTTTGAAGTCACCTTGTTTAGACATTGGACATGTCGCATCTAAACAGACTTTGTTAATAAATACTTTTTCATCAAACCATGGTACAAAAACAAGTCCACGAGCAGGTCTATTTCTACCTCGTGTTTCAACACGAGCCTTAACTTTTCCACGACGTGACTCAATCCAACAAAGACCACCTTGTTTGAGACCTTTTTCCTTTGCATCATGTGGATTCATATAACAGAGTGCTTCAGGAACAGCACGGTAGAGTTCAGGAACACGCATAGTCATAGTTCCTGAGTGCCAGTGCTCTAGTACACGACCTGTACTTAACCAAGTGTCATACTCTTTATCTGGCATTTCTGGTGGATCCATATATGGACGAGCAAAGATTTTTGCCTTGTTTGGCAGAGCTACTTTTTTAGAGTCTTTATCTTTACCTTCAAGTGTACCTGATTGCAATGCTTTAGCAAGTGTGCCATAAAATGCGAATGGGTTTCCACTCTTCATAGTCTGTGCTGCTGCATAAGGATCATACTTTGCATTAAAACGCCACTGTGTCTCTTTCCCATCTACAACAGGCCACTTCAAACCACGTACTTTATGATAGACATCAAATGGTGCTAAATCATGCCCATGTCCACGTCCAAATGCTGCATACTCTTCAAAGAGGTACTTATGAACATGAAAACCATATCCTTTAAATACTTTTCCATCAGAACCAATTACATTACGAGCATCACCATAACCCTCAGAGTTATCATAACCTCTCTGGATAGGATCTGCATCATCTAGTTTGTAAGAGCGGGCAACTTCATTATTAAAAAGAATATCAAACATTGTTGTATCTCCTTTATAGCCCATATCTCTAGCCTCAGCTCTTACATCTTTTAGTGGTGTCTTTCTTGGTCCTGAGGGTTCATACCCTCCCCATAAATCATCAACAGTAAAGCGTTTAGCATACTCCATCCACTGCCAAGTATCACTCATAGCATCTCCAACTGGTATGACTTGTTGTCTCCAGTGTTGTGTTCTACGCTCAGCATTTCCATAGGCTCCCCACTTCTCATACATCATAGCCGATGGTAAAATAAGGTCAGAAACTTTCGCTGAAATACCCGGGTAACCATCAGAAGTTACTATAAAGTTATCCATCTCACGTGCTGCCTTAATCCAGTGTGTAGCACTTGCTGTATCTTGGTAAGGATTACAAACATTTACCCAAGCAAATTTTACAAGCCCATCTTCTATATCACGGTGTATCTGCATAATATGCTGTTTTCCTACACCATTAAGTGTTCCATGTGGAATCTTCCATTTATCTTCAACAATATCTCTATGTTTAGGGTTTTTCACCATCATATCAGCTGGAAGTCTATGAGTAAATGTACCAACTTCTCTTGCAGTTCCACAAGCAGATGGCTGTCCCGTTAGAGAAAATGCACCAGAACCTGGTCTTGCTTGTTTGTCTAGTAAAAAGTGAACATTATATGCTAAAGTATTATCCCATGTTCCACGTGTATGTTGGTTCATACCCATCGTCCAAAAAGAGACCACTTTACGACCCTCTTCTATATAAAGCTCAGCAAGGTATTTCAACTTTTTCTTAAAATCTCTTAGCTTTTCATCAGGGTCACCCTTACATAACTTCGCTGTATAACTTAATGTGTAAGGTTCAAGGGAGCGCTTATACTCCTCAAATGAAATTTCCCAGTGTCCGAGTGTTCCACCAGTATTTATCATAGTGTCACCCTCTTTATAACCAAATGGCTCTAACGCAGGACCCTCAGCAGCTGAGACAACTTTTGACATCTCTTTTGAGATAGTCTCCATCTCTAAGTCTGTGTACTTTCCTTCTTTAATGGACTTATCATCTGAGCGACGCATTCCATAACCAAGGTTTACAGGACCCGCAGCAAATATAATGTGCTTACGAATAAACTCCCACTCTATAGATTCTGGATGATTATAAACTATCTCTCTGGCTATATAGTTCCAGAGTGCTGTATCTGTATTTGGAGTAAAAATTATCTCCATATCTGCTAAATCAGATGTACGGTGTGTATATGTTTGAATCGATACAACTTTCACACGGTCTGGATCTGAGAGTTTTCTATCAGTTACACGTGACCAAAGGATAGGGTGCATCTCTGCCATATTTGATCCCCATGCAACTACAGTATCTGTAATCTCGATATCATCATAGCACCCAGATGGCTCATCAATACCAAATGTCTGATAAAAACCAACAACAGCCGAAGCCATACAGTGACGAGCATTTGGGTCAATTGCGTTTGAGCGAAACCCACCCTTCATCATCTTTTGTGCAGCATACCCTTCCATAACAGTATATTGACCAGAAGCAAAAACTGCAACGGCTTCTGGACCACCATGTTTGAGTGCTTTTTTTGTATGAATTTCCATCTCATCAAAAGCTCTCTTCCAAGATATAGGAGCAAATTTTCCATGTTTATTAAACTTACCATCTTTATCTACTCGCAGTAGTGGTTGTTTTAATCTATCTGCACCATACATAATTTTGGCATTAAAATAACCCTTAATACAATTAAGACCACGATTAACAGGTGCAGCGGGATCTCCCTTAACTGCAACGATTTTTCTCTCAAGTCCTTCTCCACTTGTTGCCATCATAATTCCACAACCAGTACCACAAAAACGACAAGCAGCTTTATCCCATCGCCAACTACTCTCTACTTTATCAGCAGCAGCTTGTACATCTGTAGGAACAGACATACCGATAGCAGCAGCAGCCGAAGCAGCAGCTGAACTCTTTAAAAACTCTCTTCT
>NZ_JAEMVB010000048.1 GCF_029215995.1 Sulfurimonas sp. SAG-AH-194-L11
TATGTTCTATAATCTCACTCGAGCCTATATTTAAACGCATTAGAAAGTATTCTCGATGTACTTCATGAGCACCAAGGCTTTGTAAGTGTGCTGTCGGTACTTGGCAATCTACAAAATCATATCCCCACTCTTTTAAATGCTTTACAAGCACTGCATACGCTGATTTTGAAGCATCACTGACATTTGAGAACATTGACTCTCCACAAAATACTTTTCCTACTACAATACCATATAAACCACCAACAAGTTTACCATCGAGATAGCTTTCAACAGAGTGAGCGATTCCTAGAGTATGTAAGGTATAAAAAGACTCTTTTAGTTGCTTATGTAGCCATGTCCCATTTTGATTATGTCTAGCTATGATAGAACATTGATGGAGTACTTCTTTAAAATTAGTATCAAACTTATATGTAAATTTTTTCATGCTTTTTTTAAGTGATTTACTTATTTTAAAATTATCAAGTTCCATAATGAGTCTTGGATTTGGTGACCACCAGAGAAGAGGGTCATTTTCAGAGTTCCAGGGGAAAATACCAGATTGATAGGCATTTATAAGACGAGTTGGATGTAAATCTCCTCCCCATGCAACGATACCATCTTCATTAGCATCATTAGGGTCAGGAAACTGGTATGTATCTTCATAAAGTTTGGGTATCTGCACTAAAGTTCTTTAAATGTTAATTCCAACTCTTTTTTTACATCTACTACAACTTGGCCACCATTTTTTAGTTTTCCAAAGAGTATCTCATCGCTTAATTTATTTGTAATGTTATTTTGAATATAACGCTTAAGTGGTCTAGCACCCATATCTTGAGAATACGATTCATCAGCTATATATTTAATAGCTTTTTTAGTAAGAGAAACTGTTATTTTTTTCTCTTTTAAGTCATTGTTGAGTTCTCTAATAAACTTTTCTACTATTGATTCGATTATCTTCATACTTAAGGGCTCAAAATCTACAATTGCATCAAGTCTATTTCTAAACTCTGGAGTAAAAAATGATTTTAACTCTTCATTTGCTGCAAGTGATTCATCTTTATTAAAGCCCATAACATTTCTTGCTGTAGCTCCAATATTTGATGTCATGATTAAAACAACATTTTGAAAATCTGCTTTATATCCATTGTTATCAGTTAAAGTTGCACTATCCATAATCTGTAAAAGTATATTTACAAGGTCTGGATGTGCTTTTTCAATTTCATCAAGTAGTATAACAGTATAAGGATGGCGTTTTACAACTTCTGTTAAAAGTCCACCTTGCTCATATCCAACATACCCTGGAGGTGCACCTACTAAACGACTTAGTGCATGTTTCTCCATATACTCACTCATATCAAAGCGTTCAAAGTGAATACCTAAAGTTTTACTAAGTGTAATTGCTAATTCTGTCTTACCAACACCTGTTGGTCCTGAAAATAGGAATGATGCTATAGGTTTTTTCTCAGGAGTAAGTCCTGCTTTAGATATTTTAATCGCTTGTGTAACAATTTGAACAGCTCTATCTTGTCCTATAACACTCTCTTTTATTGTTGCTTCAAGGTTTTGTAGTGCATTTATCTCATTTATTTTGACATTTGTATTTGAAATTCCAATAATTGAAGAAACAGTTTCTAAAATGTCATTGGCAGTTACTTTAACACGTTTATCTTTTCTTAAATGAAATGATGCTGCTGTTTCGTCAATAAGGTCAATAGCTTTATCTGGTAAAAACCTATCTGTAATATAACGCTTTGAAAGATTTACAGCTGCTTGTAGTGCTTTGTTAGTATACTTGACATTATGATGTTGTTCATACTTGTCTTGTAAGCCTTTTAGTATAAGGTAACTCGTTTTTTTTGATGGTTCATCAATATCTATCTTTGAAAAACGTCGGCTCAGTGCCTTATCTTTTTCAAAACCATTTCTATACTCTGCAAAAGTTGTAGCACCCATGCATTTTAATTCACCAGATGCTAAAGCAGGTTTTAACTGATTTGCTGCATCCATAGTTCCACTTGTGCTTCCAGCACCTATAAGTGTATGAATCTCATCAATAAAGAGAATAGCATTTGGCTCTTTTTTTAATTCATCCATTACACCTTTGAGTCGTTTTTCAAAATCACCTCTATATTTTGTACCAGCGAGTAGTGAACCTAGGTCAAGGGCATAGAGCTTTGAGTCTTTTATAATTTTTGGCACAGTTCCAGCAGCTAAATTAAGTGCTAAACCTTCAGCGATAGCTGTTTTTCCAACTCCTGGCTCACCAACCAGTATTGGGTTATTTTTTTTGCGTCGGCAAAGAATTTGTATAACTCTTTTTATTTCAGAATCACGTCCTATTACGGGATCAATTTTTC
The DNA here is from genome assembly GCF_029215995.1 of Sulfurimonas sp. SAG-AH-194-L11. Taxonomy (GTDB): domain Bacteria; phylum Campylobacterota; class Campylobacteria; order Campylobacterales; family Sulfurimonadaceae; genus Sulfurimonas. The sequence continues at coordinate 2,337 of NZ_JAEMVB010000048.1, forward strand.
CTTCTTTTGCTTTTTCTAATAAATCTATTGAGTACTTAGCAAGGTGAGACTTTTTACTCTCATCTTCGTCCTCATCTTCATCCTCATCTACATGAGAAATCGCTTCAAGTACATCAAGTTTTGATATCTGGTACTCTGCAAGTAGTTTATAAGAAAATGTATTTTCCTCTTCATATAGAGCAGCTAATAAGTCACCTATTTTAGCATCGTTTTTTTGTGCTGATTTAATATGTCTTATCATTTTATCTATTAATCGTGATAGTGCTAAGCTCTCGTATGGTTCATTATTTACACCTATTGGAAAAGCATCTATATTTGTTTCTATATAAACTAAAAGTTTTTCTTTCATCTTTTGGGCATCTGCACCACATTTATTAATTATGTTTGCACCCTCTTGGGAGTCTAAGAGAAGAAAAAAGACATGTTCTATAGTTAAATATTCGTGACGCATCTCTTTGGCAAAAGATATTGATTTTTGAAAAATTTCATTTAAAGGTTGACTGATCATATATTATTCCTCTTCCATTATTGCTTTAAGTGGAAAACCACTTTTTTGAGAGCGTTTTATTACTTGTATAACTTTTGTCTCTGCTATTTCATGTGTATATACACCACATAAACCTCTATCCATTTTATGAATCTCAAGCATAACAGCTTCTGCTTGCTCATAACTTTTATGAAAGATAGTGATAAGGATATCAACTACAAAATCCATAGAAGTATAATCATCATTGAGTAGATATACTTTAAACTTCTTTGGATGTTTAACAATCGTCTCTTCTAGAAGTTCAAATTCTCTTGCTACTGACATAAACTATCTACTTTGATGCATTTAAAAAATCATCAATAATATCTTGAGGATTCTCTAGACCAATTGATATTCGAATGAGCCCATCTGTAATACCTAAAAACTTTCTAGTTTGGGCATCAAAGTCGCTATAAATTGTTGAAGCCATGTGAAGAGCGAGTGTTCTACTATCACCAATATTGGCAGTAATAGTAGCTAATTTAGTTTTATTTATAAAACTATAAGCACTCTCTTTTGAACCCATATCAATAGTAAAGAGTGTTCCACATCCTAGTGTGAAATCAGTTTGATATCTATTATGATGAGGATGCGACTCCAAACATGGATGATTTATTTTTAAGCCTTGTTTATGTAACTCTTTTGCAATAGTTTCTACACTTTGCACTATTCTTGGTAAACGTAGGGTTAATGTTTCTAAACCTAAGAGAGTCTGATAACTTGCATTTGCATTTGCACTCATCCCGAAGTCACGTAGGGCTCTTTTTTTAGCATTTGGTATTAATGCCATTTTTCCAGCAGCCTTTATAGGTTTTTTCATAAACTCATAACGTGAAGTTTTAAATTTATCATTACCATCCGCTATAGCACGAAAAACTGCACAGCCACCTAAAGCAGAGGCATTACCTGCTATAACTTTTGTGGTTGAGTATACAACGATGTCTGCACCGAGTGCTAAAGGTGAAATACTAAGTGGTGTGATAGTGTTATCAACAATTAAAGCAACACCTTTAGCATTTGCAATAGATGCAATAGCTTTAATATCAGGAAGTCGCATATTTGGATTTCCAACACTCTCTAAAAAGATAATTTTTGTCTTATCCGTGATAGCATTCTTAATATTTTGAAGTTCATCAACATCAAAAAAAGATGTTTTTATACCAAAGCGTTTAAGTGTCTCATCAAAAAGTGCATAAGTGCCACCAAAGAGACCACCGATACTAATAATCTCATCACCAGCTTCAATGAGTGACATTGTTGCAAGAGTTGTCGCACCCATTCCAGAGCTCGTAGCTACTGCTCCAACACCACCATCCATCTCAGCCATAATAGCTTCAAGCTTTGCTGTAGTAGGATTACCCATGCGTGAATATAGAGGTTTTTTGATACTACCATCAAAAATACCTTCAGCAGTTTGTGCATCGCCATATCCAAATGCAGCAGAAGATGTGATAACTGGAGAGATTGCACCCTCCTTGTTTCCAACTGCTTG
>NZ_JAEMVB010000049.1 GCF_029215995.1 Sulfurimonas sp. SAG-AH-194-L11
ACAACATCCATATAGTTTGTTAAACCGGATGAAACCTTATCACCGTTTACCAACTGACGAATTTTAGAATTTACACCATCGGCACCAATAAGATAATTAGATTTTACGTCTAAGTACTCACCATCTTTTTTAATTTTAGAGATAATATACTCATCAAATATCTCAAGACTCACAAAAGATGCTTCATATAGTGTTGTACCAACTTCTACGGCATCTTCTCTTAATCTCGCATCAAATCTTACTCTATCTACAATTCCTAGAGGAAATTCTGATATATCAACCTCAATTTTAGTTGATTTAAAGACAAAGCCTATTTTATCGACATATTTATGTATAAGATCTTTATCAATATCAAATTCATCAAATGCATCAAGACGGATACCACCACCACAGGGCTTCTTAAAATGCAAATTTCTTTGTACTAAAATGTTATCTACATTACTCTTTGAAAGATACTTAGCAACAATAGCACCAGCAGGTCCACCACCTACAATTAATATATCCGTCTCTATCATTTTTCACCTCGAAATCGTATCATCTTAAATCGTTCACCTAAAAAGTTAGGTAGGATTAACATTTTAGCCTTTTCTAACTCTTGTCTATAGAGTTTTTCATCTACTTTGTCTTTTAACATCTCTAGTAAATCTAAGATTCCCATATCAACTAACGCCACCATCTGAGCTTTTAATTCTACAAACTCTACACCTGCTTCCTCATAAGCATCTTTAACATGTGCAAAGGTTACATCATAAGTTATGTCACTTTTAGCAAATAGAGACTCTCGTGGTAAGTAGTCTTCATTATCCTCAGGAATAAAAAAAGGGAGTACCTTATGCTTAGAGTATATACGAAGTGAAAAATCAGGACGAGCAGCCATCTCACCATAATCAAAACTCATAAATTCAAACTTCTCACATGAATTAGCCATCTCTTTAGCAAACTCTTCATAGCCTATAGCTATTTCACCACGATCTTTATGATACTTTTTTGCTTTTTGGGTAACCCAATCATCTTTACAATCAAACTCTACATTATGAGCTTGAACTCTTGCTGTTTGACCTTTATAGTATAACTCACAAGGGAATGCATCAAATATTTCATTTGCTATAAAAAAAGCATTTTTACATGAAAGCTCATTTAAAGACTTGTAATGTGTAAGTTTTACTGCCTCACCAAATGACTCTTTAAAGTAGTTTTTTTGTTGTTTTTGTAAATCATCAAATCGTTCTATAATAACAAAGTTAAAAGTTTGCAGTAACTCTGGTCTGAGTGTATATAAAAACTCGCATACATCAGCTAAAAAGTAACCATGATGTGCACCAATCTCACAAATCACTGCATTTGACTCTAAAAAGCCTTCATCTACTAAAGAGATAATATGTTTTGCAATAGTCCCACCAAAAAACTTACTCGTACTTACAGCGGTGTAGAAGTCGCCCTCTTTACCAATGTTTTTATAAGTTGCATAGTAACCATCTTCACCATATAACCACTCTGTCATATATTCACTAAATTTCAAATTATTTCCTTATAGATTTTAGTTATTAACATACATTTCATACAGAGTAAGTAACTCTAACTGTTTATCTATCTCAAAAACTTTTGAATCAATCTTTTGAATCTCTAAAGAATTACTTAAAGTATCCACATCATACTGAGTTTTGTATCCAGCTAAAAATAGTTCTCTTGTATCATCTAAAAGTTTTTTATAAATATTCATACTATCATTACTTAATGCTATTTTTTTATCAAAGTTGTCTATATTATGTAAAACTTGAGAAAAAAGTGCTTTCAACTCTCTCTTTTTGTCTTTTTGAACTACCTGTGCTTTTAAGTAGTCAATTTTCACCGACTCTATATCTCTAAAAGTATTTATATCCAAAGGAATAGATGCTTTAATACCATAGTTATAATACGCAAGATCATTGATAAAAATAACACTATCACTAAACTGTTGCTCAGTGTTACTCCATGTATATCCAGCTGTTATACTCACTTTTGGAAGATACTTCGCAATTGTTACATTTTTATAGTACTGATTCTTCTTTATTTCAGCACTGTTTTGCTTTAAAATGAGATTATGTTCCAAAAACTCATCAATACTAATAAGTTCTAAAAAAGGAATTTGTGTGCTCTCATATGATAAATCACTAAGAGTTGAAAATTGGTTTATTAACTTTTCTTTTGCTGTTTGTATATCAAAAAGAGCCTGTTTTACTACATTTAGTGCAATTATTGCATCATCCAAAAAACCAGAATCAAGCTGACCATTCAAATACTGTTGTGTTTTTTGTTCTAGGTTTATTCTAGAATTGATTATTTGTAACTTTTGTGCATTTTCTCTTAAGTCAGCTTGTTTTATCTGCATTAAAACAGTAACTGCATCTTTAATCATCTTGCGTTTTGCGACATCTATACTATAGTCAGAGTAAAGTTTACTTGCATTTGCAAATTTAATTCCGTAAATAATTCCACCACTTTGAAAAATCGGTTGATCCATTCTAATGGCAGCATTTTGGTTTGTTAACTCGTTAGCATAAGGTTTACTTTTAACATAACTATAACTAAGCTGTAATGGTGCTATCCATGAGTCTCGAAGGATAGCACCCTCCGCCTCATTTTTTTCATAATCATACTTAAATTGTTCTTTTTTAAACTCAGAGATGTAAGCATCTAAACTTGTATTATTCTCATTTGCACTGAGTAAAAAGTTACAGCTTAGAAACAGCGATAGAGAGAGCTTTAAAACCTTCATCAATTTCCTCTTTTGTAATAGTAAGTGGTGGTAAAAATCTTAATGTATTTCTTCCGGCAGGTAAAACCATAACACCATTCTCTCTTGCACTACTCATAATTGCAGCGAGTGTATCAGCATCTCTAACACGAAGACCACACATCATTCCAATACCTACTTTTTGAGTAAATAAATTCTGATTTGTTTTATAAAAATTTTCTAGTTGTGTGTTAAAATATTTAGATGTCTCTTCTAACTTACCACTTAACTTGAGTTCATTTAAAATCTCTACAACACTACAAACAGCAGTTGAACTTAAATAGTTTCCACCAAAAGTAGAACCATGATCTCCAGCACTTAAAACACTTTTTAGTGAAGTCATAACTATACCAACCGGAACACCACCACCAACACCCTTTGCCAAAGTGATAATCTCAGGAGTGATACCATAAACTTGACTCGCAGTAAACTCTCCTGTTCTATATCCACCAGTCTGTACTTCATCAACTATAAGTGGAATATGCTTAGACTTTAAAAGTTTCTCGAGAGTTTGCACTTGTGCTTTATTTTGTGGCTCAACACCACCCTCCCCTTGAATGAGTTCTATCATAACAGCCGCAGTATGGTCATCTAAAAGAGCTTCTATAGAGTTTATATCATCAGCATAGACAAAACCATCAGGAAAAGGTCCAAAGTAGTTATGCATAGCTTCTTGTCCTGTTGCTTTTACGGTAGTTATTGTTCGTCCATGAAAAGAGTGTTTGAGTGTAATGATTTTATAGCGTTTAATCTCACCATCGCGTTCACCATGTTTTCTAACAATTTTAATTGCACCTTCATTTGCTTCAGCACCAGAGTTACCGAAGAAACATGCCATATCATAACCACTTGCTTTAACAATAGCCTCAGCTGCTTTTGCTTGTGGTGCAATGTTATAAAGATTTGAGACATGTGTAAGCTTTGAGAGTTGCTCACAAAGTGCTGCATTTACTTTTGCATTTGCATGTCCAACACTTACAACACCTATGCCAGATGTAAAATCAATGTATTTTTTGCCATTTATATCTGTCAAAGTAGCATTATCTCCACTTACAAACTCTACATCACCGCGTTTATATGTCTGTAGTACATACTTTTTATCTAACTCTTTTGTATTCATAAATATTCCTATTGTTCTTTGTTCTTATTTAATTTTCAACTCAATTTCTGCAAGTTTTGAAAATACTTTTGGTGCTTTTATAATTATCTGTGCCTTATATTTTGAGATATTCTTACTATCTGCAATATTTAAAAGTCTATCTATTTTATAGTCTGTTTTTTTACCATTGATGTAAATAATACTATTTTTAGCAAGTAATACATCCTCTTCATTAAGATAAATGCTCAAGAGTGCATGTGTAGTATCCATTAAAGTTGCAAGTGGTGTTCCCTTATTCACAACTTCTCCAACTTTTACTTCGAGTGAATATAACTTAAAACCTTCTGCATGTAAAGATTTATCCTTAATAGTATGTAATAATTGTTTTTGACGTAGTTCTAAATCTGCAATCTGTGTTTTGAGTGTATTTATCTCTTTTT
>NZ_JAEMVB010000005.1 GCF_029215995.1 Sulfurimonas sp. SAG-AH-194-L11
TGCTTTTGAGAATCGATTCTTATCTGCTGAGGAGTTAAAAAAACAACAACACTCTTTATGTGGTTACGACTAAAATAGATCCTTTATTTTATAATTTGTTAATCAAACATTCTTTTTAGAAGTAAAATCAAATCGATAAATTAGATAAATATTTTATCGATTTGAAGAAATTTTACGACTAGTGTTTATATATTAACATTATCAGAGGAGTCAATCGATAAATCAGATAAATCGATAATTTTACAACTTTACTAAAAAACTTTTTTTACTTTTTCTTTTTTTCAAAAGGTTAGAATTTATCGATTTATCTGATTTATCGATTCAAAAAAAGAAGAATTAAAAAGAGTGTTAAGAAACCGTTACTAAAGAGAGTTAGAACACAGAGTATTTCTCAATCGATAAAAAATCGATAAATATTTATCTGATTTATCGATTTGAAAAACTGTTAAAAAGGTAGAAGCATATGCTTCTACCTTTTTAACTCTCTTTAATCGCTCTCACTAACGAGGGCGACACCTCAAATATCATACTCAACTGCTCATAACTGCCAGTTGAATGATATATATTTCCATACAGAGTTTGAGGACTCAACTGCCCATAAGGGTCAAGTTCACAAATCTCTTCTATCTTCATTTTTAACTCTCGTGGTAAATCTTCATACTCTTTCATCTACTTCCCCTTTGAATTATCTGTATTTATAATGTAATTACAAACACACGCACTCTCTTTTTTCTCAGCCGGTTTTTTTCTATTATTTCTTCTCATTTTTAACCTCCTTAATCTCTGTAGTTGCTACTGCAACCACCTATACTATCTGCAAATTTTGCACCTCTTCTTCTTGCTAAACCTCGTTTTGCAACGGGTGTCATTCTCTCATAATAACTTGCTCTTGGGTCATACATTTTTTAATCCTCTTGTTATTTTTAATAAACTCTCAATACTTGGAAATGTAATATTTCCTTTAATAATTTTCATCATTGTTTCTTGAAGTTCACTGTATGATGAATACATAGCATCTACTACTTCATCATCTTTTTTATTGTTATACATCCATAGGTGGAAGCTCTTCTCACCATTATCACTATAACCTCGTATATTTACCTCTGTGTCATCTATCACACAGAAATAGTAATCATCCATATAATCCCACACGGGATTTATATTTCGTTCTTGAACCTTTAGAATGTCTTCCAATTTTGGAAGTACTATCTGCAGTTCTATACTCTTCGTTATTTTGGCTTTTGTTATCTCATTGTCAATTTCAATAATTTTCCAAATAATCTCTTTTTTTTCTTCTCTGGATAGTTCATCTAAACTATCCACTATATCTTCGAACTCAATTTTAATAAGTTCTCTTTTTTGTACATATTCGACAATATAATCTTCATCTATATTGTCAAGTATTTCACTTGTACTACTCTCATCTATACAGTATGAGATTACATCTGATACACTCAATTCTTCTCTGAGAATTTGTATCTGTAAATCTTCTGCACTTGCATAAACTTCTACTTCATTCAATAACATTTTAAACCTCCTTATCTTGTTTATAATGCTTCTGATATAGTTATTTCTATGGTAACTTTTTATAAATATCCTAGTTAGTATATAAATTAGAGGAGGTTTTCCATGAGAGCTTATTTTAAAAAAGTTTAGAATGCTTCTAACAAATATATATGAAAGAGAAGTCGCCTTGCAAGGACTAAACCTTTTAACCAACTATCAACGAACTTCTATAAGTGGATTAAAAGTGTGAGTGATTTAGCGGTCACTCATTAAGAGTAAAAATTGATGTTGAAATTACCCCATCTGTGGCTCAACATCGTATCTACAGGTATACCTATTATATGTTTATTCATATAGTAGGACTTTCTTGTCGTTGATTTTGTCTAGGCTGTCCAGGCTGTCTAGGCATTTATTTAAGTTGATGAAATATTATTTATAATGCTATTTATATCTTTATCTATCTCATAGAGTTCATACACTTTAGATACATAAGCCGACAGCATCTCTTTTCGACTGATATTACTACTTGTAAAATCTTCTCTTAGAGATACAGCAAGAAATATTGTAAAGTCACCTCCCTCTACTGTGATTTCAAAGTTTTGAGAGTGAAACATTATTGCTATGGTGTTAGTCATTACTTGGGAAGGTATATACTTCCATCTCTAAGTCTTCGATGTGATTTGCCACTAGTAGTAAATCAGTCATTGAAACTTCTACACTTTCTCTGCCCTCTTCGTTCCATTTGTAAATCTGTTTGATTAGGTCTGGCATACAATCTTTTGCATATACTGGGATGTTGTCGTTCATTGGGGTAAATCCTATTTTGAGATAATAGGATTATATTTAAGAGGTAGTGAAAGTTTGAGTAAGAGTATTATCTAACTAGCGATAATTTAATATCTTCATCTGTTGGTTTAATGTAGCTAAGAGTGGTGGAAATATTACGATGCCCTATAAACGATTGAATTATTTTAGGGTTTACAGACTTACTTCCCATCTCAGTTATAAGACCTTGGCGAAAGCTATGACTCGTGTAATTATCTCCAAGTATATTTTTCATATATTTATTAACAAGTTGGATTAACGATATCTCATGAAAAGTCTTTTGAGGGTTACCCCACGAAGTTATACAGTAGTTGTTTAGTTCATCATCAGTATATGTAAAATATTTCTTAATCTCTTTGATGGCGTTTTCACTAAAGTATATAACTCGTTCTATATAGGTCTTATGACTTACTATGATAGTCTCACCTGTTCTGATGATATTATCGATGTGAGAGTACTTTATCTGAGTGATTTCGTTTACTCTCATTCCACTATAGAAAAGTAGTGAAAATATCTTCAAGAAGCGTTTTTGATTAAAAACTTTGATATCTTCATCACCTCTTACAAATGCCATCAACTTTTTATACTCTACAACTGTTACTGATTTTTTAACTCTCTTAATATTTTTGGTTTCCATGTTATGCTCCAATTACTATGTTTTAGGTACTAGATGGATATTTTATAGTAGTTGTTCTGACATACTGATACCGTTGGTGTGGGAAAGTGACTTATATGTGCAATGGTTAGGTTTTATGATATTTTATAGTAATTGAAAAGAGAAAATTGAATACACTTTTAGATATAATCACTTTATGAAAAAAGGTATAGAACAAGAAGCTATTCAATATTTAAAAGAGCATAGAGAACTGCTATATAGTACTTATTTAGATAGTTGTTTTCCAATAGATGAAAAAATTGCCTATTTTACTGCTGGACCAAGTGGTGCAGGTAAAACGGAATTTATTCAAAAATTTATTCAAACTGAAAAAAATTTAGTGCACTTAGATATTGATACAATAAGGGATTTTTTCATACCTCTTGGCTATGATGGTAAGAATAGTGATATGTTTCAAAAACCTGCAAGTTATGGTGTTCAGTTTTTGTTTGATGAAATTATTAAAGTAAAAGGATTGTCCTTAATCGTTGATTCAAATTTATCTCATTTTCAAACAGCTAAAGAAAATATGGTAAAATTACTAAATCAAAATTATAAAGTAGAAATATTTTACATTTATAACGATTTAGAAAAATGCTTTTTATACACAAAGAAAAGAGAATCAGTTACCAATAGAGTAGTACCAGAAGATGTCTTTTTTAAGAGTGTTATAAAATCAAGAAGTACAACTTCTGAAATAAAGCAACTCTTTAGCGATAAAATAATTTTAAATGTAGTAGACAAACGAGACAATAAATATTATCAAGATATCAACTATAATGAATTTGAAAAGATAATACCAGAATATAAGGCGAAAAAATGACACAATCATTAAACCCATTATTAAGACCCGAAAATAGAAAAGAGTTTATAGAACAAGCAATGAAAGAGATGAGTGAACAACAAGAAGCTATGGTAAAAAAAGCCGATAGTATTATTGAGAATGTTGCACAATTTGAGGAGAATGTTCGGAAACAATTTGCTTTATACACTACTACTCACTAAATATGAAGCTGTCTATAAGCTGCCAAAAATATTCTAACCATTCCACCTAAAACACTCAATACACCTTAGTAACAAACACTTCTAAGAGATTCTAAGCAACTAACTTTTTGTGCATATAAGCCTCCGGCTGATAATAATCATAGTAAGAAACAAAATACTCAACATGATTGTTAGGAAAGAACTGACGAAACTCTGAGTATAACTGTGCTGCCAAAGTTTTGTTATGAGTCATGATAATGGTCGGCATCTTCACATTCTCTATAACCCTCGCCATAGTATGTGTTTTACCACTTCCGGTTACACCTTCAAGAGTTTGATAGCGATTTCCTTTTAGTATAGACTCCGTTAATACTTCTATGGCTTTTGGCTGATCTCCTGCTGGTTGGTAAGGAGATTCTACTTTAAATTCTGGTTTCTTTTTCATTAGTCGAATTATAGCTTATTAGCATGAATAATTAGTTATTTAAAAAAAATTGGATTCTTCTTAGGAATATCTCTCTTGTAAGTTACTCTGAAAATTCTTGATTAAAATTTACAGTATCAAAGGTTCACAATTATAAAAAGCAAGGAAATTTAATATACAATACATTATACAAACTAATATACAAAAGAGAGAAAATGGCAATAGATAATTCACTATATGATTCACTAGAATCAACATACTCAAAAATAACTGATTATTTCAATAAGGTTCAACTTGGACGAGAGCACTCTACGATGATTCTAAAACATGAAGAATTAGCTGAACTATTAGAGCACTTGGATATAGAAGCTATTGAAGAACAATGGAGTGATATCCATGCACTACATAAAGAACTTGAAGCCATTAAAGAACACTCTCAAAAAATTCTAGAAGATCTTAATACCATTATTGATCCTGCATCTACTGCAGATAATGTTGTTAATGAACTTGATAATATATTCTTAAAAATTGCTAGGTATCATGTTTAATTTCCTCTATATACTATAATAGGATAAAAGGAGACTTATGAAACAACATCAAACTATTGATAGGAAAAATATTCGCTTTATGATGGATCTTTTTTATAGTCAAGTATTAAAAGATGAAATTATTGCTGATTTTTTCATTGAAAAACTTGGGGATGAGATGATTTCAGATGAGTGGCAGATTCATTTAAACCTCTTAACAGATTTTTGGATGTCGACTATTTTAGGTGAAAGTGCATATAAGGGTCAACCTATCAAACCACATATACATATGGAAGGTCTAAAACGAGCAAGTTTTGAAGCTTGGTTGCAGCTATTCTTCCAAACAGTAGATAAAGTTTATACTAAAGAACCTGCAGATATTTTCAAAACTAAGAGCAAATCAATTGCAAATAATTTCATGAAACTCTTGAAATTATAAAACTCTCTGATCTAAGATAAAGTCTACTATAACATGGATGAAAATCTGTATCTTTTGGTTTGCATCAACAGTTAAAGTAGCAAGTTCTTTATACTTTTCTATACGTTGAGTATATAAAGTTCTAGCTCGTTGTTCATCTTGAAGTAAGGGGCGCTTGGCATGTTCTTTTTGCGAAAGTCGATTAAGTATCACATCAAAATCTGCATCAATGTATACAATAAGCGAGTTTTTTGCAATTGTACTGTGTATAGGTAGCCCACCACCCGTTGCTATCACCTGCCCTTTTTTTTGAGTGATTTCCTCTATGCATTTTTGCTCTAATAAACGAAAATACTCTTCTCCCTTATCTTTAAATATATCATTAATACTTGCATCCAACTCTTTTTCTATAACACTATCTACATCCACGAAATCTTTGTGTAAATAACGTGCTAAAGTTTTACCAACACTTGTTTTACCACTTCCCATAAATCCTATCAAGACTATATTATCGTAGACCAATTTTTACCTCTTTTTACTCTTAGAAAGATTAATTTTTTATTAGCATGACTATACAATAATACTCTTTATATTCTATAAATTATCACTGTGCTATACTCTACTCAAATACAAAGGATATGAATGTCATATATAGATTTAACAACAAAAAACTTTACGCAGACACTTGAGAAGAGCGATATAATCATCATTGATTTTTGGGCAGAGTGGTGTGGACCATGTAAACAATTTGCACCAATTTTTGAAAAAGTTGCACAAAAGAATCCAGATATTACATTTGGGAAACTAAATACTGAAGAACAAAAAGCGATAGCATCACAGTATGATGTTTTCTCAATTCCAACACTTGTGGTCATTAGAGATGGTATTGTCTTACTAAATCAAGCAGGTATGTTACCAGAAGAGACTTTTGATAAACTTATCACTCATGTTAAAGATTTAGATATGGATCAAGTACGTAAAGAGCTAGATGATGAGGATGAGGAGTAAGTAAATTACTCTTCTTCAGATGCCTCATGTAAAGCTAAAATTCTAGCAAGTAAGTTTTCACTTGCTACAAAGTTAGAAAGTACAGCAACAGTATAGTAATTTCCCATCGCCTTTGCTTGATGCTCACTAACACCCTTATCTAACTCATACTGTATTGCTATATCACTATGTGTTTTATACAATGCAGCATATTGTGCTACAGTAAGTTTATCTTGACTCTTGAGTTCATTACGAAACTCTTCTTGCAAATCTATCACTTTTTATCCTTCCTTGTTGCTAACAACTTTACCATTAATAGTCTGTATAATCTCTAATTTTAAACCATTATCTTTAATGACTACTTCTTCTGATTCACCTGTTGCAAAACTTCTTAAAGTAAGTGTTCTTATAGTCTCAGATTGTGTATCTTTTACTAACTTAAACCCTAAACCAATAAAGTATTCAATCTGTTCTTCGACACTCTTTGTCTCTTTTTGAGTAGTTGAAGAGTTCTTTATATCTTCTTCACAAGCTAATCGAATAGAGACACCATCTTTATTATCTTCATATACAATTTTTTGACCAACAGAGGGTCTATTAACTTTATCTACCCACTCACTACTAGTAAATGTTTTATTTTTTCCATCTGTCAACATTATGAGCCCGGAGGCATCATCTTCATTATACTGGTAAATCATACCTATATAAACCATACGCATCCTTAATTCTTTTTAAAACCTATATGTATTCTTTTTTCCAGCCTGCTCTATATGGATAGCATCCCGTAAGAGATAAAGCTCAGTACTTGTTTGTTTATAGAGTATTTTTTGGAATATATCTTGAGAATTTAGAGGGTCATATCCCAATGCTTTTATATGATCCTCGCGAGAAAGTATAACACAGTTGTTAGCAATAGAGTACATTTCCAACTTAAAAGAGTCCCTCATATCCACTGTTTTTGCTTTTTTCAATAAAGAAATAGTGGGACAAGCTAATGTTTTATATTTGATTATATCCCCATAAATGGTAGAAATAAACAAAATAGAAAGTAAAAAATATTTCAAATTAGTCCATTGTCCATTTAAAGATTAAACTCGCATAAACACTTACGATATTTCCAATGTTATAGTCACCATAAGTAGCACTAGTATGTGTTGCTTGAATACTCATAACTCTTCCACCAAGTTCTAAATCCATTTCTCTACCAAGATGGATATTAGCACCTAAGTCACCACCAAAATATGGTCCAGAAACACTTCTTGGTCCAAAATTATCCGCAGCTGGATCAAAACGCATAGAAGCAAAACCACCATTAACACCTATAAAAAAATTAAAAGCTTTTGATGGGTTAAACTTGTACTGTATCTCACCACCATAAGTTGTTAAATACTCATATTCAGCTGTGGAATCATAAAAATATCTTCCACTCAAAAAAACTCTAAAGTCTTTAGTCTCAGCACCAAGCTTTAAACCAAGGTTCGACAAGCTTACACTTTGAATTACTTGTGAGTTTTTATTATAATCAAGTGAACTATATCCACCCTCAATACCAACTAATGATTTTACATTTGTTTCATACGAAGGTACCCCTGCTGCAACTAATGTAGTTCCTATAAATGCTAAACTTAATACTATTCTTGTTAACTCTTTTTTCATTATTTCCCTTTTTATTTTTAAAACTCTGCTGATGGTAGCACATTGTTAAGCTGTATTTCACCAGCTTTCAATGAACTTGTAACATTTACTTCTACATATGCAATTCCAGAATTATCACATGATGTAATACCACTTATCATTGAATTATTTATCTCAGTCCAGTTTGTATCATCACCCGTTACAACTACCTGATAATCAAAATTTGCATTATAGTAATACTCAGTTGTATTGGTCACCGTTACATCTAATCTTACCACTCCAGTAAATCCTTTTGCATAACTATACCTTTCACCAGTTAATCCTTGCCCTCGTAGATTAATTTTACGAGCTTCCCCTATTCTTAACTGTTCACCAGTACTATTTTGTATTCCGACTAGGTTAACCCAAAGAATTGTACTTTTTCCTACTAGATAATAATCATACTCTACATTGATAACCATTGTTCCTGTACTATCTATAATTGGGATATTCCCATCAGCATAAACATTAGCAACCCATTTTGTACCTATTTGGCAAGTATCTTCTCTTTGGTTATTACCTACTGCAAAACCAAGTCCTGTTCTATCTGTGCTGTTATAATCATCTTTTAAATTAAGGACTGAGGCTGAGTTAATTGTATTAATATCCCATTTTCCTGAAGCATCATACTTATAGCCTGTACCATAAACAGCTAAAACATCATTTTGGATATCTACATTGCTAAAAACTCCAGCAGGAGCAGTAAAAGTATCATTTGTAGCACTAATACCCCCACTTCCAGCTGCATCTGGTACAAAATGAAGATAATTTCCGGGATTTGTTGTCGCTGATGAACTTTGTGTAAAGCCCGCTAACATTCCAACTGATACCGACGGATTACTATTTACAAGGTTATTGTACTTGTCAGTAACAGTAACAACCCATTTTTCTAGAAATTTTGCTCTTGATGCGACTTGTTCTGTACTTGCATATGATAAACTTATTGCACTAGGTGGTCCCGATAAAACCAACACACTAAATACTTCTGTAATATTTTGGTCATCTCCATTTGCATCAGTAAAGTTAGTTTCAACTCGGATAGGAACTATTCCAGAAACAGTATTTGAATTAATATTTATTGTCATATTATTACTATTTAGTAATGATAATGTTGTTTGATCTATGTTACCAAAACTATCAGAGAGTGTAGCAATACTAGGATTTAACGATGTCGCTACCATACTATTTATGCTGCTGTCTGGAATTTCACTTCCTGAAGCATCATACAGAGTATATGAAACAGTTTCACTACTCTCTAAAGCCATACTCACACCATCTTGACTACTTGTTTTAAGAGTATAGT
Organism: Sulfurimonas sp. SAG-AH-194-L11; assembly: GCF_029215995.1. Classification (GTDB taxonomy): domain Bacteria; phylum Campylobacterota; class Campylobacteria; order Campylobacterales; family Sulfurimonadaceae; genus Sulfurimonas. The sequence continues at coordinate 9,304 of NZ_JAEMVB010000005.1, forward strand.
TTGTAAGTACCGTTTGATTTAACTCAGGTGACAAGACCATTGTGTATGTAACTACTGTACTTGAATCTGAACTATGATAAAATCGAAATACTATGTCTGATGTATTAATATCAAGGCTTGCTGGTGCCGTGTATACAAAAGTAGCCACACCATTGACTATGCTAGAAGATATAGTATCAAATGTACCAACATCTCTACCACTTATCACATCATCAGGATTTATTTTATTGATTGTGCCTTCCGAATAAGGGTTATTAGCACTATCAAAAATATTTACTTCAATATTTACTACCTGATTGTTAGTAGTTAATGTCGTTGAAGTCATAGGAAGAACTATTGTCACAGATGTATCAGCAGTGACAGGTGGAATAGTTGTATTTCCACTTGTTGTCGTAGTAGTACTACTTGTAGAATCTCCATTTCCTCCTTGGCAATTACTTAATGTGAGTGTTGTAATAATGAGTAAAATTGAAAAAAATATTTTCTTAAAATTCATAGGTATCCTTAATATTAATTCTTAGTTAGGAATAATTATATCTCGTGAAGCATAAAACAATCTTTAAGTACTAGACTTTAGAGCTTTTGCACATACATAAGCACTAGAAAATGCCCACTGAAAGTTATATCCACCAAGTTCACCGGTAACATCGACCACTTCGCCTATAAAATAAAGCCCTTGCACTTTTTTTGCCTCACATGTTTTAAAATCAAGCTCTCGTGCTATTACTCCGCCTCTACTTACTTCAGCCTTTGTAAAACCAAAGTTTCCAGCAGGAGCAAAACTATATGTATGTAGTTTACTTAAGTTTTGCATATCTTCTTTTGTCAGCTTTTTACACTCTTTATCTTCTATATTTATAGCTTTTAGCAGTGCTTTATTCAAGCGTTTTGGTAAATTTAGTACAGAACTCACAAGTTTTTTACTCCCTATAACTAACTGAGTTATATCTTTATCTGGCAAGAAATCTATACTTATAGGACCTTTTTGCCAGTAAAGTGAAGCTGTTAAAACAGCAGGACCACTTATGCCCTTATGTGCAAAAAGCATCTCTTCTTTTGCTACTCTATCCCCTACCCTTATATGTACATAACAGCTAAGACCACTCAGCTCTCGCATCCAAAACTGCTCTTTTTGCAGAGTCAGACCTACTAGTGCAGGAGAGAACTCTTTTACTTCAAGTCCAAAACTTTTAGCGATATTGAGTCCTATACCACTAGCACCTAAGTTAGTAAAACTTATGCCACCTGTTGCAACAACAACTTTTTTTGTACAGTAATCACTTTTATCTGTTTTTATGTAAAAAAGCTCATTATCTTTTGCAACTGAGAGTATTTTTTCATTGAGATTTATCTCTGCATATTTTGCAGAATTTTTCAAAACATCAATAATATCATCCGAACTTCTTGCACAAAAATAATAACGATTTTTTCTCAACTCAAGATTAACTCTATTTCTATCTAAGAACTTTAACAAATCATCTTTAGAAAACTTTTTAAGTACCTCTTTAACTAGTAGAGCTTCACCATCAAAATTATTAAGTTCTACACTTACATTTGTGATATTACACTTACCGCCACCAGAGATTTTGAGTTTTTTTGCTACTTTTTCATTTGTGTCTATAATTAGAACTGATTTTTTCTTTCCAATATTTCCCGCACACATAAGCCCACTCGCCCCTGCACCTAAAATAATTACATCTAGTATTTTCATAAAGGGATTATACGATATAATTACAAAAAATATTTATAAAGTAGAATTATGAGCAACAAACTCCATATCGTATCACTTGGCTGTACGAAAAATCTTGTCGATACAGAAGTGATGATGGGAAAATTACAAAAATTTGAACTTACTGACAATGAAGCAGAAGCTGATGTCATCATCGTAAATACCTGTGGTTTTATCGATGCTGCAAAAGAGGAGTCTTTAAACACTGTCCTCTCACTTCATGATGCAAGAAAAGAGGACTCACTTTTAGTTATGGCAGGATGCCTTAGTGAGCGTTATCAAGATGAGATGATGGAACAGATTCCTGAGGTTGACATCTTTACGGGTGTAGGTGATTATGACAAAATAGATGAGCTTTTAGTAGAAAAAAAGAGTAGATTTAGCGATGCAGTTTTTCTCATAGATGGGGCTGAACGCATAGTTACCGGTTCAACTTATCATGCTTACATTAAACTTTCAGAGGGTTGTAATCAAACATGTAGTTTTTGTGCTATTCCCTCTTTTAAAGGGAAGCTAAACTCTCGTGAACTAGACTCTATTGCTAAAGAGGTTGAAGGGCTTGTTAAAAAAGGCTACTATGATTTCTCTTTTGTTTCTCAAGATTCAAGCTCATATCTTCGTGATAAAAATGTCAAAGATGGTTTATCACTTCTTATCCAAAGAATTGAACTCATAGAAGGTGTTAAAAGTGCTCGTATTCTTTACCTGTACCCATCTACAACATCGATGGCTCTTCTTAAAAACATAGCAAAAAGTGAAGTTTTTCACAACTACTTTGATATGCCAATCCAGCATATAAACGATGATATGCTTCGTATGATGAAACGCGGGTTTGGAAAAGATAAAACTATCGAACTTTTAGACTTTATGAGAAACTTGCCAAACTCTTTTGTAAGAACAAGCTTTATCGTTGGACACCCTAATGAAACGCAGGAGATGTTTGATGAGATGTGTGAGTTTGCAGCAAACTTTGGTTTTGACCGTATCAATGTTTTTTCATACTCCGATGAAGAGACAACTCCTGCATATGATTATGAGATGAAGATAGATGCAGATCTGATTTCAGAGCGAGCACAAACACTTGGTGATATAGCTAGAGAATGCACACTAAAATCATTAAAAGCAGAGATAGGTAAAGAATGCGAACTCGTTATAGATGGGGAGAGTGATGAACATGAGTTTTTACTCTCTGCTCGTAAACTTATCTGGGCACCTGACATAGATGGTGAAGTATATGTAAATGACAGAACTGAAGATACAACTGAGTTAGAGTTTTGCACTATTTACAAGGCAAAAATCACAGACATTGTTGGAGATATTTTAACTGCAACAGTAGATAATGCTACTTCATAAAAACCTTTTACAAAACAAGAAAAACCTCTTAGCCTTTTCGGCTGGGGTTGATTCCACTGCCCTACTTTTCCTTCTATTAGAAAACGGTATAAACTTTGATATCGCTATTGTAGATTACTCCGTTCGACCTGGGTCTAAAGATGAAGTCACTTATGCACAAGAGTTAGCTAAAGAGCATCACTTCAAATGTCATGTTCATAAAGCATCACAAATAGAGACAAACTTTGAAGCAAAAGCACGAGAAATTCGATACAATTTTTTTCAAGAGCTCATCAATGCAAATAACTATGAAAACCTCTTAACTGCTCACCACTTAGGTGATAGGTTTGAGTGGATGCTTATGCAGTTTTGTAAGGGTGCTGGTTGTGCCGAGCTCTCTGGTATGCAAGTAGTTGATAAACGCCATAACTATACGCTCTTGCGACCTCTTTTACATCTAGATAAGCAAGAGCTTCTTCTTTACCTATCAGCTAATAATATCAAATATTTTGAAGACTCTAGTAATAATGATGAAAAGTATCAACGTAATGAATTCAGACATAAACACTCAAACCCTTTACTCAAAAAATATTTATCTGGAATCAAAAAAAGTTTTTCTTACATAGATGAAGATGTAAAAGAGTTAGTATCGGAGGTTTCACTCTTGAGTTATAAAGAACTTATATATTTTAAATCAAGTGGATCTAAACGCAGTGATATATATGCAATAGACAAATATTTTAAGTCTATAGGAAAACTTATAACAGCTGCAGAAAAAGCCCTTCTTAAAGAAAATGACACAGTAATTATAAGTCGTAACTATGTCGTAAATCAAAATCACGATTATCTCTTTATAGCCCCATTTATAAAAGCAAAAAATATGGATAAAAAACTAAAAGAGAAGTTGCGTTTACTTAAGATAGAGCCTAAACTTAGAGGTTATTTAGCAACTGAGCGTGAAGTAGTTGAGTTTTTATCTTTATTGTTAGCATAAACCTTCATAGTAAATGAGGACATAATGAGTTCCCCATCACGTTTAAAGTTAATAGGAAAATTAATACCAATAATCCAGTCACTTTTATTTACTGAATCTAAAAAGTTATAAAAACTTGCTGGTGAGCTTATTTGTGAAGTTGTATTGACCTCATATACTGAAAAGTTATCCTCAGTCCCAGAAAAATCCAATGCGGAAACACTTAATTTTGAAAAAAAGCTTTTATTTTGTTTCTCAAAACGCTCTGGACTAAAGATAATATCAAAGGCAGTAATCACTCTTCTATTTTTAGCTTGTAATGTTTTAAGTGTATCAAATGTTTCTTGATGAAAATTTTGATACTCACGCAGTTCTTTACTTGTCTTTTTTAATTCTATACGCTTAATTCGATACTCTTTACCTTCAGGTATAAGTAGTGTAAATGCGAAAACAAGTACAAAAACTAGTAAAAAAAGTGATGTAGAAATAAGGTAAATATGTTGACGAGAGATACTATTTTTCATTATCATCACTCCTCTCATCAATGTAATTTGTAGAAACAAAATGTAACCAACCATTTTGTGCCGGATAGAAGCTACTATAGGTTCTATGAAATATTGAACGCAAAGGTGCTTGAAGCATAAAGTTGTAAATATCTTTATTAGGAGTTACACCATATAAAATAAGGCCATTTCGAAGTAGTTTAGCCTCTGAAAGAGTTATACGTGTTGGAACAAGGTCAAATAAATTTGCGATAGAATCTTTTAAAACCGTGTTTTGTGTATAGATCTTTTCACTTAAAAGTTCCTGCTCTTGAATATAATGAATTTGAGCTTTCATCTTTACTAAGGATGCTTCTAAATCTCTTTTTTCTATCACTTTTTCATTTTTAGCCTCTATAAAAACATAATTTTTATAGAGTAAAAAAGCATATGTAAAAAAGAGCATTAAAAGTGTTATACTAAAAAAGCTCAGTAGTAACTGTATCTCTTGTGTAAATATACTTTTTTTTCTTGGAGTTATATAACTATGTAACATAATTCAACTCTTCTTTTGCAAGTTCACAGACTTCCATACTAATATCCATTCTACGAAGATATACATTTAAGAACATCTCTTCTTCAAGATAATGTTTCAAATCACTACTTACACCTGCACCATCAGCAATATAAACGGTTTCTATAAATGTACTTTCATACTTTTCATTATTGTAAAAATGACTTAAGGCTGTTTGAATAAGGGAAAACCGTTGATAGTCTTCATTAAAACTATTTTCATGGAGCTCTTCTGCTTCTTCAAGTTCTTCTGCTGCATCTGCAAGTTCTTCTTCTAAGTCTTTATCTTGAGAAAACTCATCAATATCTTCAATACTGTCTAAATCCTCAATGTCACCAAAGTCATCTAAATCTTGCATAACATCCTCAACTACATCAATATCTTCAAGGTTAATGCTTTGCTCTATTTCTAAGTCTACCTCTTCTTCAACATCTATTGAAGCAAGAATTTCATCTTCAACTTCACTTATAGTCTCCATATCTAAATGTTGTGCATATAAAAGTTGACCACTATCAAAAATAGCTAAAGAGATAAAACTATCTTGAACTAAAACATACATAGCTAAAACAGTAGATATCTTATCTTCAAAAAAGTGACTTAAAAGAGAGTATGGTGAAAATATAAAATCAATACCTATCTTTTCATATCTTTTTTCCATTGCATATAAATCAACCTTGGAGGTAAAATATGTCCACTTTTTATCATGACACTTATGTTCTAATGCACTTATGTCTTTATAAAATCCAAGTCTATTTTTTTCACATGTTGGTAGGGCTCCTTGCTCAACTGCAATGTCTAAAAAAGAGATATAAAAGTAAGGGGATTCTTTTGTAAAGGAGTTTATAAATTCTAAAAGTTTATGGCTTAGTATTGTTGTATCAAAACTTTCTTTATAGTGATTTATAGCACCTTTTTTTGAGCATATTTCTATATATACATCAGTTGATGAGCGTTTGACAACGATATTGACAAAAACTTTATTGTATAAAGCTTCTAAAAAGGTATCTAACACTACTCATCTACTCCGCAAAGTGGATGTGCTTTGTTATAGTTTTGTTGTTTCAATGCACTGCCTAATTTAGTATATATTTGTGTTGTAGCCATAGATGAATGCCCCAGTAATTCACTTACATCGACAATCGGAGCCCCACCATTTAAAAGTGCTGTGGCATAAGAGTGACGTAATTGGTGAGGTGTTACTTTAAGTGAAACATCTCTAAAGACTTTGTTAACCATATATCTTAGACTATTTTCGCTTAATTTTTCGCCATTTTTCTCAAAAAGGAATTTTTTTGTAACAAATGATGATAAATACTCATCAATTATCTCTTTTGTAGAGTCTAGTAAAGGAACATCTCTCTGCTTATTTCCTTTTCCTATAATACGAATCCAAGACTCACTCATATCTTCAAGCTTCAGCGATGCTAATTCTGAGATACGTAGTCCCAAAGTGTATAGTAAAACTACTACAAGTTTTTCTTTGAGTTGTGCACCATCTAGTGCTTGAATTATATACTTATGAGATATTGGTTTTGGAAGAGTTTTTGCTATTTTCACACTATCGTCTGATTCAAGTTTTACTTTCATACCATTGCTATTGAGGTAGGATACAAAACTACGTATTGCACTTAAATTTTTACTAATTGTTTTAGCATTTAACTTTGCAATTTTAATACGATAAGGCATAAGGTTAAAGAGTATTTGCTCTTTTTCACTTATAATTTCTATAGACTCTAAGGCTTTACTAATCGAAGCATCATAACTTTTAATCGTCAAATCAGAGTAGCCTCTTACATTTTCAAGATACTCTAAAAATAGAACCTTTTTCTTACTTAGTGACTTTTTCAAGGAGAATCTCAAAATCATCATGATATTTTTTTGCCTCTTTGACAAGCTCATTATCAGTAATAATACTTGGTGCCAACTTAACAAAAGAGTCTACCATTATCTCGCTCATCATCTTTATTCGTACCCGATCAGCACCTGAAATAGTTTCGTGTGCTGCTATTTCATTAATCTGTGCAAGATATAACTTAGCTTGATTTATATACTCTACATATTTGAGTGAAGTCTTAGACTGAGCCATTACTGTTGATGCCATACGATTGTAAACATCCATACTAAAAGCTTCACTTGCGAGGGCATAAGCATCTTCATACTCACCTATTTCATAATAGTACTTTGCTTCTATGGATTTTTCATAAGATGGGTTTAGCAGAAAATAAAGAAGCATCACTCCAACTAAACTAAATGCGACAATAGGAAAAAGATATCTAGTTCTCATGTTTTAAAAGTCCTTTTTTAATCATCTCTCTTGCATCTTCTGTCTGCATACCTTGAATTTCTAAGGGATCACTGTAGTAAAAGTGAATAGTTCCAAAAGGTTTAGGGATTACAAACTTATCCCAAGAAGAGAGTTGCCAATAAGACAAAGGTCTTATCTCTACAAGTATAACCTTTTTTCCTGTTTTTTGAGCCATAGCTATTATACCATCAGCAACTTCATGTCTTGGTCCTCTAGGTCCATCAGGTGTTATACCTATATCATAGCCTTCTTTAAGTGCTTTTATAGCTTGAATGAGAACTCTTACTGCATTTTTGTTACTAGAACCTGCGATAATTTCAAAACCAAACTTCTCTAGTGTTCCTGCGATCAGTGTACCATCGAAGTGACTAGAGATAACCGCTTTTACACGAGAAGTATTTTTATATTTAAGATAAGAGTGTGCGAACATCATTAAATCACCATGCCAACAAGCATAAATAGTGGATTCATCTGGTAGTGGATTATTTGTATGAAAGACTTTTTTATTTGTAAGATATAAGAAACGAATCAACCATGAACCTATAAAAGGAACAAGGCTTGAAGCTAAAGCACGGCTCCACTTTTTAAGCAAGAATCTCGCCTGTTAAGATAGTCCGACCAATAGCTGTAACTTTAACATCTTTAAAGCAACCAAGTAACTCTTCTGAGCCTTTTACTTTTATGACTATGTTATTGTCACTGCGTCCTGAAACATATCCATCACGGATTAACTCTTCAAAGTAAACTCTATAGGTGTTTCCCATAAGTGCTGCATTTATCTCATCATGGATTTCATTGTTGAGTGTTTGTAAGTAAGAGAGTCTATCTGAAGAAATTTCACTATCAACTTCAGGTAAGTGTTCCGCTTCAGTCTCAGGACGAGGAGAGTACTTAAAAGAAAATATCTGATCGAAACGAACCTTTTTCATCACATCTATAGTATCAGCAAAGTCCTCGTTAGTCTCACCGGGAAACGCTACTATGATATCAGTACTTATGCTCACTTCTGGACACTCAGCACGAAGTTTTTCAACGCGGTTGATAAACCACTCTTTAGTGTAGCCACGTTTCATAGCTTTGAGGATTTTTGTACTTCCACTTTGCAGTGGCATATGCATAGATTTGCATATTTTAGGGTTTTTAGCGAACTCTTCTATAAACTCATCATCCATGTGAAAAGGGTGAGGAGAAGTAAAACGGATACGCTCTACTTCTTCTATCTTTGAGAGTCTACGAAGAAGCTCTGAAAAGTTTACTTTTTCATTATCACCAGAGAAACGGCGACCATAATTATTGACATTCTGACCCAATAAAAATATCTCTTTTGCACCCTTAAGTGCAGCACGTCGTGCTTCTTGTATGATTAAATCTGCAGGAATAGATATCTCATCACCCCGTGTTTTTGGCACGATACAAAAAGTACAAGACTTATCACAACCTATAGAGATATTTATAAAAGCCTTGTGCGCAGACGAGCGAAAGTCATCAAAAGCGAACTCACTCTCATCATAGTTAATGTCTATTTCTACCGCTTTATCGCGATGAAGAACTTCACTAATTTTAGATACATTTCTTGCACCTAAAACAAAGTTTACATAGGGAGCACGTTTAATAATCTCTTCGCCAAGATGTGAAGCAGTACAGCCACAAACACCTATTTTAGCACTCTTCTTTTTGTGTTTGTTAAATCCACCTAGTTCAGAAAATAGTTTATGAACAGGACGTTCTCGGACTGAACAAGTATTTATCAAAATAAGGTCGGCTTCACGAAAGTTTTCAGTTGTAGTGTAGCCTTCTTTCTCACGAAGCTGTGCAATCATATGCTCAGAATCACGAGAGTTCATTGCACAACCTAATGTTTCAATAAATAACTTTTTACTCATATAAATCAGGCTCTCTTTAGCTCATAATATGAACTTGGTACATGTAGTCATTATCTGACAGACCAAATTTCACTTCACTCATATAAAAACTTTTTCCTTTTGCTTCAAAGTGATCTTGAAGTGAAAGTAAATCTTTATGAGAGTTGTCTTTGTCGAAGTAAAAAATAATACTATCATCTTTTTCTACAGCTGCTTCAATCTTTGCTAAATCAACTTTTTTAGGTTTATCAGTTATCTCTGTTCTTGCAAATTTTAAATCCATTGGGTATTTCCTTGAGTGTTATAATTTTTGTATTATACTTAAATGTGCATAAAATATTGATTAAAGATGCTTTTAGCAGGTTTTATGTATAATTTCATACAAACGAAGAATTTCCCCAAAATTATTTATTATTGTTAAAGAATTTTGGAAATTAAAAGGCATAAATAATGGAAAAAATTTTAGATATAGCAGAAGCTATCGCACATGAAAAAGGTCTCTCATCAGAAAAAGTTATTGGGGCACTTAAGACTGCTTTTGTTCAAACAGCCAAAAGAGTAATCAATTATAATTTTGCTTTTGAAGCACAGATAGATGATGAAACAAAAAGTATTAAAGTTATTCAAATTATTACAGTCGTACCTGATGATGATGAAAAACTTCTTGATGAAACGACAGCACCTGCTTACATTTCACTCACTGAGGCTAAAGAGTATGATGATCAAGTTGAGCTTGAAGATCAACTTCAAGTAGAGCATAATTTAGAAGACTATGGTAGAACAGGTGCTTCTCAACTACATCGTGAGATTGAATTTCACATACAAAGACTTGTAGAAGATGAAGTATATAACAAGTATAAATCTAAGATAGGCACACTTGTAAGTGGGCGTGTAACTCGTGTTGATGCTCAAAATGCAACATATATTGAAGTTGATGAGATTCGTGCAGTATTACCTATGAAAAGTCGTATAAAAGGCGAATTCTTTGATGTTGGCGACCACATTAAAGCGGTTGTTCGTCGTGTAAATATGGACAAAGAGAATGGTATCCAGATAGAACTTTCTCGTACAAGTCCTAAGTTTTTAGAAGCACTTCTTGAGCTTGAAGTTCCTGAGATAGCTGATGGAACTGTTATTATCGAAAAAGCAGCTCGTATTCCAGGTGAGCGTGCAAAAATAGCCATCCTTAGTACTCACCCACAAGTAGATGCTGTTGGTGCTACTGTTGGTGTCAAAGGTGTACGTATAAATGCAGTTAGTGATGAGCTTATCGGTGAGAACATTGACTGTATCGAGTTTACAAGCATTGCTGAACTTTTTGTATCTCGTACTATGAGTCCTGCAATTATCTCTCATGTTGAGATTATAAAAAATGAAGAGGGTGAAAATGAAAAAGCAATTATCACTCTTCCAGCAGATCAAAAATCTAAAGCAATTGGTAAAAGCGGAATTAACATCCGTTTAGCTTCTATGCTTACAGGTATGCAGATAGAGCTTGTAGAGAGTGGCACAGTAACAAATGAAGATGGTGAAATAGAAGAGCCTAAAGATGGTGTTGATGCACTAGAAGCACTGTTTAGTTAAAACTAAACACTCTTCTAGTCTATACTTAAAACTTGGTATGCACCATAACTTAATGCAAACATTACAGCTATGGAAGCTGAAACAATACCTATAGTTGCTAACTCCATAATTATTCCTTTATATCTCGAAGACTTTCTACTTCATTATGAGCTTTTTTAGCTATTAAAATAAATAATGATGAAGATAAAAAGAGCAAACATAAGCCAATCCAAAATAATATGTTTATATTCTCAGATATATATAATTTTGATACTCCTGCTCCAACAGCTAATATAAAAGCTACGATAATTGCAAGGTAAGTTTTTAAAAGACCTATATACTCTTTCTTCTCATCAATTTTACTCATAAAATATTATAGCATAATCAAACTAATCTGCTCTACCCTCTTTTCATATAGGGATTTAATCGCATGAGTATTAAATCCGCTATCATATTTCCTAGTAGTGTTAAAAAGGCTGTTATCATTAGTGTTCCCATAATTATTGGGTAGTCTCTTGCTAGGGCTGACATGAAAAAAAGCTGACCCATTCCCTCAATTCCAAATATCGACTCTAAAATAACACTTCCGCCTATAAGACCCGGCAGAGATAATCCTAAAAGAGTAATGATTGGTGGCAATAAATTTGGTAAAATATAAAACTTTAGAAGCTCTTTTTTAGTGAGTCCTCGAGAGAGTGCAAAATAATAGTAATCACTTTTAAGTATCTCTAGTGTTAAAGAACGAATGTAGATTATCATGCTTCCAAGTCCCACAAATATCATCACAGATATTGGCATAACTAAATGCCACCCCATATCTAAGTAGTTAAAAAGTCCAAGTTTTGGCTCGATAGAGTGAAGTCCTGCAATTGGGAACCATTCAAGATTTAGTGCGAAAAAAATTATAAATAATAGTGCAAGGTAAAAAGATGGCATAGAGAAAGAAAACAGAGCAATCTGTCTAATGACATAATCACTTTTCTTCTCATACGAGAGTGCTGCTTTAATACCTAGCCACAAAGAGAGAATAAATACCGCTACTAAAGCTGTTAGGTTCATAAAAAGAGTAACAGGTAGACGTTTAAGTATCTCTTCTCCTACATCTTGCCCACTTACAAATGATATGCCGAAGTTAAGTGTAGCAATATTTTTTACCCAGTCGATATACTGCATAGATAAACTTTTATCTAGTCCATAGATAGCCTTTAGGTTTGCTATAGCCTCTTTAGTCATGTTAGGATTCAGTTCTCCTGCTCCAAAAAAGGAAGAAGGGGCAGCATGAATTGCTAAAAATGATATGATGGAAATAAGTAGTAACATAAAAAGTATATAAGATATTTGTTTGAGTAGAGTTGACATAAAAGATTATATCATAGTTATAAAAAGATAACTCCCAAGAGGGAGTTAAAATACTTGTAGTCTGGGACTAGAAGTTTGCAGTAAGATACACTTGAAGAGTGTTATCTTGATTTTTCTCAAGTACATCAGAATGAATATATACTAAAGTAGCATCTACAAAACCAATACTTTTAGAAGCAGTAGCTGTATACTCAATAAGACTATCTTTACCACTTACAGGAGTATCATGGTTGATAGCAGTAATATAAGCACCAAAATCAATACCAGCTAAAGGAGCTTCAACAGTTAAGTTAGTAGTTTGTGCACCTTTTGTTGTATTATTACCATAGTTCCACCATGCTTCAGTATAAAGCTTAGACTGAGAACCACCACCTCTGTAAGTAGCAGTATTAAAACCAGCATCACCATTAGTATCAACAGCTGAGTAAGCAATTTTTGCAGTAAAAGAATCTTCTACAGCATATCCAACCATTAATGCATAAGCATTAGAGTCATTAAGGCTAATTGTAGTGTACTGAGCACCAGCGATGATGTTCCCCATAGTGTAATCAGCTTGTAACCAAGTAGCTGTTGCAACTGCAACAATATCATAGTACCATGCTTGAATAGTTAATGGTTCCCAAGAGTTATTTATTGCAGCAACTGCATAAGCACCCTTTCCAGTTACACCTGCCGCAACAGAACCATAGTTAGTAAACTCACCATTTACATCTACAACAGCTCCTGTATTGTTATAGTTAACTACACCATTACCACGACCAATATAAGCACCAACTAAAATAGTGTTAGGAATGTCTTGATTAATCACAACAGCAGACTCAAAAGTATTCTTCTCAATTGTCCAAGTTTCAGTAAATGCTAATGGAGTATCAAGTTCCATACGACCAACTTTAACAGTTGTATTAGCTGAAGTAGTAGCAAACCAAGCTTCATTTACCCAGCTAGCATCTTTAACAACACCACTAGGTGTTACTTCATGAGCACCTGCCCATGCATTGTCAACCATTTGACCTTCAAGTCCTAAAGTAGTAAGTACAGTATAACCAACACCAGCACTAATTGCTACTGAGTCAGTTTTAAGGACATCAGTTGTTACATTTAAGTTTACTGAGATATCTGCAGATGACTTTCCTGATGAAAATAGACCATCTTTATTAGCACCATTTGTAACATAACCATCTGATGTTTGATAAAAAAGATTCGCATCACCTGTAACTTTTGTGTTTTCTAATGCCATTGCACTTGAACCGATTAGTAGTGCAGCAACTAAGCTTAATTTTGTAATTTTCATATATTCTCCTTATTCTTTTACAAATTTCAGGGGCAGTATAACACACTAAGTACTTAATATTAGATTAAAAGTGACATTATTGTGACAAAGTTTGTTATAATATTGTTATGAAACAATTAATTAAAACATCCGCTACAATCTTACTTTTTACTTTATTTACAGGGTGTGTAACAAATCCAAAAGTAACACCATCACAGAACAGAGTTCTTAACAGTATCAGTAAGTCAAATGCTCAAAAAAAGGAGTCTTACTTCTTGCAAAAACAGACAGATGCTTTTTTAAAAAAGGAGTGGAAAGAAAATGTTCTTGAGGATAAAGAGATACAAGAGAAATATGAAAAAAATAAAAATCGAGGTTTTAGCTTACAAGAGTATGTAGATAAAGTAGAAGTATACTCTACAAAAAAAGAGAAGTCTGCTACATCGTCAAATGTATCTAAGCTACAGACTATGCCCGTTATAGGTAAATAGTCTTTACTTACTATCTAGCTCCTGTGCAAACTCAATCATTGAGCAAAAATGCTCAGCATAAAGTGCTGCACTTCCAACTAAAATCCCATCTACATTTTGAAGTGCTAAAACTTCTTTCGCATTTGTCACTTTAACACTACCACCATACAGAAGTGGTGCTGTAGATTTCATCTTTAGCTCTGTATGTATATCTTGTATATCTTCTAGAGTTGGTGTAAGTCCTGTTCCAATTGCCCATACCGGCTCATAAGCGATAATAAGGTTCTCATACTCTGTATCTATACCCTCATACTGAGAAGATATATACTCCATCATCTCTATCTTTCCTGCCTCACGTTTTTCCAAGGGCTCACCTACACAGTAGACTATCTTAAAACCTAAATTTTTATAGTAGTTGAACTTTTTGACAAGTTCTTCTTGTGTTTCACCTAAGATATGACGGCGTTCTGAGTGTCCTATAAGAATAGTTTTAATAGCAAACTCTTCTAAGTGAACTAAACCTATCTCACCTGTAAATGCTCCATCTTTAGTTGCATATGCATTCTGTGCTCCGACTATTATAGAGCTCTCATTACTATCTAAACTACTCATCGCAGGAAAAACTAATACTTCTTGAGTAAGGTTTTTAGATTTTATAAAATCTTCTATCTCTTCTAAGTATTTGTTAGTCTCAACTCTTGTAAGATTTGTTTTTAAATTCGCTGCGATTATCATCTATTTAGTCCTCTTTGATTATTAACTGAGCAACACCTGGGAGTATTTTTCCCTCTAGTAACTCTAAAGATGCACCACCACCCGTAGATATAAAACTCATCTCATCATCTAGTCCAATGCGCTGTACTAGGTCAGCAGTATCTCCACCACCAACAACAGTTGTCGCATAGGAGTCCGCTACAAAGTGTGCTATTTTAGAACTTCCACGAGCGAACTTTTCCATCTCATAGACACCCATCGGTCCATTCCATAAAACAGTTTGAACATCAGCTAAACCTTCACGGTAGAGTCTTACAGTTGCAGGACCAATATCAAGACCCATCCACTCTTTTGGAATCTCTTGCGCTGTAACTATTTTACTTATAGCATCTTCACTAAACTTTTCAGCAGCTACAACATCAACAGGAAGATAGAACTTTACTCCAAGTTTTTTAGCTTCATCCATTACAGCTTGTGCATCAGCGAGTAAATCATCTTCAACTAAAGAAGCTCCTATCTCATAACCCATCTGTTTTAAAAATGTAAATGCCATTCCTCCACCGATGAAAATTTTATCTACTTTTGGAAGAAGGTTTTTTAGAGCTTCAAGCTTTCCAGAAACCTTACTCCCTCCAACAATTGCAGCAAAAGGACGTACAGGCTCATTTATGAGCTTTCCAAAGAACTTTATCTCTCGTTCGAGTAAAAATCCTGCAGCTTTTTGAGTAGTATCAAAAAAATGTGTTATACCTTCAACAGAAGCATGTGCACGGTGACTTACACCAAAGGCATCATTTATATATATATCTGCCATATCTGCTAACTGTTTTGAGAGACCTTTATCATTTGTCGTCTCACCTGCTTCATAGCGCAGGTTTTCTAACAAAATAATGTCACAACACTTCATAGCTTTTACTTTAGCCATTGCATCCGAACCAACGACATCTGAGGCGAGTGTAACCTCGCGTTTGAGTAGATGATGAAGACGACGTGCTATAGGTGCAAGAGAGTACTTCGCATCTACCTCCCCTTTTGGACGACCTAAATGTGATGCTAAAATAATAGAACAGTCTTGATCAAGACAATAGTTAAGTGTAGTTAGAGCTGAACGGATACGTCTATCATCAGAGATATTTCCAAACTCATCCATAGGAACATTAAAATCACAGCGGATAAATACTTTTTTATTTGTTAAATCTAAACTTTTTATATTTAATAATTCCAAATGAAAATCCTACTTACTAATATGTAGAGCCATGTCTACTAAACGCATTGAGTAACCCCACTCGTTATCATACCAAGCCATGATTTTAACCATGTCTCCACCGATAACCTGTGTTAAGTCTTCTGCAACGATTGAGCTATACTCACATCCTACGAAATCTTGAGAAACTCTCATCTCTTTGTCCATAAGTAAAAGACCTTTAAGGCTTCCATTTGCTGCATCATTAAATACTTTTGTCACTTCTTCTTTTGTTGTGTTACGTTTAACAACAACATTTAAATCAACCATAGAAACATCTGGCGTTGGAACACGAACAGATTGACCATGAAGACGACCTTTAAGTTGTGGCATTACAAGGCTTATAGCTTTTGCTGCACCAGTCGTTGTTGGTATCATGTTTATAGCACCCGCGCGAGCACGGCGTTTATCTTTTGAGTGTTTTACATCTAAGATATTTTGATCATTTGTGTATGAGTGGATAGTTGTCATAAGACCTTTTTCAATTCCAAAAGCATCATCTAAAACTTTTGCAACAGGGCCTAAACAGTTTGTAGTACAAGAAGCATTACTTACTATCTTTTGACCAGCATATAGCTCATGGTTAACACCCATTACAAAAGTATCTGTCTGAGTATCTTTTGATGGAGCTGAGAAAAGAACTTTTTGGACACCGTTATCTATGTGAACTTGTGCTGACTCTTGTGTTAAAAAGACACCAGTACATTCAAGAACCATATCCGCACCACAATCAGCAAATTTTAGATTTTTAGGATCTCGATCAGAAAATACTCTTATTTTATGACCATCAATAGTGATATTTTCGTCATCAAGCTGTATAACTTCGCTTTTAAATGTCCCATGAACAGAGTCATTTTTTAGTAGGTAAAGCATCATATCCATACTTGCCATATCGTTAATCGCTACAATTTCTACATCTTCTCTGCTCGCGGCTATACGAGCAACACAACGACCAATTCTACCAAATCCATTAATTGCTATTTTTAATGCCATTATACTTCCTATATACGGTCTTTTACTAAGTGACCTTGTTTTAATTGGCTTATTTTATCTACTTTTAGCTATAATTCGCATTAAATGAGAACAGTAGCACTTTTTGGAGGGAGTTTTGATCCTCCACACCTTGGTCACGAAGCTGTAGTAAAAGCACTTTTAAACCTCGATGAAATCGATAAAGTCCTTATCATGCCAACTTTTTTGAATCCCTTTAAGTCCTCCTCCTTTGCATCTCCAAAGAGGCGTTTAAAGTGGTTAAAAGAAATTTTTAGTACTTATAAAAAGGTTGTTATAGACTCTTTTGAAGTACAAAAAAATGAAAAAGTTCCTACTATTACAACTGTAAAATATCTCTTAGAGAGTTATGATAAAATATATGTAGTGATAGGTGCTGATAATTTAAAAGATTTACAAAAATGGCACAAAATAGATGAGTTAAAAGATTTAGTTACATTTATAGTGGCTTTAAGAGACAAAATATCTGTGCCTAAAGAGTTTCAAACCCTCTTAGTACAAGAGGATATCTCATCTACTTCTCTACGAGAAACAATGGACAAAACAAAACTCTCTGCTGTAAATGCAGAAGAAATAATGAACTACTATAAGGAAAAAAATGACAACTAGAATAGAAACAATTACACAAGTGCTTGACAAGAACAAGGCTGAAGCAATAGAGGTTTTTGATTTACGTGAAAAAAATTACTTCGTTGATTATGCGATCATCGCTTCATCATTGGGTACAAAACATACAACAGCACTTCTTGACCACCTAAAAAATGGGCTTAAACCTGCCGAGAACTTTAACAATGTAGATGAGAGTGGTGACTGGGTTGTTATAGACTTAGGCGATGTACTTATCCACATCATGACTCCTGAGTACAGAATAAAATATGATATGGAAACATTTTTAAGTGAGCTTGGACAAGAGCCTACTTCTTTATAGTAGAGTTATTTAAATTCTCTAAAATATCCCTGTAATTGTATATAGACTCTACATACTTTACAGGTTCCTCCCCTCTTGCATACCCATACTTTAAATCTCGATAGAATTTCTTTTGTGAAAGTAGTGGTAAGACTATTTTTAAGTCACTCCAAACATTTTCATTAAGTCCTATCTCTCGCGCTAAATGCTGTGCATCTCTAATATGACCTAAGCCAATATTATAAGCGGCTAAAGCAAATTTCAGACGATTTTCCCCTTGTACCTCTTTTGGAACAAATTTTAGCATCTGTTTTATATGTCTTGTTCCCCCTACTATGCTCTGCTTTGGGTCAAGTCTATTTGTAACGCCTAAAAGTTTTGCTGTATTTTTTGTAAGCATCATAAGTCCACGAACACCTGTAAAACTTTTTGCCTTTGGATTCCAGTGTGACTCTTGATACGAGATACTTGCAAGAAGAGTCCATGGTATCCCAAAACGTGTTGCTGCCTCTTCAAACATCTTTTTATACTTTGGTAAACGGCTTTTCATTCGTTTATAAAACATCTTAGTGTTGTAGTAATCAAAAAAGAGTACATAAGAGTAGTAATGATCTTTAAGTTGTATCATTTTACCTTTTTGATTAAAAGTATTTAACCACGAGTACATATCAGCTTTAAGTTCTGGCGTATCTTTTTGAAGTAACCAAGAGAGTTGCTCTCTGCCACTTATAGAAAATGCCATTGCTATCTCAGGAAAATAACGTAAGTTCAGAGCATATACATTTGAGTCTGCTATAGTACAGTCTATAGTATGAGTCTCAACCATTTTTAAGAGCTCTTCAGTTGAAAACTCTGAAGTAAATGTAGCATTTATCTCAAAGCCATCATTCTGTAAAGAGCGTATAGTTTCAGAGTAACTAGTACCCTCTCCTACCATGATATTTAAGCCGGCTAAGTCTTCTATATCCCGTGGAAACTTATCTGATTTAAGCATTCCTCTATGACAGATAACCTGCTCTTGCACTTCAAAATAAGAGGGCCCAAAGTTGAAACCTTGTTCTCGTAGAGGTGTTTTAGTTAAAGATGCTGATGTAATGTCTATATCTGGTGATTTACTAAGTGCTAGTGCTTCTTTAATTGTATGTGCAGGAGTAATGTGGAGTTCTACACCTAGATACTCTGCATACGATACTAATAAGTCGTACTCAAAACCTGTTGGACCATCAACCCCGATATAATAAGTTGAGGGAGAGTTAAGAAGCACAACATTGAGCACTTTTTTTCTTTTTATCTTCATCAAGTTAGAGATTTTTTTTATCTTTTTTCCTGGAACATATGCTGAGTGACTAAACCAACCAAACATAAAAAATGAAGCTGCAAAAAATGTTACTAAAATAAGAGATAAGTATTTATTCATTACACTAGTTTACACTTTAAAACTTATGCAAATATAAAACGATTTACTCCATCTTCATACTCATGTGCTAAAACCTGCCCATGTGCTTTTAAAATAGAGTCTACAAGATAAAGCCCTAAGCCAAAACTATTTTTTGAAGGATTCTCTTTTGTAAATGGCTCTATATAATAACTCAATGGTTGAGATAAACACTCCCCTCTACTTTCAAAATAGAGTTCTTCGTTTCTCATCAGTATATTTATATGTCCATCAGTAGAGTACTTCATAGCATTATCTATCATGTTTTTTATCGCTGTTGTGTAGAGTCTGTAGTTTGCATGTAATTTTTTATCACTTGGTATATCTACACTCACAACATCTCTCTCAACCATAGCCATATCAATAGCTCCATCAATGATATCAATAAGACGGTACTCATTAAAATCACGCTTATCATCGATACTTGTAACCTCTTCAATAAGTGCGAACTCTGTAACTAATGCCTCAAGACGGTTAAATATACTAGAAAAACGTTTACGCTGTTTTTGTGAGTCTAGCATCTGTGTAGCGATAGTCCCTTTGGCAATAGGTGTTTTAAGTTCATGCATAATATTTCTCAAAAAAAGTGTACGAGACTCTAAAATAGTACTGATTTTTTCTCGTGTTGATTCAAGTTCATTAGAGACGAGACCAATTTCATCACAAGAAGAAGTTTTAAAAGAGATTTGCATATCCCCATCACCAAAAAGGGCAATTTTTCGTCTCAAACGAATAAGCGGACGCAATTTTTGTAAGACTAAAATAAATGAAGCACTGATAATCATAAAAATTGTACTAAATGCATACATAATGTTAAGATAATTATAGGGGGTTAACTGTTCATCTTTAATCAAAATACCTGCATTTTTTGTCTGTATATGAAAGTAAATAATTTTTTTATATTGTATCATTGTTGCACGAAGTTTTGTCACTTTATTTTGTGCATAAAAACCATTTCCGTCATACATCAAAGAGGCACTTAAACTCTCTAAGCCTTCGCGTTTAAGTATGATTCCCTTATCCAAAACTGCTTTTTGTTCTTCCTCTTTTTTTACAATCTGCATTTTATATACAGCAAGGTTAGCATCAAGCATAGTCTCGGAAGTTTGACGTTGCTGATGTTCTGTATAAATCTGAGTAACCACTGAGTACTTAGTAAAAATATGGTCTATATACTGTTTTTTATTGAGTTTATAAAACTCTAAAAAGATTGCACTTATACTGATGAGTGATACACTCAAAGCAAAAAGTACAGTAATCAAAACTCCATGTTTTTTCAAAAATTATCTCACTACTTTAAAAGTTTATACCCAACACCACGAACAGACTCTATAAGTGCTTTATCACCTAGTTTGTTTCTGATACGTCCTACCATAACATCTATACTCTTGTTTGAAGAGTCTTCATTAATCGCATTTACATTATGTATAAGATCTTCACGTGAAACTACTAAACCCTGTTTTGAAATCATATATGAGAGAATACCAAACTCTGCGTTTGTTAAATCAATGTTACGACCTTTATATGTGATAACCATTGTTGACTTATCACATTTAAAGTCACTCTTATTTTCTTCTTTTTCTTCACTCTTGGCCTCATAACGACGCAAAACTGAGTGAATACGAGCTTCAAGTTCTCTCGGATCATACGGTTTTGGCATATAATCATCCGCTCCAAGTTCAAGTGCCTTTATCTTATCTGTAACATCAGAACGAGCAGACGAGATAATAATAGGAATATCTTGACGCTCACGAATCGCTTCACATACTTCTAGCCCATCCATACCCGGTAGTGTTAAGTCGAGTATGACAAGGTCAAACTTCTCTAACTTTAGGATACTTACTGCTTTAAAAGGGTCATCTTCAGTGATAACCTCAAACTCAAATTGTTCAAGATACTCAGTAAGTATCTCCGCTAGTTCTAAGTCATCTTCAATCATTAATATTTTATTCATAAATCTATTTTAACAAAGTTTGTTAATACTTTGGTAAACCCTCCCCTTTTAAGTAAAAAATAGAGCAATATTGTAGGCAATAAATGCCATTACATATGCAGCTATAGATGTAAATGCTAAAAGATAAAAGAAATACTTGATATGTCCAGCTTCGCGGGTAAAGACGACAGACGCTGCTAAACATGGTAAATAAATCATAATTACCACTATAAACGCGATAGCTGAGGCAAATGAAATATTTTTACTAATCGCGCCCATAAGTGAATTACTATCCTGAGTAACATCACCACCTAGAGAGTAAAGAACTCCTAAGGTAGAGACCACAACTTCTTTAGCAGCTAGACCAGTTTGTAGCGCAACACTCATTTTCCAGTCAAAACCTAAGGGTGCAAAGATTGGTTCTGAAAACTTACCTATACTCCCAAGATAACTCTGCTCAAGTAGTGCCTCATCTCTCTCATGTTCTAAAACTATTTTTTGATGCGCATCTTGTGCTATAGAAATCTTTGTATCATATGTCTCTTCTAAGATAAGATTATGTGGATAGTTACTTAAAAACCAGATAAGCATAGATGCTGCCGCTATATAAGTTCCCGCTTTTTTAAGGTACATCATAGTTTTTGTTAAAACTGTATGCCATATTAGTTTTAGAGATGGAAGTCTATACTTTGGCATCTCCATAACAAAAGGCTCATCTACTCCCTTAAATGCAGTAAGCTTAAGGATTTTAGCAGCACCAAGCCCTAAGAGTGCTCCACTTATGTAGATAATAAAAAGAATATTACCTGCCATTTCAGGGGAGAAAAATGCTCCGGCAAAAAGAACATACACCGGAAGTCTTGCACCACAAGACATAAAACCGATGATAAATAGAGTTAAAAGACGATCACGGTCATTTTTGAGGATTCTAGCACTCATATATGCAGGAATAGAACACCCAAAACCAGTTACAAGTGGTATAAAGCTCTGTCCATGCAGACCAAACTTATGAAAAAATCCATCAAGTAAAAAAGCAACTCGGCTCATATAACCTGTACTCTCTAAAAGTGCTATACCGATAAAGAGAATAATAATATTTGGTACAAACAACACAACAGCACCCACACCTCCAATAATACCGTCTACTATTAGTGAACGTATATCATCATTACCTATAGTTGCACCTAAAGTATCTCCAAACCAGATAAAAAAGGCATCAATATACTCCATAGGAATAGCACCTACTTCAAAGGTAAGTTGAAATAGCGACCACATAAAAAAGAGAAATATAGGAATACCAAAGATAGGATGAATTAAAATAGAGTCTATTTTTTCAGTAAGAGTTCGTTCATTTTTTCTCACTTCTTGTTGAACAACCTCAGCAACTACACCACGATTAAATGCAGCATACTCTTCAGCAAATGCCTCTTTAATATCATCACTGTCATGATGCAATTCTATATGTTTACTTGCCTCAATTAAAATCGGTTGGAGTTCTGTCCATATCGGTTCATCATGTAAAGTAGCATACGTCTTTTTATTATTTTTCAGTAAATTAATTGCGATATTTCTATATGTATTTACACTCTCAAACTTATGCTTATCAAGGTACCAAACTATCTGTGCTATCTCTTCTTCAACTGGCTCGCTAAAAACAAGCTTTGGCTTATTTCTTGGGTTTTCATATTTTTGTATTACAGCATCTATAAGAGTATCTATTCCCTCTTTTGTGACAGCAGACACACGAACACATGGTACACCCATAAGTTCAGACATATACTCTGCATTTATCACTATATTTTCTTTATCTGCTTCATCACTCATATTTAAAGCGATAACAACTTTTTTACTCATTGTTAAGAGTTCAGATGTAAGTTGTAAGTTTTTTTCTAAGTTTGTAGAGTCTACAACATTTATGATAATGTCATAATCTTCCGCACAAAGATAATCATGAGTAACTCTCTCTTCTATAGTATAATCAGTAAAAGAATAAGTTCCAGGCAGGTCTACAACGGTAAAGTTATAATCACCATAATCAAAAAGAACCTCCGTTTTATCTACTGTAACTCCTGAAAAATTTCCTACATGAAGGTGTGCATTTGATACAGAATTTATAAGCATACTCTTGCCAACATTTGGCTGTCCTACAAGTGCTACCTTTATATGGTTTGCTGTTATTGGACAGGCTTTAGGATCTACTTCATTCATATTTTTTCTACCTCTATCATTTGAGCTTCTTTTGCTCGTAATGCTATATTCATTTTACCAACTTTTACCTCTATGGTACTTTTACCAGGCGAATGTTCTAAAACTTCTAAAAGTGCCTCTTTCATAATACCAAAAGAGATAAGTCTCTGTTTTAGGTCACCCTTTGTATTTAACTTTATAACCTTAACTATACATGCTTTATGACAATCAAATAATGTTTTCATTAGTATTCTTTACTATAATTTTTAGCAATTATAATCATTATCAATTAAATAATAGCTTTAATTGCAATATTTATTTTGATATAATACCAAATATTAAACATCCAAGGCGATATATGAATTTTTTATGGACACCTTCTTCACATTTTAATCTAGCAAATCTTTTTACTTTTGTTAACATTACAGCTGGTCTTATGGCAACATACTTCATCACTCAAAACAACTTCACTTTAGCTATAGTACTCGCATGGATTGGTGGTGCTTTTGATATTTTTGATGGTAAAATTGCTAGAAAGTATAATCTTAGTAATGAGTTTGGAGTACAACTTGATAGTTTTGCAGACTTTTTAAGCTTTGTTCTTGTCCCTGTCTTTTTGATATTTCAAGCAGTATACGCATCTCAGCTTGAGAGTACACTTTTAATAGCAGCTTCAGTTATTAGTATCTACTATGTTATCTCAGGGCTTCGTCGTCTTATCCACTTTAATCTAAACGCCGATGCTGGAGAAATAGAGAAGTACTTTACGGGTGTACCTACTCCCCTTGGTGCAATTTTACTATGGTTAGTCTATCTCAGTAATGCTTACGAGCTTCTACCCGCTAGTATAGTCATGACTCTTATGCTCATTATAGGCTGGAGTTTAAACTCAAAACTAAAAGTTAAACACCCTTAAAGAAGGTATTTTTTTAGTACCTCTTCTAACCTATCAGGCTCGATGGGTTTACTTATGTAGTCATCCATTCCACTTGCAAAACACTTCTCTTTATCACCCTCCATAGCATTTGCTGTCATAGCGATAATAGGTATCTTTTTTACATCCTCCCCATATTCACCACTTTTTAATATTCGTGATGCATCATATCCATCCATATTTGGCATTTGGCAATCCATAAAAATTATTTCATATTGATTTTCTCCTGCCTCTTCTATAGCCTTAAGTGCTTCAAGCCCATCATTTGCAATATCTGCATCTAAACCAAACTCTTCTAAAAGACCCAAGCCAACTAGCTGGTTTACTCTGTTATCATCTACTAAAAGAATTTTTGTATCTGGATTAAAAGTAATAGCATTTTCTTCATCTTCAGACTCACCAATAGCATTTAATTCATATCTATTCATCATTGTATTGAGTGCTTTAAATATATCTTTTGTAGTAGCTGGTTGAGGGAAATATGTATCATAAACACTCTCAATATAGTGACTAACACTTGATGTATCTGCAAGAGATGTCATAAGAATTAACCTTGCATTTGTATACTCTTTTTTTAGAGACTCACCAAGAGCAAGTGCATTTTCATCATTCTTAATAAAAATAATATCATAGTCATTTTTACTACTTTTCTCTAAATCTACATGCATTCCCCAATGTTTTAACTGTCTTGCTAATACTTCTGCACTTATTTGAGTTTTATCTAAAATAAGAACATTTTTACCATTGACCTCTATCTCTGGTCTTACAATAGGACTCTCTTTATCTAGTCTAACAGCTATTTCTACACTAAACTTACTCCCCTCACCCTCTACAGACGAGACATCTACCTTCCCATCCATAATCTCAACTAGCTTCTGTACGATGGCAAGTCCTAAGCCTGTCCCTCCATACTTTCTTGTAGTAGAGCTATCAACCTGAGAGAAAGAGTCAAATAGTGACCTTATCTTCTCTTGTGGAATCCCTATTCCAGTATCTTCGACAAATATATAAAGCCTTGCTTCTTCTTCACTCAGTTCTAGTAGAGATACAGTTATAAGAACATAGCCATTATCTGTGAATTTAATAGCATTACTCACAAGGTTATTTAAAATCTGTCTTATTCTATACTCATCTGCTACAATTGTTTGGACTCCAACATCTTTGACATCTAAGATGACATCTATACCTTTTTCTTGTGCTTTAAATGCAATGGCTTCTGCAAAGTCGCCAAACTCATCACGTATATTAAACGATTTATACTCTAGCTCTAGTTTATTTGCTTCAAATTTTGAAAAATCTAAAATGTCGTTGATAAGATTAAGAAGAGCTTTTGCACTTGTTTGTGCTAAGTATGCTTGATGATGCTGAGTCTCCTCTAGCTCCGAGTTAAGTAATAGACCCAACATCCCAATAATACCATTCATAGGAGTACGAATCTCATGTGACATACTTGCAAAGAACTCTGATTTCACCTTCACACTCTCATCCGCAACTATTTTAGCCTCAATCAGTGCTAACTCATCATTCTTCTTCTGTGTTATATCTGTTCGTATTGCGATATAACTTGTTATCTTTGCATTATCATCAACAAATGGAACAATGGTTGTATCTACCCAGTATTCATTTCCAGACTTATCTATATTTTTTATCTCATCATGCCATACTATACCATTTGATATATCAGCATACATACTTTTCCAGTACTCTTTAGTTTTATTTTGAGAGTTTAAAATTCTATGATTTTTCCCTATAAGTTCAGCTCGTGTATAACCACTAATCTCTTCAAACTTACTATTTACATATGTAATACTCCCTGAAACATCTGTAATAGCAACAATAGCATGTGCATTAAGTGCAAATTTCTGTTCATCAAGTTCATTCTCACTCTTTTTTATACTCTTCACCATCTTATTAAATGCTTTGGAAAGTATTCCAATTTCATGATGAGTATGTATTTTCATTTGTATATCTCTATCTCCATCTTCAAATCTCTTTACCAATTCAATAAGCTCTAATATTGGCTTCACAAAATATTTGAAAAATAGTAAGGATATAATTATAATAATAAGTAGTAAAATAAAGGTAATTAAATATGT
Source organism: Sulfurimonas sp. SAG-AH-194-L11 (assembly GCF_029215995.1). Taxonomy (GTDB): domain Bacteria; phylum Campylobacterota; class Campylobacteria; order Campylobacterales; family Sulfurimonadaceae; genus Sulfurimonas. The sequence goes on from NZ_JAEMVB010000005.1 coordinate 35,683, forward strand.
TTTATGGATTATCTCATTTTGAAGATTTTCAATTATAGATACATCTGCTTCTGAAATAAGTGCCCAATGAATACCTAAAATATAAATATCATAATGAATACCAAAAACATTTTTTCCAAATGGACTTTGATAAACAAATATCTTCTCCTTTTTATCAACTTCAATATCATTCTCTTTATCATGATAATCGGAATGTTCACTAGCCCATAACTTAAACTGTTGTGTTTCTACCTTCATTTTTAGTATCTGAGAGTAGTCTTCTAAGAGGGGACTTCTTAACATTGCATCCCCTCCAACTAGGTAAGTATGCATATTTCCTTCTTTTTTAAATGCATTCTCTTTAAAGAGTTTATAAACCCTATTCATTTTTATCTGAATTGCAAAAACACCAATAAAAATTCCATTATCATCTATTATAGGTGCTGTGAAAAAACCAGTAACAGTATTATTTGAAGGAGCATATAATTCTAAGTCTGAGAAGTGTATTTTCTTATCTTTAAGTGTACCTTTAAAAGCATTGGCAAATTTTGTATTACGATAAGGACCTGTAATTAATGATGTACCTAAGTCTGATTCATAATCATTTGTATAGAGTATATTTCCCTTTAAGTCAATCATAAATATATCATAAACATAATCATAATCTTTTTGAAATCGTATCAATTCATTTTCAATATCTATACTGTTTGCAAACTGTTTATCACTTCTTACAAAGTCTGATAGGGACATTTTACTCTCATTAAAACTATCTAAAAGATTTTCCATCAATACTATTATATTACTATTTTGGGATAAGTTTTTTATATCGACTTTACGGTAGTCAAACCAGTTAAGTAAAAATTTTTTTTGTAAGTCTGTACTCTGTACTATCTCTTTATATATTCTTTGCTTAATAATATTTGTACTATCACTATATTGCACATATGTCACAATAAACAGAGGTAACATAACCAAAGGAATAATTACTGATATCAACTTAAAGACTAAAGACTGATACCATTTAACATGTGTTTGCTTGATTACTCTGTTCATAAAGTCCTCACTTTATTTATTGTTTACACTATATTTTCCACTACCTAAAAGAACTATTAGTATAGACATTATTAAAAACAGAAGTGGAGATTCTATAGCTAAACCACCATACTTTGCAAGTGAAAAAGAGAAACCATATGCTAAAAAGATTGCCATAATCATGTTGATTCCAAGAACCATAGAGGCTACTCGAGCATATAGTCCTAAAATAATAAAAATAGGAGCAACTAACTCTCCTAAATAAACACCATAAGCAAGAGCTTCAGGGAGACCCGCGCTACTTAGCATTGCTTTAACACCATCTGTTCCATGTATAACCTTATGAATCCCGTGAAAAAGTATAAGTACTCCGACACTGAGTCGCAGTATTAGTTTGGCTATATCTGTGTTAGTTGGCATTTCTCTCTCCTAAAATTTTAACTTCTTGTTGAGGAACCTGAAGTGCTAAACCAGCAGTTAAAGACAGAGCACCCACTGCTGCGATAAAAGGAGCTATGCTAATACCAAGTTTATCAAGGGCGATAATACCGATAATGACAATAAGGAGTGCACCTATAAGTTGAAACGAATAGTTGGTTATAAAATCAATAATAGTATTATAAACTTGGTTGACCTGTTCTAGTTCTTCATGCATCTACTCTAGCCCCTTTTCTCTCGAAACTTCACTGAACCAACACTAATAACTTTTGTATTTTTAACAGCTTCTTTGACATAACGAAGAGTTCCTGCGGGGTCAACATCGCCTATCTCTTCTTCTATCATACGAAGGAGATCTTTTTCTGTAGTATCTATCCATATTTTTTCATAAGAGTATTGTGTTTGAATCTTCATAACTAGCATAATAGCAAAAAAGTATATATCGTGGCTTTAAAGCTCTTCTTCCTCACTTATGATAGAAAGAGATTTTTTTGGTTTGAGCCCAAGTTTTACTATATTTTCAGCCCGCTTTATAACATTACCACGACCAGTTTTGAGTCTGTTCATTGAGATATCATACGAACTCTGTGCCTTCTCTAAATGCAAACCAACCTTTTTCATCTCATCCACAAAACCTACAAGTTTATCGTACATAGCTTCAGCTTCAGCGGCTATTCTTTTTGCATGTTCTTCTTGGTGTTGTGTACGCCAAATGTGCTCTATTGTTCTTAGAGTAACTAGCAAAGTTGATGGAGAAACAACTAAGATATTTTGATTATAAGCATTTTTAAAGAACTCACCATCTTCTTGGAGTGCTAGTAAAAAAGCACCCTCTATTGGCATAAAAAGAAGAACAAAGTCTAAACTATTTACACCCTCTAGTTTCTCATACTTTTTATCACTTAGTCCTTTTATATGAGCCTTAATACTAAGGATATGCTCTTTAAGTGCTTGAATTTTTTCACTCTCTATATCAGAGCTCATAAATCGTTCATAAGCTACAAGTGAAACTTTCGAGTCAATGATAATATCGCGTTTTTCAGGCATATGAATGATAACATCTGGTCGATAACTCTTACCCTCTTGGGATTTGAGTGTAGCTTGGAGTTCATACTCTACTCCTAATCGTAAGCCTGATTGTTCTAAAATATTTTCCAGTACAATCTCACCCCAATTACCCTGTGTTTTATTTTCACCCTTGAGTGCTTTAGTAAGATTTATAGCATCTTGTGAGAGTTGATCATTCATCTGTTTTAAACGCAAAAGCTCATCTTTAAGAAGGTAAGTCTCTTTTGAGTGGCTTAAGAACTGCTCTTTTGTTTGAGCAGAAAAATTTGTTATCTGCTCACGAAAAGGTTTTAACATCAACTCTAATTGCTCTTTAGAACTTCTGCTAAACTGTTTAGACTTATCATCAAAAATTTTACTTGCTAAAGTTTTAAACTCATTTGAGAGTTCATCTTTTGCACCTTGAAGAAGCTTTAGTTTTTGAGAAGAGGCTTTTATCTCCTCTTCGTATCGTGTTTGTAAAACTGCATACTGCAGTTCAAGATTATTTATCCGCTCATATGCTTCTTGGGTTTCATATTCTACAAGTTCAAGTTTACTTTTTTGTTTGAGGTATATAAAAACCATACTTATAAAGAAAATAAAAACGATAATAAACAAACCCATTAATATATCAAATGTCATAAAAATATTATACACATTTTTGTAGCACTTTAAACTTAACTCACAACAAATAGAGATTGTTTTAACTTTATCATAGTTTAACTTGGGTATAATTCGCGAAATACTTAAGGGGAAGATGCCCTGCATAACAGCACAGCTAAAATGCAACTTGTATCATCTCCTTATATTAAAGGATAATGATGCAAGAAAATGCACAAAACGAAGAAAAAAAAGAAGAAGAAATACAAGTAGAAGAGAAGTTACTCACATTTGCTGAGTTAGGTTTAAAAGAAGAAATTTTAAAAAGCGTTAGATATGCAGGTTTTACAACACCTTCACCTATCCAAGCACAAGCGATTCCTATCGTAATTGCTGGTAAAGATATGGTTGGTCAAGCACATACTGGTACTGGTAAGACAGCAGCATTTAGCCTACCAGCACTTCACAACATGAAAATGGATGGCTCAGTAGAGATGCTAGTTATCACTCCAACTCGTGAACTTGCTACTCAAGTAAGTGATGAGATTTTCAAATATGGTCGTAACTTAGGTGCTAAAACTGTAACTGTTTATGGTGGTAGCTCTTACAAACGTCAACTTGACCTTATTGCTCGTGGTGCTTCAGTTGTTGTTGCAACACCTGGACGAATGTTAGACATCCTTAAACGCGGTATGATTCCTGATTTCGCACCACAAATGGTAGTTCTTGATGAAGCTGATGAGATGCTTGACATGGGTTTTCTTGATGATATCAATGAAATCTTTTCATTTTTACCAGCAAAAAGACAAACATTACTTTTCTCAGCAACTATGCCTGCACCGATTAAGACTCTTGCAAGCAGAATTCTAAGAGACCCTGAATTTGTATCAATCACTAAAGGTGAGACTACAAACGCAGACATCGAGCAACTTTACTATGTTATTGATGAGCATGAGCGTGATGATGCTATTATCCGTCTTATGGATTCTGATGGAGTAAAAAAATCAGTAGTATTTTGTCGTACAAAATCAGAAGTTGATAGACTAAGTAATGTTTTATCAAACGCAGGTTACCTTGCGAATGGTCTTCATGGAGATATGGAGCAAAGACAACGTGAGAATGTTATTAAAGGTTTCAAAAACGATTCTATAATGTTCCTTGTTGCTACTGATGTTGCTGCTCGTGGTATTCACGTAAATAACATTACTCATGTTTTCAACTACCATATTCCTTTTGATCCTGAGTCTTATGTTCACCGTATCGGTAGAACAGGTCGTGCTGGAACTAAGGGTAAGGCTATCACTTTACTTACTCCAATGGAGTTTAAAGAGCTACAGCGTATTAAACAAAAAGTTGGTACTTCAATGAACCATGCTTTTGTTCCAAGTAAAAATGACCTTAGAACATCAACAATTGATGCAATGGTAAAAACTATTGAAGATCATAAAATTTACGATGAAGCACACAAAATTCTTGACCGTCTTAAAGAAGATATAGACGAAGAAAAGATTATGTACAAGCTAATCTCTATGATTTTAGATAAACAAGATATCGCAGGACCTAGTAACATTGGTATTCCAGCTGATAAACTTGATGCTATTCTAGCTCGCGCGGCTCAGCGTGGAGGCGGCGGTGGTCGTGGTGGTCGTGGCGGTGGATACCGTGGAAGAAACCGTTCTGGTGGCGGCGGAGGCGGTGGAAGCCGTAGTCGTTCTGGTGGAAATGGCGGAGGCGGTGGTTACCGTGGAAACCGTGAAGGTGGAGAACGTTCAGGCGGAGGCGGTGGTGATAGAAACCGTTCTGGCGGTGGACGTAGTTCTGGTGGTTACAGAGGTAACAGAGACTAAGTCTCACTCTTTACTTCCTATCTCTTTAACAAGAGTGACTTCCGGTCACTCTTATCTCTCTTATAACTCTTTTTCATCATAACAAAAAACTTTGCTATAATATGGGTACCTCTAAAAACCCTAATGTTCTCAGCAACATATAGGATAAGCCAATTCAAGGCAGAACTTTGCAGGAGCTACTGGTAGCTTTTGCTATGCCCTTTGGGTACAAGAAGTTCTAACGCAGAAGTGGCTTATCCTATATGTTGCCCATAGGGAGCCAAAAAGAGAAGCAATCTTGCACATAATTTTTCATCGTCGTAGCTATGGCTATGACTTAAAAAAAGTTATGCACAATCTTACCTCTCTTTTTGGCTCTGAGAATATTAGGGTTTTTAGAAATACCCATATAACAATACTATTCCATAGAAGGAACTATCACATGAAAAATCAAATAATTTATGAGGACTTTAGCCTCTATGTAGAAAAAGAAGAGAGTGAAATACCTTGGTTAAAGATATTTACAAAAGAGCCCTATAAAGAGTTAGGAGATGTACCTGTAGGTTTGCGCCGTAAACTTTGGGAAACTTATGATCTCATAGAGTATGAGATGCAGCACTACTATCATCCTGACAAAATAAACATGGCATCATTTGCCAATATTTTACCCCGTGTGCATATTCATGTAATGGCAAGATTTAAAGAAGATAGTTATTTTCCACAAACTGTGTGGGGAGAAAAACAGAGAGAAGCAGACCTAAATCTACCAAATGAAGATGAGTTTCATAAGCGAGTTTTTAATGCATTAACACAGAAGCATAACTAATTTAAGCGAGAAAATTAGTTAAAATTGTTACTTTAGTGCTGAAAAAGGAACTAAAGCACTTCCCCAAGTTAGACCACCACCAAAGGCATCTAAGAGCATTAGTTCACCTCGCTGTAGTTTACCACTCTCATAGATATCGTTAATAGCCATTGGTATAGAAGCACCTGAAGTATTTCCGAACTTACCAACAGTTAAAACGACTTGATCTTCACGAAGCTTCAGTGCATCCCCAACTGCTTTAATAATACGGTAATTTGCTTGATGAGGAACAAAATGGACAATATCATCTGAAGCAATATTGTTATCTGACAAAATCTCTTTAACATCTTTTGTAAGAGTACGAACAGCAACCTTAAAGGTCTCGTTTCCTTTCATCTGCATAAAACAAGAGTTCGCTTCTTCACCTAGTGCATCATGAGCAGAACCACTTCCACCATTTGGTGTCATTAGTAGGTCAGCATACTCACCATCTGCACCAGTATGCACATCGATAATAGCTTCACTTTTATCATCAGTTGCACAAATCATTGCAGCACCTGCACCATCACCAAAAAGGATACAAGTTCCTCTATCTGTATAGTCTGTAATAGCTGAAAGCTTTTCTGCACCTATAATAAGTACATTTTTCTTCATGCCAGACTCTATAAAAGCTTTAGCAATAGAGAGTATATAAACAAACCCTGTACAAGCTGCAGATATATCAAAAGCAGTAACATTTTTTAAACCAAGTTTTGTAGAAATTATAGTTGCAGTTGAAGGCATACAGAAGTAATCAGGGCTAATAGTAGCTGTAATTATCATATCTATATCTTCAGGTGCTACACCACTACGCTTTATCGCTTTTTGCGCTGCTTTTACACCTAAGTCTGAAGTATACTCATTCTCTGCTGCTATATGTCTCTCTTTAATACCGGTACGTTTTGTGATCCATTCATCTGATGTATCAACCATAACAGAAAGTTCTTCATTAGTTAAAATTTTTTCTGGAACATATGCACCAATAGATCTAAATGCTGCATATGGCATATTAAGACACCTTCTTTTTTACTTCGTTTAGTCTACTAATAATATGTTCATTCACACTTGTATCAACATAATTAATAGCTTGATAAATTGCATTTTCTATCGCTTTTGCATTACTTTTACCATGACTAACAATAGCACAGCCCTTAATTCCAATAAGTGGTGCACCACCTATCTCGGCATAATCAATCTCTTTTTTTAGAAGTTTAAATACTTTTCTCATTAAAAGTGCCCCTGTAATAGCTACAGGCGACTTTCTAATATAGTCTTTAATAAGTTGACTAATTGTTGAGGCAACACCTTCACTCGTTTTTAATACTAAGTTTCCAATAAAACCATCACATGTTATAACATCGCAAGAACCATTAAAGATATCTCCACCTTCAACATTGCCCTTAAACCCTCTATATCCTTGAAGAAGTTTAAATGCTGCTTTTGTTACTTCATTGCCTTTTGATGGCTCTTCACCATTTGCTAAAAGTCCAATACTTGGATTTTTAATTTTTAAAACATCTTCAGCATAACATCCACCCATTACAGCAAATTGTGCTAAATGTTCTGGCTTAGAGTCAACATTTGCACCAACATCAAGAACTACTGAACGTCGTCCCATCTTTGTCGGCATAAGTGTAACTAGTGCTGGACGAGAGACACCTGCAAGGCGGCCTAAGCGTAATGTTGCTAAAGTCATTGTCGCTCCACTATGACCAGCTGATACTACACCATCAGCTTCACCGTTTCTTACTAGCTCTACAGCTTTATATATAGTACTCTCTTTACGCTTGACTGCATCGGTTGCTGCATCACTCATAGAAATTACATCGTCAGCTTCTACTATAGAAATCTTATCTCTATAACGTTTTGGTAACAGAGGTAAAATTTCTGATTTTTTCCCTACAAGAATAGGAATGAATTTCTTTTTCTTTAGTGCGAGTATACAACCTTTAATAATAGGCTCAGGACCAAAGTCCCCGCCCATTGCGTCAATAGCAATTGTTACCATTAACTATTTATACTCACCAGTAGTAGGGTTAAGGTGGTGTGGTAACTTATAAGTTCCATCTGCACATTTAACTGGTTTTGCTAATGTAATCTTGTAGTGAGTTCTTCTTTTCGCGCCACGTGAATGAGATACTCTTCGTTTAGGTACTGCCATATCTTTGGTTCCTTTATGTTTTAAATTTTAGTTTGAATGTTTACATTCATCGCAACTATGATAGTCACTTCTGATAAGTTCAACTTCAGAGTGTAACAACTCTTCTATCTCTATCTCACCATCAAAAGACTCAATAACATCTAAATCGATATTATCTTTATCTTTATAGATACCATCTGAGATAAAAAATTCTATCTTTTCATCTAAGGGCATTTTGAATTCTTCTGCACAAAGATCACAATCTTTAAGAATTTCTCCTTGTAAGTTTGCTTTGAGCAGAATTAATTTGCCACCATGATACTGCAAATAACCTTTAAAAGTTATTTCATTAGACTTAACATCAAAGTCTAATGGTGTTTTGGTAACACGTCTAAGTATAACTTTCATAAGTTAAACTTAAGAAATTTCTCTTTCTGAAAAGAAAAATGCAATTTCAACTGCTGCATTTTCAACAGAATCACTTCCGTGAACTGCATTTGCATCAATATTTTCAGCGAAGTCTGCACGGATAGTACCAGCTTCTGCTTCTTTAGGATTAGTTGCACCCATTAGATCACGGTTAATTTGCATTGCATTTTCACCCTCTAAAACTGTAACAACAACTGGACCAGAAATCATAAAGTCAACTAAGTCTCCGAAAAATGGACGTTCTGCATGAACTGCATAAAATGCTTCTGCATCACCACGAGATAGTTGCATTTTTCTTGTAGCAGCTATTTTAAGACCATTGCTCTCAAATCTGTCTAAAATCTTGCCTATAACACCTTTTGCAACTGCATCTGGTTTAATTATTGATAGTGTACGTTCCATCAAATCTCCTCTGAAAATATAAAATTAGAGTGGGATTATATCTAAAAAAAGATTGTTTCTAGTTTAAAAAATGAATTTTGTGAATTTAAAAGTAAAATGAAGCTATCTTACTTGTAGAAATGAAGCACCTAAGTGCTTCATGATAGATAATTAGTCTACTATATTTTCGTGATTTGAACGTTGCTCTTCTGTAATATCATCTCTGTGAGCTGGACTATCACCAATAGCATCCCAAGTAATACAACCCTCAGTTGGACATGCAGTAGCACATGCTGGTTCATCATGATGACCTACACACTCTACACATTTGTCACCGTAAACGTAATATATATCCTCTTCTTCTGGATTATCATCCTCGTCTACAATTGCTTCTACTGGACATTCATCTATACATGCACCACAGTTGATACATGTGTCGTTAATTATTACTGACATTATTTTCTCCTATAATTTTGAATTAGGGTACTATACCCTCTATACTTTTAAAAACAGCTAAAAAATTTTGAATAATACAAAAATTTATTAGTAGTGTTTACTTTTTATCAGAGTACTTAAGGCTTATAGCCCTAAATACTTCTTAATTTCCTCAGCTCTATCTGTAACTTCCCAAGTAAAACCTTCTTCCTCACGGCCAAAGTGACCATAAGCAGCAGTTCTTCTATATATTGGTTTTAGCAAGTCTAATGACTCAATAATACCTGCAGGGCTTAAATCAAAAAGCTCTTTAATGCAAGCTTCTATCTTCTCTTCGTCCACTTTACCAGTTCCATGAGTATCTACCATAATAGATACAGGCTGAACTACACCAATAGCATATGCTACTTGTATAGTTGCCTTGTCACAGGCACCTGAAGCTACAAGATTTTTGGCAACATGACGAGCAGCATATGCCGCAGAACGATCGACTTTAGTAGGATCTTTTCCACTAAATGCACCACCACCATGAGGACATGAACCACCATAGGTATCAACAATAATCTTACGGCCAGTAAGACCGGCATCACCTTGTGGTCCACCAATTACAAACTTTCCAGTAGGATTAATATGAAAGATAGTTTTATCATCCATCATATCTGCAGGAATAACCTCACGAATAACCTCAGCAATCATATCTTTACGAATTTGCTCTTGGCTAATTCCATCATGATGTTGTGTAGAGATAACAACAGTCTCAACTGCTACTGGTTTATCATCTACATATCTAACACTAATTTGTGCTTTTCCATCAGGACGAAGGTAGGGAACAATTCCCTCTTTACGAACCAATGCTAATCTTTGTGTTAAACGGTGAGCCAAATGAATAGGTAAAGGCATCAATACATCTGTCTCGCGACAAGCGTATCCAAACATTAAACCTTGATCACCTGCACCTATGGCACCATCTGCTTGATCAACACCTTGGTTGATATCAGGAGATTGCTCACCTATACCGTTTAATACTGCTGCAGCTCTATAGTCAAAACCATAGTTAGCATCTGTATAGCCAATTTCTTGAATAACTTTTCTAGCAATCTCTTGCATAGGGGCATAAGCCGTAGTCTTCAATTCGCCTGCAATTACACAAAAACCATTTGAAACTAAAGTTTCACAAGCAACACGTGCTTTTGGGTCTTTTTCAATAATATAATCCAAAATTGCATCACTGATTTGATCTGCCATCTTATCAGGGTGCCCTTCTGTTACAGACTCAGAAGTAAATATATACTCTTTTGTCATCGATTTTCCTTATTGACGTATAGCCTCTAGGACTATAAATCGTCGCAAGTATATCTAAAACTTTTGCTATAATACTTTAGACTTATACACATATGGAAAATGACTTGAATATATTAATAGTAGAAGATAATGAACTTACGGCTAAACAACTATATAAACTACTACAAAGTGAAAAATACATCTGTGATATTGCTAATGGCTACCTCTCAGCACAAAAAATTTTAGATACAAATAAGTATTCACTCATTTTACTTGATTGGAATCTGGGTGACGGTGATGGACTTGAACTTTTAAAAACACTTCGTGCACAAGAGCTTACAACACCAGTTTTAATGCTTTCAGCAAATTCAGAGATTAACGATAAAGTATCTGTTTTAGATAGTGGTGCTGATGACTATCTCTGTAAACCCTACTCTTCAGTTGAGCTTCTTGCAAGAATTAGAGCCCTGCTTCGTAGAGAATCATCTGAAAAAAATTCATTAATTAACATTCAAAATGTTACACTTGACACCATAGCACGAGATGTATACATAAATGATATAGCGATAAAGCTAACAACAGCTGAATTTGATTTACTTGAACTTTTTATGCAACACCCTAATCAGGTTATCACTCGATACCAGCTTAGTGAACATATAAATAAGAACAACTACTCTATCAAGCATAGTAATTTAGTCGATGTTCATATTAAAAACTTACGTAAAAAGCTTAATAATAAAGACTTTATTATTAATGTACGAGGTGTTGGTTATAAGGTTATTAAATAGGGAAATTAGATAGAGTTGAGAGTAAAAAGTATTTCACTCCCTTTTCCTAAACCTTGACTATCTATGCTTATCTCCCCGCCTAAAATATGAGCCATTTTCCTACTCAAAGATAGCCCCAATCCTGTCCCTTTATGTTTCTTTTGCATCACACCTTCCACCTGAGTGAAGTCTGTAAAAAGCCTCTCAATATCCTCTTTTCTTATACCGATACCACTATCTTTTACCTTTACATAAACTCTATTTTGCTCACTGTATAATTCTAAACTTACAAAACCTTTTTGTGTAAACTTGATTGCATTTGAGAGCATGTTTGTGACTATCTGTTGAAACATTTTTGGATCTGTTTGAAAATTTGTATATTTATAGTTTTGTATACTAAGTTTAAAATCTAAACCCTTATCATCACTAAGTGGTTTTAGCATATGATAGGTATTGTTGATTACCTCTATAAGGTCTACATTTTCAATATGTGCTTCCATCTTTCCTGCTTCTATTTTAGCAATGTCTAAAATTTCATTAATCATGGTTAAGAGGTAATGTGCTGCAGTCTCTATATTTGAAACTGTATCTTGCTGATCATCTGTCAGTTCTTCGTAAGTAATAAGAAATTGAGAAAATCCTATGATAGCATTTAGTGGTGTTCGTAGTTCATGCGACATATTTGAGATAAAAGCAGACTTTGCTTTTGATACTGACATCGTTTTATCAATCAAACGAATTTTTTCTATTTGCAGGGTAATCATTGCTGAGATAGAGTTGTAAAAATCATGCTCATACTTATCTTTAAAACTATCCTCGCCTAAAGATATAGAACCTATATGCACCTTCTTATCTACTTCATAATCTTGTACATATAGTTGTGTCTCATTTGGGTTCACCCTTACAGTAGGCTCTATAAAATACAAATCATCTTTATTAGTAAGCTTTTTTATCTCACTAATTGCAATTGATATACACTCCTCTTCATCTTTTGTTTGAATAATAGTATTAAAAACTTCTATAAGCTGGGTAAAGCGTTTAAGTCGTAACTTACTCTCCTCTTCTAGTTCTGCTAAAGCCTCTGCTGTTGTACGGATCATAGCATTAAAAGAGTCTGTTAAGATTCCGACCTCATCTTGAGAACTCAGGGGTAAAACAGTAGTGTAGTCTCTAGTTTTTGTGATAGTATTAGTTGCTTGGGTTAAGAGTTCGATTGGTCTTACTATACCTTTTGAATACCTCCATGCTATGAAAATAATCAAAAAGAAAATCATAGTAGCACTATAAATCATAAGACGAATAAAGTCATAAAGCGATGCTAAAGCGATACTCTTATCAACTGCATACACATAGTAAAAATTTTCCAACATTGGGGAAAGTTCTTTATATACCATTACATGCTCTTTGTTTATATAACTTGCTTCATTCTTTTCAAAAGAGAGGGAAAAATTCATATTCTGTCCTACTTGAATGTTTAAGTAGGGATTAGTGATATAAGAGTGCATACCTGATGCAAAATTTAAAAAGTTGTTTAAGTTTTCTATATTATATACTAAAATAAGAGTGCCTATAACTTTAGAGTCATCAAAAGATGCATATATTTTTGCATAATAATATATTTTATCTTTTTCTATATAGCTTCCATTGATTTGAGAAAATAGATGTTTAGTATGTTTATGTTGCAATAAATTTTTATCACTAGAGGCTAAAATATTTCCATCTGTATCTATAGCAAAAAGAGTAATATTAAGTTCTAAGTCTTTCGCCTTTTTTTCCAAAAGTCTTGTGATACGCTTATCAATATCTTCAGCAATTAAGTCATCCATTACATCCAGTGAGCTCAAGAAAAGAACCTCCTTTTGTAGTGCTTGTAAAGATATGGTAATTCGTTTAACAGTCATTTTAGCACTATCTAACTGTTCTACTACTAGTCTATCTACCATCTTTGCTTCACTTAAAAATATCGTATATATAAGAAGTAAAACAAAAGGGAAAAGTCCTACTACAAAAAAAGCAAGGAGTAGTTTATTTCGTAAAGATTTTGTAAAAAAATCAATCATCACATAGGCTTTGGCGTATCTCTAACATTTTTTGAAGATTTTGAAAAAAGATATCAACAACTTCTGGATTAAAATGAGTAGCACTACCAGCTTTGATAATTTCAAGAGTTTTTTCTAAAGGGAATGCTTTTTTATAAGGTCGCTCACTCAACAGAGCATCAAAAACATCTACAACTGCTACAATCGCCCCACTTAAAGGAATTTCTTGCTCTTTTAATCCTTTTGGATAACCACTTCCGTCAAACTTTTCATGATGTGTTAATGCTATTTCAGCAGCAAGAGCTAGAAGAGGTGTTTTCTTTTGTGATAAGATAGAATGGCCTATCTCAGCATGTGTTTTCATAACACTAAACTCCTCATCTGTTAATTTTCCTGCTTTGAGTAAAATATTATCAGCTATACCAACTTTTCCCATATCATGCATAGGGGCAGCTAGACGCATTAGCTCTGTATCAGTAGAATCCCATCCAAATATTTCTACGATTGCTGCTGCCATCTCACCTACACGCTGAGTATGCATAGATGTTTCATTATCTCTATACTCAGCAGTTTTAGAAAGTATGTAAACAATATCTTTCTCATTTTTATTGTTTTGAAGTTCTCCCATTTTAATAGCATTTTTTACACGCAATACAAACTCAATAATATCAAATGGTTTTGAAATATACTCATTCGCACCAAGCTTAAGCCCTTTTGTTATAGCTTCTCTATCTGAAAGTGCTGATATAATAATAAGTGGAATAGAAGCAGTTTTTTCATCATTTTTTATAATCTTTGTTGCCTCATATCCATCCATAACTGGCATCATGAGATCCATAAGTATAAGATCTATCTCCTCAAGCTTGAGGATATCAAGTGCCTCTAGGCCATTACATGCTTCCACAACTTCAAAACCCTCTTTTTTTAAAATTTTAGAGGCTACTTTTCTGTTCATAAGCTCATCATCACAGAGTAATACTTTTGACATTAATCTACCCACCTATACAAGATTTTTAACTCATCATCCACTTTTTTGAGTTCAACATACCCTATAGCACCATCAACTTTTTTTATAAAAGCTATGATACTCTCTTGTGACTTTAGAGTAATCGGTGGACGGTGTCCTAAATAATGCTGTTTTATCCAGTACTCTTTTAAGTGTCGAAAATTCATTTTTAATACTTTTTTCTCAAAACTCATACGCAGACTCTCTTGAGCACTTAAGTTCAGAACTACTACTTTTTTATCTCCAATATAAGAGGTCTTTTTTAAAAATAGTGCCCTTATTTGATTAGCTGAGACTTTTTGCATACCCTTTTTAGCTACAACCGCATACTCTTGTGCTGAGAGACTCATGAAGATACAGAAAAAAAGAAATATTTTCATTAGAAGAGTACCGACCATGAAAAAAGAAATTTATTCGCACTCTTCATTGAATGGACCTGATAGGACACTTTCCATGCTACAGGATACAGAGGTCGATATGTCCATGCAAAAATAGCAAAACTATCTTCTAACCTTGTCATTCTATCTTCATAACTCTCAAGCCTAATAATAGCTGCATGTTTAGGTGTTATGTTATATAGACCTTGAATATATCCTGCATAAGGAGTTATAAATCTTTCATCAGATTTTTGTGTGCCGACTTCTGCCATGATTTTATAATCTTGTGTTTCATACTGGAGTGAAGCTAAAAAATAATAGAGTTCTTGGAGAGTATTATTAACAATATAGTTATCAAAGACTCCAACATTAAGCTTTAATTCTAAAAAATCCTGAGAATAAGTAAGTCCTAAAGCATAATGTTTATCAATTGTGTAGTTATTGTAGTTTGCATCTAAGTCATCATTGTTTTGAAGTGTCAAGTCAAACTTTAACTCACCACTATCATAGGATGTATATGCTCCATACACACCTGTAGTAAAACGAGGAAATATAATCTCTGTTGAGAGAGGATTTGAGCTTGTATCTCGGAGTACATTTATTGGAAGAAGATTCCAAAAACCTACTTGAGAGTTAAATTTTCCAAGTTTAAGCATATAGTTTTCATTATAGTTATAGTCGACAAAGAGTCTCTCTATATGCAAATGAGTATCTTGCTCTACCATAGTGCTATTACTATCTTGTGTGTATGTATAAAATTCTTTATATTCAAGTTCTGTAAGGTAGGAAAATTTACTATAGCTACCATAAGCTAAAAGGGCAATATCATCTAGACGGTATCTCTTTTCATCATTTTGCTGTTGATAATCCAGTGAAAAGTACCCTCCAAGGTACAGAGGAAGAGACCCTATTTTTACCCCTTCACCTAACTCGTATGAGCTCTCTTCTTGTAGTAAATCATCTGCATGCATAAATGAAAACAGGAGAAAGAACAGAACAATCAATTTCATAAAACCCCTTTTTATCTATATAATTGTAGCACATTGAGTTTATAACTTACTGAGAAACTCCTTAGGAGTTTTGTATCCGATGATTGTTCTACTTTTTTCTACTGCTCCTGACTCATTTATAAATATAATTGCAGGTGGTCCAAATACACCATAGGCTTTTGAGAGCTCTTTTTGTGCTTGAGAGTTTTCTGTTACATCTGCACGTAAGAGTACATACTCTTTGAGCTTCTTTTGTACTGCTCTGTCTTTAAAAGTGATTTCATCTAACTCTTTACATGAAGTACACCACTTTGCAGCAAAATCCAGCATAATTTTTTTGCCCTTGTTTTTAGCAAGCTCCGCATTAAGCTCTTCTAATGATTTTACAACAATAAAAGAGAGCTCTTTAGAGTCTGCTATTTGTGTTGTACTCTTTTGTGTAAACTTTTCAAAAGGTTCAAAGATATTTGTACTACCACTTAAGAGACCAATAAAAAGAGAAAGACCTATAGTTAAAAGTACCACACCTATACCTTTGATAAGTGCATTCCAAGAGCGTTTCTCACCGAGTGGTTCAAGTGCATTGAGGTAGATAGCTGAAATGCTAAAAAGTAGTGCCCAAAGAAACATCGTTACAGAAGCTGGCGCAATTTTTTCTAGCATCCAGATAGCAATTGCTAGCATTACAACTCCAAAAACTTTAGAGACACTATTCATCCAGCCTCCAGGTCTAGGCATAAACTTTCCAGCACCAGCACCTATGAGTAAAAGAGGCATTCCCATACCAAGACTCATAACAAAGAGTGCAAGACCTCCAAACACAGCATCACCAGTTTGACCTATGTAGACTAATGTTCCAGCAAGTGGAGGTGCAACACATGGTCCTACTATAAGTGCTGAGAGAAAACCCATAATTGCAATTCCTAGAAGTCCCCCTTTATTTGAAGCCTTGTCTGAAACATTCGAGATTCTACTCTGTATAGAAGAGGGTAAACCAATCTCAAAAAATCCGAACATAGAAAAGGCAAGTCCCACAAATACTGTAGCAAAAGATATAACTACATAAGGATTTTGCATCGCTGCTTGCAGGTTTCCACCAAATAATCCGGCTAAAACACCAGCAAGAGTATAGGCAAACGCCATCGATAGAACATACACAAGTGAAAGGAAAAAGCCTTTCTTTGCACTCATTCCCTCACCCTGAGAGACTATGATAGAAGAGAGTATAGGTATCATAGGAAAAATACATGGTGTCATCGATAACAGTAAGCCAAAACCAAAAAAAGTCAACAGAACTATAAAAGTACTCTCGTTTTTAAAAGTATCTGTTATGGTATCTGTCTCATTTTTTTCTAACTCTTGAGACTCTACTGCAACTTTTTTTATTTTCTCATTCTCTAGTTTACTTGTATTTATACTAAATTCATAAACTTTGTCTTGTGGCTCATAACATAAGCCATCAGAAGAGCAACCTTGAAAAGAGAACTTGAGGCGAGTTGCTTCAAGTTCTTTAGCACTACTACTCTTTTGAAGAATAACTTTAAGAAGAAGAGTTTTCTCGTAAACATCACTGCCATCATGTTTAAGCGATTGAGGATAGAGTATCTCTTTTATACTCACACCCTCACCCTCTAAGGTAACAGATATTTTGTCCTTGTATAGATAGATATTTTCACCTAAATTTACACTTAGATGTATCTCTTTTTGTTTAAGTTGTGCTGATGGTTGAAATGCCTCTTGGGGCATTAGGAACTCTGATGCTTTGAGTAGTGAAAGCAGCATAATAGTAAGTAAAAAAATATGTTTCATTATTTATCTCCTGTAAATGGATATATTTCAAAACCTTTTATCGCTAGATTTGAAAAGTTTTCAAAATATATCTCTTTGTCCTCAGTAATAGCAACTATTGCCAGCTCAAACTTTTTAGCAATAGCTGCTAACTCACTCTTTTTTGCATTAAACGCGATGGTTGATACACCATCAAGAAGTGTAGCATCCACCCCATTTTTTATAAGTGTAATGCTACTGTAGTAGTGGTTCTGCTTTGCTGTTGTTCTATCGAGTATGTGGTGGTGCTCTTTTGATCCGATATAGCGTTCATAATCACCACTTGTTGAGATAGATATCGCCTCTTTACTACTCTTGATTATGGCACAGTTTCCCTCACCAAAAGGGTTTTTAAGTGCAACGATGTACTCTTTACCAAATGTAACTATCTCTCCACCTGCACTGACTAAGCCTTTTGTTGCACCTCTATCTTGTAAAAATCTTATAAGCTTATCTGCTATAAAACCTTTCCCTATACCACCTAAATCAAGTTGCATACCTTTTTTCTTCAGATATACATCTTTTTGTGTCACCATAAAATCTTTATAATTCACAAGTTCTTTTGCTTTTTGTAACTCTTTACTACTAGGAAGATGTGCATGTTTGGTTCCAAAACCATAAGTGCCTTGCGTCAAAGCACCAATAGTAGGGTCAAAAACACCATCTGACTCCTGTGCAATTGCATATGCTTTTTGAAATATTTCTATCTCTTGAGCTCTGCAAGATACAGGATTTTTTCCAGCAGAAGCATTAATCCTCGCTACTAAAGAATCATCTTTGTAGGCTGAATATGTAGCTTCAAACTCTTTTGCAATACTTAAGGCCTCAAAAAGAATTTTTTTAGATAGATTTGCTTCAATGATGAGCTCAGTACTCATCACCTTAGCTTTTAATCCATGCTCAAAAAAAGACATCTCTAGTACTCAAACTCATATGTTAGTGTTGTAAAAATGGACTGTAACTTATCCACTCCATACCAAACTTTGATAAAGTTGTTGTTAGTAGTCTCATAGTAATCTATACTTGCAGTGAGTTTATCACCACCTTTCATTCTGTGTATAAAAGGTATACCTATAGTATATGAATCAAAGGCACTCATTCTATAGTCAGTTGCAAAGTAGCTATCTGTAGCACTATAGTTTCCTATCTCTTGAACAAAGCTTGATGCTGTCTGTGTGTAGTAACGCAGACGCACTCCCGATGTAAAAGAGCTTGAAAAATCATGTAATACTTCAACATTTAGAGTATGAGAGCTAATATCCCAGTCATCAAAATAGTATCTGTACGAAAAGTTCATCGCATTTGCACTATTTAAGAGATAGACTCCTTTAAGTGCCATGGCATGTCCTACCCGTGTATCTGGATAGTTTTCAAACTTCGCTATATTTTCTTGAAGTACATAATGATATGGTGAAGATAAGAATCCTTCACTATACATATATGAGTAGACTGCCTGCATAGAAAAACCAGGAGTAAAGAGTTGGTTAATAGAGAGGTCTATTTTTCTCTCATCTCTATTATCCTTTGGCAAGGCTCTATCAAATACAGGTTTCCATTTATCAGCTGACTGTGAAAACCCTATCCCTACTGCTGTATTTTGCTCATTTAACTGCTTCACATAGTTAAAAAAGAGTGCTTTTCCCTCGTAATCTATCTCTTGTGAATAGTATGCTCCAAGTGTAAAACTATTGATGCCATCATCGTATGTCGCCATCGCTGTTGGTGCATAGCGTGTATCATCTGCTAAAGAGTCCTCTTTTTGTGAGGCACCAGTTACGACATCTACATTACCTGCACTTGCACCATTTTGGATACTTGCTGCTGTTATGGCATCGATTCGCATTTTAAAGCCTATCATCCAGTGTGTTGAAACCCTCTTAAAAAGAGATAGTGTAGGAGAGTAAACTTGGACATCACCTGTATCACTGTATGTGTCAAAACCTATACTTGCACTATCTTTAAGGTTTGAAGCTAAAGAGCTTATCTCTAAAAGAAGAAGTGAAAATATCAGTGTAAAAAAATATTTTATCTGCATCCGCATCCTCCTTGAAAAGAGCTCTCGCCACCTGCACTTGCTTCACGAATAAGAAATATATGTCCCTCTTGTTCTGCTCGCTCTGCTATGGGAGAGAGACTCATCTTATCTTGTGCAAAGTACTCCTTCTCATAAGGCATAACAAGAACAAGAGACTCAGAACATCCACTTACTAAGAGAAGCACCACTAGTAAAAACAGTGTTTTCATGTTATTCTCCTAGTAATTTATCTATCTTGTTTTTAAGCTGTGTCATACTACTTGCATCTATACTACCTATATATACTTCTCTAATTACACCAAACTTATCTACAAGAAATGAGCTTGGCATTCCTGGACATCTGTATGTTTTTGGAAGTATCTTATCTGCATCATAAAGAGAAGTGAGTCTCTTCTTTGGATCTACATCACTTAAAAAATCTTTTGCACTCTGTGCTTCATTATCTATACTTGATGTTACTAAGATAAAACCTTTGTCTGCATAAGCCTCTTGTAGTTCAACAAAAAGAGGCATCTCCTCTTTACACCCACTACACCAACTAGCCCAAAGGTTTAGTAGTACTACTTTTCCTTTGAGTTCCTCAGAACTGAGACTTTGACTCTCTTCATAAAGTGCTGGAAGTGTAAATGTAACAGCATTATCACCTACTCTTGGAGCAGCATATACACTAAGTGTTAAAAGTAGTACTAAAATTATTTTTTTCATTTTATTATCCTTACTCGCATAAATTTGAATTAATCTCTACATAGAGAGGTACTTGTGGTCCGCTGTTTGAGTGACAACGATTACATGCTAATCTATTTGCAAAATCTGCACCTTTATTAATGTCATAGTCCGCAGATGTAAAGTCATGATTACCACCTACTGCTAACTGTGTTCCATTTTTATCAGTAATCTGAACTGTGTATCTTCCTGCACTTAAAAGTCGTAACTCCCTTTGAAGTATAAAAATATTTCCTTTGGCATCATAACCTTTAGAGTTAGGATCAACATAATCTTTTGAACTATATGCAAGCACTCCATTAGCAGTATCTAAAAAGTTCACGACTAACTCTCCTCCACAGATGTTATTTAAATCATTTTGATCTGTAATATTTTGACTTTTATAGAGTGTTCCTCCATAAAGAAGGTGTTTATCTGGATTTAAATCAACATTGTGACAAGCAAGGCAATCTCTACCTTGAAAGTGCCAGCCTTGAGCTGTTGTAGCGACTTGACTACCGTCCTCATCATCGCCACATCCACTCAAAAAAAGTAGAGAAGCGAGAAGAAAAGTCAGAGAAAATAATTTTCTTTTTTTCATTTTTTCATCCTTAGTTATCTAATGCACCTTCTGCTATCCAGTCACGGACTGTTATATACTCTGCTGATGTTGAAGTAAGAACTGTTCCTCCACCATGTCCAACTCCTGATGCTTTTTGAAGTAGTACTGAAGCTGTAGCATTCCCTGAATCTACAAATGGTGTAACCCCAGCATATGGTGTTATTGATGTAGTGATACTGAAGTTTCCACTAGCACCATGACAACTTTTACAGTTTGTGTCTAGTATTGGCAAAACATCATTTGTAAAAGAGAGTGCAACAACTGGTGTTGTTGTATTCGTGTCTGGCACAACTGTTGTTGTATTTGTGTCTGGTACCACTGGTGTTGTTGTGTTTGTGTCTGGAACCACTACTATTGTTGTATTCGTGTCTGGCACCACTGGTATTGTTGTATTCGTATCTGGAACAACTACTGTTGTTGTATTTGTGTCTAGAACCACTGGTGTTGGTGCTGTATATTTAAAAGTTGTTATTCTTCCTGGTGCTCCACCTATTCCTGCTTGAGAGTGACAACTATTACAATCTAGTCTAGTTGCATCATGAGAGTTGCTTGCTGAACTATTAACAACATTACCACTTCTATCAAGAACCTCTGCTGTATATTTTGTAGTCCCAAGTGCTTGAGTAAATGTTTTATTTACATTCCCTGTTCCATACCCAATGTTGTATGTTTCAGTTCCTGCACCATTCTCTAGTACTAAACGAAGAGTGTAACCACTAGCTGCTTTTGTCGTAGCATAATTTGCTGCATCAATAGTCGTAAAGATTGTAGCACCAGAATCAAACTGATTTTCATTTGCTTCATTTTCATTTCCTTCATTTTCATCACTACTGTAAGTAGTTAGAGTAGTCCCTACTGAGTGACAAGTAGCACAATTAGTCCCCTGATTATGAGTACTGTCCACACCGTCATCATCATAATCCAAATCACCATACTCACTCTCATACTCAGTTTTAAGAGTATCTAAATAGTTTATATAATCATTATCTTCCTCATCTGTATGCTCACGTTCAATTTCTGCTTTGATGTCATCAATATCTGCATCGTCAACCTCATCTACATAAGCTGAAAGTTCTGTAATAAGATCTCGCTCTTCTTGTTCAAAATCATGATTATCGTCATAACTTGCATATGCTTGTGTTATTGCAGTAGTATTAATATCTGTAACATTGTAGCTATGTAAGTCTAGGCGATTGTTCATTTTTGCATACTTATATACTTCATTAGAAATCGCTTCTATCTCTTTAGATGTAGATGGGATTTTTGTGTAAAGCTCATCTACTGTAAGATTTAAACTATTCGCAAGTGTCTCTATCGCTGCTTTTGTTTGTGTATTTGTTGCAAGTGTTGTAACAATAGTAAGTGCACTACCCTGAGGAGTAGTTAAATTCATATCATTTACCACATCGCCAAGACTTACCGTACCATCTCTATCTATATCTATTACCCCACCTGTTGCAAGTATCGGGTATGATGGTGCTGATGTAAAGTTATACTTTCCAGCTCCTAATTCCGTTGCTTTTTGTCCATTAGCATCAAGTACTTTAGCCCCTAAAATAGGACCACGTTCTACCGTTACTGTATTTAAAGCTGTTGTAGTTGTTCCGCTATCTGTACTACCACCACAACCACTCATAATTGCAGCTACAACTGCTAAACTAATATATGAAATCTTCTTCATTATAAACCCCTTGTTAAGTTTGAATTATGTAATTGTGCAATATCTTTATGAAGATTAAATGAAGATAGTATAAAACCGATAATTTTCTTTTGAAGAGAAATATTAATAATCTTTCGTTAGAATTACACCATTAAAAAAACAAGGATTTATATATGTTAGTAACAAATCAAGCTCCAGACTTTACAGCAACAACAGTTTTAGGTGACGGTTCAATCGTTGAAGACTTCAAATTATCAGAAAACATGGGTGAAAAAGGTACAGTTTTATTTTTCTATCCACTAGACTTCACTTTTGTATGTCCATCTGAGCTTATCGCTTTTGATCACAGACTTCAAGATTTTAAAGATCGTGGCGTTAATGTTATTGGTTGTTCAGTAGATTCTCAATTTTCTCACTTTGCATGGAGAGAAACTCCAATTAACAAAGGTGGTATTGGCCGTGTTGGTTACCCTCTTGTAGCTGACCTTACAAAACAAATTTCTAAAGATTACGATGTTCTTTTTGGTGAAGCAGTAGCTTTACGTGGTTCATTTTTAATAGACGGTAAAGGTGTAGTTCGTCATGCAGTAGTAAATGATTTACCACTTGGTCGTAACATCGATGAGATGATTCGTATGGTAGACGCAATGCAATTTACTGATGAGCATGGTGAAGTATGTGCTGCTGGTTGGACAAAAGGTGACGAGGGTATGAAAGCTACAACTGATGGTGTTGCTGAGTATCTTGCTAAGCATGAGGGTGACCTGTAGCTTCTGGCACTACACCCCAAGAGTACTTCCTCGGCTTTGCCTCACAGCGAATGTCGACACCCCCGTCGCTAAAGCGTAAGTGGGGTGCCTAGCACTATGTGCTAGGGATACACTCCCTTTATATTTCAAGCAGTGAGTTCTTCACTGCTTTTCTCTCTTAAAAACTCTTATTTTTGTAAATCTGCTTGTGCTTTATCGTTAGCTGCATTTGCTCTATCATAGTATGGCTCATCTATATGATGTGAACATCCACTCAAGGCTATCATGATAAATACTACTCCTATAAACCACTTCATCTAAAAACTATACACATAACCTAAAGATGCGATATTACCTCTTGGCCCCTCAATCGTTGTAGCTTCATACTCCAAAGCTATTGCATTTGTATGGTCTAGCTCATACTCAAAACCAACTGCATAAACTATTCCACTGTTAGTAGTATCAACACCTAAGTCACTTATCTTTTCAAACTCATACTCATAACCACCTTTAATGAATACCTCTAACTCATGAGTAACATGGTGAATATATGCAACATCTAAAGAGCTTGTAGTAAATGAACCTTTTACAGTTCTTTGCTCTCCTGTGAGTTTTTTCTCTAAAACATCAGCTTCTACATAAGCAACATCTAGTTCTACAGAAAAGCCTGCACCTAGTTTATAACCTACATCTACACCTAAACCTGCTCCACTAGAACCCTCAAGTGTTGCATCTGCTTCCTCAACTGAAGCACCAAATGAATAAATTGCTTTTGTAGCCACATAAAAGTTGTTTTCACTCTCATGTTCTTCTAAATGCATCTCTTTTGCATACACACTTGTAACTGCTAAACTACTTGTAATAAGTAGAGCTAATAACTTTTTCATTCATATTCCTTATCTTTAGTATAATAATTCCAAATTTAATTATAGCTTATTTTCTTTTAAATCCTATTAACACCCCTGCAAATACAATCAACATAATGCCTAAAAAACTGAAGTAATCAGGTAACCCATCACCTAAAAGAACTCCAAAAGCTATTGCAAAAGGGATATTCGTATAGCTGACAACACCTATAATGCTTAGATTAGAGCTACTATATGCTTTGGTAAGTAGCCATTGCGACAGAGTAGCGACACTTGCCATAAGTATGATGAGTAGCCAAACTTTCAGACTCTGTGGGAATGAGAAGACTGGAAATAAAAAACTCAAATACTCAGGGGTTTGTACATACTGTGCCACTATAAAAAGTAAAAGAGGTAGGAGTGTTCCAACTCCTACAAAGGAGAGCATAATGATTCTCGTGTCATATATATCTTTTATCTTTTTAATCGTTGCATAGGCAGCAGCTGCAAAAAAACCACCAAGGAGACCTAAAAAATGCTCATACGATATATCAAGACCAAAAGGCTTTGTAATAAAGACAACTCCTATAAAACCTACAAAAAGTGCAACTATACTGCGTTTACTTAAATGCTCTCCAAGTAAATAATAAGCAAGAATAGTAACAAAAAGAGGGGATGTTTTGTTAAGGGTTATGGCTTCGCCTAAAGGAATAGTTGTAATGGTATAAAAAAACAAAATCATAGCGATAAAGCCTAAAAGACCTCGAATAAATAGAAGATGGATTTTACCACCACTTAGTACAGGTGGAGTATGTTTTAAAGCATACAAAATTAAAAACATTCCGATTAAGTTTCTCAAGAAGACTATCTCAAGAGCTGACATATCTTCGCTGAGTATCTTAGCCAAAGCACCGTTAAGTGCTGAGATAAGAGCAGCAAGAAGCATATATAAAATACCTTTATCTACCGTTTTGAACAAAATTCATCGCCCTCGCATTCACATAAGCTAAGTCATACCACTGTTTTCTTGGTGCTATGAGATTTAAGTTTTTTGGGTTTGAGCTACGTGAAAGTGCTACATAAAATTGTGAGGGTGCAAAGATTTCATTTGTTTCGATTATAAGGTCTTCTATGCTCATACCTTGTGACTTATGTATAGTTATCGCAAACGCTAACTTAATAGGGAACTGATAGATACTAAAGAGGTTCTCTTCTACCATCTCTTTTTTACCATTAACACTTTTTTCACTCCACCTAGCCTTACTTTGAGCACTACTCTCTAGCTTTATAACAACACCATCACTCTTTTGCACAAAAACATTAGTCGCATCAACATTTATAACTACGGCTCTCTCACCGTTAAAGTAGTTCCATGAGTTTCTTGTAAAAAGCACTGGTGCTCCTACTTTTAAGGCTAACTCTTTTTCTATCCTTGCGTCATTCATAAAGCGTTCGACTTCATTATCTTTAGTAGATTTAAGATGTTTAATGATTTGTGCTTCTTTTACAAAAAGTTCACTCTCTATGTGTTCTAGTTGGCGTTTGTTGTGTAGGTTTGCTGAAGCATTTTTCCCAAAAAGAAAAGTGAATTTACTCAAATCTTCGGGAAGTGGTTTTATGTAAGAGTTAAGTTGATTATGAACATTCTCATTCACAAAACCAAAACGCACATGGTTAAGAAGGTCTATAAATGCCACATCATCAGTTCTATATATATGTGTGAGTTCTATCTTCTCAAATGCCATCTCTTCCCAAGCCTTAGACTCAAAAGCAAAGTGAACATCGTTTGAACCTCTTACAACGGGTGGCAGTTGTAAAAAGTCACCCACTACTAAGAGTGAGCCGTTAAAGCCCGCTTGTTCTAAACGCAGGGCTATCATCTCAAAGAGGGTATTACTCACCATGCTTATCTCATCTATGACTATGAGATGCATAGCGTTTAGAAGTTTTTTTATCTTCTTTTTTATCTCAAACTTTCCCTTAGTTTGTAACTCCTCCACATCAGAAGCTATCCCTAAATCTAAAAAACTGTGAAGTGTCTGCCCACCTATAAGTGTAGCTGCCATTCCAGTTGAGCCTAGTTTTGCTACTTTTTTGGCATCACTCTCGAAATGCTCAATTATTTCTCGTGTT
Source organism: Sulfurimonas sp. SAG-AH-194-L11 (assembly GCF_029215995.1). GTDB lineage: Bacteria > Campylobacterota > Campylobacteria > Campylobacterales > Sulfurimonadaceae > Sulfurimonas. Next base: position 61,869 of record NZ_JAEMVB010000005.1, read on the forward strand.
ATGGTTGTTTTTCCAACTCCAGCACCACCTGTTAAAAAAACATTTTTGTTTGATTTGAGTTTATCAATAGTAACATTTAGCCAATTCATGAAGGGATAATAGCTTTTTTTACTATAAAACCAGCTAAAAAACTGTAACATTTACTAACAATATTTGGAGAGAAAATGAGTCAAAGAATACTTATAGTTGAAGACAACAAAACACTTGCAAAACTAATTTCAAAGAAGATAGAAGTGGCACTAGACTTTAAAGTAGATGTCGCTTACTCTCTACATGAAGCAAAACTTTTTTTAAAGATGTACACATACTTCATCACTCTGCTTGACATTAACCTACCTGATGCTCCAAATGGTGAAGTTGTTGACTATGTACTTTCAAAAGATAATCGTGCTATCGTTTTAAGTGCTAACATAGATAAAGAGTTCCGTCAAAGAATACTAAAAAAGAATATTATTGACTATGTAAATAAGGGTGGTGTAGATGATATTAACTACATTATCCAAACAATTACTAGACTTCAAAAAAATCAAAACCATACTGTACTTGTTGTAGATGACTCTATGGTTTTTAGAAAACAGTTACAAAACCTATTACAAAATATGTTTTTTAAAGTTATAGCAGTAGCACATGGTGAAGAAGCTTTAAATATTTTAAGTATAAACAGTGACATCAACTTAGTTTTAACTGATTACCATATGCCTGTTATGGATGGTCTTGAACTCACTTATGAGATAAGAAAAAACCATAACAAAAATGATCTCGCTATTCTTGCAGTCTCATCAAATAAAGACAATGAAGTAAACGCCATCTTTTTAAAAGCAGGTGCAAATGACTTCATCACAAAGCCTTTTTCTAAAGAAGAGTTCTCATGTCGTATTAACAATACCATAGAGGCACTTGAAAATATTCAAATCGTTACAAATCATGCAAACCGTGACTACCTTACAGGTCTCTATAACCGCCGTTACTTTTTTGAAACTATGAGCGAGTATCAAGATGAGATAAGTGATGGTGGTGAAAAATTTGCAGTTGCTATGATAGATATTGACCATTTTAAAAATATCAACGACACATATGGTCATGATGTAGGTGATAAAATCATCATCGCTTTATCGGAGATACTCAGAACCTCGACAAGCCATAGAGATCTTGTAGCACGTTTTGGTGGAGAAGAGTTTTGTATGGTTTTAAAAAACATCAACCGCTATAGTGCACTTGATATTTTTGAACGAATTCGTCAAGAAGTTGAGTCTTTTAGTTTTGCTGTTGATAAAGATAATTTTATAAAGTTTACTATATCTATTGGTGCTGCTATACATACGGATACAACATTAGAAGAAACTATTAACAATTCAGATATGATGTTATATAAAGCAAAAAAATCTGGAAGAAATCAAGTGGTTTTTGAGGAATAAAGATGAAGATATATGCACCATGGGAAAAAGCCTTTAAACAAGTAGCAACTCCTCTCGAACACTTTATACATGCACAAACAACTACAGGTATTATACTTATGTGTATGACTGTCCTAGCACTTATCCTAGCCAACTCTCCCCTTACCCAAGATTATGCACAGTTTTTTCATACTAAGGTTGAATTAAACATCGGTTCATGGCACCTCTCTCATAATATTCACCATTGGATTAACGATGGACTCATGGCAATTTTTTTCTTTATGATTGGACTAGAGATAAAAAGAAATATTTTAGTAGGTGAGCTTTCAGACATAAAAGTAGCTATGCTCCCTATTCTCTGCGCTATTGGTGGAATGGCCATTCCGGCTCTCATATACATAGCTATAAACAGAGGTACTGATGGAGTTGTAGGTTGGGGAATACCAATGGCAACAGATATTGCTTTTGCAATTAGTGCCCTTGTACTTTTAGGAAAACGTGTTTCTCCCTCACTTATTACCTTTCTTATAGCCTTAGCGATTGTAGACGATTTAGGTGCTGTTGTGGTTATCGCTATCTTTTATACAGATGAGATACACCTCATTCCACTTTTTCTTGCAGGATTTAGTTTTCTTACTTTAGTAGCTTTTAATCGTTTTGGTATCCATATGATTTTGCCTTACTTTATAGTGGGTCTTTTTATGTGGTTATTTATGCTTGAGTCTGGTGTGCATGCTACTATTGCAGGAGTTATCGCAGCTATGGCTATTCCATCTCGACCTAAGTTTTCCCCTCATGATTTTGCAAATCATACAAAAAATCTACTTAATGAATATGATAATTATCCTGTTGCAGAAGACTACTCTTTACATGAAAAACAAAAAGCTATACTCATAAATATAAAAGATCGTATAGATGCCATAGGCTCACCAGCAGCAAGACTAGAACATGATCTTCACCTTCCTGTGAGTTTGATTGTCATTCCACTTTTTGCCTTAGCAAATGCAGGTATTAGCATTGATTTTTCAGCTATTGGTTCAACTATTGTTCAGCCTATAGCACTTGGAATCATGAGTGGACTTATATTTGGAAAGGTTTTAGGTATTGCTGGGGTTGCATGGCTTTGCATTAAACTAGGTATCGCAAAGTTACCTGAAGGAAGTTCCATGAGTCAAGTTTTTGGAGTTGCTTTTTTAGGTGGTATTGGGTTTACTATGAGTATATTTGTCGCAGATTTAGCCTTTATTGGCAATGAAGCATTTATCTTTCAAGCAAAAATTGGTATTTTATGTGCATCTTTTATGGCAGGTCTTTTTGGATATATCTGGCTCAGATATATCGCTAAAAGCACTTTATAAGTTTACTTCTGGATTTCCCTCTTTTACCATTTGAGGAAATATATCAAAGAGTTTAAAACTCTCAAGCTAAGCACTCGCCATATTTTCCACCATTTTGGACTTAATGAGACTTTTAAATGCTTCTAAATTTGAAGAGCTAACAGGTTGTTCTATAAGTTCTATCTTTAAATCTACACCCATACCGTAAGTTTTATCATTGTATTGAACTTTAGCACGAACCTATCGACTCGGCTAAGAGCTACTATTTTTTTCATTTTTGCTACTTAACTATTATTATATAAATAGGAGTAATTACTAATATTTAAATTCAAAACAACACCAACTATCTGAATCTGCTTTATAAAGTTCTATATATATGGCAAAGGACTTCGCTAAATCATCTTCTGGATTTTTGATATCGTGTTTGTCATACTTTTTATTCTTATGGATAAAATATTAGAAGGAAATATTTAAGATGGAGAGATAAAACTATCAGAGTAGATAAAATCTAACTCTGTGGACCTCTCCTTATAAAGTAAGGGGCTGTCTAAGTCAACATACTCTATAACATCAGAGTAGTTAAACGCCAAGTAGAGTGCTGCATTTATAGAGTATGGACCCTCAAGCATAGAGCCTAGCATACACTTTATCTTATTTTCTCTTGCATACTCTAAAATTTCAACTGCCCTACTTACTCCCCCGCACTTCATAAGTTTTATGTTTATCATATCAGCAGACTTATTTTTCATAACTGCTTTTACATCCCCGAGGGTAAATGTCGCTTCATCTGCTAGTATCGGTATAGTTGTAGCATCAGTAATGAGCTTTAATGAAGCTAAATCCTCTGCTACAACTGGTTGTTCTATAAGTTCTATATTGAGATGCTCTACTGCGTTTACATAAGTTAAAGACTCAGCCAAACTCCATGCCTGATTTGCATCTATAAGTAGCTTTGCTTCTATAAAAGTTTTTGAAAGTTTTTGAGTCACTTCTATCGCATGGTTCATATCACTTCCGAGTTTTATCTTTAAGATACTCATACCATTCTCACAAGCATCTTTTGCATCTCGAAGCATAGTAGCAACATCATTCAAGCTTATCGTAATGTCAGTCTGAATACTTTGAGTATTTTTAAGTCTAAAAAATCCTAAGAGACTCATAAACGCGATGTCAAGTGCAGCCTTAGCACTTGAACCAATACTCTGTTGATGGAGCAGTTCTAAAGCATTTTGTATCTCTAAACCTATAAGTACATCTTTTACCCTAGCTATTGAATCCATTATAATTTGTATATCCTCACCCGTGATAGCCATAGTAGCAGGTGCTTCACCAATCCCTACTTCACCACCCTCACACATAACACTTACACGCACAAACTCTATAGTCTCTACTCTACGAAGTGCCGTTATAAAAGGTGTTTTTAGAGCAATGTATTTTATCTGTGTACGTATACTTTTAATTATCATTGACTTAAACCTATTAAAATATTTCCTAAAACTAAACCACCAAAAGTCCCGATGATATAACCCATAACCGCCATAAGTACACCTACACTCACAAGTGATTTATTATATGCCGCAGCGAGTATTGGGGCTGAGGCCACTCCTCCTATGTTTGCTAAAGAGGCTACTGCGATGCTAAAGAGGTCAAGTTTAAAGAGTTTTGCACCTAGTATCATGATACTAGCATGGATTAGCAATATACAAGCCCCTGCTAAAACATAGACACCTAAACTAGAAAAGCTCTCTATCACTGCATGTGAACCGATAAGGGCTACGAGAAGATAAAGCATTGATGTTGACAATTCACTTGCACCATTTAAGTTTTTTAGCCTTGTAAAGGAAGCTAACACTCCAAAAACTGAGGCTAAAATCACCATAGTTGTAGTGCTATTTATGATTTGAAATAGTGTTGATAGATACTGTGTAAAAAATGAAACAGCGAGTGCTAAAAGTACTAAAAGCCAGTATCTTTTTGCCCCTAGATTACAGGCACAAGCTATCTCACCTAAGTAGGCTAAGTTCTCACTACTCCCTGTAAACTTGTTAAAGTAAGAAGCAAAAGGAACTAAAAACAGCAGTAACATCACCCATAGAGTGTAGTTAACACTATCAACTACAAGAGCATAAGCAAAGGCATCTTCACTAACATGAAGTGCTGAACCTACCGCTATCATATTTGCCGTTCCACCAAGCCAACTTCCAGCTAAGGCTCCAAAAGCTCCAGACATTTGAGTTGAGAAGTCAAACAAAATAGCTACTATTATAAAGCCAAATGAAATAGATAAAACTGCTAAAATATAGGCAATTATTAATGACTTACCGAGTTTTAAAAAATGCCTCAAATCAACTTGCAGTAACATCAAAAAAAGCATAGCAGGAAGTAGATTTGTCTTACTTTGTTTGTAGATGGCACTCATCTCTGCATTTGAGTCAAAAAGGTTTAAAGAAGCGAGTAGCATACTCGAAGCATAGATAAAAACAACAGCAGGAATGAGTTTAAAAACTCGTAAACTTGTTTTACTCTCAAGTAGATAAAAAATAGTGACTAAAATAGCAATAGAAAAAAGGTATAAAAGTGGATTAGTTATCAAGGATTGCTCTCTGTTTTTTTTATAAGTGTATCATAAGTAAAGAAGATTCCAAGGGGAAAATATGAAAAAACTAACTATGACACTTTTAATAGGTCTGACATTTACAAGTAGTATCTTTGCAGCGACACTTTCAAACGAGATAAAAAACAGCTCTTTAGTTGTTTACAACTCTAACTTAGGTTTAGTTCACGAAGAGAGAGACTTACGTCTACATCAGTCCGATACTAGTATCATTTATAAGGGTGTTGCTAAAAGTATACTGACTGACTCTATAAATGCAGAAATCTCTCCTGATGTTACACTATTGTCTCAGCAGTATAGATTTGACTCCCTCACTCAAGCCAAACTACTCCAAGCATATATTGGGAAAAAGGTAGAAGTGAGACTTTTAAGAAACAAAAATGAGTTTAAACTTATATCTGCAACCCTTTTGGCGTTTAATGGGGATACATCCTTAGTAAAAATGCTTGATTATAAAATAATTACAGTAAAAAGTGATAACATTATATTTGAAGAGATTCCAGATACACTTATCACACAACCCTCTTTAGTCTGGAACATCAAAAATAAAAAAGATGTTCATACTACTATGAAACTTGACTATCTCATCTCAAATATTAGCTTCAAATCTAACTATATTATAAACCTTGATGGAGAGAGAGCAGATTTGAGTGCTTGGATAAGTATAGATAACAGAAGTGGAAAGAGCTTTGAGAGTACAAAACTCTCTCTTTTAGCTGGAGATATACAACAAAAACCTCTAGTTCAAAAGATCTATAAAAGGATGGGAGTAGCCAATACAAACACTGCAGTAGCCGAGAAATCTTTTGAGGGCTATCATTTTTACACTATCCCTTTTAATGTCACACTAGCCAACAATGAAACAACACAGATAAAGTTTGCTCAAGAGAACAATATTTCGATACAAAGGCTCTACTCTGTTACACTAGATAATCCACTCTACTTACATGGTGAACGAAAAAATGATGTAAGTCAGTTCATTTTTTTTAAGGGTTTAGATATAGCACTTCCTCAAGGTGATATCCGTATCTACTCACAACTCGATAAACAGAGTATACTTCTAAGTGAGAATGTGCTAAAACATACTCCAAAAAACAGTAGTATAGAACTAAGAACGGGTACAAGTTTCGATATAAAATTAAGCCAAAAAGTCACTCAACGTAGTGATACTAAAGAGTGGTTTAATGTAGATGTTGAATATGTAGTAAAAAACAGTTCTGATGTCAATAAAACAATAGAGATTCTTGTACCCTTTAACACATATGAGTACTCTAAGGTAAGAACTGATGAACCGCACACTTTAACGAAGGGGAATTTAGTCACTTTTAAGATTCAAACACAAGCAAATACAACAAAAAAATTCAATGTAAATTATGAGAGTAAAAAATAATGGCAAAATATATAATACTAGATACAGAAACAACAGGTGTAAGTGAAACAGATAGAGTAATACAACTAGGATATGTTGTATTAGGTACAAATCCGGTAGAGGTTCATAATGAGTTTAATGCTACTGACATACCCATTAGTTTTGGGGCTATGGAAGTACATGGTATCACTCCTGAACTACTTGAGGGGAAAGTCACCTGTACAGAGACTTCAGCATATAAACGACTAGAGGAGTTAAACAGTGAGGAGAACTATCTCATCATCCATAATGCACCCTTTGACATTAAAATGCTTGAAAAAGAGGGTTTTAATGTCCAGATGAAAGTCATAGATACACTCAGAGTAGCAAAACATATACTCCCAGATGAAGATGCACATAGGCTCCAGTACTTCCGTTATAAGATGGAACTTTATAAAGAAGAGGAGAAAGAGGCAGCTGCCTTAGGTGTAGTTGTAAAAGCCCATGACGCCATCGGTGATGTACTTGTTTTAAAACTCTTACTTTCCAAACTTCGAGTAGCAGTTCAAGAAGCCTACCCGAGTGAAAATCCAGTTGAAAAGATGGTAGACTTAACAAACACACCAATACTTGTAAAAACATTTCGTTTTGGAAAACATAAGGGTAAGGAGTTAGCAGAGGTTGCAAGAGAAGATGCTGGTTATCTTAGATGGATGCTTAACTCCATGGACAACCTAGATGAAGATATGAAGTACTCGATAAATACTGTTTTAGCGCAGTAATGCAAAGAGTACAAACATAGCAAACGCCAAACTTCCACTTATAAGTGCATAAGGAAGTTGCGTTTTAACATGAGCTATAAGCTCACAATCACTCGCCATTGATGATATTATCGTTGTATCAGAAATCGGTGAGCAGTGATCTCCAAAGATTCCTCCACTTATAACTGCACCTATACATAAGGCGATATTAGCATCCATTCCAACGGCCATAGGAACGGCTATGGGCACCATAATACTAAATGTTCCCCATGAAGTCCCTGTTGAAAAAGAGATAATAGAGGAGAGTAAAAATATAATCGCCCCTAAAAGATAGACACTTACATTATCATCTGCTAAACTAGAGAGATACACACCTGTTTTAAGCTCTCCTGTGACATTTCCCATTGCAAATGCGAAGACGAGTATAAAGGCTATGGGTACAAAAGATTTAGCACCTGAGTAAGCTGTTGTAGTCCAAGTCTTTAAAGACATGTTTTTACTCGACACATAGTAAAGCAGCGTAAAAAGAGTAGTAGTGAGCATAGTGTAAAAAATAGCACTTGAGCCACTCCCCTTAAGTATATTACCATTACCTGTTATGTAGAGGAAGATAAAAACTAAAGCTATCATCATAAAAACAGGGAGCAACATAAGGTACATACTTTTTATATTTTCATTGTGTTTTCTTGGGCTAGGAGTGCTATAAGTAGCATTTTTCATCGCACCGATATTTACTCCAAAATAGATAAAAATAAATGTGATCAAAAGTGCAAACATCGCATAAAAGTTATACTTTAGAGCACTTATCAGCATTTCAGTCGCATTTTGCTCGATATAACCTAAAGATATCTGTGTTGTGATAAGTCCTAAAAGTAATGCACCATAGCCATTAAGCACTATAAGTGAACCAATAGGGGCAGAGGTAGAGTCACAAACAAAAGCAAGTTTTTCATGAGGGATTTTATACTTATCACAGAGTGGTTTTCCAACTGCTCCTGAGACTAAAGCGGTAATAGATGTTTCTATAAAGATAAGTACACCCAAGATATAACTCAACATCAAAGCGGAGCGTTCTGACTTGACTAAAGAGTGTCTGTTTAACACGAAATCAACAAAACCACCCACACCACCACTCTTCTCAATGAGTGCCATAATAGAACCCGCTAAAATAACAAACGCGAGGGTTTTTAGTATCCATACTTCTTGCATCAAACTACTAAAGAGTGTAGATATGGCTAGTACAGTATCTACAATAGCAAAATTATTTAAGAGTAGTAGTCCGACAAGAACACCGCTAAAGAGAGAAATGATTACATTTTTTGTGTAAAGTGCTAAGAAGATTGCTAAGAGAGAGGGAATGAGAGATAGATAGGAGGGGTCGAGCATATCTCCTAAAACTCTATACTCATTAAAGACATACCAATACGACCGAATTTTTCTTTATAGAGCTCACACTCTTTTTTCTGCACAACTCTAAAACCCATTTTTTTATAAAAAAGTTCTGATTCTAAAGAGCCTATCTCAATCATAGTTTGTGCAATTCTATAACCTTTAAGTCGTGCAGTTAAGAGTGACTTTTGCATAAGTGCTTTTAAAACACCTACATCAATAAAACCTTCAAGCTCTTCCATAAAATCAAAAACAAGTGTTCTATTGTTAAGATTAAAATCACAAACATACATAACTTCTAAAGCTTCATTATCAGCACTGTAGCCTATCTCAGTGAGTGCTTTTATAAAAGTTTCTCTATTTGAAATACGTGGTTCATAACTACAGAGTGAACCAACTGACTTACCATCTAACTCTGCTATAAGGAAGTTACTAAAATGACAATGGCTTTTAGCAGTAGTTTTTGTAAGTTCTTCTAGTCTTTGTAAAATAGTTGCATTATCATTTGTCGCAAAGAGAAGATCAAAAAGACCATCTTTTTTTCCTGCTCGAGAACTTTGCAAAATCATCTGTGCTAGAAATGCACTATCTTCAGCTTTTGCTTGTTTAATTTTAATACTCATAATATTTTTCCAAGAGTTAGATTTATAATAAATAATATATTTAAGCACTCACTTAAGCTTTGGTACTTAATAGCAATGGTACCATACTTTATGATAAAAAGCTTCTTAATTTTAATAATATTTCCAATTTTCTTATTTTCATCCCAACAAATCATACTTGTAGTTGCAGATGATTTTAATACTAACAAAGCTATTTTACAATTTTTTGAAGATGACAAGGTACTTGTAAAAGCAGAAGTAAACTTAGGAACGAATGGTCTTGGATGGGGTATTGGAGAGATTGAATTACTGCATAAAAGTAATGAAGCACTTAAATATGAAGGTGATAAAAAATCTCCCGCAGGCATATTTAAACTAACTGATATTTTTGGATACTCTTATGAAAGTAACTATAAACTTCCTTATCTTCATGCATCAAAAAATCTTATCTGTGTTGATGACTCAGATTCAAACTTTTATAACGCCATCATAGAAGCAAATGGAAATGAAAAAAGCTTTGAGTTTATGAAACGCAGTGATTATCAATATAAATATGGTATTTTTGTCGCACACAATAAAAATGCAAAACGCCAACGTGGTTCTTGTATTTTTCTACATATACAAAAAGATGTAAACAGCTCAACAGCAGGTTGTACATCGATGGATGAGTATAGTTTAAAAAAAATTATTTCTCTCTTAGATAAAAATAAAAATCCTATTCTTATTCAAATTCCAAAAAGTTCACTCAAAGAGATTCAAAAGCTTTATCCTCAACTTAAATTTAATCGTCGTCCTCATCATCATCAAACATACCTTCCATCTCTATAACTTTTGGTTTTGCTTTGACAGCAGTCATCTCACTAATATCATCAGGTGAAATACTAAGAGCCATTGCGACAAAAGTTGCAAGAGCATTATCATCTATAATCTCTTGACATACTTTTGAGGTATTGTAAATAGTTAAAATTTTATTTTCATACAACACATCTTTATTTTGAATTCCTAACTCTGCTGCTATTACATAGAGGTCTGGTCGTATAAGGGAGATACCCTCAACTTTCATTGAAAAGCCTGTTCTATTGTCTGGAATAATCACTATAAAAGACCTAACTCTTGAAGTATTGGCTTAATTTTTATCGTTAATTCTAAAAGTTCTTCTTTAAAAGTACCTGTAGCCTTATCTTCTAAAAGCCACTCTTCAATGCGTTTTACAGTATCTGTTTTTTCAGTCTCATTAAAATCTTTTGAGCCTTGAACTGCCTCTTTAATTCTGTTTAAATGTTCATGATGTTTGTGTGAACTCATTATTTTTTCCTTTTTAGTAGTTGTTATATTTTCCATTTTGGATATCTGTTCGTATCGCATCTATCTTCTCCTGCATTATATCAAGAAGTATCTTTGCAGCCTCTTTATCATCAGCTTCAGGGACATCCCAGTCTGTGATTTTCATATTTGCTTTAAAAAGCATCTCTACTTCTGTTTGTATCTCATCTTTGCGAGATGCTAAATCTTTTTTAAGCATTTCCATTATAATCTCCTGTAAATATTCATTATATATCTTTAACATTAATACTTACATAATAGTTGCTAATCTTATGTATAATGAGAAAACATATGTACAAATAGGATGAAACATGCAAACAGATGAAAAAAAAGCCTTTGGCTTATGGAGTGCTGTCTTTTTAGGAATTGGCTCAATGGTTGGGGCAGGAATCTTTATTGTCATTGGTCAAGCAGGAGCTATAGCTGGTAACTTACTAATATACTCATTTCTTTTAGCAGCACTTATTGCTCTTTTATGTGGGTACTCTCTGAGTAAATTAGCCATTGCTTATCCTAGTCGTGGAGGGATTATAGAGTATCTCATTCAGTCATATGGTGAAAATGTTTTCTCAGGTGCATTAGGAGTACTTTTTTACTTTGCCCAACTTATAGCCATCGCAGCAGTTGCAAAATCTTTTGGAACCTATGCTTCGACTTATATAATAGCTTCTGATGCACACAGTTATATCAATATCTTTGCCATAGCAATAGTAGTACTTTTTGTAGTGATCAACCTTATAGGGGCTTCGCTTGTTGCTAAATCTGAAAACATCATCGTTATAGTAAAACTAACAGCACTCATCGCCTTTGGTCTTGCCTCTATGTTCTACATCACTCCATCTCACTTTTCACTTAAAGATGCTCCAGCATCTATCAATATTTTTTACTCATTAGGTCTTACATTTTTTGCTTTTCAAGGTTTTAGTGTTATAACCAATAGTGTTGAAGATATGGATAATCCAAAGGTAAATATGCTCAAATCTATGTTTATAACCATAGGTTTAGTTACTTTTCTTTATCTTTTAATCACGGTAGCAGTCTTTGGGAACCTTTCATTAGCTGAAATTATTAAGAGTCAAGATTTCGCACTTGCACAAGCTGCCGAGCCTATTTTTGGAAGTTTAGGCTTTAAACTCATTGCTGCTACGGCCCTCCTCGCTACAGCATCTGCCATAAATGCAACTCTCTACTCTGCTACCCAAATTAGTTATGATTTAGCCAGACATGGAGACTTACCTGATGTTTACGAGAGACATGTTTTTCACAATAGCGAGGGGCTTATCATTTCAGCTATTTTAATCATCCCAATGCTTCTCTTTTTTAATCTTGGAGAGATAGCTTCAATCGCTTCAGTGTCGGTTCTTCTCATTCAAGGGTTTACACATATTGGTCATCTATTTAAACTCAAAGAGACTCATGCAAAAATAAATATTGTATTACTGGCTATTGTAGGTACATTTTTGGCTGCAGGTTTTGCTATTTACTACACTTCAAAGTCAATTGAAAATTTTGGTTTTTATATACTAGGACTCTTTGTATTTGCTTTTATTTTAGAAATCATACTGCGCTTAGTAAGTGCTAGAATAATACAGAAGAATAATTATAATTCAAGGTTATTTTAGTTTAAATATATTAAAATAATATATACTAATAATATTGGGGGACTTTTATGTCCATAGATTTTTTAGAAATTTTACTTGTTGATGATGATGTTTCACTACACGACATAATAAGTAATACTATTGATGGCTTAAAAATATTTAATAAAGAAGTGAAGATATTACATGCTCATAATGCTGATGAAGCCAAAGAACTTATAAAAACAAACAGTGATATTTCTATCGCTTTTATAGATGTAGCGATGGAGACACCTGATGCAGGTTTAAAGCTTGTAAATTATATTCGACATACCTTACATAATGAAAACATGCGCATTATTATCATAGATAGTGAAGACTCCCCTATCCCTGCAGATGATATTCTTGAACATTATGATATCAATGATTATAAAGATCGAGTATGTATAGAGTCACAAAGACTTTTTAATACTGTTCGCATAGCAATTAAACAGTACCAACAGTTTAAAGATATTCAAGATAGTAAAGCACAAATGTATGAAAAGATGACTACAAATAAAGTCACAGGTCTACCAAATAGAATGAAACTCTCCCAAAATATTGGAACAGTTGGAAAAAAATCCCTTATTTTACTCAATATTGATGACTTTAGTGTCATTAACAATCATAATGGATTTGAGTTTGGAGATAAGGTTTTAAATGCTTTTGCAGACTTCTTAGTTAAAAACTATAGTAAGGATGCACAAGTATTTCATCTTGAAGCAGATATATTTGCTATGCTCTATTTACAAGAAGATATCTCTTCTGTTGAAGAAAAAGTTATAAAAATAAAAGATGATATTTATAATCATCTATTTGTCATAGATAGCATCTCTATACACCTCACAGCAACACTAGGTATAGTACTCAATGACCATGGAAATATTATCCAAAAAGCTGAGTTTGCCTTTAAAGAAGCAAGGCTTAATGGAAAAAATAGTGTTCAAAAATATAGTGACAAGTTAAATATATTACGGACAATTCATGCGAATTCCTTATGGACAGGACGCATTCGTAGTGCACTTGAGAAGAAAAATATTCTTGCCTATTTCCAGCCAATTTTAAACATAAAAACAGGAAAAATAGAGAAATATGAGACACTCGTTAGAATAGAGTACAAAGGAGAGATTTACTCTCCATATCACTTCTTAGATGCTGCTAGATACAGTGGACAACTCTTTGAGATTTTCAAACTAATGTTTGATGCAGCTTGTAAAAATGTCTCTACATCAAATTATGATTTTACGGTTAATGTCAGCGACTATGATCTAAAACATCCGAAATTTTGTAAAGTAGTAGAAGATATACTTAAAAGATATAAGATTGACACTAAAAGGATAACATTTGAAATTTTAGAGAACAATAGTATTTCAAAACATGCAGAAATTCAAAAAGTTCTCAATAAACTACATGATTTAGGATGTAAACTTGCTATTGATGATTTTGGTGCAGAGTGTTCTAACTTTGGACAACTCAAGAACCTAAAGATAGACTTTATAAAAATAGATGGTGTCTTTATAAAAAATATTGTTGAAGATAAGAACTCTCAAATTGTAGCGCAAACGATTTTAGATTTTGCACATAAAAAAGGCATCCCCGTTATAGCAGAGTATGTCTGTTCGCAAGAAGTATATGACTATGTAAAAAAAATGGGTGTAGACTATGCGCAAGGGTACCTAATATCAGAACCAAAAGCATCACTCTAAAAGGGAGTTAAAACTCCTCTTCTAGCATCTCATCCTCTTTAACTGTCCATATAAATAGTAGTGGTATAAAGAGTAGTGTTAAAAATGTTCCTACAATGAGTCCACCTATAGCCACAGCACCCAAAGGTGCAAGTCTCTCTAGCCCAATAGCTGACCCCATCGCAACAGGTAACATACCTGCTGAGACTGCAAATGCTGTCATAAGAACTGGTCGTGTTCTAATTCTTATGCTCTCAAACATCGCGTCGCGTTTGCTCATGCCATTTTGCATTTTTTCCATTGCAAAGTGAATCAGTAAGATGGCATTATTTACAATAATTCCTGAAAGTAAAATAAATCCCATCATTGCAGGCATAGAGGTGTGATAGTGCATTATTAGCATCATCCATGCAGCCCCTATTATAGTTAAAGGGATAGAAATTAAAATCATTAAAGAGATTTTAACAGAGTTAAAGAGTGTAATAAGTGTAAAGAAGATGAGTACTAAAGCAAAAACAATAGCCCCTATCATACGCTCAGCAGAACTCTTAAACTGTTTAATATCTCCTGTCTGCTCCATAGTAATTCCCTCTGGAAGTACTATATCTTTTGCTGCCTCATCAAAGTTTGCCATGATGTGAGAAATAGCTGCTTTTTCTCTAAAACCATAGACATTCAGTGTATAGCTAAGCCCCTCTCTTGTGATAAGTGAAGGTTCAGTATGTGTCACAACTGTAGCAAGTGCAGAGAGTGGGATTTTACCCTTTTGTGTTGTAAGTAAAAATGAACTTAGCTTTTGTACACTATTGCGTTTAGCTTCATCTACCCACACACGTACACCAAAATCTTTAGAATTTCTAAGACCAAAAGTAGCAACTTTTGCCCCTCTAATATAAATCTGAAGCTGGCGAATGATTTCAGAAGCATTTAAACCATATAGAGATGCTCTTTGCTCATCTATCTTTAAGTCGTACACTTTTTTATTTATCTCCCATGTTTTTGAAACGGAGACTAAACCTTGTGTGTTTTTCATCGCTTTTTCTATCATAAGACCTGCTTTTTCTAGGTCACTAAAATTATCGCCAGAGAGTGTAACATCTATATTTGCACGAATACTTGCTAATGCTGTCGCTCCATAATCTACAACATCCACAGAAAATACATTTTTAATTTTTGCCAACTCCTCACGAAGCTTATGCTCTATCTCCCAAACACTCTCTTTTCTCTGATACCTATCAACATATGTTGCAGTGATAGAAATATGATCAATCCCACTTCCACTTCCTATACTCATAACGCCAGCCTCAGAACCTATAGCTGAAGATAAACGCAGTAGTTGTCCATGTTTAGCGATGATAGTATCAGCCTCTTTAACAATATTTTTACTTACTTCTATAGGGAGATTTGGGTCAACAACTATTGATATTTTAACACCACCCGTATCCATAGGAGGCATAAGCTCTTGTCCAACTGTTGGCATAACACCCTTTACACTTGTTATAAAAAGAAAAATGAGTACAAGTAGATATACTCCTGCTACCTTTTTACTCTCAAGTGCCAACTTCACTGCATTAGCAAAAAAGCCAGATATAACTCTATTTATAGCACCAATATAGTGTTCAAAAAATGCCTCTGAGTTGAGTACCCAAGGGTGATTTATAGTCAGTATCTTGAGGGATAAAAGAGGCACTGCTGTAATAGAAATGATATAAGAAGCAGCTAAGGCTAAAAGAAGTGTACCAACTAAAGGTTGAAAAACTGTTTGCGGATATCCACCTACGAAAAGCATAGGAGAGAGTGCTATCATAGTTGTCAGTGTACCTGAGAGGTCAGCAAACATAATCTCTTTTGTTCCAGCAAAAACAGCCTTATGAATCTCATCATGCTCTTCCCTGTAGTGGCGTTCAATGTTTTCCATCACCACCACGGTATCATCAAGCAGGAGTCCAAGGGCTAAGATGATGGCAGTTAAAGTTACAACATTAAACTCAATCCCAACTATCCACATAAGAGCAATCGTTGCAGCATAAACAATAGGAATAGTGACAAGGACTACAAGAACCTGTCTAAAACTCGCTAAGAAAAGAAATACAACAATAGTTGACATTATAATAGCATCACGAAGAGACTCGAACATATTTGTCGTACTTTGTACTATTGTATCTTTTTGAGTATCGGTAATTATAAAGTCTAAATTTGGATATTTTTTTCTAATCGTTTCTAGCTTCTCTTCTACTCTTTGTATTGTTTTAACAACATCGGCATTAAGTCCACGTTGTACTGCAATAGCTATAGACTCTTTCTCATTTCCAAAGTATAAAGAGGAGTTTTCATAATGACCAAAATATATTTTTGCAATGTCATTAAGAGTAATATCTGTAGTAATATACATCGCTTTAAGTTGAGCGATAGACTCTTTTTTTGGGTTTGATTTGAGTAGGTATCTATCTCGTGTTGAGTTTATAAAACCTATGGCATAGTCTTTATTGTTACTCTGTAAAATAGCCATAACTCTACTTATATCTAAACCATACTGATCAAGTTTTTCTTTGTCTATAATGATTTGTAGCTCTTTGTTATAGCCACCAAATATATCTACATTTGAGACACCATCAAGTTTTATGAGTGCATGTTTTATCTCATTTTGTGCAAGTTGGCGAACATCTTCAAGAGGCATAACACTTGAAACATCTTTTTTAGAACTCACAGAAATAGTCACAATAGGTGCAGTTGCTGAAGTTATTTGAAGAATCTTAGGAGGCAGTATAGAAGTTGGTAACTCTCCTTTAATCTTATCCATAGAGTTACTGACATCACTTGACGCAGCATCAATTCCCTTCGTGTATTCAAACTCTGCATTTATTACACTCACTTCATCAATAGTAGTTGAGTATACACGGCGAATTTTATCTAAGGTGTAGAGCTCTTCTTCTATAGGTACACTTACATTTGCAGCCAAAGATTTAGCAGAGTCACCAGGATTTACGATAACAACAGCAACAGTTGGGTAGTTAGAATCTGGAAAAAGTTTACGATCTAGTTTTTGATACCCAACAATACCTAAAAATATAAATAGTGTTAAAAATGAGTATATAAAGTAGGGTCTACGAAGCAGTGCTTCAACCCAAGAGGAAGACTCTTTCATCTACTTCTCCTTAGCTAAATCTACACTGCCCAATGCAGGAAGCAGTGCAAGTTTTGCTTCTGATGCTGTAGCAAAAGGTACTTCAGGACACTCTTTTACAACTGCATACTGCATATCTTGTAAAATGATTTCTACATCTCGTTTTTGAAATTTTTTATCTTTGTAAACTATAATAGATGTTCTATCTTTACTATGAAGCAGTCCATTAAGAGGAATACTACAGCCTCGCATCTGTGCAGTAATAACATCTATATTTATGTAAGACTTATTTGCATATGCTAAAGGCTTTTTAAGCTTTACCTCTGCTACAAGCATCGCATTTTTAGCATCATCATATCTACGATATATATTACCTACTATCTCATCATTTATAAGAACTTCTTGTCCCTCTACTATCGCTTGTGGCGTTTGAGCATAACTAAAAATCAGTTTTTGATCATCTGAGTTGAGTGATATAATTGGCTTCCCAGGAATTGCTAAGTTCCCTTCATCAACAAACACAGTTCCCACACGACCACTAAAAGGTGCTTTAATATTGAGGTATTTAAGTTGTGCTTGAAGCTGCTTTATTTTCTCATCTAGGTTTTTAAGTGATGCCTCTTTATTTTGGTAAAGAACCTTAGCATTATCGTACTTCTCTTGAGAGATTGCTTCTACTTTATAAAGATTTTGAGAACGTTTTAAAGAGCGAAGAGCATTTGCAACATCTAAAACAAGTGCCTCTTTTTGCTGTTGTGTTGCGGCAATATTTGTTTTTATATCAGTATCATCAAGTGCTATTAAAATACTCCCTTTCGTAACTATATCATTCTCTTTTACATATATCTTTTTAATATCAACAGAAAATTTTGATGCGATTAAAGCACTTTTACTCGCTAAAAGCTGTGCAAGAAAATGTCTTGTTTGACGTACTTCTCGTGTTTGTGCTTGTGCTATATCTACATTATACATATAAAGTTTAGGCTTAGGAAGCTCAGCTACCACCTTTTTTTGACTCTGTAAAAAGAGTCCTGCTGAGACTGCTATTGCAATTATGATGATGATTGAAATTAATTTTTTCACTTTTTTTCTCCTTTTTCATATAGATATTCAAGATAATAAAGTGCTTTTTGATAATCATACTTTGCATTAATCATCTGTGCTTTTGCTAACATCTTCTTTGCCTGTGTTACTAAAAGATCTGTGAGTGTTAAGGCATTATTATCGTAACGAATTTGTTCGATCTTTTGAGTTTCACTCAGTAGTTCATACTGAGACTTACGGCTACTGTACTCTGCTCGAGCAAGTTTAATCTTATTTTGTGCGATACGAGCATTTTTACGTAAATCTATAGCTACACTATCACGCCGAAGTGCCGACTCAAGATACTCTATCTTAGCAGCCTCATAGGCTGCTAATTTTGCACCAAAATCAAATATATTCCACTTAAGATGTACTCCTAATTGCCAAATATCTTCACTATGAAAATCACCCTCATTTATAAGTGTTTGCCCTGCTCTTGGAGCTGTACTTGTTAAAGGCACAATATTTGTTGTATCATTAGGTCCAAAATTTTGTCCATAGTATGCACCAAAATCTATCACTGGATAGTAAGCAGCCTTCGCTTGTTGCTCTTTTCTTTTACTTACTTCAACACTAAACGCTGCTGCTCTATAGCGCTCTAGTGTGTGTATATCTGTGCTATCTACTTCACTTTTTGCATCTATGTTTATAGATATAGCTTGTGTTGTATCAAACTCTTTATCTCCAAACATAGCACTTAGATTTGCTTTAATAATGGCAATATTTGCTTCTAAACTACTCTCTTGAGCCTTACTTGACTCTAGTGCATTTTGTGCACGTAGTACATCAAGTTTAGACTTTACTCCCTCTTTTTTCTCTTTTTCAATTCTCTCAAGAAGCCTACTCTCAGAGTCAGTATAAAGTTTTTGAGCCTTTAGCTGCTCCTCTAATGCTAGAAGTGATAGATAAAGGTTTCGTACATTATAAATCAACTCTTCACGACCGAGTTTACTCTTTATAGCACTACTTCTATACTGTAAATCTGAGATTTTATAAGAATTTTGCTGTGCAAAGCCATTAAAAAGGACAACATTATAAGCAACTCCTACAGAGAACATATCTTTTGTAGTAGGGATTTGGTAAGCCCCATCTGGAGAACCAACTATAGCCATAGGTGTTAAAGGTGCAAGTGTTCGTGAGTTATTATAGTGATCATACGATGCACTGACATCTACCCGACCAAAATTTTGGGACTGTTTCATCTCTCGTTGTTTTTTTGAACGCTCAACACTAAGCTCAGCTTGTTTAAGAGTGTTGTTATGCTTTAATGCATACTTTATACTCTCATCTAAACTCATACCGTAGAGTGAACAGAGTGTTACACCCAGTACTATTAAATGTTTCATAATCTACCTTATTTTAGATAATAAAATTATCTCATTTTAATGTTAGCTTATCGTTAATATACTTTAATTAGTGAGTGTTTTTGAAGTTGTTGAGAGGTTTTTATAAAGATAGTCATATCTCTATAAAAGTTAAAATTGTGACTCGGTACAAAATATTATATATTTTGTTCTATATTTTCAAAAAGAGAAGAAAATTAAAGCTCTTCTTCTCTCTCCATTCTATCCTTAGCATCGATTCCCATTAAAGATAATCCAGTTTTAATGCTTAAAGCTACTACTAAAAGAAGTTTCAGTAGTTTTGCTTCATCAGGAGTACCTATCATTCTAACATCGTAGTAGAACTTATGTAGAGATGCTGCTAATGATTTTAAATAATCAGGAAGCTTTTGCACTTGTCTAGAGTTAAATGCATCTTCAACAACTTCAGGAAGTAAAAGTGCATCAAACAGAAGTGTATCTGCACTCTCTCCTAAATTTTTCAAGCTCGCACTGTTTATATCTTCACGAGATACA
Source organism: Sulfurimonas sp. SAG-AH-194-L11 (assembly GCF_029215995.1). Classification (GTDB taxonomy): domain Bacteria; phylum Campylobacterota; class Campylobacteria; order Campylobacterales; family Sulfurimonadaceae; genus Sulfurimonas. The sequence goes on from NZ_JAEMVB010000005.1 coordinate 82,004, forward strand.
GTCGCTTTACTAAGAAGTGTCTGTATACGAGCATGCGCATACTGAATATAGAAGATAGGGTTTGAGCTATCTTGCTTTTTAAACTCTGCAAGGTCAAACTCTAAGGCAGTATCTGACTTCTTAGAAGCAAATATAAATCTAAGTGCATCGCTTCCTATCTCGTCTACAATATCACTCATAAGTATAACATTACCAGCGCGTTTACTCATCTTATATGGTTCGCCATCTTTGAGTAGACTTACCATCTGTGCTAAAAGAACCTCGAGTTTACTCGAATCATAGCCTAAGAAGTCTATAGCTGCGTTTACACGAGGGATGTAGCCATGATGATCTGCTCCCCAGATGTTTATGTACTGATCGTAACCGCGTTCAAACTTCTGGTTATGGTAAACGATGTCACCAGCTAAGTAGGTAGGTCGACCATCATCACGAACAACAACTCTGTCGTGATCATCGCCTTTAGACTCTGACTTTATCCAAAGTTTACCCTCTTTCTCATAGACATTATCACCCATCTTTTTCATAACTCTGTCCCAGTCTGCATAAAGACCTGACTCATTTACAAAAGTATCAAAGTGGATATTTGTCGCAGCTAAAGAATCAATAACGATATCCATAACTCTATCTTTAGCCCACATAGCAAGCTCTTTTTGGCGAGACTCATCATTTAAAATTTCAATGCCAAAATGTTCTTGTGCACCACGAGCTAAAGATTCTAAATACTCACCTCTATAGTAAGACTCAGGGAACTCTACATTTTCTTCTTTTAAGATGTTCTCACGAGCATAGAGTTGAATTGAGAGACCAAGAAGATCTATCTGATTTCCCGCATCATTTACATAATACTCAGCAGTAATATCATAACCTAAATGCTTTGCTAAACGGTAAAGAGTATCACCATAAACAGCACCACGAGCATGACCTATGTGAAGTGGTCCAGTAGGATTAGCAGAGACAAATTCTAAAAGTATTTTTTGATTTTTTTCTTGCTTAGCAAAGTCAGATGGGTTATCTAATGCCCATGAAGCATACTCAGCTAAAAAGCTTTCACTTAAACGAAAATTTAAGTAACCTTTTACTGATTCTACACTTGAAAACTCTTCATACTCACCAAAAGATGAGGCAATTTCTTCAGCAATAAGCATAGGAGATTTACGAAGTTCTTTAGCAAGTGAAAATGCGATAGGAGTAGCAAAGTGACCAAAAGAACGGTCACGTGGTTTTTCTAAAACAACCTCACGACCTAGCTTTTCGCGCAATAGCGCCGATACACGTTGTTTCAAAGGATTATACTTCTGTTTTTGTTTTTGGAGCTTGTGTAGAAGATGCTACTTCTTCGCTTCCTTCAACTTTTTTTGGTGCTTCTTCAGCAACTTCATCTACTTCTTTCATTTCTGACTTGAAGTTTTTGATACCTTTACCAAGACCTTTAGCTAAGTCAGGAATTTTTTTCGCTCCAAACAATAAAACGATGATTCCAAATATGATTACTAATTCAGTTGTACCAGGCATTCCCATATATCTTTCCTTTTTTAAAATTAATTTTGAGATTATAACTCAACTAGACTGTTTATTCTCTTATGTCTTCCCATCTTTGCACAAATTCATTTATCTTATCATGTGGAATTTTTAGTCTCGCAGTTAAAGCTATCTGTTTTAAAACTTTTGCTGCTACATCTAAGTCATCATTAATCACAATAAAATCATACTCAGAAGTTCTTTGTATCTCACGACGTGCTACTTCAATACGCCCATCTATTATCTCTTGTGAGTCAGTTGAGCGTTTCTCTAAACGGCGTTTGAGTTCAGAGAGTGTTGGTGGTGTTATAAAAACAGATGTCGTAATATCTCCAAGTCTATTTTTAACAGCCATATTTCCTTGAACATCGATATCAAAAATAACAAGTTTACCCTCTGCTAAAGCTTTACGAACAGGACGAAGAGAGGTTCCATAGTAGTTTCCATGTACAGTTGCATACTCTAAAAAGTTATCTGCTTCTATATCTTTTAAAAACTCTTCTTTACTTACAAAATGGTAGTCAACACCCTCTTCTTCCCCTTTTCTCATAGGACGAGTTGTAGTAGATAAAGAAAAATAATAATCACCTATAGAATCTGAGATTTTGTTTATCAGAGAACTCTTTCCTGCACCACTTGGCCCTGAAAGCACAAGTACAACTCCATTATGTTCTATCACTAACTATCTCCTAAGGTAATGTTTATACTGATTTTCATACCTTTAAGTGATGCAGCTACATTCTTATCACTTAGGGCTGAGAGAAGATTCTTTAGTGCTTCAAGCCCACTATTTTCTTCAACTTCACTCTCTTCTTTTGGGGAAGTCTCTTCTTTTATAGAGAGCTCCTCTAAGGGTTCTTCATCACTATTTCCAATCTCTTCAAGTTCCTCTTCTTCAACTATCTCTCCAACAGCAAGTTTCATATCTTTACTAGTTAAAGAGTCTAAGTCTCCTGAAACTATATCTAAAAGAGTTCCCTCGTCTATCTCACTCTCTAAATCTTCCTCACTTAAATCTTCTACAGCATTTTCAATTTGTGAAGCGATATCACTCTCTACTTCAGCTTCAGGTTCTTCATTAAGTTCAAGTTCTTCTTCTTCAAGTTCAAGTTCTTCATCTTCTTCAAGTTCAAGTGATTCATCAAGATCTTCGAGTTCAAGTGATTCTTCAATTTTAGACTCTTCTTCAGCTTCTAACTCAACTTTAGCTTCTTCGTCTTCAACACCCGCATCAACTTCTGACTCTACTTCAAGTTCCAACTCTTCAAGTTCATCAAGCTCTTCTTCGGTATCTTCTTCGGTATTTTCCTCAAGATCAAGCTCTTCTAGTTCATCGAGTGTAAGGTCATCTTCAAGATTTGTATCTGTCTCTTGAAGTAAATCTTTCACTTTTTGTGCTTCATCATCGTCTAAAACACTCTCTCCACTATCTTCTTCTAAGTCATCGAGACTTAGCTCTTCGTCTAAATCTTCTAACTCTTCTAACTCATCAAGCTCGCCCAAGTCACCTAGCTCTTCAATCTCATCTAATTCCTCTAGCTCATCTAAACCTTCTAGTTCACTCTCTTGTGAGTTAGTTAAATCTTCTACTTCTGCTACATCTTCTTTTTCATCTAATATACTTAAATCAATCTCATTAGCCTCTTTACTAAAGAGAGAAAATAGCTCTACTAAGTCTGTAGGTAAAAATGGTTTTTTGAGTGTTTTTGTAAAAGTACTTACTTCCTCAGCATTACGTGAACATATATAAAGAGATTGTGAGTACTGAACTTTTGCATTAAGTTCCATATATAACTCATCACTATAGAGTGTATCATCTATTACAATTAAATCGTATGTAGTAGATTCTAAGTTTTCCAAAGAGTCAACTACTTCAAGATTATCCGAAGTTTTTTGAGCACTGAGTGTAACAAGTTTATTAACAACAGGATTGTCATTTATTAGTAAAATATTCACGAATATTCCTTGAGGGGTAGTATATTATATTGTTATTATTGTATCTAAATAAAACTAAAAAAACATTGCCAGAGCATTAAATGCATCTAGCATCTGTGTTTTTACTATCAACATTGTCGAAGTAAAGGTTGCTATTATAACAACAAATGCCACCATGATTTTTATTGGAAAACCAATAACTAAAAGGTTAAACTGTGGCATAGTTTTCATTAACATTCCAAAGATAACATCTGCTAACCATGACAAGGCCACAATCGGAAATGCTATCATAAAGCCAACAAGAAACATATTTGAAGCAGCATGGATTATATAATCAAACAGATTTTTTTGCATGATGAACCCACCTAAGGGTATCGTTTTTAAGGAGCTATCTACAAAAAGAAGCACCCAGTGATGTAAGTTTAAGGAGAGTAGTACCATAAGTGCCATCAATGATAAAAACTGAGATATAATTGGCATAGAGACACCTGACTGAGGGTCAATTGCACTTGCCATTGAAAAACCCATCATAAAAGAGATAATTCCCCCTGCAAATGTTATCACATGGTAAGCAAGTAAAAGTACTATACCCACAACTAAACCAAGCATAAACTCACTCAAAACTGCAAGAACTATAGTCGGAAGTGTTATGGAAATCTCTAGTGGAGGCATCGATGGATAAAATACAATAGTAAAAAAAAGTGCCATCGCCGCTTTTATCTGCATAGGAATGTTTTTATGAGAAAATATTGGCACAGCAACAAAAAGTGCTGCAAAACGAAAAAAAAGGAGCATAAAGCCTACGACATTTGCCTCTTCAAATATTTTCAAGAACTCCATAATTGCTACTACTTAATTTGGTGGAGTATTTTATCTTTAAGTTGAAATACTTTATCACATTGATGTGCTAAGTCATTATCATGTGTAACAAGTATCATTCCAGCATTATTACTTTTACAGTAGTCAAAAAAGAGCCCCATCACTTCATCAGCTGTTTTTTTATCTAAGTTACCCGTTGGCTCATCTGCAAAGATTATACGAGGTTTTTTTGTTAGCACTCTTGCTATAGAGACACGCTGTTGCTGTCCACCTGAGAGTTGTGTAACTTTTTGATGGATAGGCTCTTTTATGTGCAAAGCTTCAAGCAGACTATCCTCTATTTTTTCACCAGAGAGTAACTCTGATACTTCTAAGTTTTCGTAAGCACTAAAGCCATTAAAAAGATAGTGTGACTGAAAAATGAGACCTAAATCATGGCGTTTAATCAAAGAGAGTCTTTTTTTACTCATACTCTGTATAGCATCACCAAAAAGTAAGACAGTGCCTTTTTGAGGTACTAAAAGTGTTGAGAGTATATGTAAGAGTGTAGACTTTCCACTCCCACTCATACCTATAATTGCTATGCTCTCTTGAGCATTTAACTCTAGGGTAACATCCCTAAAAAGTTCATACTCAAAACTATGAGCTAAATTTGTTGCGCTTAGTAAATTCATAAAGAGATTATAGCTAAGCTTTTATAAGAGTAAAGAACTACTCTTTTAATTTTCCCTCAGCATAGAGTGCTTCTAGTTCTTCTAAACGCTCCATCTTTGTATAATGTTGCAAATTTAAAGTCACAAACTTAATACTAAGCAGTATTACTATTGGCCATAGACCGTACCATATCATCCCTGTTATATACTCCATAAAAACTCCTAGTAGTGATGTGAATCAGATTGAATTTCATCTATCGTTAATTTTGTTTTATCCATAGAACGCCATACGGCAAAAATATACCCTAAGACTATAGGAACAAGCAAAGAGACTATAGCCATAACACTAAGTGTATAGTAACTTCCTGAACTATTTTGTATAGTCAAAGAGCTCTGCATATCAGAGAGTGAAGGATAAAAGACAGACTGGTGTATGCCTAATATAAAAAGCAATATTGTGACTGTAATAACCGTACCACTTCCAGTAAAAAATATAGCCTTTTGTGACTCTTTAAAGAGTGCAATATAAACGCCATATACAAGTAGTACTATACCTACAATCAGACTCAAGAGTAACAATGGTAACTCTAAAAATATATGTAAAAACTTCATAGAGGCTATAGACACTTGCCCACTCTTGGCATCATATACATACCCATCTTGAAATAAAATAGTTACTAATATATATATGAAAAGAGCTAAAAAGATTAAAAAGTTACTGCTGACAACTGCCTTAACTCTTTGTGTAATTTCTAAAGCATCTAATGAGTTTAAAAAATAGAGTGCTCCTTGAACTCTTGCAAGAAAAACAAGCATGAGGCCAAAGGCAATATTAAATGGATTTAGGAGTGCTTCAAGTCCTCCATAGTTTGTCGTCCATTTTGAAAGATTCATATCATTTACACTAAAGTTAGCACCACTAAAGAGTGTGCCAAGAGCAACACCGATTAGGAAGATTCCTAGTGAACCATTTATATATAAAAGTATCTCATAAAAACGTTCACCATATACATTGTCAGGTTTTTTTCTATACTCATAAGAGACTGCTTGAATGATAAAACAAAAAAGTATCGCCATCCAAACAAAATAGGCACCTCCAAAACTTACAGCATAAAAAAGAGGAAAGGCTGCAAATAGGGCACCACCAAACATAACTAAGCCTGTAAAAGTAAGCTCCCACTTTCGTCCTAAAGAGTTTACAAGTAAGTCTCTCTCTACATCAGACTTTGCTAATGTATAAAGAAGTGTTTGTCCTCCCTGCACAAAAGTCATAAACACAAAGAGTGCACCAATAATACTAACAAGTAACCACCAGTAAATCTGTAAATCTAGTAATGTAATATCCATCTTAATGCCCCTCTGGTCCAATTTTTATCTGTTTGAGCATGATTTTAATCTCAGCAATAAGTAATCCCGTAAAAAGAACTGCAAATAACCAAAATGTTATCATCACACTTGAGGCTGCAATATTTGAAGCGGCCATACCTACTGGGAGAAAGTCTTGTATAGCCCACGGCTGTCTTCCAACCTCTGCCACAATCCAACCTGACTCTTGTGCTACATATCCTAAGGGTAGAGAAAAAAGAGAAGCATACAAAAGCCACTTTTTATTATGCATCTCATTAGTCATCGCATAATAGAGTGTCAAAATAAATAGTAGTAAAAAGAGTGTGCCTAACCCAACCATAGTATGAAAACTGTAAAAGACTAAAGCAACAGGAGGAACAGCATCTCTTGGATCTTTCAAGTAACCGTACCCCATGAAGTGTTGATACTTCTCAAAGTTTTTGAGGGCTTCTTGTGCTTTTTGCGTCATACCCTCTTTTTTATACTTTTTATAATCTTTTAGCGCTTGTATAGCCATTTTTCCTTGATTCATTTTCTCCTGTGTCGAGATAAGATTAAACTTTTCATTTCCATATACTAAGTCATTTATCCCCGGTACAAAAGCATTTAAATCATGATAGCCTAAAAAAGAGAGTGCCCCTGGAATTTGAAAACTAAAATAGAACTCATCAAGTGCGTCACCTATCTCTTTTTTCTCATTTAAAACACCAAAGGCTACTATTCCCGCTCTATGCTCTCCATCATAGAGTCCTTCCATGGCTGCGAGTTTCATCGGTTGGTTTTGTGCTACTTGGTGTGCAGACTCATCCCCTGTTGTTATAAGAAAAAGAGAGGCAGTAAGTCCAAAAGTAGCAGCAACGATAATACTTCTTCTAGCAAACTGAGTATCTCTTTTTTTCAGTAGGTACCAAGAGCTAATAGCTATGACAAAGAGAGAGGCAAGGACATAACCACTACTAATAGTATGCAAAAACTTACTCACTGCATTTGGGTTAAAAAACACTTCCCAAAAGTTCTCCATCTCATTTCTAGCAGAGTCTGGATTAAAATGCATACCTACTGGGTGTTGCATCCATCCATTTGCTACTAGTATCCAGAGTGCTGAGAGATTTGAGCCTAATGCAACAAGCCAAGTTGAAGTAAGATGCATCTTTTTACTCACCTTATCCCAACCAAAAAACATCACTGCAAAAAATGTTGACTCCATAAAAAATGCCATAAGACCCTCAATGGCAAGTGGTGCTCCAAATATATCTCCAACTATCCACGAGTAGTTTGACCAGTTAGTACCAAACTCAAACTCCATGATAATTCCAGTCGCTAGACCTATTGCAAAGTTAATCGCAAGGAGTCCCATCCAAAATTTAGTTGTCCGCTTCCAGGTTTCATCACCAGTTTTTACATACAGTGTTTCCATAAAAGCCACAATAAATGTCAAACCTAAAGTAAGTGGTACAAAAAGCCAGTGGTATAAAGCCGTTAGTGCAAATTGAGCCCGTGACCAATCTACTAATAAATCACTATGTTCCATTTTAATCCTTTGTTAGTGTCTGTAAAATGTATAAAGATCTTGCTTCATCTGTTTGAAAATTTTCTTGCAGTATATTTGGAAAGAAGAGCCACTTTACTATGACAAACATCACAAATAATTTAATAAGTATCAGTAACCACAATGTTTTACCAACCCTCATCTCTTTGAAGCCATCATAATAAAGGTAGTAAATAAATTTTAATTTTGAAGCTATATTTTTATACATGACTGAATAGTAGTTCAGTTATGCTTAAATAGAAGTAAATAAATCTATCTACTTTGATGTAAATATCTTTTTACATCCTCTGTAAGAGTGTCTATCTAGTCGTTTTGCATAGATTTTCTCAATTGCTTTTTTCATTAAGTATGCACAGTAACCATTAATGTAAATTCCAAAAACTTTTGCAGTTGCATACCTTCTACCTAAAGCAATCAAAATTCCTCGTGATTTTATATGATGAGGAGTTGGCGATTTTCCTACTTGAATATCTTTAATATTTTGTGCACAAAGGACTCCCATCTGTTCTGCTATATCTGCTGTAGGTGCTACTATATTGTTCTTTTTATCCTTTAGTGTAGTACAATCTCCTATGGCAAAAACATTTTCATACTCTAATATTTGAAGAGTATCTCGAGTTTGTATATACCCTCGTTCATTCTTTTGTAAATTCAAGGCATACACTAAACCATTTGGCTCTATTCCACCGGCAAATATCATAAAGTCCATAAAAAGTTTTTCACCACTACTAAGAGTCACACTATCTTTAGTTAATGCTGTAACTTTTTGTCTATTTTTAATCACAACTTCCAAATTTAGAAGTCTTTTTGTAGCTTTTTCTACTAACTTCTCATCCATACCTTTAAGGATATGCTCTGCTGCGTTTATGAGTATGATGTTAAGTTTACGACATAAAAAGTTATTGTTTTTATAAAACTCTTTTGCAAAAGATGCCATCTGTGCGGCTATCTCTACACCACTAAGCCCTGCCCCTGCTATGACTATACTCAAAGGTGTACAAATCGTTCCACTCTCGTCTACTTTTTTAAAAAGCGACATCTCAAACTTTTGTTTAAAGTACATAGCACGATGGAGTACTTTTATACCATAGGCATACTCTCGTAAGCCTACAACATTTGAAACAAATTTTGTACGAGCCCCCACTCCTATAACTAAGTAATCATAAGAGAGTCTATCTACCGTAGTAATAACTTTTTGTTTTTGAAAATCTATATCTTTTACTTCTTGTTTACAAAAAGTGACATTATTATTTGTAAATCCACTACAGTAGGTAAAAAGGTCAAGGGTGATTTGTGCGAAGTCTTCTTCATTTGCTATAAGATCATACACTTCAGTTTGCATATAATGATAGGGATTTTTATCTAAGAGTATAATTTCATTATCAGAATTTTTCGCTAAATTCTCTATGGCTTTGATACCTGCATACCCGCCACCGATAACAATAATTTTATGTTTAGAATTTTTCAGCATGAAAGATTATAGCATTTTTGATAAAATTATGGCAAAAAAAAAGGCTTAGAACCGAAGTTCTAAGCCTTTGAGTAAGAAAGAGTAAAATTAATTCCTAAGAATTAAGCCATTTGTGCAGCAACTTCTGCAGCAAAATCTTCTTCTTTTTTCTCAATTCCATCACCAACTTCAAAACGAACAAATGTAGTAATTTCAGCTGTACCACCAAGTTCTTTGGCTGCTTTTTCAACTGCTTGAGCAACTGTTAGTTTATCATCCATTACAAAGTTCTGGTCTAATAAACATTGCTCTTTATCAAGAGTCGAGTTATCAGAGATAAAACGAGCTAAAGAACCAGGAACAATTTTGTCCCAGATTTTTTCTGGTTTACCTTGCTCTTTAAGAGTAGCTTTGATATCAGCTTCAGCCTGTGCTAAAACTTCATCAGTAAGTTGACTCATAGAAACATACATAGGTACATTTTTAAGAGGTTTTTTAAGACGAACTAACTCTTCGTTCTCTTTTTTGATAACTTCAATACGCCCAACAGTTTCACTCTCAACATAAGCAGAATCTAAATCTTTATATGAAAGTGTAGTTGGTTTCATCGCAGATGCATGCATAGCAACTTGCTTAAGGAATGGTCTCATACCCTCAGCAGTTTTTTCACTATCACACTTTGCAGTAACAATAACAGCGATACGATTGTTTGAGTGAATATAACCGTTAAGTGCAGTAGTTGCATCAGCAGTTAAAGTCTCAAAACGACGTAACTCAATTTTTTCACCAATTTTAATTACTTCAGCTTGAAAAGTAGCACCAAATGCAGATGCATTAAATGCAGCTACATCAGCAGGTTGGTTATCATAAATATCTTGAGCTGTATCTTTTACTAAGTTCTGGAAACCCTCATTTTGAGCAACAAAGTCAGTCTCAGAGTTAATTTCGATAACAGTAGCTTTAGAAAAGTCATCAGCGATAACAATTCCAGCAAGACCTTCAGCCGCAATTCTATCAGCTTTTTTAGCTGCTTTAGCAATACCACGAGCCTTTAAAAGTTCAGTTGCCTTTGCCATGTCTCCATCAGCTTCAACAAGAACTTTTTTACAATCCATCATAGGAGCATCAGTAGAAGCACGAAGCTCTTTTACCATTGCTGCTGTAACTGCTGCCATGATTATACCTCTTCTGTTGCAGCTGGAGCTTCAGTAGCTTCTGCTTCTTCAGTTTGCTCTTCTTCAGCTGGAGCATCACGAAGTGCTTTACCTTCGTTGATAGCTGCAGTCATTTCACGACAGAAAAGTTGAATTGAACGAATCGCATCATCATTTCCTGGAATTGGGTAGTCAATTAAGTCTGGATCACAGTTAGTATCTAGTGGAGCAACTACTGGGATTTTAAGACATCTAGCTTCAAGAACTGCAATGTGCTCTTTAACAGCATCAACAACAAAAAGCATATCTGGAAGTTTCTTCATGTTACGGATACCACCGAAATATGCTTCTAGTTTAACTTTTTTACGAAGTAGCATTAATTTTTCTTTTTTTGTAAGAAGATCAATTTGACCATTTTCTTCCATTTCAGAAATGATGTCTAGTTTACGGATAGACTTTTGAATAGTTGGGAAGTTAGTAAGCATACCACCTAACCATCTGTTATCTACATAAGGCATGTTACAATCAAGGGCCGCTTGTCTTACAGAGTTACGAGCTTGTTTCTTTGTACCAACAAAAAGGATAGTTTGACCCTCTGCTGCTGCGTCCATAACGATTGTATAAGTGTTACGGAAATAACGTAAAGTCTTTTGTAAATCAATTATATAGATATTTTTACGAACACCAAAGATGTATTTTTTCATTTTCGGGTTCCAACGACGTGTTTGGTGTCCAAAGTGTACACCACATTCTAAAAGGTCTTTCATAGTTACCATAGGGTAATCCTTAAATCGCATTCATGCGAAGATTTTGTTAGTTAACTTCGATAATGTCGGACATTGACTCCTTAAAAAAAGAGTTGCACTAACTTTTGACACATATCTGTTTAATGTTTTCTATTCTGCTAAAGAGAATGAAAAATCTGCGAATTATACTCAAAATTTATTTAATTTAAGCTTTTATACACAATATTAGAAATTATTATACTCTTTAACCTGCATTTCAAATTGCTTTTATATTATATAATGTATAGTATCATAGATTTTATTACAAAATAAGGGGAACGAATGAACAAACCTTTACTACTATCACTGGCTGCTGCGACTATACTAACATCTAGTCTAAATGCAGAATCAATGTATGAGCGTATCCAGTCAATGGAGCTTAAAATGATGCAGATGCAAGAAGAGTTAACTACTCTTAAAGCCAAAGATGCACATGAAGCTGAAGAAGAAGAGGAAGAAGTAACTTCTCAAGAAGAGTCTGATGATGAGGACGAAGCTGACTCTGACACTGATGAAGAAGCACAAGACGAAGATGAGTCTGGAGATGATGAGGACGAAGATGAAGATGATGAAGAGAGTGTTGAAGATCGTTTAGCTGACCTTGAAGAGAGTGTTACAGACCTTAACAAAGCAACAAATGGCTCACATCTAAAGTTTGGTATTGACTACAGATTTGCACTTGATAATATACAGTACAAAATGGCTGATGGTTCAGAGCAAGGTAATGATGCATTTATGACGAATCGCTTATGGATAAATATGAACTGGAAAGCAACTGATAACCTTAGTTTTTCTGGGCAACTTGCTTATAATAAAGCTTTTGGACAGAGATCTGATGCTAACTCAAACAGTGCAAACCCTGGATATAATTTTGAAAATTTTGACTGGATTGCAAATGAAAATGCATATGATGATATTATTAGAATTCGTTCAGCATATTTTTTATATCGTAATGATACGTTTTTAGGTACAGAAATACCATGGACATTCAGTATTGGCCGCCGTCCATCAACAAATGGACACCTTATTAATTTAAGAGATGATGATGGAGCTGCATCCCCAATGGGTCATACTATCAATGTTGAATTTGATGGAATTAGTTCTAAGTTTTCACTTGAAGATGCTGTCGGTGTTGAGGGTATGTATATGAAATTTTGTGCAGGTAGGGGTATGAGTAATGCTGCTCATAAGTTTACTGCAACACCATATGCAAGTGATATTGTTGCTAATCCAGATATTGATTTAGTTGGATTAATATTTGTTCCTTATGATAATGGACAATATGCTATCGCTACACAATACTACTTTGCTGGTAATTTAATAGACCAACAATTCTCTAGTCTTGGTGTCCCACAAGATGCATTTGACACTGTTGGTGGGCTTCACTCTTTTACCGCTAATATTTCTGCAAATGGTATTGGTGATGAATGGAGTGACTATTTAGATGACACCTTCTTTTTCTTAAGCGGTGCGATGAGTCAAACTGACCCAAAAGATAGAGGTGCTCAAACTGGAATGTTAGGTTCAGCGAACTCTGAAATCGGTTACTCTGTATGGGCGGGAGTACAGATGCCCTCTATATTTACGGAAGATGGAAGATGGGGTCTTGAGTACAATAAAGGAAGTAAATACTGGAGAAGCATAACCTATGCTGAAGATACTAATATCGGTTCTAAAATAGCTACTCGTGGTGATGCTTATGAAGTTTATTTTACAGAACCATTAATAGAAGATATTTTAACACTTCAAGTGCGTGCGACTTACATAGACTATAAATATACAGGTAGTAATGGATTCTTTGGTAACACAACAGGAAATGCTCAAGAAATCACTTCAACAATGCCAAATGGTAAATTTTATGTAGATACAGCACAAGATATTCGTTTCTATCTACGTTATAGATATTAATACTATAAAGTTCTCACGCTTGTGAGAACTTCAACTTTTTCTATAAAACTTTAAGCTTGTAGTTTTTGAAGTTCTTCTTTTACTTTAGCAACATGCTCTTTTACACGAACCTTCTCAAAAACAGCTTTAACAATTCCCTCAGGATTTATGATAAAAGTACTGCGAACAATTCCCATATACTCTTTACCATAGTTTTTCTTCATCTGCCAAACGCCATACTCTTGCATCATCTCAGTTGACTCATCACTCAGTAGTGTTATACCAAGATTATGCTTCTCTATGAAGTTACGGTGCTTTTTAGTTGTATCTGCACTCACACCTAAGATAATAGCATCAAGGTCGCTAAAGTCAGGTGCAGCCTCTGTAAACTCACACGCTTCAGTTGTACAGCCTGGAGTATTATCACGAGGGTAAAAGTATAGAACTATCCACTTTCCTTTTAAGTCTCGAGAACAAATCTCTATGTCATCTTGGTTTGGGAGACAGAACTCCGGTGCTTTTTCATCAATTTTAATCATTTATATATTTCCTTTAAATAGTTTTTAATAAACAAAGAGTAGTAAATAGACCCAAACGCCACTAAATGACGTGAAGATAATCGCTATAAATGCTTTAAGTGCCATAATTTTATGTGCACGAGATGCT
>NZ_JAEMVB010000050.1 GCF_029215995.1 Sulfurimonas sp. SAG-AH-194-L11
TTAAATCTTGAATTTTTGGCATATTTCTCATCTAAATGTATTGGATTCCTATCTCCTGAAATCCCTGCAAAAGCTTTTATATCAGAATCTGTTATAGTTTGAGAATAACTTACCTTCATCCCTAGTTCAATATTTTCTAATGGAATTTTATTAAATATTAGATTGTTTGACATTGACTAATTCTCCTTCATTCTTCATTGAGTTTAAAAGTAAACCATACTCTACTCTAGTTTCTATTACTACACATATTTTTCTTTTACTCATAGTGTATCTTCAAATATAAGATGCTTGACAAGCTTAACCAAAATCTCTTTATCTTGGGGATCACTACTTGCTATAAGGAGTGTCAAAGTTACAAGTGCATTCTCATTTATCTTTTTTTCACCATTTGATTTATAAAGGTAGTCACATTTATCTAAAAAATAGATAAATAAAAATGCACCACTGCGTTTGTTACCATCGTTAAAGGGATGATCTTTGATGGTAAAGTAGAGTAAATGTGTAGCCTTGTCTTCTATGGTTGGATAAAGTTCATCACCTCCAAATGTTTGGTAAAGGTTACCCACTATTCCAGAGAGTTCATTTGCCTTTTCATTTGCAAATAGTTTTGTAGCTTCGCCTTTTTTGATGAGTTGTGCTTGGAGTTCTGAGAGAAGAGATTTTACCTCTGTATACTCTAGTTTGTAAGCACTCTTTTGACCACTTACTTCATCTATGCTTTTTTTATCATAGCCTTCTAAAAGTGTTAATGTTTTTGTGTAGGTTTTTAGCAGTGAAAGTATCTCTTTTTCTTGACCTATCTCTTTTGTGGTTAAAAAATCTATAGTCAATTTAAGATTATTGAGTAGCTCTCTTGTTTGAGTGAGTTTTTTCTCATTTATGGCATAGCCATCTATGAGATATTTTTTTAAGATTGATGATGCCCATTTTCTAAAAGATGTTGCCTCTTTAGAATCAACTCTATATCCTATTGAGAGAATCATATCGAGGTTATAGTATTCTATATTTCGAGTAACTTCTCTTTGCCCTTCTTTTTGAACTGTTGCAAAAATTGCAACAGTTGCCTTTTCTTCAAGTTCGGTACTTTTATATATGTTTTTAATATGTCTTGAAATACCTGACTTATCTCTTTTAAATAGTTGTGCTATCTGTTCTAAATTTGCCCAAATAGTCTCATGACTACTATCACCTTTGAGTTCTATAGCTCCGTTTTCTGCTTGAAATATTTCAACTTTATTCATATCAAGTCATCTTCATTATAATCTCTATGAGCAACACTTCCTATAACTTCATCCCATCTCATAGGACTTATCCCATTACCAGGTCTTTTTATAGTGATGTTTTCTTCTGTTAGCAACTCACCTTTTGTTATAGACTTTAAAGCGACTATAGATTTTCTTGCCACTTCCATATTTGGTTTCTCGCTCGGGCTTGGTTTTTTGACACTTGAACCTAAGGCTATTTCTATGTTTCGTATAGCTTTTACCATAGCATTTAATTCATCTGGTTCGAGACTCGCCTTATGGTCTGGTCCCTCCATAGTTTTGTCAAGGGTGAAGTGCTTTTCTATACAACTAGCACCAAGGGCCACAGCTGCTACATCTACTTCTATACCTAAAGTATGATCACTATACCCGAAAGCCACATCAAACGCAGCACCAATAGTCTTCATTGCGTTTAGATTTACATCTTCCATAGGAGTCGGATACATTGTATTGGCATGTAGAATTGTGATATTTTTCTTGAGAGTGCCTGCGTTTATTAAAACATCCAGAGCATCTTCTATCTCACCCATATCCGCCATACCAGTTGAGAGTATTACTTTTTTACCTAAACTCCCTATATGTCTAAGATATGGTAAGTTTGTAATCTCTCCACTAGGAATTTTAAATATTGGCAAAGCTAAATCATTGAGCATATCAATACTATCATGATCAAATGGAGTTGAGAGAAACATAATTTTTTTGCTTTGGCAGTAGGCTATGAGTTCATGATGCATATCTAAATCAAGCTCAAGCTTTTTGAGCATATCAAATTGACTATCATTACTCTCTTTCATATTCTCTTTTTGGTAAGTGGCTTTTTGGGCATCTTTTGAGACAAGTTTTTCAGCCTTAAAGGTCTGAAATTTTACAGCATCCACACCAGCATCTACAGCTACATCTATGAGCTTTTTGGCTAAGGCTATAGAGCCATTATGATTCACACCCGCTTCTGCTATGATAAAAACACTCATTTTACTACACTCCCTGCTTTTATAAACTGCTCTATCATTATATACTCTTTTGTTGTGGCATTACTCCCAACAAAGCTATTTTTTTTGACAATAACGCCACCGTTAATAATAGCTCCCGTACTAATATGACAATGCTCTTCTACAATACTATCATGCTCTATAAGTGCCTTTGTGTTGATGATGCAGTTTTGACCTATAATTGCACCTGCATTTATAAGTGTTTGATGCATCACGATACTTCCATCATCAACTTTAGAATGTTTAGAGAGATAAGCAAGAGGAGAGATAATGACGGGGAGAATATAGCCTATCTCTTTGAGTAGGCTAAAAAGCTTGACCCGTAGAGTGTTAGAGCGAATTTGACCGACTGTGACAAGGGCATATTTATAGGTATGCGATAATTTCTCTAAATCATCATCACACCCTATAACCTTATAGCCTAATACTTTTGTGCCAATGAGCTCTTTTTTGTCAATAATACCAGCTATATTAAAACGACCCTCTTGCTCTATAACATCAATGACAGCCTTACAGTGACCACCGCCACCTACTAAGAGTATTTTTTCTTGCATTAGAGTACCACCGAACTTGAGATATTCACAACCCGCTCTTCAAGCCATAAAGCATTATCCAGGTTAGCTGTTTGGGCATCTTTAAACATCTCTAGCTTATTCATAAGCCTCCAAACAGAGCGAGTCATAACACCATTGTTATTAGTGTACTTTAAAAACTCATCTCTTTGCTTTTTATCTTTGAGAATGACAGCGTTTAACCAGTAGTTTGACTCAGAATCTTTGGGTTCTGTTATAAACTCTAAGTCACTATTTTTAAAAAATGCCTCATACTTGCTTGCTAATTCTCTCTGCTTTGCTATAAAAAAATCTAAATTTTCCATCTGTGCAACACCAAGAGCGGCTGCAAGATTTGTAAGTCTGTAGTTATAGCCTATCTCATCGTGTATGTACTCGTAAGGATGCGGTACTTTTGCTGTAGTTGTTATATGTTTAGCTCTTTTTGCAAGCTCTTCATCATTTGTGACAAGCATACCGCCACCCCCAGTTGTGATGATTTTATTGCCATTAAAGCTAAAGACAGCTACTTTGCCAAAGGAGCCTGTATGTGTGCCTTTGTAGTAAGAGCCTAGAGATTCTGCTGCATCTTCTACTACTGCTATGTTGTAAGCATCACATATCTCTACTATAGTATCTATCTTACAAGGGTGTCCAAAAGTGTGCATAGGGACACATGCTTTTATGATTTTGTTCGTCGTTTTATTGATGCAGTTTCCATCTTTATCAACTCTTGTAAACTCTTCTAAAAACTCTTTGAGTTTTGAGGGAGACAAGCCTAATGTATCTCTATCGACATCGACAAATATTGGCTTTGCACCGCAGTAGCTAATGGCGTTTGCCGTGGCTATAAAAGTCAAGGGTTGTGTGATAACTTCGCACTTTTCATCTACACCAACAAGTTTAAGTCCTATATGCAGAGCAGAGGTACCATTAGAAGTGGCTACTGCATATTTAGTTCCACTAAACTTAGCGACCATCTCTTCAAACTGAGTCACAAACTTGCCAACACTTGAGACAAATGTAGAGTCTATAGTCTCGTTTACATATTTTTTTTCATTCCCTATGAAGCGAGGCTCATGTAGAGGTAAAAACTCTTTTG
>NZ_JAEMVB010000051.1 GCF_029215995.1 Sulfurimonas sp. SAG-AH-194-L11
TCTAAAGAAATAGAAGAGTACAACAAACCTGCTGTCTATTGGTATGCTAAGATTATTGAGTCTATCTCTGAGGGAAGTATTGATAAGGCTGACAACTACTACTCCTCTTTACAAGGTGAGCATATAGGATCTCCTCTTTTACCTGAAGCTACTATGATACTTGCTATTGCTCATATGTACTATGAAGAGTATCTTTTAACAGAGCATTTTTTAGATGAGTATGTTAAACGCTATGCAAATGCAAATGAAAAAGAATTTGCTGAATTTTTAAAGATAAAAGCAAAGTATATGGCATTACCAAATCCTCGTCGAGATCAGGTACTTATAAGTGAAGCAATCATAGAGTCTCAAAAATTTAAAGCCTCTTATCCTCACTCAATGTACTACAGTATAGTAGATACAATGGCTACAAACCTTTATATGGCGGATGCTGCTTTAAATGAAAGTATCGCTGACTTATATGAGCGTCTTGATAAGCCTAAGGGCGCAGCTTATTACAAAGCTATTAAACCACAACCATGGATAGTATGGAGTGAGATAGAACGTGCAAATTCACCTTGGTACAAAGAGTGGTTTGAGGGTGATGGAACTGAGAGTTGGTATGGGTACCTTATTCCCGATACAAGAAGTGTAGTTTCACGTAACTCTATTTCAGATGATGAAGAACAAAACAAATAATTTTTAACAAAGGATATAATTTTATGAAATTAAGCAATTATGGAAAATTTCCTGCAGACATCCCAGTTATCGCAGAAGATGAACTTTTTTTATACCCATTTATGATAAGTCCACTTTTTTTAAGTGATGAAAAAAATATAAATGCAGCGACAAAAGCTATTGAAGATAACTCTTTAGTTATAGTCTGTACAACAAAAGCGGGCAAAGAGGGTGAGCGAGACTATGACTCCCTTTATGATGTTGGAGTAGTTGGTTCTATTATGAGAAAAGTTGCTCTCCCTGATGGTAGAGTCAAGGTTCTTTTTCAAGGACTCGCACGTGCCAAAAGTGTAAATGAAGTCTCTACAGATCCTTTAGTAGCACATGTAGAAGTGATAGAGGCGACAGAAGTTCATACGCTAAAGATAGATGCAATTTTAGAGGTTGTACGTGAAAAGGTGAGAACACTCTCAGCCGTTAGTAATTATTTTCCGCCTGATTTACTTCGTAGCATTGAAGAAAACCATGACCACAACCGTATTATAGATTTGATATGTTCAAGCGTAAAACTTAAAAAAGAGCAGGCATATGCTCTTTTTATGGAACTAGACACAGAAAAAAGATTTTTAGATCTTATAGATTATCTTATAGATGAGATTGAGGCTAATAAACTTCAAAAAGAGATACGCACAAAAGTTCATACTCATATAGAAAAAGTAAATAAAGAGTACTTCTTAAAAGAGCAACTCAAGCAGATTCAAAAAGAATTAGGAACAGACACTTCACGAGATGAAGAGATAGAAGAGTACAGAGCAAAGCTTGAAGCTAAAAAGAAGAAGATGAATGCTGATGCTTACAAGGAAGTCAACAAGCAACTTGAGCGTTTCGCTCGTATGCATCCTGATTCTTCTGATGCTTCTATGACTCAAACATATCTTGACTGGGTTTTAGACATTCCTTTTGGAAATCTTGCTAAAAAGTCTTTGCACATAGATAATGTAAAAGCACAACTTGATAAAGATCACTTCTCATTAGAGAAACCAAAGAAACGTATAGTTGAGTACTTTGCAGTAAAAGAGCTACTTGAACTTCGTGGTATAAGTAACAAAAAAAGTGCGGGGGCAATTCTCTGTTTTAGTGGACCTCCAGGTGTTGGTAAAACTTCACTTGCTAACTCTATTGCTACTGCATTAAAACGCCCACTTATACGTATAGCTTTAGGTGGATTAGAAGATGTGAATGAACTTCGTGGTCACCGTAGAACATATGTAGGTGCTATGCCGGGACGTATTACACAGGGACTCATCGATGCAAAAAAGATGAATCCTGTTATTGTCTTAGATGAGATAGATAAAGTCTCTCGTTCAAGTCATGGTGATCCAACAGCAGCACTTTTAGAGATACTAGACCCTGAACAAAACAGTGAATTTCGAGACTATTACTTAAACTTTAATCTTGATCTTTCAAATGCAATTTTTATAGCAACAGCAAATGATGTTGGGCGTATTCCAGCACCACTTCGTGATAGAATGGAGTTTATAGCAGTAACATCATATACTCCACAAGAAAAGTTTGAAATAGCATCGCGTTACCTTATACCCCAAGAGCTTAAAAAGCATGGTTTAAAGAAAAATGAACTAAGTATCTCTAAGCCAGCACTTAAAGAGCTTATACATAGTTATACTCGTGAGGCAGGTGTTCGTAACTTAAGACGCCGTATCGCCGATATGAGTCGTAGAGCAGCACAAAATATTTTACAAGACTCAAAGAGTGCAAAGGTTTCAGTTACTTTAAAAAATCTCAAACAGTTTTTTGATAAGTCAGTCTTTGAGATAGAAGTAACAGATAAAATTCCAGTTGTTGGTGTTGTTAATGGTCTTGCATGGACTGCTGTTGGTGGAGATGTTCTTAAGATAGAGTCTATCCGTATCAAAGGGAAGGGCGGTATGCAACTTACAGGTAGTCTTGGTGATGTAATGAAAGAATCAGCAAGAATTGCTATGAGTGTTGTAAAAACTCTTATAGATAAACGAACATTAAAAATCGCTCCAAATCAAATTCCTATGACATTTAAAGAAAAAGAAGATGAAGTTAAAATGGATGCTAGTGAGGTCTATAAGCGTTATGATCTTCATATCCATGTTCCTGATGGTGCAACACCTAAAGATGGGCCTAGTGCAGGTTTAGCAATGTGTACAGTTATCGCTTCTATACTGAGTGGGAAAAAGATACGCTCAGATATTGCTATGACTGGTGAGGTTTCACTGAGTGGAGATGCTTTACCTATTGGTGGACTTAAAGAAAAACTTATAGCTGCACATAAAGCAGGTATGACAAAAGTATTAATTCCATTAAAGAATTATAAGCGTGATTTAGAAGATATACCAAAAGAAGTTCAAGATGCTATGGAAATAGTTGGTGTTACACGAATAGAAGAAGTACTAAAAGAGGTTTTAGTTTAGAAAATATTTAAGGAGTTAAACTCCTTAAATATTAGACAATAACAGTTGCTATCTTTTTTAAAAGCTCTTCATTTCGAATGGGCTTCATCAAAAATCCATTTGCTCCACACTCTAGTGCTTCGGCTTTTTTGGTTTCATCTGTTGTGAGAACAATTATAGGAAGTTGGCGAAGATTATCATCTGCACGTACAACTTTAAGCATATCTATTCCACCCATAATAGGCATAATAATATCTAAAAGTATAAGGTCTATATCATCACGACCTTTAAGTTGACCAATGGCATCAGAACCATTATTAGCCTCAATTACTTCTTTTACCTTTCCACTTTTACCTAACATAGACTTTAGTAATTTTAGGTTAATCATATCATCATCTACTGCTAAAACTACAAGATCATTTTTTTGCATATTTATATCCTTATATAAATTTTTCTATTAGCAGTCGAAGTAAATCTTTGCTAAGTGTATTTTTAACTGATTCATCAGCATAGTCAGTATCTTTTTCATCTTCTGGCATTGATGAGTCAGTAATTAGAATTAGTTTAGAATCTACTCCTGCTTCTGCATTTCTTTGTTTAAGGAGTGTTGAAAAGTCCGCTAAATTTAATCCTTCACACTCTTTATCAAGTAAAATTACCTTGTAACTAGCTTCATTTATTTTATTTTGTATTTCTGTTACAGTTGTTGCTATCTCATAAGTATA
>NZ_JAEMVB010000052.1 GCF_029215995.1 Sulfurimonas sp. SAG-AH-194-L11
AGAGCTAAAACTCATAGCAGCAGCTGCTATTATAGGTGAGAGTAGTATGCCAAAAAATGGGTAGAGAACACCCGCAGCAATAGGAACTCCTGCACTATTATATATAAATGCGAAAAAGAGGTTTTGTCTAATGTTTTTCATCGTAGCAACGCTCAGTTTTCTCACTTTAACAATACCTAAAAGATCGCCTTTGATAAGTGTAACACCAGCACTCTCTATGGCTACATCGGTTCCTGTTCCCATAGCAATTCCAACATCTGCTTGAGCGAGTGCAGGGGCATCATTTATACCATCTCCTGCCATTGCTACAACTCTGCCACGACTTTGAAGTTCTTTTATAACATTTGCTTTATCTGCTGGCATTACATGGGCATGGACCTCAGTTATTCCTAATTTTTTTGCTACTGCGTTTGCTGTCTTTTCATTATCTCCACTTAGCATAACAACATCAACACCATCTTGATGTAACTCTGCTATTGCTTGCATAGAAGTCTTTTTTATAGGGTCAG
Organism: Sulfurimonas sp. SAG-AH-194-L11; assembly: GCF_029215995.1. Classification (GTDB taxonomy): domain Bacteria; phylum Campylobacterota; class Campylobacteria; order Campylobacterales; family Sulfurimonadaceae; genus Sulfurimonas. The sequence continues at coordinate 510 of NZ_JAEMVB010000052.1, forward strand.
CTATGGCTATAATGGCAGCAAACTCAGAGTCAATAGCGATAAAGATAATACCCTCTCCAGTCTCTCGTAATCCATTAGCACGATTAAGAAGAGTAGCAGAGAGTTCTATACCTGCATCACTTAAAAAACTTTGACTTCCTATGAGCAGAGTTCTGTTATCAACTCTTCCCTCTACCCCTTTTCCTGTGATAGAGTTAAAACTTTGTACTTCTAAAAGTTCTATATTCGCATCTTTAGTATAAGAAACAAGGGCATCTGCTAAAGGATGCTCACTCGCTTTTTCTATACTTGCACTGAGTGCTAAAACATCTGCTTCTTTAAAAGTTTTTGTTGTGATTATTTTTGTAACTTTTGGTTTTCCCTCTGTAAGTGTTCCTGTCTTATCAACTACAAGTGTAGTGACTTTTTCCATCGTTTCTAAGGTCTGTGCATCTTTTATGAGTATACCCATAAGTGCCGCTCGTCCAGTTGCTACCATAATAGAGATAGGAGTTGCAAGTCCTAAGGCACACGGACAAGCGATGATTAAAACAGCGACAGCTGCAATAAGTGCGAAAGCTAGTTTTGGCTCAGGACCGATAATCCACCATGTGATAAATGCCAATATGGCAGAGATAACGACAGCAGGTACAAAGTAACTCGAAACTGTATCTGCTAGTTTTTGTATGGGTGCACGTGAACGCTGTGCTTGGGCGACCATAGTCACTATTTGAGCAAGCATGGTGTCGCTTCCAATTTTTTTGGCTTCTACTATGAGAGTTCCATTTTCATTGATAGTTGCTCCGATAACACTATCTTTAACAGTTTTACTTACCACTAGAGGCTCACCTGTAATCATAGACTCATCAACATTACTTTCACCCTCAATGACTTCACCATCAACAGGAATTTTTTCTCCCGGTTTGACACGTAGTTTATCACCTAGATGCACTTCTGAGAGCTCTATCTCTTCATCACTTCCATCCTCTTTTACTCTATGTGCTTTTTTGGGAGCTAAATTCATGAGTGTTTTAATTGCTGAATTCGTTTTACTCCTTGCGTTTAACTCTAAAACTTGTCCTAAAAGTACAAGGGTCGTGATAACTGCGGCTGCTTCAAAGTAGACATGTACAAAACCATCTTTTGTCTGCATAAGTGGGGGAAAGATTTCGGGCATAAAAAGAGCGACTAGACTATAAGTATAAGCAGTTGAAACGCCAATAGCAATAAGGGTGAACATGTTTAAATTCCATGTTCTAATGGAGTCATAACCCCGTACAAAAAATGGCCAACCTGCCCAGAGAACTACAGGAGTAGAGAGGATAAATTCGAACCATTGAATCTCTCCAATCGATATACTATCTGGAACAGAATTTGGAAGTAAGTCTGCAAACATAGCGACTAAAAAGACAGGAGTAGAAAGGACTACACTTACCCAAAACCTTTTGCTCATATAGTCTAGTTCTGCATTTTCACTATCGCTTTCTTGAGCAATAGTAGGCTCTAAAGCCATACCGCATTTAGGACAACTTCCCTCGGTATCACTTATAACTTCGGGGTGCATAGGACAGGTGTATTGTGTTATAGTTTGAGTAACTATACCCTCCATAACTTCCTCTAACGCCATACCGCATTTGGGACAACTTCCCGCTTCACTTTTTATAACTTCAGGGTGCATAGGACAGGTATACTTACTCATAAGAAACTCCTTTTAGTTTGTTACTTTTTTAACTATTCACTTTATCTAACTCTCTTTTTGCCATTATCTCAAATAAAATTGGAATGATTACCAGACTCAGTATAGCCGAGCTTACAATTCCACCAAGCATAGGGGCAGCAATCCTTTGCATAACTTCGCTTCCTATACCATGTGTGTACATGATAGGAGTAAGACCTGCTAAGATAGCAAATACTGTCATAAGTTTAGGGCGAACACGTTGAACTGCTCCCTCGTAAATTGCCTCATTTAACTCTTTAACACCAAAGGCTTTTTTATGCTTCTCTTGAGCCTCATCAACAGCTTCTTGTAAGTAGACTATCATCACTATGGCAGTCTCTGCTGCAACTCCAAGGAGTGCGAGAAAACCGACAATAACGGCAATACTCATAGCAAAGTTAAGTATGTCTATGTAAACAAGTCCGCCTAAAAGTGCAAATGGTAGAGTGAAAAATACTATAAGAGTTGGCATCATACGTCCAAGTGCAAAGTATATAAGTACTAAGATTGAGAGTAAAACACCTGGAATAATCCAAACAATTTTTTTCATAGCACTATCGAGGTACTGTGATTGACCTGCCCACTCTATGTAGTAACCAGGTTCAAAGTTTATCTCGTCTATATGTTTTTGAGCGCCGAGAACATACTCTTTTGCTGTTACACCCTCTAGTTGTGTGACATACACAAAAGTAACTGGTGTCGCCATCTCAGACTTGATAACTGAAGCACTCTGCTTATAGTAAACATCTGCAAAAGTTGAAAGCGGCACAAAGCCAAGTTTTGTTTTTATTTGGATGTCTTTTACAGACTCAACACTTCTTCTCTCATCTCCCTCTAAACGCAGAGCAATAGGATAACGTTCTAGCCCTTTGTACATAGTAGAGACTTTAAGCCCACCTATCGCTAAAGATGTGTAATCAAGTAGCGTTTGCTTTGTAAGTCCATAGCGTTGCATCTTCTCTTCATCTAAATCAAGATAGAGAAAGTAACCTGTACTCGCTTGGTCTGCAAAGACTGAGAGTGTTTTATCGTAAGCACGAAGCTTCTCTTCTATGAGTTTTCCATACTTTTGTAACCCGGCTGCATCTTGTCCATAAAGTTTAATCCCGATAGGTGTACGAATACCACTCAGAAGCATATCTATGCGACCACGTATAGGATATGTCCAAGAGTTAGTAAGTCCTGGAACTTGCAGAGCATCTTCCATCTCTTGACGAAGAGATTCATAGCTTACTCCCTCTCGCCATTCATTCTCTGGTTTGAGGCTGATGATAGTCTCAAGCATACCAAGAGGAGCAGGGTCAGTTGCAGTTCCCGCTCGACCTGCTTTACCAAAGACCATGGAAACTTCAGGGAAGCTTTTTATAATTTTATCTGTTTTTTGTGTCAGTGCTTTTGTTTGATCTACTGAGATAC
>NZ_JAEMVB010000053.1 GCF_029215995.1 Sulfurimonas sp. SAG-AH-194-L11
TAGTATCTCTGCTAGTACAAAAGAGACGGCGCAAGAGGCAACTAGCTCTCAAGCAGTAGTGCAAGATATTACCAATAAAATAGAAGAGTTGATACAGCTCATTACAAACTCTAACGACTCTATTATCTCTTTAAACGAGAGAACAAATGAGATTACTGTTGTTGTTGACCTTATTAAAGATATTGCAGAGCAGACAAATCTTCTTGCACTCAATGCAGCTATTGAAGCTGCTCGTGCGGGTGAGCATGGCCGTGGTTTTGCTGTTGTTGCTGACGAGGTAAGAAAACTTGCGGAACGAACACAAAAAGCGACACAAGAGATTGCTATAACGACAAATACACTCAAACAAGAAGCAAGTGATATACAGGTAAATTCTCAAACTATTACAGGTATCGCGACTGACTCACAAGAGAGTGTCTCTAAGTTTTACGATACACTTAACAACTTTGCAGTAAATGCAAATACATCTGCTAATGAGTCTAAGTACATGTCGGACTATCTCTATACTACACTTATAAAAGTTGATCACATTATCTTTAAACATGATGTTTATACCACTCTTTTAGAGGGAGATAAAGATGCTATTCCTTCTACTGATGATCATAGAACATGTAGACTTGGAAAATGGTACACAGGCCAAGGAAAGGCAATGTTTGGAAAACTACCAGCATACACAGCTTTAAATACACCACATACTAATGTTCATACAAATGCACTCTCAGCACTATCGTATGTTACAGAAGCAAATTATATAGTCACACACAGAACCGATCTTGTGCATCATATGTCACAGGTTGAAAGTGAAAGTTTCAAACTCTTTGAGCTATTCAAAGGTATGGTAACACAAGCAAATCCAAAAGTAGAGTTTTAATATCTTAGAATATTAGAACTTTTTTACCCTCACACAAACTTACCACACTTTTTAAGTATACTACTCCTAATAAACAATAGGAGTTCATTATGAAAATATTAACTACAATCTTACTAACACTTATCTTAGGTGCATCTCTTGCTCAAGCTTCAGCTTTTTCTAAAGATGCAAAGTATAGAACTACACAAGTACATATTACAGCACAAAAGCCTATAACTTCTGGTTCAAATGTCTTGCAGTTTAGCATCACCAAAGAGCATAAACCCCTTGTAAACTCTAAAGTTACGATTAAAGCTTTTATGCCTGCAATGCCTGGAATGCCTGCTATGGTATCAAAAGTAGTTGCTAAAGAGCTTGGTAATGGTCTCTATGAAGCTAAACTCAACTTAGCGATGAGCGGAACTTGGCAGGTACATATTTTTATCACTCCTAAAGAGGGTAAAAAGTCTCGAGTAAAAACAACGATAAACTTTTAAGGAAAGATTGGTGAAAAACTTAACTCTCAGTCTCTTATTTGCCACATCAACACTCAGTGCGATAACACTGAGTGAAGTGATAGATAAGTCCCTTATAAACAGTCCATCCCTAGAATCAATCAATGCAAAGATAAAGGCAAATGAGTATGCTAGTGATGTTGCAAACCAGTTTGAAAATCCAGAACTCTCACTTACAAAAAACACTATAGACTCTTCTGCTCCAATGAGTCAAACAGTTTTAACTATAAAACAAAAACTTCCCTACTATGGTAAACGTGATTTAAAACAAAATATCACTTTTGCAGAGGATGAAGTACTCAAAGAAAAACTCAATGCTGCAAAAGCCGTAATGGTCCAAAAGATAAAGACCCAAGCTTATAGTATCTGGGAGTTAAAAGAGCTCTATAAAATAATAGATGAATATATTACTCTTACAAAAAAGAATATAGAGCTTTATGAAGCATATACAAGTGTAGATGATAATCAACATATCGGTATCATGAAAGCAGAACTTTCTTTAGCTGATTTAGAGATTCAAAAGAGTCTGTTAAATGCAAAAATATATGCCTCGTATGCTAAACTCTCTTACCTAGCTGCATTTGATGTTAAAAACCTAGAAGTTAATCTAAAAATTGCTCAAAAACCTATTTTAAACTCTTTTATACCTACTTTAGTAAATAATCCCGAGCTCCTCATAAAAGATAAAGAGCTTAAAAAAGAGAATGCAAAAATAGAAGTTGCAGATATCAATAACTATCCAGATCTTAACCTTATAGCGGGTTATGCTTATAGAGAAAATTTTGACAACTACTTTAACTTTGGTCTAGCACTTTCTCTCCCAATGTACGGGACTGAAGATGCACTAGAAGAAGAAGTAAGAGCGGCAGCACTTGAAGTCGTAAGTCAAAAAGAAGATACAAAAATTGCTATATCTGCTGAGCTAAAAATCTACTATGCTCAAATGCTCTCATCATACGAAATCTATCATATCATTCAAGATGATGCCCTCCCTCAAATTGCCCATATGTTTGAGTTAAGTAACTCATCTATCTCTACAGGTGGCGATCTCTTTAAGTACATAGATGTACTTTTTGACAAACTTGCATTAGAGCAAAAGAGTATAAACGCGGTCAGTAACTATAACAAAGCAAATGCACAAATATCACAACTCGCAGGAGAAATCAAATGAGATTTATAAACAAACTAATACTAGTATCACTACTTCCTCTCTCGCTTATGGCAAGAGAAGCAACAGTAGAACAACTTTTTTCAGTTCAAACTGTAAAAGTAAAAAAAGAGAGAACAAACCATGAAAAAAAGAACTTTGGTTTTGTTAAAGCTGATGATGCGCGAGTGCATCATATAGCACCCCGTTTTGGTGGATTTGTAGAAAAAATCTATGCTGATAAGATATATAAGTATGTTAGAAAAGGCGAGCCCTTAGTCACTGTATACTCTCCTGAAGTTTATAAAGCAAAAGAGGACTATCTAAACTCATACAACTATACAAAACATAAAAAGAACAAAGGAATGCTCAAAAGCGCAAAATTAAAACTCCAACTTTTAGGTGTTAATCCTCAAGAGATAGATGAACTTGTCAAAACAAAAAAAGTCTCATTTAACACAACTATTTATGCACATACTAATGGTTATATTTTCAAAAAGACAATCTCTCACGGTTCTGCATTTAATGCAAAAGCACAACTCTATGAGCTAGTAAACCTCGATGAAGTGTGGCTTGAGACAAAAGTCTACGAGAATGATATACCTTGGTTAAAAAATGCTAACTCTTTTGATATATCTTTTAAAAGTACAAATAAAAAGTATACTGCGACATCAACTCTTCTTTATCCAAGCCTAGACCCAAAAGAAGCAACACTTACACTGCGTTTACGTCTTAAAAATCCTAATAAGGAACTCTTTCCAGGAATGTATGCAAGTGTTGTTTCAAAAGACAAAACTAAGGAGTACCTAACACTTCCAGCAAATGCAGTTATGCGTAAAGATGGGAAGTTCTATGCTTTTGTAGTAGGTGAATACGAGGGTGAATATGATCCACTAGAGATAAGTGTAAAAATTCTCAACCCCCATACATATATCATCACACAAGGCTTAAATGAGGGCGATGAAGTTGTCAGTAATGCTCTATTTATGCTAGATA
>NZ_JAEMVB010000054.1 GCF_029215995.1 Sulfurimonas sp. SAG-AH-194-L11
TATAATTAAACTAAATAACTACAATAAACAGATAGAATCATCAACCTTGTTTATGTCAGAGAAAACCGAAACTGTAAAGTTTTTCTTCAGTGACCCCAGCGGTCCAAGCGGAACTAGGAAGCTTTGCTTCTTAGTGGGACTATCAATAGTACATTAAATAAGGTAGTGAACGCAATATAGAATAAAAAGATATTAAGGGCCATAGGTGGATGCCTTGGCTGGTAGAGGCGATGAAAGACGTAATAGGCTGCGAAAAGCCTCGGGGAGCTGCCAATAAGCTTTGATCCGGGGATTTCTGAATGGGGCGACCCAGCATGGAGCGATTCATGTTACAACTTAGGTTGGGCGAACTCAGGGAAGTGAAACATCTCAGTACCTGAAGGAAGAGAAATCAAACGAGATTCCCATAGTAGCGGCGAGCGAAATGGGAACAGGGCGGATAGTGATAGCATAGATATTAGCAGAACAGTTTGGAAAGACTGAGCAAAGAGGGTGATACTCCCGTAAGCGAAAATATTTATGTGGTACTAGATTATCGAACGAGTAGGTCGGGACACGTGTTATCTTGACTGAATATGGGGGGACCACCCTCCAACCCTAAATACTACTACCAGACCGATAGCGAACTAGTACCGTGAGGGAAAGGTGAAAAGGACCGCGGTGAGCGGAGTGAAATAGAACCTGAAACCTATGGCTTACAATCATTCGGAGCACTATTGGGATACTTCGGTATCACAAGTGTGACGGACTGCCTTTTGCATAATGAGCCTGCGAGTTGTGGTATCTGGCAAGGTTAATCTAACGAGAAGCCGTAGCGAAAGCGAGTCTTAATAGGGCGAATTAGTCAGATGCTGCAGACCCGAAACTAAGTGATCTATCCATGTGCAGGTTGAAGCTGGTGTAAGAGCCAGTGGAGGACCGAACCCGTATAGGTTGAAAACTGTTGGGATGACATGTGGATAGGGGTGAAAGGCCAATCAAACTTAGTGATAGCTGGTTCTCTCCGAAATATATTTAGGTATAGCCTCGAGCATTAGCATGAAGGGGTAGAGCACTGACAGGGCTAGGGCTGCTTACCGCGGTACCAAACCCTATCAAACTCCGAATACTTCATGTGTAACCTCGGGAGTCAGGCGTAGGGTGATAAAATCCTATGTCGAGAGGGGAACAACCCAGACTAACAGCTAAGGTCCCAAAGTCTTGTCTAAGTGGAAAAGGATGTGGAGTTGCTGTGACAACCAGGAGGTTGGCTTAGAAGCAGCCATCCTTTAAAGAAAGCGTAACAGCTCACTGGTCTAGCGATTCTGCGCCGAAAATATAACGGGGCTAAGACAAGCACCGAAGCTTTAGATTTGGTATTACTACCAAGTGGTAGGAGAGCGTTCCATTCAGCGTTGAAGGTACACCGGTAAGGAGTGCTGGAGCGGATGGAAGTGAGCATGCAGGCATGAGTAGCGAGAAAAGAAGTGAGAATCTTCTTCGCCGTAAACCCAAGGTTTCCTACGCGATGCTCGTCATCGTAGGGTTAGTCGGGACCTAAGACGAGTCCGAAAGGGGTAGTCGATGGCAAATAGGTTAATATTCCTATACCGACATTACATCGTTTGAGTGATGGGGGGACGCATAGAGTTAGACGAGGTCACTGATGGAATAGTGGCTCGAAGGACGTAGGTCGTGAAGTAGGCAAATCCGCTTCACACGAGACCGAGATCTTACAGGCAGAACAATCACTTCGGTGAGCGTTTTGAATCGTCGATACTGTCGTGCCGAGAAAAGCCTCTAAACGAGATGTAATGTTGCCCGTACCGTAAACCAACACAGGTGGGTGAGATGAGTATTCTAAGGCGCGTGGATGAACCATTGTTAAGGAACTCTGCAAAATAGCACCGTATCTTCGGTATAAGGTGTGCCCTACATGTTAAGAGATTTACTCTCTGAAGCATTAATGGGTCGCAGCAAAGTGTCCCTCCCGACTGTTTACCAAAAACACAGCACTCTGCTAACTCGTAAGAGGATGTATAGGGTGTGACGCCTGCCCGGTGCTCGAAGGTTAAAAGGATTGCTTAGCTTCGGCGAAGGCATGAATTGAAGCCCGAGTAAACGGCGGCCGTAACTATAACGGTCCTAAGGTAGCGAAATTCCTTGTCGGTTAAATACCGACCTGCATGAATGGCGTAACGAGATGGGAGCTGTCTCAACAATGGATCCAGTGAAATTGTAGTGGAGGTGAAAATTCCTCCTACCCGCGGAAAGACGGAAAGACCCCGTGCACCTTTACTATAGCTTGACACTGCTATCGGGATATTCATGTGCAGGATAGGTGGGAGCCATTGATTCATAGTCGCCAGATTATGATGAGGCATCCTTGAGATACCACCCTTGAATATTTTGATAGCTAACTCCGTACAATTATCTTGTGCGAGGACAATGTCTGGTGGGTAGTTTGACTGGGGCGGTCGCCTCCTAAAAAGTAACGGAGGCTTACAAAGTTCGGCTCAGGTGGGTTGGAAATCCACCGTAGAGTATAATGGCATAAGCCGGACTGACTGTGAGACATACAAGTCAAGCAGAGTCGAAAGACGGTCATAGTGATCCGGTGGTTCTGTGTGGAAGGGCCATCGCTCAAAGGATAAAAGGTACGCCGGGGATAACAGGCTGATCTCCCCCAAGAGCTCACATCGACGGGGAGGTTTGGCACCTCGATGTCGGCTCATCGCATCCTGGGGCTGGAGCAGGTCCCAAGGGTATGGCTGTTCGCCATTTAAAGCGGTACGCGAGCTGGGTTCAGAACGTCGTGAGACAGTTCGGTCCCTATCTTCCGTGGGCGTAGGATTGTTGAGGAGAGTTGACCCTAGTACGAGAGGACCGGGTTGAACGTGCCACTGGTGCACCAGTTGTTCTGCCAAGAGCATCGCTGGGTAGCTACGCACGGATGAGATAACCGCTGAAAGCATCTAAGCGGGAAGCCAACTCCAAGATGAACAATCCCTGAAGTACGCTTGAAGACTACAAGCTTGATAGGCTGGATGTGTACGCAGAGTAATCTGTTTAGCTGACCAGTACTAATAGTACGTTCGTCTTTTTTAACCAGTTCTTAAATGAACACAATTCGTTCACTACCTTATTTAGTGTATTACTAATAAGAGATTAGTTTACAGAAGTTATTTAGTTAGGCTTTAATGCCTTTGTTGACTTTAACAATTTTAATTAATGAATTCTTTTCATTAACCCTTTTACAACTACTAACAAGTTGAATCTAAGAATACCTAGGTATCTTTAGACTCAACTTGTCTAGGTGGCTATAGAGAGGGGGAAAC
>NZ_JAEMVB010000055.1 GCF_029215995.1 Sulfurimonas sp. SAG-AH-194-L11
GAGTACCTTAGAGTTAAGTGTGAGTGTCGAATTTTTTATTATACCTTTATCTAAGGCTTTTTGTACATCATATTCATAAGAAAATTTGACACGAATAGGTTAATGCTTTGAACTATTAGGGGAATGTTAATGCAGGAAGACCTTTGAAGCCAATTACTCTGATAAAGAAGGTAATTTTTTATTCACCCCACCCTAACTTCTCTTTAAGCACATCAAAATAATTAAACTCATCCCTATGGATGAGCCTTACTTTTTTAGTGGCAAGTTTTATATGTACTGATTCATTTTGCTCCAACTCATGCTTATCCTGTCCATCAATGATAAGCAGTGCTTTCTCTTTTGGTGTTTTCATCTCGATGGCGAACTTGCCCGGAAGAACTACTGGTCTCTGCGTTAAAGAGTGTGGACAGATAGGTGTTAGTGCAAAAACATTTGTCAGAGGAAAAAGTACAGGACCTCCGGCTGAGAGATTATAAGCCGTTGAGCCTGTTGGAGTGGAGACTATGACACCATCACCAAAGTAGGTATTAAAAGCTTTGCCATCAACTAAAGTCTCAACGTGAATCATATTTGAAACAGAGTGACGTGTTAAAACAATGTCGTTAAAGGCATACTGTTTAACCTTTTTTTTGTTTTGTATAAAAGTAGTCTCGAGGATAGAACGCTCATCCACACGGTAGTTTCCTTCTACCATATTTTTTACAAAACTATCTAACTCATCAAGTTGTACATCAGCTAAAAATCCAAAACTACCAGCATAAACGCCAAGAACAGGAATGTCATGCTTAAATGAACGCCGTACAGCTGAGATAAGAGTTCCATCGCCACCAAGAGTAACAAGGATATCTGAGCTTTCACACATCAAGTCAAAGTCCATGCCCATTATGCCTATCATCGCACCACTTACACTTTCAATAGTTACATCTATTTTGTGTTTGTTAAAAATCTTTTCTAGTTTAAAGTAATTGTCTTTTAGCTCTGGTGTTGATGGGCGTAGGACTACTCCAACCCTTTTTATATTCATAGTATTCATTTGGATATTATACACTATTTTGGTATAATCGCGAAAATATTTTTATACAGGACTCTATATATATGAGAAGTCATTACAATACAGATTTAAGCGAAGCAAATGTTGGTGAGGAAGTAACTCTCACAGGTTGGGCAAATAGTTACCGTGATCACGGTGGAATCATTTTCATAGATTTACGTGATAAAACTGGTCTTATCCAGTTAACTTGTGACCCTGAGGACTCAAAAGAGTCTCACGAAATCGCAAATAGCATTCGTGATGAGTATGTTCTTATCGTTAAAGGTAAGGTTCGTTTACGTGGTGAAGGTCTTACAAATCCACGTCTTGAGACTGGTTCTATAGAGATTGTTGTAACTAAACTAGTAATTGAAAATAAGTCAGCTGCACTTCCATTTGTTATCGGTGATAAAAAAGTTGGTGAAGAGACTACTTTAAAGTACCGTTACTTACAACTTCGTGATCCAGATCTTTATAAAGTGTTTAAAATGCGTTCAAAAGCGGCAATCGCTGCAAGAAATGTTTTGGATGAAAATGGTTTCTTAGAAGTTGAAACACCTATCCTTACTAAATCAACTCCAGAGGGTGCTCGTGATTATCTAGTACCTTCTCGTGTTCATGATGGTGAGTTTTATGCACTTCCTCAATCTCCACAACTTTTCAAACAACTTTTAATGGTTGGTGGATTTGACAGATACTTTCAAATCGCAAAATGTTTTCGTGATGAAGACCTTCGTGCTGACCGTCAACCTGAGTTTACTCAGATAGATGTTGAAATGAGTTTTTGTACTCAAGAAGATGTTATCAAAGTTGCAGAAGATTTACTTATAGCAATGTTCAAAGCAACAGGTCATGATATCAAACCACCATTTAACCGTATCACTTATAGCAATGCTATGGAGTTATACGGTTCTGATAAGCCTGATTTAAGATACGATCTTAAAATGGTAGATGTGATAGATATCTTTTCTCGTTGTGATAACGAAATCTTTATAAACATAGCAAAAGACCCTAAAGCTAACCGTATCAAAGCACTTAAAGTTCCTGGTGCTGACTTAATCTTCTCTAAACGTGAGATGAAATCATTTGAAGAGTATGTACGTAAATTTGGTGCTCACGGTCTTGGTTATTTCCAGATGAAAGAAGATGGTCTTAAGGGTCCACTTGTTAAATTCTTTACTGAAGAAGATATCGCACTTATCATTAAAACAACTGAGCTTGAAGTTGGCGATGTAGTATTCTTTGGTGCTGGTGAGAAAAAGACAGTATGGGATTATATGGGTCGTTTTAGAAACTTCATAGCTGAGCATGAAAAAATGAATCTTATAGATGAAGATGCATTTGAGTTTGTATGGGTTGTTGACTTTCCTATGTTTGAAGTTGAAGATGGTCGTGTTAAAGCACTTCACCATCCATTTACTATGCCTAAAGACACAAACAAAGAAGATCCTGAAGAGATTGAGTCTATCGCTTATGATATCGTTCTTAACGGTACTGAGCTTGGTGGTGGATCTATTCGTATTCATAAAGAAGCTATTCAAAACGAAGTATTTAGACTTCTTGGAATCGAAGAAGAAGAAGCACAAGAGAAATTTGGTTTCTTACTTGATGCTCTTAAGTTTGGTGCACCTCCACATGGTGGTTTTGCTCTTGGATTTGACCGTCTTATGATGCTTATCGCTAAAACGCCAAGTATTCGTGATGTTATCGCATTTCCTAAGACTCAAAAAGCATCTTGTGTACTTACTAAAGCACCAAGTTCGGTTGATAATACTCAACTTCGCGATTTACATATTCGTTTACGCGAATCATCTAAGTAGTCGTGAAAAAACTTTTTTTAATTATCGGAGCACCTGGCTCTGGTAAAACTACTGACGCCGAGCTTATCGCAAAAGCAAATGACAACATAACACACTACTCTACTGGTGATATGCTACGAGCAGAAGTTGCAAGTGGTAGTGAGTTAGGTAAAGAGATAGAATCTTACATAACTAAAGGTCTTATCGTTCCTATTAGCATCGCTATTACCACTATCACAAACGCGATAAAGAGTGCTCCTACAGATGTAGTCATTCTCGATGGTTATCCTCGTAGTATAGAACAGATGGATGCCTTAGAAGATTTTTTAAAGAATGATAACAGCATCATACTATCTAATATCATTGAAGTGAAAGTAAGTGAAGAGACAGCTAGAGATAGAGTTTTAGGCAGATCACGTGGGGCTGATGACAATACAGAAGTTTTCAACAACAGAATGAAAGTCTATAC
>NZ_JAEMVB010000056.1 GCF_029215995.1 Sulfurimonas sp. SAG-AH-194-L11
TGTGCAGACTCTATCATAGCCTGAGTTCTAGGTATCGGAGTTGCAGAGAACTGTAAAAAATGAGGTTTCTTCTTACCCTGACTTGTCAGTTTTTCAAGCATATTTCTCTGCTGCGTTCCAAAACGATGTTGTTCATCAACCATAACTAGTGCCACTTCTCCTAACTCTCTATAGAGTAAAGCATGTGTACCTATGATAAAATCAAACGCAGTTAAATCTTGCTTTTTACTCTTGTTAGTGACTAAGACCACTTTTGCATTTGGTAAAAACTTCACTGCCTCTTCATAAAGCTGGTTTGCAAGTATAGTTGTTGGTGCCATAAGTACTGAACGATTTGGTAGCATCATATATGCAGCAGCTAAAATAACCATAGTTTTACCACTACCAACATCACCAACTATCATTCTTTTTGAGGCTATATTTTTAGAAAAATCTTCTTTAATATCTTCAATGGTAGTTTTTTGCTCCGCTGTAAGCTCAAATGGCAGAGTTTTACTCCACTCTCTATACTCTGCCTTTAGAGATACTAAGGCTTCAAAGTACCTGCGTTTAGAGGCGAGTATTTTCATATAAGCATGTAACTCTATATATTTTAGTGCATTCAAAGTAGCTTCACTGAACTCTTCACTCTTTATAAAACCATCAGAGACAAAATGAAGTTTTAAAACCTCATCAATCATCTCCTCTCTGAGTCCCTCTTTAAGTAAATTCTCATAAGTCAGCTCTTTTTGAATGAAACGCCACATTACATCTGTTCTAAGTCCACACTTATACTTGGGAACTATAGAGCCTATTTTCGTGACTTTTTTAGGCATACTCATACTACAGCTACCTTGTTTGCACTCAATCATCCCATAATAGTAATCTCTACTGCCTACACTAAACTGGTGCATCATATATGGCTTAGGACGAAAAAGAACACCACTTACACTATGTCCAAAATTATGAACAAAAAAAGTTATCTGTATGGAGTTTTGAGCACGAAATACTGACTCAACTGTTGCGTCTATGAGTTGTGCTTTATGTTCTTGGAGTTTTTCATGTAGGTTTAGATCTTCGTAGTCGTGAGGAAGGATAAGGGCTAGTTCTGAGTAGCTACTAATACCAAGTTTTTCAAACTTGGTCTCTTGCTCTTTTGTGCGTTTCATATTTTAGTACCAGAGGTTTTGCTCAAAGTTTTTCATGATTTTCCTTTTAGATTATAACTATAACAAGAAATCAAAAAAACATCTAAAATTATGACAAAACGCCATATTTTTTTAAACTTAGCCCTTTACTCTTTGTACTCTCTCTTCTTCTTGTTCTTTATATAACTCTGCACACCCTTTTGAGAGTTCACGAATTTTTAGCATATAGTTTTGGCGCTGAGTTTGAGAGATAGCTTTTCTTGCATCAAGAACATTAAACACATTTGAAACTTCCATACATAAGTCATAAGCAGGAAGAGGAAGTCCTGCTTCAAGTACTCTAAGGCACTCAGTAGTTTTGGCATCAAACTCTTTAAAGAGCATATCTGTATCTGCTACTTCAAAGTTATACTTTGAGAACTCTATCTCACTCTCTTTATGCACATCTCTATAGTAAGTTTTGTTACCATTTTTGTCTTCATTCCATACTATGTCAAAGATATTATCTACACCTTGAAGGTACATGCACAAACGCTCAGTTCCATAAGTAATCTCTACAGCCACAGGGTTACACTCAATCCCTCCAACTTGTTGAAAGTAAGTAAACTGTGTCACTTCCATACCATTAAGCCATACTTCCCAACCAAGACCCCATGCACCAAGTGTTGGAGACTCCCAGTTATCTTCAATAAAGCGGATATCGTGTTTAGATACATCAAGTCCTAAAAACTCTAAAGACTTTAGATATAACTCCTGAATATTATCTGGACTAGGTTTGATGAGTGCTTGAAACTGATAGTATGAACCTAAACGGTTAGGATTTTCGCCATAGCGTCCATCAGTCGGACGGCGACATGGTGCAACATATGCAACAGACCAAGGAGTTGAATCTAATGAACGAAGAAAAGTAGCAGGGTGAAATGTTCCAGCACCTGAGGGTATATCGTAAGGTTGTACTATATTACAACCCTCATTCATCCAAAATTCTTGTAGTTTTAAAAGCATTGCACTAAAAGTTATCATTATTTTCTCTTCTTTTTAAGTTAGTTTGAAATTATATCTTATTGTAAATATCTAGAACTTAAATGTAGCACCAATCTTTATATACTGATTATTTGCTGTAGAGTCTGGTTCTAAGAAAAATTTACTTGAATCAGCATCGCTAGCTTGAACATTAGACTTTTCTATTATCTGTTGCTCATAGACATACTCGGTAAACAAGCTTAATTGTTTGTTTAAAGTATATGTGAATGGTATTTTAAGTTTGGCTATATTTGCCGAGCCTAAATTAAAATCCGAAGCAAATCCAGTAGCTGACATTTTAGGGCTAATTCCATACTGATACTCAACTAAAGCTCCAACACAAAATTCTGCAAACTTATATGTTAGCTTCGCTCGTGGACGCAATGAAAACCAATAGTATACTTCTATCTGTGAAGCGGAGAGTATTCTCTCCCATGAACGATGTCCTAAGGCTAAACCATATCCAAAATCAAGTCCATTATTGAAACTATATGAATACATATAATAAACAGAAATATCAGAAATATTGTTTTGAGTTGTAGAAAGATAACTTCCATATCCTAAGCCTGAACCTATCAGTGAACCTACATACTTTGTACGCCCTCCTAAAAATAGCATCTCTATTCCAGCTTGAGCATAAGTATTGTCACTGTATGCTTCTGTATAGTCTAAGGTAAACTCAGAACCTATTATCTCATTAAAAGCAGACTTTTCACTATTGAGAATTACTCTAGCATCATCATACTCTCTATAATCCATACGCATTCCCACTAAAGCAACCGAGAGGCTATAGCCACTCTCTTTGGCTGAGAGAGAAATAGTGCTTAGAAGTAATACTACTAATAAAAGTTGTTTCACAATTAATCCTTTCTTTTACAGATAATATCTCCAAGAGTTTTACCCAAAGAGTTCGCGACAACATCACATTTTACTTTTAATAAGAAGAAGATGTTGTCGCGTTTAGACTCATTTAAACACTCATAATTTCCCATGCCTTTACTTATAACAAGATCCACACTATCAAAAAGATTTTGTG
>NZ_JAEMVB010000057.1 GCF_029215995.1 Sulfurimonas sp. SAG-AH-194-L11
ACACCGGTAGGTATCATAGGACCAATAGATCAACACTCTTTTTTACAACTTATAGTAGAAGGAAAACGCGATAAGACAGTTACGGTCATCAAAGTAGATGATTTTGATGATAACTTGAAAATCCCAGCGATTGAACTCGATGGTCTTGAAGAGTTAAACTATCTCGATGGTATAGAGTTCTCTTCACTCATAAATATGCAAGCAGATTCCACTATCGAAGCCTTAAACAATCTAAACGATATCCCTTGTGATGTGATAACCATAGACGGAGTAAACGAAGCAGCCATAGCTAGTCTTATGTATGAGTATGAACTTTTAACATCTGTATGTGCTAAGTTTATGTACATAAATGCCTATAACCAACCAGGAGTTGAGAGTGGAAAGATTATCTTGAAAAAGAAGTTAAAAGTAAAGGTATAGATATGAAAATTGCAGTAGCAGGAACAGGGTATGTCGGCATAAGCAACGGTGTACTTTTAGCACAACATAACGAAGTAGTAGCCTTAGACATCATCCCTGAGAAAGTAGCAATGCTTAACAATAAAATATCTCCAATAGAAGATAAAGAGATAAGTGAATACCTAGCAACTAAAGAGTTAAACTTTCGTGCTACACTTGATAAAGAAGAAGCATACAAAGATGCAGAGTACATCATCATCTCAACTCCTACTGACTATGATCCTGAGACGAACTATTTTAATACTAAACTTGTAGAGATAGTCATAAAAGATGTACTTTGTATTAATCCAAACGCCACTATAGTTATAAAGTCCACAGTTCCAGTTGGATATACAAAGTCTATAAATGAAAAGTTTAACACTACTAACATTATATTTTCTCCAGAGTTTTTAAGAGAAGGAAAAGCACTCCATGATAACCTTTATCCAAGTAGAATCATAGTCGGTGAGAAGAGCGAGCGAGCAAAACTGTTTGCTGAC
The DNA here is from genome assembly GCF_029215995.1 of Sulfurimonas sp. SAG-AH-194-L11. Lineage (GTDB taxonomy): Bacteria > Campylobacterota > Campylobacteria > Campylobacterales > Sulfurimonadaceae > Sulfurimonas. The sequence continues at coordinate 939 of NZ_JAEMVB010000057.1, forward strand.
TTACTTGCACAAGGTGCTATAAAAGAGAACATAGACATCTTACTAACAGACTCTACAGAGGCAGAAGCCGTAAAACTCTTCTCTAACACTTACCTAGCTATGAGAGTCTCATATTTTAACGAACTAGACTCGTATGCTCAAACTCATGGACTAGACTCTAAAAATATCATAAACGGTGTAGGACTAGACCCTCGAATAGGAAATCATTATAATAACCCTAGTTTTGGATATGGTGGATACTGTCTTCCTAAAGATACTAAACAGTTAAGAGCTAACTATGCGGATGTTCCTAGTAATATCATAGGGGCGATAGTTGATAGTAACTCTACAAGAAAAGACTTTATCGCAGATAGTGTTATAGCAAAAATAAAATCTCTGGCACTAAATGCCGATACTCCTGTTGCTAAAGCGAAAGTGGGGTGCAAAGTAGTAGGAATCTACAGACTAGTAATGAAGTCAGGTTCAGATAACTTCAGAGCCTCAGCCATACAAGGCATCATGAAACGTATAAAAGCCAAAGGTATAGAAGTAGTCATCTATGAGCCTGTAATGAAAGAAGAGGAATTCTTTAACTCTAAAGTCATTAAAGACCTAGAAGAGTTTAAAAAGATGAGTGATGTTATAGTCGCCAATAGATTTAAGAACATACTTGATGATGTAAAAGATAAGGTATATACTCGTGATATATTTAATAGTGATAGTTAGGATAAGTCATGGCTAAAATAAAAGTGTTAGATTCTGATATTACTGTTATTAAAGTTAATGATGAAGATTTTATCTCATTGACTGATATGCTAAAATCTAAAGATGGTGATTTTTTTATTTCTGATTGATTAAGAAATAGAAATACGATAGAATATTTAGGTATATGGGATAAAATTCATAATCAAGATTTTAATTATGGCAAATATGCCACAATTACATCTAAGTCAGGTTTAAATAGTTATAAACTGAGTGTGTAAGAGTGGAAAAACTAAACAAAGTTGCAATCAAACAGATGAATATACTTTTAAAAGATAAGGGTATAAAAAAACTAGTAACAGGAACAGCAGGCTTTATAGGCTTGCCTTGTAGGATGTTTATTTTTAAATCCCGCCAATCCTAATTTAAAAAAATAGCAACAAAGATTCAAACTGGAATATCCTCAAAAAACAAACAAATTTATGTTAAAATACACAATATTAAAAAAAGGATCGTTACTATCTTACTCTACAAGCTTTTAGCAATCACTGTATTTAGTGTGCTTTTTATAAAACTTATTTTAAAGTATGCTCACAAACTTAATCTTTACGATGTCCCAAATGAATGTTCTCATCACTGTAGTGTTACACCTAGTGGTGCAGGGATAGGGTTTGTCTCTGCACTCTTTTTTGCTTTTATAGGATTTGAGTATCATAGTGATATAATCGTACTACTTTCAACTTTTACTATAGCCTCTCTGGTTATTTTTTTGTTTTTTAACTGGTACCCTGCAAAGATATTTATGGGAGATAGTGGGAGTCTTACTCTTGGTTTTATCATAAGTGTGTTGGCTGTTTTAAGTTTAGAGTATGTGCATCCTATTGCCTTAGTCTATTTGATGGCTCTTCCGCTTTTAGATACACTTATAGTTATGTTTAGACGTATAAAAAACAACAAGTCTCCCTTCTCACCTGACAAAACTCACATTCACCACATACTTGTAAAGTTTTTTGATATGAATGTCCCTAAGACAGTTGCTTTTTTAGTCGTAATGCAGCTTGTCTTTAGTGCTATTGGGTACATGATTTTAGATAGTATAAACAAAAATGGTGGTGCCAATTTACCACTATTTGTTCTGCTTGGATTTGTATTTATGTTTATACTCTTTTATATGATATTTACAGGGATAAACACAAGACAGTCACTTATAGACAACGCATAGTGAAACAAGTCTGTTTTGTAGAGTCACCTCTACAGCTTTTAAATGCATTTGAGGCAGAAAAGTGTTTTGATGCAGAAGCTTTGTTTTATTTTGTAAGACTATCAGGTGACACTTCTAACGATAAACAATTACTAAAACTATTAGAAATATTAACTATAAAGAACTATGAACTACTCACTCTAAATGTAGCAAACAAAACTATAAGTGATTATTTTAAACTCTTGTATTATAAATATTTTTTTAAAGTATCAGCTGATGTGGAGTTGGTCTTT
>NZ_JAEMVB010000058.1 GCF_029215995.1 Sulfurimonas sp. SAG-AH-194-L11
TAGTCCTGTATGAATTGCTGCCATCTCAATGATTTTATTTGAAATCTGATCAGTTGTAATGGATGAAAGTTGATGGTTAGATTCATAGTTTTCATATAGCTCAAAAAGTGTATAAAGAAGTTTATTACTATCTCTATAGTTTCCATTTGTTATTTTATGAATTTTATTTACCGCCTTATTAGTAAACATATTCGCACTATCAAAACAGTTTGCTTTCATAAGTTTTTTTTGAATGTAAATTTTTAGTTCGCTACTTGAAGCATTTTCAAGTTCTATCGTCTCCCAGATTCTTGTTTGAAAATGCTCTTTTGCAATGATATCTTCTTTCTCTGTCTTATGAAGTGTTATCACAAACTTTACAGTTCTAGTATCAGATAAAAGTCGAATTTTTTCCATTAATACTTCAGAGTAGAGTTGTGCTTCATCTAAAAGAACAACTGGTATCTCCTGTGTATCTTTAGATTCTACAATTTTCATAAATTGTGTAAAGTTTAATTCTCCACTATATTTGATTTCAAATAAATCTTGTGCAAGGGTTTTATAAAACTCACTTTCATCTAAAATGGGTGTTTGATAAAGATATATTTTTTGGCTGTAAGAGAGGTCTGTGTATAGTTTATTTAAAAACATACTTTTCCCTGTTCCTGGTTTTCCATATAGAAGAATCATTTTAAGTGGTTTTTTTATGGAGTCTTTAAGTGATTGGTATATTGTTGATACACGATCAAGTTGAACATAATCTTTTGCATTAACAATATCTAAGAAAACAGTTTTAGAGTTAACAAAAAGACTGTTCATATATTATAATTCCTTTCACTTTGTATCTATGGTTTTTACAGGAGAAAGAGTCTCTTTCATAAGCATATCATCTGTCATACCCTCGTAACCTAAGTCTGCTAAAGAGACACTGTTTTTGGACTTATGTATGATATGTGGCTCAATAATAATGACAAGTTCTTCAACTTGTTTTATCTTTTCTTCATATTTAAAAAGATAACTTATAACTGGAATATCACCTAGTAATGGTATTTTATTAGCTTTAAATGTATTTCTTGTATTAATAAGTCCACCTAAAATAATTCTATGGCCATCTTTAACTGTAACAACTGAAGAGAGTTGGCGACGGTTTAAATCTGGTGGCATATCTCTATTTGCATTATCTTGTCCAGCAATATCAATAGTTGTTTCAGATAATGATGGATTTATTTTGAGTGTAATGGTGCTATCAGCAGATATTTCAGGTGTTATAGTTAAAAGAACACCTGCAAATACAGATTGCACATTTTGGTTTTGTGTTGTAGCTGCAACTCCTCCACCTGTTCCTTGTTGATTCGTTTGTGACTGGATTTTATAAAAATATTCTGTTCCTGCTGTAATAAGTGCTGGCTGATTGTTCAATGTTAAAACTTTAGGATTTGAAATAGAGGTCACATTTCCTTGTGTTTTTAAAAACTTGATTACCTCTTGAAGTTTTACCTGTGCTTTTACATTGACTAAGCTTCCAACTTGATCAACTGCATTAGCAGCGAGTGTAGTGATGCCAGTATCGGTAAATGTATCAACACCTTGCGCTGATATATGGTTTAATGATATATCAAAGTTTTGTAGGGCATATAATTGTTGCCAATCAATACCAGTGGTTTTACCCTCACTCATTGTGACTGAAAGAAGCTGTACATCTATGAGAACTTGTAGTTGTACTTTATCTTGAAGTTGTTTTAAGTAGTTTTCAAAGCGTGTCATTTGCTTTGTGGTTGCTGTAACAGTTATTAGACCTGCATTTTTATTAATTATTGGAGCTACTGCTTTATAACTATCATGAGGACGATTCAGTATACTTTGAAATTCTGTATCTAACTCCTCCCAGAATTTTACTTCATCAGTACTTTCAATTTTAATACCAGTCTGTGAGTTGGAATTGCCACCTGAAGCACCTCCAATACCACCTTGAGAACCCTGACTAGAGGATAGACCACGACTACCACTTGCACCACCAATAGTTGGACCTTGTGTTGATGTAGAATTGGAACTAAGTGTTACATCAGTACTACCTGTACTCTTTCGCTGAGAAAGTATATAGTCAATTTCAAATACCTTTGTTGTAAGGTAAGAAATTCTTAATAGGTTGTTCTCTAATGAGTATGAAAGATTATTTTCTAATAAAATTATATCAAGTACTTCATCAATTGTTAAGTTTTTGAGGTTTGTCTTATTTAACCGTGTATTTAAAAACTTTTCTGCATTTGGATCTGTTACAATAATACTAAATCCACATTCATCACTTAATTGTTCAATAAAGTCGATGATTTTTGTCTCTTTTACTGAGCTGATACTAAAGAGTTCGTATGAACAATCTGCTAGTGCACTTGTTGAGAGTAGAAGTGCGAAGAGTGTTGCTTGTATTGAGGTCTGTATATATTTCATTTTAAATCCTACTTATTTAGAAATTTTAATTTCTTGGTATTACTTTTGGTAGAGAGTAATAGTTTCTTTTTATGTTTACGTAAAAGTACAGAATTACGATTCACTTCACTTATTTTATACCCATTTACAGTGTCACCTAGTTTGTACCAATCTCCACTAATCATTACTGAATTATTCATAATCGCACTCAGTACTAAAACTCTACTTACTGTTTTTATTTTTTGTTTTTTGATAGCTATAGAATTTTGTTTTACAACTGTTTTAGAAGGAGCTTTTTTAGTTGTATCTTTCTTTATTGTTTTATTCTTTTCTAAAAAGATAAAAGGATCTCTTAGTTTACTGATAACGGATGGATGGATACCTATTCGGGCAGGCTTGATTGCATCTACTTGTTTATCAACCCATGAGAGTTCATTGGCAAATATTGCACTGCTGCAAAGTATAGATAAGGTTAAAACTATTGTTTTCATTAGTATGTAATCCCCCAAACAGAAATATTTAAATCAGTGTTTAATCCATCCTGTGCTTTTATAGTAAAGTCATGTATATCAACAACAAGTTCACTTGTTTCTAAAGAGTTGATAAAAAGAAAAGTATTTTTATAGTTCGCTGTAGTATTGATAGTT
>NZ_JAEMVB010000059.1 GCF_029215995.1 Sulfurimonas sp. SAG-AH-194-L11
ATAGTCGAAGAGTAGAGAGCAGTAGTAAGTTGGCAAAAAAACGAACATTAAGACAGCAAGTCGGAATTACTCTTAACTTTTTACTCGGTCAAAAAGATTTAAGTGTTGTTATTTTTGTAATGGCGATTTTAGCCATTATTATCGTACCACTTCCTGCGACAGTACTTGATGTGCTACTCACTGTATCAATGGCGTTTGCAGTTTTGATACTACTTATATCACTCTATGTTCCAAAACCAACTGATTTAACTACATTTCCTACACTCATTTTGATTTTAACACTTTTTAGACTTTCATTAAACATCGCTACAACGAGAATGATATTAAGTCATGGAGCTGATGGTCCTGAAAATATGAGTGATATTATTACAAGTTTTGGTGATTTTGTTGTTGGTGGTAACTATGTAATCGGTATCATCGTATTTTCAATCTTAGTACTTATAAACTTCATGGTTATCACAAAGGGTTCCACTAGAGTTGCAGAGGTAGCGGCTCGTTTTGTTCTTGATTCTATGCCTGGTAAACAGATGGCTGTTGATGCTGACTTAAATGCAGGACTTATAGATGATGCTGAGGCGAAGCAACGCCGTGCTGAGATACTTCAAGATGCAAACTTTTATGGAGCGATGGATGGTTCTTCAAAGTTTGTAAAAGGTGACGCAGTTGCCGGAATTATCATTACTATGATAAACATCATCGGTGGTTTTCTTATTGGTGTTTTTCAACATGACATGCCTGTTGGAGAAGCTGCATCTACATTTACACTCCTTACTATTGGTGATGGTTTAGTTGGGCAAATTCCAGCTCTTATTATCTCTACTGCTACGGGTATTATGATTACTCGAAGTTCTAGTGATGGTGACAACTTTGCAGAGGGAACTATTAACCAGATGGTTGGTAACTCAAAGATTATGATGATTGTTGGGTTTATCATGATACTTTTTGCACTTGTTCCAGGTCTTCCTACTGCTTCTATGGGTTTAGTTGGAGTTTTATTTTCCGGTCTTGGATGGATGATTTATAAGTTTGATAGAGGTGAGTTAAGTATTTTAGATGTAGACAATTTTGCACAAAATGCTCGTCAAAAACAAGAAGAAAAAGAGAAAATAAAACCTAAAAAGACACATGAAGAAATAGCTAAAGAAGAAGAGAGTGCCCTAGAAGATATACTTAAAGTCGAGATGCTTGAACTTACCCTTGGGTATCAACTCATAAAACTTGCAGATAATTCTCAAGGTGGAGACCTACTTGAACGAATCCGCTCAATGCGTCGTAAAATTGCCAGTGATTATGGTTTTTTAATGCCTCAAGTTCGTATTCGAGACAACTTACACCTAGAACCGCAACAGTACCAAATCCTTCTCAAAGGTATAAGCATAGGAGATGGTACTATCCAACCAGATAAGTTTCTTGCAATGGATAGTGGTATGGCAACAGGAGAGATAAACGGAGATAAAACGAAAGAGCCTGCCTTTGGTCTTGATGCTTTATGGATACTACCTGAAGATAAAGAAGATGCTATTATTAATGGTTATACAGTTGTTGATGCATCTACTGTAATCTCCACACATATGAGTGAACTTATTAAACGCAATGCTGAAGATCTGCTTACTCGTCAAGAGGTACAAACCCTTATGGATAAGATTAAAGACTCTTTTCCTGTTATAGTTGATGATGTTATGAAAGTTGCAAGCATTGGACTCATACAAAGAGTACTCAAAGGGCTTCTTCATGAAAAGATTCCCCTTAAAGATATGCTTACTATCTTAGAGACTATTGCAGATATTGCTGAGTTTACTAAAAATGTTGAACTCATTACTGAACAAGTACGTGCGAAACTCTCACGTGTCATCACACAACTCTACTCTAGTGATGACAATGTTGTCAGACTCTTAACTTTCGATACAAATACAGAACAGATGCTACTGCAAAAATCTGTGGAACAAGATGGTGTACGAAATCTTATGCTCAATGTAGGAGAGATAAATGCACTAATACAAGCTACAAGTGATAAGGCAGCAGAACTCCTTCAAAAAGGCATTTCTCCTGTTGTCGTGATTGTAGATCCACAACTTCGTCGTGGTATTGCTGAAATTTTTGAGCGTTTTTCTCTCGACATAGTAACACTCTCTCATGCTGAAATAGATTCTAATGCCACTTTTGAAGTGCTAGGCGCTATCTCTGTTAAGCTTTAAATATAAATTGATATTACAAAAGGAAATTATACATTATGAAAAATAGAACTATTCACCACCTCTCCCACATTGACCTTGATGGCTACAGTTGTCAACTTGTTATGAAGTACACACCCTATACAAAGTACAATTATAACGCCAACTATGGCCCCGAGGTAAAATCAAAATTAACAATAATTTTAGATAAGATTAAAATGCAAAATTCTGCTTCAATGATACTTATTAGTGATTTGAACCTTACTGCTGATGAGTCACGATGGCTAACACAAGAAGTAGCGAAGCTAAACTCTGGCAAACTTGATGTTACACTTACTCTACTAGACCATCATGGAAGTGGTGCAGAGTCTGCTAAAAAGCATGAATGGTACTATCTTGATACTGAACGTTGTGCTACAAAAATAGTATATGACTATACTAAAGAGCATTTTGAGTTTGATGAACCGGAGTGGATGTCTAAATATGTAGATATTGTAAATGCTGTAGACTTATGGAAAAAAGAGCAACATGATAACTTTGAGTATGGAAAAGTTTGTATGCGTTTAGTAACAGAAACACGAGAGCTCAACCGTATTATGTTTGCCAATGAGGACAACACATATAAGCTTACACTTTTAGAAGAGGCTGTAAAGTACATCAATGAAGAAGATGCACCTATTGTTCTTGATGAAAAGATTCACCTCATTAAAAAAGCTTTTTTCAAACATGAAAAAAATGACACCCTAGATAATCTTGCTACAGACTATGTAGTAAAACTTCTTGGTTCTCAAAGAAAAGAAAATACTATTTACTATAAAGGCTACAAAGGTTACCTCTCTTATGCAGTAGGAAATACTTCTATC
>NZ_JAEMVB010000006.1 GCF_029215995.1 Sulfurimonas sp. SAG-AH-194-L11
TCGTGATTACTGAGTTTAGTATTCCCTCTATGTCAATCCTTAAGACCTACATAGATATTATTGATAAAAGTGGTTGGTATAAAAAAACACACATAATAGCGAATCGTTCAGACTCTTTTGGATCTGTAACACATGAAGAGGCAAAAAAGATTTTAAGTAAGGGTTTAAAACATAACTTTGAAATCGATTTCTCTCTTCCAAATGATGCTCTACATCTTCGTGAGTGTTGGAATGAAGCACAACTTGTGAGTGATGTGTATCCTCACTCTCCATTTATGAATGGGATAGTTGAAGTAGGAGAAAAGTTTTTTCTTCATAACGATGAAAGTAGTAGTAAAGATAGTAGCTTAAAAAAAGAGATAACATTTTTAGAGAAGATTAAATCATGGCTTTAAAAGAGAAAATCAAAGGACGACTCCTACATAGTGTTCAAGCAACAAAAGAAGTCTCAGAGTCTAGTGTTATAGCTCAAGATGAGTTTGCAGTCTGTTCAGAACTCTGTTTCCCACTTATGTATAAAAATGAAGAGTATTTTCAACTTGCATGTGAAATATATGATGCTTTTGTAGAAAAACTCAACATTAAAAGCCAGTTAACAGAAAAGATGATTAGAGAAGTCGTTGTTAAACACATTTCTGAGTTCTCTATACCAAAGGCTGCTCTTAAGACAGAAATAGCTGATTTTGTAACAGATAATCTCTTGAACTATGGTCCTATTAGTACAATTATAAGAATGGCTGGACCAGACTTAAATGATATTATTGTCAATACAAAAGATTACATTGATGTGATTTACGATGGACAAACAATAGCTACACCTTTTCGTTTTAGAAGTGAAGAGGAACTCAAACGAATTATAAATAGAATGTTAAGTGAATCAAATAGAAAAATAGATGAGTCTAGCCCTATCGCTTCTGCTAAACTCCCCGATGGTTCTAGAATTGAGATTCAGATTCCTCCAGTTGCCGCAAACTTAGATAAAGATGGAAAAGCTGGTTCTTACCTTACAGTAAGAAAGTTTCGTGAAATTCCTCTCCTTTTTGAAACACTTATTGATTCTCAAATGATAGATTTAAAAATAGCATATTTTTTATGTAAGGCTATTCAAGGCAAACTTAATATCGTTATTTCTGGTGGTACATCTAGTGGTAAAACAACTTTTTTAAATGCTATTACTCGTTTTATAGATGAGGGTGATCAACTATTAACTATAGAAGATACAAAAGAGATGAAACCACAAATGCCATGCCACTCAATCCGCTCTTTTGAAACACGACCTCCAAATGAAGAGGGTGCTGGAGAGATCAGTATAGAGTCACTTTTACGTACTGCTCTGCGTTCAAGCCCTAGAAGAATCATAGTAGGAGAGTGTAGAGGTCCTGAGATTGTAACTATGCTTAATGCTATGAATACGGGACATCCAGGTTCTATGACCACTATTCATGCGGATGATACTAAAGAGGCTATAGTTCGTATTGAAAATATGTTTTTAGAAGCTCGTCCAACTGCAAATATGAGTTTTGTTCGTTCTCAAATAATTTCTGCAGTAGACTTAATAGTACAAATTGTTCGTTTTCCAGATGGAAAACGCCGTGTTGTAAAGATCTCAGAACCTGAAAAACGTGTAGAAGAGAATGGAATAGTCTCAATGCTTGACTTGTTTGAGTTCAAACGCTCTTTAGATACAGACAATCCTATGGACTCAAGTGGAAACTTTATGGCGATTTCAGCATCTACTCGTTCAACAGCAAAAATGCTACAAAATGGAGTTGTACTTGATAAAAGTATTTTTGATAATGATTTTGTAGTCACAAGAGAACAACTTATTGAAGAGTTAAGAAGTTTTCATCCTAAGCGTATGTGTGGATGGAAGGCAAATTATATGACAGAGATTGTAAAAGCAACATACACTTCTGGACAAAATCTCCTTGAACGATGGCCTAATTTACAGTAATGACAAACTTTGAAATAAGAATACTACTTTTACTAGTCATAAGTTTTAGTGCAACCTTTTTAGCTTATATAATGTATGTTGAGTACAAGAGAATTAAACATCTAAAATATGTAAAAAATGTCATTTCCCTTAAAGAAGAGGAGATGATGGATATTTTAGAAAAAAATGAAAAAGCACAAACACTTGCCTTTACTAAAAAACTACATCTTATTATGAAGCATGCTGGTTTGGAGTTTCCACTTCCAGTTTTTATCTTCTTATTTGTTGTTTTTGTAGCAGGTTCTGGATCTGCATTTACTCTTTTTTTACAACATTGGCTTGGTTACTTTATTGGTATACCTTTTGGAGTAATGATCTTTTATATGATACTTAATGGTATTACACTCAGAAGAAAAAAAGAGTTTAACCGAGCATTAGCAACATCTATCTCAGTTTTGGTAAAGATGATGAAAAATGGTATTGGTTTTGAGCAGGCTCTGCTAAAAGCCATTACTGTGTCAAGTTCTAGTATGTTTAAAGATATCTTTAGCCGATTTTTCCAAGAAAAGAATGCTATTGGTGAAGTTGAGGCATTTAAGAACTTAAATGATTATGTAAACTCCAAAGAGCTACTTATTTTTGCACTTGCTATAAAAATAGGACGAGCAAGTGGTGGTCAGTTTTCAAATACCTTAGAAAAAGTCGAAAAAACAATTTCGTATAGAAAAAAAATGCAAGAAAAAGTAGATGTTGTAACTCGTGAAGCAAGTATGGGTTCTTATATAGTTGTTGGTATAGCTATATTTTTATACTTTTCACTCAACGGAAATTTTGATGGAAAAATTCATGAGTATTTTATGAATTCAGAGTATGGAAGGTTTCAACTTCTAGGTATAGCAATGTGGGTTTTTATAGGGATGATTGCTAATAAAATAATTACAAGGATAGATAAATGATAGAGATGATTTCTTACTTTATTATGTCTTTGTCAGTATTAGTATTTATTGTTTTAGGTGTATGGTACTTTTATATTAAATTTAAACATGAACAGAGAATAAATCGTATCTTTAGTTTAGAAAAAGTACAGATACTATCAAGCACAGAAACAAAAAAGAAAGAGGACTTTAAACTCAAACTAATCAAAGCAGGTATAACGCAAAAACATTTTAATGAAGTTATCGTAGCGGGGATAGTTACTTGCTTTTCTCTACTCTATCTTGTTTATATCCTCAAGCTTACTTTGATGATGAATGTTTTACTAATACTTATAGCAGTATCAATTGCAATTTTTATGCCAATGTTATATTTAGAAGAGCAGATAAAAGCAAGAATTAAAAGAATTGACAATGATTTAGCTATTTTTATTGATCTTTTAATCATTATACTAGAAGGTGGGGGTGGTTTAAATAATGCCATTGATAGAGTTACAACTGATGGAGAAAATGTACTTGGACCTGACTTACTTGAAGAGTCAAGAAAGTTTAAAAACGAGTATATAACATATAGCAGCGAGATAGCTTATAACAACTTAGCATTAAGAACAGGTTCTGAAGCTATTGGTGCCATTGTTGGTTTTATGAAACTCTCCGAAGAGACAGGAATAGGTGTCAAAACTATTTTTGAAAATCAAGCAGAAGATATAAAAGCTGCCGAAATTTTAAATGTAGAAAAAGGTGCTGCGAGTATGAATATATGGATAACATTAACTATGTTTATATTTATAATACCCGCGGTTATAGCGATGATAGCATTTCCAATGGCAGCAGATGCTTTAATGCCGGGATTTTAACTAAGGGAGTTGTATGAGAAATAGACAAACAAGAATTATAATGGGAATTTTAGTGGGATTGGTACTTTTTTCTTCCTCTATTGCATTACTTATGTATTCAAAACAGGATAGTTTAAGTGAGTATGTTGAGGGACATATAGAAGTATATGTTGCGACAAAGCATTTAAATAAAGGTGATTTGATTAGTTCTGAGGATATAGATAAAGCATACCTACCTAAGAGTTATATCGCTTTTACACCATTGACTCAGAGTGAAATTATAGGACGTTATGCAAAAGTAGAGATTTTTGCAAAAGAGCCTCTTCGTAAAGAAAAAATCTCTCTTACAAAGCCAAATGAAGAGCCAATAGTATCAAAACAACTTGTAAGAGAAAAAGTTAAAGTGAAAGTTTTAAAAACAAAAAAACTTAAAAAAGACACTATTACAGTAACTCTATCTCTATTTCAAAACATAGATGCTTCTCTTAAACAAGGGGACTATATAGATATATTATCCGTGATTCCTAAAATTAGCAAAGGGAAAACTTCTAGGTATGACACAAAGTATGTTGCTCTAAAAGTAAAAATTCACTCATTTGTCAGTAACTATAAACAAGTTAAAAGATACATAACTAGTGATATAGATGGGAAATCTCTTACAGCAGACTCTATCATTTTTGAAATGAGTCCAAATGAGATTAAAAACTTTTTATCTGTTTATTATAAAACACAGGAGTTAAATTCAAATAGAGTTTTTAACAGCAAAAAGAGTAACGAGGGTCATTTATGGATGGTTAAGTGTAGTACTAACGAAGATGATAAGCAGCAAAAAATGAAAAACAAGATGCTTGTAGATCATAAAACTACTTATAGAAAAAGAGTTGCAAAACGAGATAAGGTAAGCATATCTTATGAAGACTAAAAAGAGCTTTCGTAATGCCTTTGGTTTAGGACAAATTATGGCGACACTTTTGGTTGTTTTACCAACTTTAGCATTTAGTGTTACTTTTATGATTGAGTACTGGAGCATAATGCAGATTGATTATAAGTTAAAACTTATTGCAAATATGGGAAGTACTTTTGCAAATTCTCGTACAGATTTACGAAATTGGTCTGATGGTAGTGGTGGCAATGCAAGTGATTTGAACTCTTTTATCGCATCTGCAAGTTCCCTATGTCCTGGTGGAAAAACACTTCAATTTGGTCCGGTAAGTGATGGAAGTATGAAAGGTGAGATTGATATCACTGTGCAATATACTACACCTGAGGGGACATACTTAGGAACTAAAACACTCAGTACTAACATAAAAACATACTCATATCATGATCAAAACATGTCGGTTGTGCTTACTTGCCCAACAAATCAATAAACGAAAGGTAAAAAATGAAAAAATTAATATTATTACTACTTATCACCATAAGTGCTCTGCTTGCTCAAGATATAGTTGTCTTTAACAATGAATACAAGGTTTTAGATCTTGGAAAAAAAGTGAAAAAACTACTTGTTGGAAATAAAGAGATGATAAATGTCTCTTTGTTGAGTACATCTAACTCAAGAACTACTACTCTTAAAATATTTGGAAAAAAAAGTGGAACTACTTCTATTCTTATTAAGTATAAAGATGGAAGTATAGAGAATTATCATGTATATGTAAATGAGAACCTAGGTTTTATACAAAAAATGATAAACATGATAGAGCCAAGTCTAAGTTTAAGTAAAATAGGGGATGCATCAACTGTCATCACTGGAAGTTTTAAGGACCCACACAATAAAAAAAGAATTTTTGCTGTTTTACAAAGTGCTGGTTTAGATATGACAAAACTTATGGACTTAACTGAAACCGCAAAAGTAAATAAAATGGTACGAACAAAACTTTATCTAGTAGAAATCAATAACCAAAAAGCAAAAGATTTAGGTGGAATTACAGGGATGGGGTTTTTCTCTGAGTATCTCAACGCAGCTATAAATCCAGGAGCAGTAAACGCTGCAACTTTTAGTGGTTGGTTACTCGATAATGCGGGTGCCTTTACTACTACAAAAGGAAAGTCTGTAAGTGGTACACTTAATTTTCTGCAAGAGAGTGGCATAGGTAAAATTTTAGATGATACAGTTCTTATGACAACTGAAGATGAAAATGCTAGTTTTCGTGTGGGTGGAGATGTCTATATTCCTATAGGTGTAACACAAAACATTGGACTTGCTCCAACTATTTTACTTGAAGAAAAAAAGTATGGTTTAACACTAGCACTCAACAGTCAGTTTATGGAAAAAGATGGTTTTATGCATATAACTGTAAACATAGAAGATAGTCAGTTTGATACAAACAAAGATCATGATGTACAACTAGGTGAGTTTATAGTGGTTCCATCTTTTGTAAACAAAACAATTGCAACAAATGTTGTAGTAAAGTCTGGACAAGTTATAGTCCTTGGTGGTCGTTTACATACAGAAGATATTGAGAGTGAAGAAAAAGTACCATTTTTAGGAGATATTCCACTTTTAGGTGAACTGTTTACACATACTGTTTCTGCTCAAAAAGAGAATGATTTACTTTTTTTCTTGGTGCCTGAGATAATTGATGCAAATGAAAATATAGATGACACAGGTTTTTATAAAGAATTTAAAGACTCTACTGTAGAGTTTCACAAAGATGCATATACATATAAAAAAAGCCCCGATAAAAATAGTAGTATAGAAGTAGTAAATAAAAAAATTCCCTTAGTTGTTTTAAATGATGAAGCCGATGATGTTATGCTGATTGAAGTTGAAGAGAGTAATGAAAAGCAAGAGAATCTCATCCAAAAAGATATCTCTCAAGAGATAATTGTAGAGGTACCAGCAGAAGAAAAAGTAGTACAAAAACAGACAAAATATGCGGTAAGAAGTGAGAAAGTTTTCTTGCGCTCAAAACCAGTCGATGGAAAACGTGTACGGGTATGGACAAGGGGACACTCTTTTACTGCGAGTGAAGAAAAAATGATTGATGGAAAGGTCTGGTTACGTGTCAAAGAAAACTGTTTAGAGAAGTGTGTAGCGGAGAATAGTGAGCTTTGGCTCTCAAAAGCAATAGTGAAAATAATATAAGTTAATATTATAATATATTTAGTGAATATTATTTGCTTTTGAAGCTTAGATTCGCTATAATAATTACAAGTTTATCACAAAGAAAAGGAAAATCATGTTGAAAAAACTGTTTGGTCGTGTTAAGTCACAAAAGGGAATGAGTGGAGTTTTAATTGCTATGTTATTAGTAGTTGTTGGTGTTGGTTTAGTTGCGGGTGTGAATACATTTATGACAGATAATATGTCTGATATAACATTGAAAGCACAAGGTAATATTGATACTGCTACTAGTAATGTACCATAGGTATTTATTGTTAATAACTACTTCCTTATGGAAGTAGCCGTTAAAAAGATATAATCTTTACCTGTAATTGTTACACGGTATTTTTTCTGTTGCAGGTATTTTTTAGAAAATACAACATCTTTATAGAGTAGTCCCATCTCTGAAAAAGCATAGTTTTTTACTCTTGCTCCATAAATCATCTCTCCATCTACCCATCGACAATTTGGAAACCCAAGTATCATAGCAGCATCCTTTTTAAGCTGATTTTGTACTATAGACATAAGCAAAGGATTAAACTCAAGGTTTGAGCTTTGTAGTGTTCCTATGCTTATGATAAGGTCAAATTTCCCTAAGTTTAAACTCTCTAAGTCATTGATATCATGTTGATAAAAAGAGATGTTTTTGTACTCTTGAAAATGCTCTTTTGCCCTGTTTATGGCTGATGAACAGTAATCAATTCCTATAAGTTCTAATCTTGATATATCTTGAGTAAGTGAGAGTATGGCTTCAAACTCATCTCCACTGTTTACTCCAAGGTTTAAAATTCTAAGTCGAGTATCTATTTTGACATTTTGAAGTGCTTGAAGATAGTAGTAGATAAAAGAGCTCTCTTCATTTTTATGAATTTGACTAAATATAGAGTCTTGACCATACTTTTCTTCTTTATCTATGATAGATTTATGAAAACTAGAGTCACTATTTAACTTTTGAAATTTAAGTAAAACTGTATGCTCTGTATAGATTTTTGGTGTTAGCATTCTACACTGAAGTAGTTGTGCTAAATCTATCCAAGATTTGTATCCTCTATAGATATATTTTTGCTTATTAAGCGAGTAGATATTTCCATTATAAGAGGAAAAGAGGTCTGGGTTAAGTACTTCAAACTCGATGCTATCTCGAGGTTTAAGGGGTTTTAGTTGTTCTTTAAGTGCTGTTATGATTTGTGTCATGGGTTCTATGGTAAAAGTATACATACAAGTATTATACTATAATAGACCTCTTACATAATCCAGTAAAAAGAATCTATCAGCCTTAGCACATCACTTTTGTAAAGTAAAGCTATCGCAATAGCTAAGGCTATTACTCAATCTTGACTTTACAAAATTAATGCACTCTGACTCATATCTTAAGTTTTATAGCTTATGCAAGAAGTCTAATAGAAAATTAATCTTTATTTTGGACAATATAAGTTAGTATAAAGATAAGGTTTTAAAAATATGAATACAAATACAAATATGAGTTTTTACAAGTTTATGCATAAGCAGATTCTTGTCATCATCGCTTTAAATATCTCAACTGCTCCAGGGTATCTTTTCATGGGGTATCTCTACACCTCTATGGTATATGAGTCCATTTGGATTATTTTTATGGTACTCATTGCTATTTATGGATACACCTTGTACACAAGTTATTCCAAAGAGATGACAATTGCTGCAAAAAATAGATGGCTAGACAGGGTGAGGTTTTTTATGTTTTTATACTCTATCTCATGGAGTATAATGTTTGTATATTATGTAACATTTGATAATTTACAAATGCACTACATAACAATTGCTACTGAACTTGGAAGTTCTGTGGTTGCAGCAACACTTTTAGCTTCTCAAAAAAAGCTTGTAACATTTACTGTTATCTTTTTAATGACTCCTCTTATTGTATACTTTAGTCTTATAGGGGAAACCTACTCTTATATACTTGCATTTTTCTCTGTTGTGCTTAGTGGAGTGATTCTGTATGCGGCTAAAAATACTAATGATTACATCATAAAAAGCAACTATCAGGCATATCACGACCATTTAACTTCTTTGGGAAATCGAAGATATTTCTTAGAAATATTAGAGAGTTCTGTTCGAGAGTATAAAAATAAATATACCTATCTACTGCTTATTGATTTAGACTATTTCAAAACAATTAATGACACACTTGGACATGATATTGGTGATGAACTACTCCAAGCAGTTGCTTTGAGAATGAAAAATCTCTCTGAGTCTTATAACAATGAGGTCTCACGATTAGGTGGAGATGAGTTTTGTGTATTAAGTCAAAGCTTTCCTACACAAGAAACTTGTCTTGAGAATGCACAACTATTCTCAGAAAAGTTACTAGAAGAAATTAAAAAAACTTATAATATAGCTGATAATCAACTCTATATAAGTGCAAGTATAGGCATTAGTCTCATTGATAATAGAGAAATCGATGCAAACGAATTTCTCAAAGAGGCTGATATGGCTATGTATGAGGCGAAAAATAGTGGTCGTGATGGAATCATTATTTTTAATGAACCACTGCGCAAACTCGTAAAAACGAAGTTAGATATAGAACGAATCATACACTTTGCAATACAAGAAGATGAAATCACTCTTAATTATCAAGCACAAGTCAATGCAGATAAAAAAATTATTGGCTGTGAAGTGCTAGTAAGATGGCATAGTAATACCTTGGGTTTTGTAGGGCCGGATATCTTTATTCCTATTGCTGAGAATACAGGTTATATTATTGAACTAGGGACTTATATCTTAGAAGAGTCTCTTAAAACACTCCGAGAGTGGCAGAAAAAAGGTATTATTTTAGAGCAAATTTCTATTAATATCAGTATGCGACAACTCCATCATTTTGGCTTTGTTTCGCTTGTTGAAGAACTTGTCAAAAAGTATGTTGATGAGAACTCTACTACACAGATTATATTTGAGATTACAGAAACAAGTACAACAGAAGATATAACAGAACTTGTAAGGGTTATTGAAGCACTTAAAGCATTTAAGATATCTTTTTCTATGGATGATTTTGGTACAGGCTACTCATCACTGAGTTATCTTCGTGAGATACCTATCAGTGAGCTAAAAATCGACAAATCATTTATAGCAGCCTTAAAAAATCCACAACAGGCCTCTTTAGTAAAAACAATAGTGAGCATCGCTAAAAACTTAAACTTAACAATAGTTGCAGAGGGTGTTGAAGAGGAGTACCAAAGAGAATTTTTAAGAGAGATTGATTGTGATTTATATCAAGGGTATCTCTTTTTCAAACCTACAACAAAAGAGAAGTTTGAGCAATTATTTGTAAGATAATGCAATAATTGTTCCAACTTTTAAACTTTGGCCTATCTTCTTACATTACTTTCAGTTTAATCAGACTACAATAAGTAAAAATTAATTTGAAAAGTCAAACAATGAGAATAGATAAATTTTTAAATTCGGTAAATATTACAAAGCGTCGTTCAGTTGCACAAGATATGCTTGCCAACAGAGTTGTAGAGATAAATGGTGTGCTTGTTAAACCGAGTAAGAATGTAGAGGTAGGAAATATCATTACTATAAACTATCTTGAGAGTTCTAAAAAGTATGAAGTTTTACAGCTTCCCACAACAAAATCAACACCAAAATCATTACAACATGAATACATAAAGGAGTTATAATGACTTATGAAAGTACTAAAGAGGACTTTACTTCACTTTTTAAGCATGAGATGAGTGATGAAGTGATGCGAGAGTTTTTAGTTTCAATGACATTAGATAAAAACACTTCAGTAAACACTATCGCAGCCGCAGCAGAAGTGATGAGAAGTTTTGCTATCCCTCTCCCTATACAAGAAGAGACAAGAGCAAGAGCGATAGATATTGTGGGAACAGGTGGAGATAAGATAGGCTCGTTTAACATCTCTTCAACTGTAGCACTTTTAGTGGCTGCTTGTGGAGGAACTGTCGCTAAACATGGGAGTCGTTCTATCACTTCAAAGAGTGGGAGTGCAGATATGTTTGAAGCACTTGGTGTAAGACTTGATTTAAGTCTAAACAATAGTGCTAAACTTCTTGAGGAGACAGGGTTTACATTTATGTTTGCACAAAATCATCATCCTGCAATGAGATTTATAATGCCTGTTCGTAAAACAATTCCTGATAAGACAATTTTTAATATTTTAGGGCCACTCACAAATCCTGCGGGAGTTGAGAAGTCAATGTTAGGTGTATTTGATAAGGCTTTCGTACCTAAGATGCTAGAAGCACTTAAAATTAATGGTGCTACATCAGCTATGGTTGTAAGCTCTCGTGAGGGAATGGATGAGATAAGTATAAGTGACATTACCTATGCATCGCGTTTACATAATGGTGTCATACATGAGTTTGAGATAGATCCAGAATCTTGTATGATAAGAAAAATGCCTATAAAAGCTATTGTGGGTGGTGATGCTCAAGAAAATGCGAATATTCTTCGTCATATATTTGATGGTACTTCTACTGAAGCACAGAGAGATATAGTACTTATAAACACAGCAGCTGCACTTATGGTGGATGGTCTTGCTCGTGATATGCAAGATGGTATGGATATGGGGCGAGAAGCTCTTAAAAACCATAGAGGTAAAAAGAAATTAAGACAAATAATAGAAGTGAGCAATAAATTATAATGAAACATATACTTAATGAAGATAGACTATTTCGATTAACAAGAGAACTCCTTATAAATGTGAAAACTGGTGTGGTTATACTACAAGGTGATTTAGCAGCTGGAAAGACTACTCTTGTTAAGGCGGTTGTAAAAGCGATGGGTTTAGCAGACATCGTTACTTCACCTACTTTTTCTCTACAACAGTGTTATGGTACAAGTGTGTATCATTACGACTTATATAACCATGGACTTGACCATTTTCTCTCGCTTGGAATGCTTGAAGAGTTAGATAAATATGGCATACATTTTGTAGAGTGGGGTGATGATTCTCTTGTTGAACTCTTAAATAGCACAGGAATACCAACAACAGTTATAAAAATAACTAAAGTTTCTGATGATGAAAGAGAGTATGAGGTTACATATGCACACACTTAAAGCTGTAAACCTCAAAAAAAAGATAAAAAGCCTTGAAATAGTAAAGGGGATGAGTCTTGAGGTTTCTAGTGGTGAAGTTGTGGGACTGCTAGGACCAAATGGAGCAGGAAAGACAACTACTTTTTATATGATATGTGGACTTGTAGAAGCGAGTGGAGGTGAAGTGTTTTTTGATGGAGAAAACCTCTCAAATATGCCTCTACACCAACGTGCAATTAAGGGGATAGGCTACCTACCACAAGAGGCATCTATCTTTAAAGATCTTAGTGTAGAAGATAACCTTATGATAGCCGCACAAGTAGGTATAAAAGGAAAAGAGGCACAAGAAAAACGTATCTTAGAACTTCTTGATATGTTTAATATTGAGCCTATCCGTTATCGTAAAGGTATATCACTCTCAGGTGGAGAACGCCGTCGCGTTGAGATTGCAAGAGCACTTGTAAATGAGCCAAAATTTTTACTTCTTGATGAGCCTTTTGCAGGGGTTGACCCTATCGCTGTTATGGATATTCAAAAAGTTATAAAACAGCTTGTCTCTTACGACATAGGTGTGCTCATAACAGACCATAATGTTCGTGAGACCTTAGATGTTTGTGACAGGGCTTATGTTATTAAAGCAGGTGAGCTTTTAGCAGAGGGTACGAGTGATGAGATAGGAAAAAACGACGATGTTCGTAAACACTATCTTGGTGAAAACTTTAAGCTGTAGGAAATAGAGTAAATTATGGGAGCATTAAGACAAACGCAGTCAGTTGAGAACAAACATAAACTCTCAAACACACTACGTAATTGGCTCCCAATACTGCACTCCTCTTTGTCTGACTTAGGTGAGGCTATGGCTCCTTTTGTTGAAGCAAATCCTGTAGTGGAAGTTGAGTCAGGTTATGAAGAGGATTTTGAGGCTAAAATCCCTCGTAAAGTTATCTCAAGGGCTGTAAGTAACTCACGGACAGAGCAGATAGAAGCCCTAACAATTCAACACCGAACACTCTATGAAGTTTTAGATGAACAACTCGGTGCACCTCTATTTCCAACTCCTATTTCTCAAAATATAGCTCAGTATGTCATAGAAAACTTAGATGAACTCGGTTTTTATGAGGGTGATAGTGAGAGTTTTTGTCAAAAGAATGATATATCCTTAGAGGTGTTTGAAAAAACAAGGTTGCGTTTTGCTCATATTGAGCCTCTTGGTATTGGGGCTAAGGATTTAGCTGAGTGTTTTATCTTTCAACTTGATAGTGCAGAGATAAGTGATAGTGCTTACTCGCTTGGCGTTGAAGTGATTAACAATATGCAAGAGATTCATAGCTACTCGAAGGATAAAGACTTTGCTGAAGTTATGCATGTTCTAGGCAGTTTTAAAAACCCACCAAACATAGAGTATCAAGAAGAATCAGCACAAATAGTTCCAGACTTGATGATATACTTTAACGAAGATGAGAACATAGAAGTAAAACTAAACGATGCCTATTATCCAACTATAAAAATAGATACAAACTATGCTGTTGAGCATGAGTTTATAAGTCAAAAGATAAAAGAGGCGAAATCTCTCGTAGATGCACTTGATATGCGTAAAGCTACACTCTATAAAGTAGGGCTGATGATAGTTGAGTATCAGTATGAATTCTTTACGGGTGGACAAATTATGCCACTTACCCTTAAAACACTTGCAGATGAGTTTGGACATAACCCCTCAACTATCTCCAGAGCTATCGCTAACAAGTACATAGCTTGTGACAGAGGAACGTTAGCCATGAAAGAGTTCTTTACGACTGCCATAGATGAGGATGTTAGTAATGCGGCTATAAAAGAGTTCCTTATCGGTCTTGTAAAGAGTGAGAGTAAAGAAAAACCTCTGAGTGATATGAAACTTCTTGCGCAAATTGAAGAGAGGTTTAAAGTCAAAATGGTGCGTCGTACCATCGCTAAGTATAGAAAACAGCTCAATATTGCAGGTTCAAGTGAGCGCAAAAAACTCTATCAGCTTTCCGTTTAGATGGGTATAAAACAGAGACTCGATGAAGAGGTAGCTAAACGCAACTCTCTTGATGAGATAAATGAAGATAATTTAGACCCTATTATGGTGGCACACCGATATAATGACTCTACAATCTCCCTTATCTGTGCACTTTTTGCTTATGGAAATGTAAAACAGATAGTAAAGTTTTTAGATTCACTTGATTTTGACTTACTTCAAGCAGATGATGTAACTATAGAAGATAGACTCAAAAATCATTACTACCGTTTTCAAAAAGCTGAAGATGTTGTCGCACTTTTTATAGCACTTAAACGACTAAACGCAGAGACAAGTTTAGAGTCTGTTTTTAAAGAGGCTTATCTAAAAGAGAAAAATCTTATAGCCGGTATAAATGCTTGTATATCTAAAATACTCTCGCTAAACCCTCACAAAACACAAGGGTATAACTTTTTAGTAGGGAAGGTCACAACAAAGACAAAAGGTGCAGGAGCACTTAAACGCTGGATGATGTATCTTAGATGGATGGTAAGAGATGATAACATAGACATGGGTTTATGGACTGGTGTTGATAAGGCTGAATTGATAATGCCACTTGACACTCATACTTTTAAAGTAGGGCACAAACTCAGACTCCTTAAACGCAAGACTTATGACTTAGAAGCGGCTATTGAGCTCACAAAAAAATTAAAAAAATTTGATAAGAATGACCCACTTAAATACGATTTTGCCTTGTATCGTTTAGGACAAGAGAAAAAAATATGAGTTTTTTGATATAATCAATAAAAATAATTTTAAAGGACAGAGATGGAGTGCGAATTTCCTACTGTTAATTCAAATAAAGAAGAGATACAAGAGATATTTTCAACTGTAAAAACTATTGCTATTGTTGGGCTCTCACCAGATGAGACAAAGGCAAGCTATATGGTTGCAGAGTATTTACAAGAACAAGGCTTTGCGATAATCCCTATTTATCCAAAAGAAGAGACAATTTTAGGTGAAAAAGTCTACAGAACTCTTGCAGAGATTCCATTTAATGTCGATATGGTTGATATATTTAGAAAACCAAAAGCACTTATAAGTGTTGCTGAGGCAGCTATTAAACGCGGTGATGTTAAAGTTTTTTGGGCACAAAGTGGTATTGTAAATAATGAAGCAGCACAGATGGCTAGAGATGCTGGTATGAAAGTTGTACAAAATTCTTGTTCTATGGTAGAACATAAAAATTTATAAGAGAGTAATGATTGTTAAATTTACAAATGATATATGAAGCTAAAGAACGTATAAAAAATATAGTAGTGGATACACCTCTGGCTTTAGCTCCTTATCTGAGTGAACTGTGTGAGTGTGAAGTTTTTTTAAAAAAAGAGAACTTACAGGTGACTGGTGCATTTAAAATTCGTGGTGCATATAATAAAATCGCATCATTAAGTAAAGAGCAACATGCCTGTGGTGTTATCGCTGCGAGTGCGGGAAACCATGCTCAAGGTGTCGCACTTTCTGCTTCAAAGTTTAATACAAAAGCTATTATTATTATGCCGGAATCTACACCTCTTACTAAGGTTGCTGGTGTTAAGCATTATGGTGCAGAAGTTATTTTGCATGGAAGTAACTATGATGAGGCTTACGGCTTTGCAAGAGAGTATGGTGAGAAGCACTCTTTAACTTTTATACATCCTTTTGAAGATACACAAGTTATAGCGGGTCAAGGAACAGTTGCATTAGAGATACTTGATAAGTGTGAGTCACTTGATATGGTTATCATTCCTGTGGGTGGGGGTGGACTAATAGCAGGTATGAGTGAGGCTATAAAAGCGATAAATCCTGAGATAGAAGTTATTGGTGTAAGTGCTAGTGGGGCTCCCGCATTTAAAGAGTCATATGATAAAAAAACTGCGGTTGATAGTACTCATGTTCGTACTATCGCTGATGGAATTGCTGTTCGTGACACCTCAGATATAACACTTGGATATGCACTTAAAAATGTAGATAAGATTATATCTGTAGATGATGAAGAGATAGCAAGTGGAATTTTGTTTTTGTTAGAGAAGCAAAAGCTTGTTGTTGAGGGTGCTGGAGCTGTCGGTGTAGCAGCCCTTTTACATAATAAACTTCCAAATATTAAAAACAAGAAGATAGCAGTAGTTCTGAGTGGCGGGAACATGGATGTTACACTACTTTCTGTCATTATAGAAAAAGGACTGCTCAAATCACATAGAAAAATGAAACTTACAGTGACACTTGTAGATAAACCTGGTTCACTGATGCGTTTTACTGAAATTTTAGAGAGTCTCAATGCAAATATTGTTCATATCTCTTACGATAGAACATCTATATCTCTTGACTATGGAGATGCCAGTGTAACTGTTCATATGGAAACTAAGGGTAAAGAACACCAAATTACGATAGAAGAAGCACTAAAAAATGAGGGTTATTTAAGGGAGTAGTGGCACAATGAATTTTGTTACAAGAAAAGGTATCAATAAAGCAGTAATTTTACTAAAAATCTTAGGGGATGGTAGACTTATAGTAGTTGATAATGAAACAACTATACGTTTTATGAAAGTAGATGATTTAAGTCTTATTAACGGATTTAAAGTAAATATAAAACATCAGTACTACAAAACAAGTGTAGTGACATATAGTAATGATGGAAAGTACTTTGCAACATTAACTGCTGATCATAAAGAGTCCTGTCTTTATAACGCTATGACAAAAAAGCGTATAACAAAGGTAGATAGACACCACGGAGAGGCTTCATGTGTCGGGATAGACCCTTTAAATCGTTATATGTTCTCTTGTGGTGATGATGGAAAAACTTTTGCTATTGATATAAAAAGTGGCAAACTTGTTTTTACTCTTCCCGCACATGTTGACACTATCAATGATATAGCATTTAGTGAAAATGGAAACTGGGTTGCAACTTGTAGCTATGATAGAAAAATATCTATTTTTTCTCTTGTTACTATGACTGCTAAAACGAAGTTAAAAGCACATGCAGCAGCAGTAATTAAAATGAAGTTTATAAAAGGTAACCGACTTGTAAGTATTGATAAAAATTCATCTGCTATTATTTGGGATATGTATACAGGTAAGGTTATCGAAAGACTTCAAGGTATACACGATGATGTGAGACAACTCACTACAAATAAAGATGATCAGTTTTTATTTTTAGGAACTGCTCTTGGTTATATACTTGTTTATGATTTAACTACATATGAATTGCTCTCTCCAAAATATATTAAAATTGCTTCAGCGATTACAGCATTAGAGTTTAATAATGAAAATCATCAACTTATTATTGGTACAGATGATGGGTTTATTATGTCGTACAATATTTATGAGGGTGAAGAAAAACTTAAAGATTTACTGAAAAATAAAAAGTTCGAAGCTATTCAAAAAGAAGCACAATTCAATCCTATCTTAGCCTATACACAGATATATAATCTTGTCTCAAATCTTTGGGAAAACATATTAAAAAAAGCAAAAATTGCCTTACAAAACAATGATATGGACAGGGCCTTACTCCTTTTTAATACTTTTAAAAACATTCCCTCAAAAAATAAAATTATTCAAAAAACAATTGCTGATTATGCTGAATTTTCAAAGTTTTCAAAATTTGCTAAAGAGGGTAAGTTAGCACTCGCATATAGTTTGGCAAATACATATCCCGCATATAAGGATTCTAAACTCTATAAGGCTTTAGAAGAGAGATGGAAAAAGACATTTATGCAGGCACAAAAATATATACTAAACCCTAAGGGTATAGATGCAGCTAAAGAAGTTTTAAAACCCTATCGAGGTATAAGTGAAAAAACAAAACTTATACAAGAACTTTTAACACAAGGTGAAGTTTATAAACGTTTTCGTACAGCTATAGGACAAAAAGATTTTGCTATCTGTTTTGAGTTGATTAAACAGCATAACTTTTTAAAAGAGTTTCCTGAGTATGATATTTTAATGAATTATGCTGATACATTGTATATAAAATCACAAGAGCTACTAGCCAAAGGTGATAATAACTCAGCAATTAAAATGTTAAGAATACTTTCTGTGTTTGATGATTTTAAAGAAGAAGTGAAAATTTTAATGCACGATATCGAAATAAGACAGAAGTTTTTTAATGCTATAGAGAATGAAGAGTATAATAAAGCATATGATTACATGACTCAAAATGAAGAGCTACAAGAGACTCCTGAAGGAGAAAAGCTACAGACACAATGGTATGATGACTTAGCAAAGGCAAATGCATATGCCGTTAATGGTGATGCCTTAAATGTTAAAAAAGCATTGAGTGCTTATATGAATACAAGTGTAAAGATAAGGGCAATTGCTACAGTATTTGCTTGGACTTATATGGTGCAACTTGAAGATAGTGCAAGGAATGATGCTTCACAACTTGCGCTAGAGAAAGGCATAAAAAATTATATGTTAAATTTTGGACTTTTAGAACAGATAGAAAGTTATTTTATGCTTTTTAAAAAGAAATATCCTGCTACTAAACTAAACCTTGAACATTTAACACAAGGCTCATTGTCAATGTGGCGACCATCAATGATAGTTGAATCAATTCTAGACTAAACTTTACTCATAGGGTTTAGCTCTCCTTTTAACCTCTAATATAGCTATCTTTTAGTATAATCACGTAAAATACAAAATTATAATTTTTAGAGGAGACTTTTCATGCAAATTAGTGGTGCACAGATGGTCATTGAAGCTTTTATTGCTGAAGGTGTAGATACAGTTTTTGGTTACCCAGGTGGGGCAATTATGAATGTCTACGATGAGATTTACAAACAAGATAAATTTCAACATATTTTAAATCGTCATGAGCAAGCTTCTGTCCATGCCGCTGAGGGTTACTCAAAAGCGAGTGGAAAAGTCGGTGTAGCAATGATTACATCTGGTCCTGGTTTTACAAATGCCGTCACAGGTTTGGCAGATGCTTATATGGACTCTATTCCTTTAGTTGTTATTTCAGGGCAAGTTCCTATGAGTCTTATAGGTACTGATGCATTTCAAGAGATAGATGCTGTTGGAATAAGTCGTTCATGTACAAAACACAACTACCTTGTAACGGATGCAAAAGATTTACCGCGCATATTAAAAGAGGCATTTTACATTGCTCGTAGTGGTCGTCCAGGTCCTGTTCATGTTGATATTCCTAAAGATGTTACAGCGCAAATAGCAGAGTTTGATTATGATATTGAGCTTAATTTAGAGACATACAAACCACATACAAAAGGGAATCCTCGTCAAATTAAAAAAGCGATAGAGGCAATTGCTAAAGCAAAACGTCCACTTTTTTATCTTGGTGGTGGTATTATTAATGCAAACGCAGCATATGAAGTAAGAGAGCTAGTTCAAAAAACAGGTATTCCAGCAGTTGAGACTTTTATGGCTCGTGGTGTTTTAAGCCATGATGATGAACTTCTTATCGGTATGCTTGGAATGCACGGATCTTATGCTTCAAACATGGCGATGAGTGAGACTGACTTAGTTATAGGTCTTGGTGTTCGTTTTGATGACCGTGTTACAGGTAAACTTTCAGAATTTGCAAAAAATGCTGATGTTATCCATGTAGATATCGACCCTGCATCTATCTCTAAGCTTGTAAATGCAGACTATCCTATAGTCGGTGATGTTAAAAATGTTGTTGAAGATATGTTAGAGCAGGTTGGAAAGATTGATAGCAATAACTATGAGTCATGGAGAGAGACTATCATCAACTTTAATGAGCTCCATCCTTTGACTTTTCATGAAGACACAGAGCGTCTTAAACCTCAGTGGGTTGTAAAACGTGTTGGTGAGCTTCTTGGTGATGATGCAAATATCTCTACAGATGTTGGACAGCACCAGATGTGGGCAGGACAGTTTTATCCATTCACACGTCCTCGTCAGTTTGTAAGTTCATCTGGACTTGGAACTATGGGTTTTGGTTTTCCAGCGGCTATTGGTGTTAAAGCCGCATCTCCTGAAAAAATTTCTATCAACTTTACAGGAGATGGCTCAATTCTTATGAATGTTCAAGAGCTTATGACTGCGGTTGAAAAGAAGATACCAGTTATTAACATTATTTTAAATAATAACTTTCTTGGTATGGTTCGTCAGTGGCAAACGCTTTTTTATGATAAACGCCATGCAGAAACTGATCTTTCTGTTCAACCAGACTTTGTAAAACTTGCAGAAGCTTTTGGTGGAATAGGCTATAGGGTTAAGACTAAAGAAGAGTTTGATGCTGCTCTTAAAGATGCAGTAGAGAAAAATGTTGTTGCTTTTATAGAAGTGATTGTACATAGAATGGAAAATGTTATGCCAATGGTTCCATCAGGTGGAAGCCTATTTAACATGATGCTGTTAGAAAAAAAAGGAGATAAATAATGACTGAAGAGAATCAAAGAAGAGTAGTTTCAGTAATTGTTATCAATGAAGCGAGTGTTTTATCTCGTATCACTGACCTTTTTTCAGGACGTGGTTACAACATCACATCTTTAACAGTTGCACCTATTCCTGAGAGTAAGTACTCGCGTTTAACTATTGTAACCGCTGGTAGTGTTCGTGTTATCGAGCAGATTACTAAGCAACTTCATAAGCTTATTCCAGTACTTCGTGTATATGAACATGAAGATATGGTTGAAAAAGAGATGGCTATGATAAAATTACCTATAACAGAAAATCTTAGTGATATAAATGCACTCTGTGAAGCTTATAATGGTAAGATAGTAAATGCAGGTGAAAACACTATTATTGCGATGGTAGCAGATGAGCCAAAGCGTATTGACAACTTTCTTAATGCGATTAAACGCTACAATCCAAAAGAGATAGTCAGAAGCGGTGCAGTAGCACTCGAGAGATAAAAATGAAACTGAGTGAAATCGCACAACTTATAGGTGCAAAATTTGATGGAAGCGATAGAGAAATCACTTCTATGAATACACTGAGTGAGGCAAATGAGAACGAAGTCTCTTTTGTTGCAAATGCGAAGTATATAAAAGAAATCTCTTCTTCAAATGCAGCTGCTATTATCTGCGATAAATCTACTAAAGATAAAGTTTCCACTGATAGAGTCGCTTTAGTAGTGGATGCACCATACTGGCAGATGGCAGTTCTTAGTGCTAAGTTTGCTCCAGCATTGGAAGATGTCTCATCTCCTAAAGCTATAATAGGTGAAGGTAGTATGGTCTCGGCTAAAGCAGAACTTGCGAATGGTGCAGTTATTGGTAAAAACTGTAATATCATGGCGGGTGTATATGTTGGATCTAATGCTATAGTTGGTGATAATACTATACTCTATCCAAATGTAGTCATTTATAGAGACTGTAAAGTAGGAAGCTCATGCATTATCCATGCAGGAACAGTTATTGGAAGTGATGGTTTTGGTTTTGCATCTAACAAAATGGGTATTCATAAAAAGATATATCATATTGGAAATGTTGTTATAGAAGATGATGTTGAGATAGGTTCTAACACTTCAATAGATCGAGCAGTGTTTACGAGCACATATATAAAAAAAGGTTCTAGGTTAGATAACCTTATTCAGGTAGGGCATAACTGTGAAATAGGTGAGTATAGTGTAATAGCAGGACAAGCAGGTCTTGCTGGATCATCTAAAATTGGCAGAAGTAATGTTTTTGGTGCACAGTCAGGTGTAGCAGGACACTTAGAAATAGCTCCTTTTAATACTTTTGCAGCACGAACAGGTGTAACGAAAACTATTAAAGAGAGTGGTAAAACATTTGCTGGATTTCCTTTTATGGAGCATCGTACATGGCTTAAAATTCAGGGTAAATTAGCTAGACTTATTAAATAAAAAAAAGGATATTTAAAATGAGTACAATTCCATTAAGTTCAACAAAAAAAGGTGTTATTTCAGTAACAAAGATAGAGAGACCATATGGTGAAGATAGTGCTCCAGTAGTAAGTGTTGGTATATCTTTAAGCGGAGATGCTGAGAATCCAGAGTGGAAAGTTCATATTCCAATGGATAATTTAGATGATGTTATTAAAGCACTTCAAGCTTTAAAATAAAAGTTTTATTTTTTGAATAATAAACTTTCGCAAACGACAGTTTCAATTATAAAAAACTCAGCACAGCTTATTACAAAGAATGATATAAAAATTTCAATGAAAATGTATGAATTGTTATTTTTAAAATATGCAGAACTACAAAAGTTATTTGCACATAAAAGTACAGATCAATATATGCGGCTTGCTGAAGCACTATCGGCATATGCTATCAATATTGATATGATAGAACGTTTAAGGCCAGCACTTTTAGTTATTGCACAAACACATGCAGATGCAAATGTTAAACCAATTCATTATCCTATGGTTGGTATGGCTTTGATAGAAGCAATTGAGAGTGTATTAGGGGATAGAGCAACACTTGAATTTATTGATGCTTGGCGAGAAGCCTATCGTTTTGTTGCAAATATTTTAATTGAAATGCAACAGGAAATAAACAAAAGTCAAGAACTTTAAGTTCTGACCTTTAGGTTTTTAACAAACTCTTCTATACGCTTGATTCCTTTACGTATACTCTCTATATCAGTTGCAAATGAAAATCTAAAATAACCCTCACTTCCAAAACCAACACCTGGTACTACAGCAACCTCTTTTTGTGCAAGTAAATCTTTTGCAAATGTAAGAGAGTCACTACTTACTTCTTTAATATTTACAAAAAGATAAAATGCACCATCTGGTTTTAAAACACTGAGTCCATCTACGGCGTTAAAAAGTTTTACAGCCTCATCACGACGGATAATAAACTCTTTTCTCATCATCTCTATATCTGCATCTGCACTACCATCTAAACCTGCGATAGCTGCCATTTGAGTGATAGAGTTAATGTTTGATGTACTTTGTGACTGTAATTTTTTAGTCGCTTTAATTAGCTCAGTATTAAAAGCAGCCATATAGCCAAAACGCCATCCTGTCATTGCTACTGATTTACTTAGACCATTGATAGTAACAGTTCTTTCATACATATCACGACTCACTGCAGCACTTGATGTAAACTCGCCATCATAGATGAGTTTTTCATACATCTCATCACTCGCTACAATGATATCTGTACCTTCTAAAACTTTAGCAATAGCAGTCAGTTCTTCTTTTGTATAAACACTTCCCGTCGGATTTGAAGGTGTTGTTAAAATAAGCATCTTTGTTTTAGTTGTGATAGCACCTTTAAGTTGCTCTGGAGTTATCTTAAAAGCTGATGTATCATCCGTTTGAATCTCTACAACATCTCCTCCACAATACTTTACAAGCTCAGGGTATGTAACCCAATAAGGTGCAGGAATAATTACTTCATCACCCTTATCAATAGTTGCTGAAAAAAGATTAAAAAGAGAGTGTTTAGCTCCATTACTTACGATTATTTGGTTTGGAGCATACTCTAAGCCATTGTCGCGTTTAAGTTTTGTCGCAACAGCTTCTTTTAAAGCAGGAATGCCATCAACAGCAGTGTATTTAGTAAAGTCATTATTGATAGCATCAATTGCTGCATCTTTTATGACTTGAGGTGTGCCAAAGTCTGGCTCTCCAGCTGAAAAACTAAGTACATCTTTACCCTGAGCTTTTAACTCTTGAGCTAGTGTTGTAATAGCAATTGTGATTGATTCAGATAATGTGTTTATGCGGTTAGTTAGCATTATAAACCCTTAGGTGAAATTAGTAAAAGAATTATACTAAAATAATAATATATATAAGCTAATGCGGTTTAACTTTGCATAGATTTTATGAAAGAATCATAAATATGTTCGAGTTCAAGGTCTTGTTCTAGTAGTTCTTTATTGTCCTCAACTAAAATATGTTCCAAAATAGCAACACGCTTAAGCATATACTCAAACATCTCTTTGTTGATGTCTGGAAGCATATTGTGCATAAAAGGATCTTTACAGCGACCTTTAGCAATAACATGAGCAGGTATACCAATTGCAGTAGAGCAAGAGGGAACTTCTTTGACCACAACAGAGTTAGCACCGATTTTAGAGTATTCACCTATCTCTATATTTCCAAGAATCTTTGCACCGGCACCTAAAACAGCACCTTGTTTGATAGTAGGATGGCGTTTACCACAGTCAAGTGAAACACCACCTAGTGTAACACCTTGATAGATAAGAACATCATCTTCTATAATAGAAGTCTCACCAATAACAACACCTGTACCATGGTCAATAAATACTCGTTTACCAATTTGTGCTGCTGGATGTATATCTATATGTGTGAAAATTTGAGTAAGACCCATAATCATTCTCGCGAAACGTTTAAAGTTCGCGGTATGGAGCCTATGTGCTATTCGATACCATGCTATTGCCCATACACCAGGATAGTTAAATAAAAAGTCTATTTTAGAGTTGAGAGCTGGATCGTTTTTGTAAGCATTTGAAAAGTCTTCTTTTATATCGTTGTACAGTCCCATAAACTACCTTAACTTGTTGTTCTTAGATAACCATTTTGTGCAAGGATGATCTCTAGTTTTGATAGTGTATCACTTTTTTCTTTTTTTGTGATAAAACTGCTTTGGTTTAGATCCATTTTAAGTTTTCTTACAAGTTTATTTGTGTCATAACCGATAGAATCTAATATATTTAAGGTACTTTTTGATTCAACTTCATTTTTTATCTCAAAAGAGTTGTCATCAATGACTATAGTATATTCATTTGGGTGTGTAAAGAGGTTATGGCTCATTCCAAGAGCCTCTTGATATGCTCCAACATTAAAAAAACCTAAAAAATAATCCTCTTTTGTTAGGTCTATATCATGAAGATAGAGTGGTTTGTCAGGGTCAAAACCAATCTCGCCATCACTATCACAGGTTATATCCCATATTGAAGCAGCTCTCATCGCTTGTTTTGTATGATGATGAATCGGCATAACAGGAAAATGCTGTTTAAGCCCCCAGTAATCTGGAAGACTCTGAAATATAGAAGCATTAATCAAGTAACGCTCTTGAAGACTCACTTGCAGTTGTTTGAGTTCACTAGCATTGATTTTAGAAGTGAGGTTCAAAGATTTTTTTATAATGTTATGAACAAGTATCTCTGCATTTGAGCGGTCTTGAAGATTTATGTATCCTAAATCAAAAAGTGTAAGTAAAGATTCTATATGATCTAGTGCATCATGTAGGTACTCTATACAGTTATCTGGATTAAGGTGAGTGTAGAGTTCATTTAGCTCCTTAATAAGGGGAGGGTTGCTTTCTTGAAGATTTAATAAGTTCTCATGATAATCTTGTGTAAAGAGTTCTAAAACAGGTGTAATAAGTACAGAATGAGAAGCAACTACAAAACGACCTGATTCTGTAAATACATCAGGGTGTTTAACCCCTTTAGCATCCATTATTTCACCGAGTAAAAAGATAACACTACTTGAAAACTCTTCTATAGAATAGTTATGAAGTTTAGCATCATCGTGTTGTGCATATGTTACTGCTAAACCACCACCAATATTAATACTATTTAATGAGGATGCCCCTAGTACTTTAAGCCCAGCATAAATATTTCCAGCCTCCCTGAGAGCTCTTTTTATAGGTGCTATATCTTCCATCTGAGAACCAATATGAAAATGTATCATAGTAAATTTATCTAAAAGATTAGCGGCACTTAAAAGTTTTCTAGCTTCAAGTATCTCTGTAGCAGTGAGACCAAATTTTGCATCCATTCCTGCACTTTTTGCCCATGTTCCACTTCCAGTTGAGTGTAGCCGTACTCTTAGACCTATGTTTGGTACTTTCAAGTCCGATTTTTCTACAACTTCTATGATTGTTTTGAGTTCGCCTAAACCCTCTATAGTAATAGTGATATCATGTCCAGATTGTTTTGCGATAAAAGCAAGTGTAATCATCTCCTTGTCTTTAAAACCATTTACAGTTATAGGAGAGTTATTAGTTGACTTACTCATAGCTAAGATTAGCTCAGCTTTACTTCCTGCTTCTAAACCATAAGAGAAGTTTTTGCCTTCATCTGTAACTGCTGCAACAACAAAGGGGAGTTGATTTACTTTAAGTGGAAATACAGCTCTGAAACTACCCTTATAATTGTTCTCTTCTATAGAATAATTAAAAGAGTTGTAGAGATTGTTTATCTGTTTTTTTATGAGGTGTGGGAAACGCAAAATAATTGGTCCCCTAACATCTAAAGAACGAATTTTTTGTGTTATATCCAACAGGGAGGGTTTTGATTTGTAATTAACCAAAACTTCATCTTCGTCTATAATAAAATTATCATCTGACCATATATTTAAACCGTATGTATTCATAATTAGCTAGAGGTGAAGTTTGTTTCTAAAGTATACATCAATATCAAAGAAAACTTCACCATTTCGATTTGTATATGTTAAAGCACTTTTATCAAGATTATTTATACTTTTTTTACCCATGACCGCAAGTACCACTTTCATACTTTTTATAAGGTTGTTATGATAGTTTCCTATCTTTTGACCTTGTTTGATGACAAGATATGAGGCACGTTTTTTCTCATCTTGAGTTGCAAAACCAACAGGACAAACATGTGCACCAAATCCAGAACACATACGAGCACGGATACAGCCACCACTCATCATAAAACCACGAGCCATACCAACTGCATCAGCTCCCATAGCCAAGGTTATAATAACATCATCGGGTGTGAGTATCTTTCCACTAGCGATAATTTTTATATCTTCTCGAATCTTATGCATTGTAAGCATAGTATCGAGAATATATAAAGCATTGTTAGTTGTAAGACCAACGGACTCCATAAGTTCAAGTGGTGCAGTAGCACTACCACCCTCACCACTATCGACTGTAATAAAGTCAGGAAGATTTTTACCATCAGCTTTTCTTTGTGCTAGTTCTTCACACAACTCCTCTATGGCATGTGCATCTGAGATAACTATCTTAAATCCAACAGGTTTATCTGACAGGTTTTGAAGTTTTTCTACAAAGTTAAGTAGGTCCTCTGTTGTATCAGCATAAGGAAAGCGATTTGGAGAAAAGACATTTTGCCCTTGTGGTACACCTCTATAGTAAGCAATATCAGCTGTTACCTTAGCACCTGCGAGTTTCCCACCTGTTTGCTTAGCACCTTGTGCAATTTTTATCTCTGTCATACGACAAAATTTCATTACTTTTTGATATTTGACTGCATCAAATTTACCATCATCATCTCTTACACCATAAAGACCTGAACTCATTTGAAAAACAATATTTCCTATACTATCAGGAACCTTTTTGGGAAAACTCTCCATAGGTGCATTCCAGTTAACACGAAAAAGTACATGACTTGCATTATCATAGATATATGTATTTTGAGTTTTTTTATTGAGTAATATATTGCGGTACCATTTAAGTGCGACTTTCTTATTGAAGAAAAAGTTACCAACTTTAAAGATGAACTCTGCATAGGGGGTACTTGGAATTATTTCTAAGTAATCACAATTATCTAAATCTGGCTTAAGAGTAAAAAGATGATTTGAAGTAAGTGATCCCTCACCTGTATTGACTGTTAGTCCGGAGTTTTTTCCTGCAATACTAAAGGCACGAATCGCTTCAGGGCTGAGTGAGCCATCGCTCATGGCAGAACGTAATATTGGTGAATAAGATCTAAAAGGTATCTTCCTTTTAGTACCAAATACAACACTAACATCTTCATCAACTTCATCTTCATTAAGAACAGATCCAGAGTGCTTTATAACAAATCTTGATCCTGAGAAAGGTTGATTAACTGAAAAAGATTGGTAGTTTGGAAGGTTTTTAGAAGCCTTATAGACCCAGTCAACCTTATCTTTTGATTCATAAAAGTTTTCATCAGCAAAATATTGGCGGAGGGGCTCACGAAGTGCCTCAAATAGATAGCGCATACGACCTATAACAGGGTAGTTGATAAGAAGAGCACGCTTGCGTTGTACATATTTATCATGGATAAAAAGAGCAAAAAGTAAAAAAACAGCAACGATAATAAAAAGCTCTAAGAAATGTACAAATACATTCCAAACACCCATAAATAATTCCATTAAAAATCCTTAAGTAATATAACCTCTTCTGATTTAGCTTCTAAATCTTTCACCCATATAGTACCATCTTTCTTTTCGTTTTCTCCAATAACACAACAATATTTTGCATTTACCTTATCTGCTGCATTTAAGTGTTTCTTTAAGTTCTTTGCTTTGTAGTCACATACAACTTTCTCTGTAGCTCTTTTGTCCTGAGTTAACTTAACCACGAGGTCTACAGCATCACTATCCATAGCACCTATGTAATAACCCTCACGTTTAACTTTTGGCATAACTATAAGTTCCATAAGTCTTTCTATACCCATTGCAAATCCAACCGCAGGAGTAGGACGACCATCTAAAAACTCTACAAGTCTATCGTATCGTCCACCACCAGCAATAGCACTCTGGCTTCCGATGTTGTCACTTACAAACTCAAACGCAGTCTTTGAGTAATAGTCAAGACCACGAACAAGGTTTGTGTCTATCTCGAACTCAACTCCGTTATCTGTAAGAATAGTCTTTAGTTTAGTAAAGTCTTCCTCGCAAGCCCCACATAAAGAGTTAATAAGTTTTGGTGCTTTCTCATATAAAGATTGACAGTGTGTGTTTTTACAATCAAGTACACGGATAGGGTTAGTAGTTTTTCTGCGTTGACAGTCTTCACATATCTCATCTTCAACAGACTCTATATAAGTCACAAGTGAGTCACGATACTGAGGCATACAGTTTTGATCACCAAGTGAGTTTAACTGCAGTCTGTAACCTATGCCACATTTTTTAAGAATATCAGCAACCATCATAATCATAGTAGCATCTTCATAAACACTATCAACACCAAAGCTCTCCACTCCAAACTGGTGAAACTGACGCAGGCGTCCTTTTTGTGGACGCTCATAACGAAACATACTTCCGTGATAAAAATATCTATGAATTCCACCGGCTTTATCTAGTTTCTTTTGAACAAAGGCACGAACAACACCAGCTGTGCCTTCAGGACGAAGACAAACATCATTCTCACCCTTGTCGATGAACTGATACATCTCTTTACCAACAATGTCACTACTCTCACCAACACTGCGTTTAAAAAGTGCTGTCTCTTCTAAAAGAGGTGTTTCGATAAAATGAAAACCATAATTTTGTGCAACCTTAGTCGCTAAGTTTATGAAGTATGTAAAACGTTCATAATCCTCACTTAAAATATCGTTCATTCCTCTGAGTGACTTAATCATTTGCTGTCCTTGTATAATAGTAATGTAAGGATACCATTTTTAATCTTTTGTTTTAATGATGAACCTTTTTTGAAGTAAAAATAGTGTAAAATTGACCTCATATTAAGATAGGAAAATAGATGACATTTGACAAATTAGAACTCTCAAGAGAAATCCTTCAAATTTTAGAAGAGAAAAACTTTAAAACTCCAACACCAGTACAAAAAAGTGTTATCCCTTTAGTTCTGCAAGGCAAAGATGTAATTGCCCAGGCACAAACGGGAAGTGGAAAGAGTGCTAGTTTTGTTCTGCCTATTTTACAGTTATGGAGTCAAACTCGTGATAATGCTAAAAAGGGAAAAATAAAAGTTCTTGTTTTAACACCAACTCGTGAGCTTACTTTACAGATAGCATCAGCATTTAATGAGTTCTCAAAGTATCTAAAAAAGACTCCACAAATAGTGAGCCTTATCGGTGGAGAAAAGATAGGAGAGCAACTTTTTGAGGTGCAAAAAGGGTGTGATATTCTTGTGGCAACAAGTGGGCGTTTTTTAGATGTTTTGAGAAAAAAACAGATGAATTTATCGCATTTGAATTTTTTAATATTAGATGAAGCAGATAAGATGCTAAACCTTGATTTTAGCGAGGAGTTAGACCTTATTTTAGAGTCTATTCCAAGTAAGAGACAAAACTTACTTTTCTCTGCGACATATCCACAAAAAATGTTAAGCATTATCTCTAAAATAGTAACTTCTCCAGTTGAAGTAAAAATCCAAGAGACACAAACAGTAGAGACAATAACTCAAAGAGTTATACAAGTAAATCGTGAAAACCGTGGACCGCTACTTCGCCATCTTTTAAAAGAGAACAATTACAAACGAGTTCTTGTTTTTATGGCTAACAAACGAGCAACTGATAATATCGCGGAGAAGTTTAGAAAACATAATATAAAAGCAGCTTCGTTTAATGCAGACTTAGAACAAGATATAAGAAATGCGACTCTCGCTGCATTTAAAGAAGCGAAGGTAAATGTTCTTTTTGCAACAGATATTGCAGCCCGTGGACTAGATATTGACAATATTGACTGTGTTATAAACTACGACCTACCGCGTTCACCTGCTGATTATATTCATAGAATAGGGCGAACAGCGAGAGCGGGTAAGTCAGGAGAGGCTATAAGCTTTATGGATTATGAAACGCAAGAACATTTTAAACTCATTGAAAAACGCAGTGATATTAGTTTAAAGTATGAGCAAGTCAAAGGTTTTGAGCTCTTAGGCGAAGCACCTAAAAAGCAAAAAGGTCCTGCTCCTGTTAAGGGAAAAGCTAAGAGTAAAAAAGATAAACTCAGAGAGAAGAATAAACTAGCTAATAAGGACTAGGCTCTTTTCTTACACTCTAGTCTGTCATACATTTGAAGCATCTTCTTATAGTCTTCATGGAGTGTTACATCACAGAGTAGGGCATCTCCATCTAAAACACGAAGTGCTTTTTGAACTCTGTCTTCTCCAAAAACACTATAAAGTGCTTCTTTATACTCACTAAATTCTAACTCAGACTCTTCCATTTTTGCAAGTTCTACTATAACAAGACCGAATTTATCCGCTCCGTACTCTAAAAGTTCAAGTGCTTCTTCTGTTTCACCTAATACAAAGAGTGTTTGTGCTTTAAACTCTCTAAGTGTAAAGTTATTAACAAAGATAACACCAATATACTTCTCAATATTAAGAGCCTCTTCTAGTTGCTCAATTTCTATCATAACATCTTGTGGATCATAATCTTTGAAGTTTAAGACCATATCACGAATACGTTTTCCATTGTTCTTGTTGTTGTAAATTAAATCTTCTATAGGGTAGACTTCTGATATGCTAGGTACAATAAGCTGACATGAGTAAAATCCAAGATAGTTATACTCTCTTAAGTAACTCTCTTTGTTCATAGTCTCTAAAATAGCTGTTAGATAGTTGTGCTCTTCTTGTGTACTCTCACCCTTATAAGCCCAAGGTGTGTACTCAAAACTTTTTTTACTACTTAAAAAAGGAAATCCAAGTTTACCATTTGAATCAATAAAGTGAGACTCAAGGTTAAAACTATCAGAGACCAAACTCATATCAAATGTAGGTACTTCAAAACTATCAAGATTTTCTAAAGAACGTCCTTGCATAAGCTCTGTCATAGTTCGCTCTAGCGATACTTCTAAAATAGGATGTGCACCAAAAGAGACAAAGAGAGTCGAAGTTTTAGGGTTTATCAAAGAGATTGCTGTGACTGGAAATTCTCCACCTAAAGAGGCATCAAGGACTTCGATGATATAACCAAGTGCTCTAAGTTCCTCTACATCTTTGTAAACTCTAGGAAATTTCTCAAGAACATCCTCAGGAAATGTAGGTAAGGCATAACCTTTTTTGATAATTTCTATTTTTGCATGGCGTTCAAAAATTTCACTGAGTGCTTGAACTTGTGCTTCTTCTGGAGTGTTACCAGTTGCTAAACCATTACTAACATAGAGATTACTGAGTATGTTTAGAGGAATGTATGTAGTAGTTTTATTACTGCGTTTAACAAAAGGAAGTGCGATAACTTTATCTTCATAGTCACTGTTATAATCAACTAAATCTTCAGCTGTAAGTTCATTAGTTGGATTATAGATAGCACTTAACTCTGCATTTAAGTACTCTCCTCCAAACTCAAACGCCACTTCATCGGGAAAGTACTTTCGTTGTGGAAGATAGAAGTCAATGAAGAAGTTGTTAGTTTGAAGTCTCTCTATGTACTCACCCAAAGCACTAGCCATAGACGCCTCAGAAATTATACCTTTACCGTTAGAGTATATATGTCTTGGAGCCTCAACTGAAGTAAGGTTAACAGAAAAACAGTTTGATAAAGGGTGCTTTTCTTGTGCAAAAGTAGTCTCACAACCAACCTCTGCCAGTGTGTTTTTCATTCTTTTGAGTGACTCTTCTAGCGAGGCATCTTTGGAGAGCAGTTTCATAGGTGTTCCTTTAAATTTAAATGGATTATAGCTTTTTATTTTTCTAAAGTGGGTATAAAGTACATAACAGTCTCAAAAATCCCTTCCATGTAGTGACGAAGGTAGACTTTATAATCATCTCGGATACCTAAAACTACTTCAGGAATTTTATACCAATCCTCAGCTTTATGATAGATACAAATAGCAAGAACAGGATGTGAGTCTAAGATAGTTTGTTTAGCACCATCTATAGCATCTTGTTCAGCACCTTCGATATCGAGCTTTATAAAATCAACTTTTTCTTTTATGATGTTATCAATAGTATCAACTTCGACACTTTGAGTGCCTTTACCGTAGATACTGGAAAATGATTTCTCTTCATTAAAGTAAAGCGTCTCTTTTTTGTTTGAAACGCCACAAGTTAAGAACTCTATATTTTCATATGATGCTAACTCGCGTTTAGCTATTCTAATATTTTCGGGTATTGGTTCGATGAGCCATATTTTGGAAAAGTCAGGATAGTTTTTGATGACTTCTTCTGCTGTGTCTCCAACATAACCACCCCCATCAACAAAGCGAATGTTTTTTATCTCAGGTACTATTGTCTCATCGAAGTACTGACCAGAATGGTCATTAGTAAAACCTTTCATAAAGTTATAATCACTAGAGATTTTAAAGTTTATAACTTTAGTAAAGATTTCTTTAGACTTTTCATCAGATAAAAGTTCATAAGTTTTTAAATATTTCTCTTGATTTTTAAAAAAATCATCATCAAAATCACTAATAAAAGGAGGGTGAACTAAATTTAAGGAACTGTATTTGAGAAGCGCTTGATAGGAGATATTTTTATAACCCATTTCGTCGAGTCTGAGTTTAACTTCAAGAGGACTCCCCGTAGCAGTCCAGAGAATAATCGAATCAAGTGTAACATCCTCTATCTTTAGTATCTCTTTTTTTCGAGAATGCTGTACTCTGCTAAAGTCATCAATAATTCCATCAACTTCAATATTCTTTTTAACACTTTTGGTGAGCTTATTTATCCCAAGTATGTATTTTTTTATATCTTTTGAGTGGACAAAAAGCTCTACTAACTCTCTGTCTTTTTCATTGATGTAGTCAGGGCTTATGAGTTGAATAGGAGTACTTTAAGTGTTAATATTAGATAATATGTTTTGTGTTATTTCTTCGCGAGAAAGAGTTGCATCTATCTCTACAAGCTCAATGTTTAGGAGCTTTGTTGCCTCAATGATAGCATCTTGAATATCTAAAAGGTACTTACTTCCACGAAGTTCTATTCCATCTAGCTCTTTTTGAGAGAGTCTGTACTCTAGTTCCTTTTTTGTTAAACGCAGTAAGAAAACTTTTTGAGGATAAATACTATTAGTTGCGAAGTCATTAAGAGAAACTATCTCCTTCGTTTTTAGTGTACCTTGAGTAAGTGCATAAGCCACTCCACTTACAGCACTTCTATCGCTTATAATCATTTTTGTTTTTAGGTTAGGCTCTATTACCTTTTGCATATGTTCAGCACGGTCAGCTAAAAAGAGTAAAAACTCTGCTTTTTTACTCTCTACTCTTGCAGATAAAAGCATTTCGCGTATCTCTTTACCTATCTCAGTAGCACCCGGCTCTTTAGTGAAAATAGCATCAGGAAGCTTTTGATGCAGTGCTTGTATCTGTGTACTTTTACCTGCTGTATCGATACCTTCTATTGCAATGTACATGAAGTCATACTTCCTATGATTTTTTGAACAGGTGCTGGTAATATATGTTCCGTTTTTCCATTGAATTTAAGAAGATTACGAACAATTGATGAGCTAATAAAAGCATTTTGAAGTGTTGGCATAAGATAGACAGTCTCTATACTCATGTCAAGAGAGTTATTTAAGTATCCAAGTTGTAGCTCATACTCAAAATCACTCACTGCTCGAAGACCACGAATAAGGACACCAGCATCATACTCATGTGCTAAATCAATAGTAAGGTTATTAAAACCAACGACTCGTACATTTTTTAAGTCTACTACAGCTGCATTTGTCATCTCAATACGTTGGGCAAGTGAAAACATCGGTTTTTTATCCACTGATGCAGCAACTGCTACTACGAGTTCATCAAAAAGCTTTGAAGCTCTTTTTATTATGTCAATATGACCATTAGTAACTGGATCAAATGTACCAGGGTAAAGTGCTATTTTTTTCGAGTTCATATCTATTCCCATCTTTTATATAAATTGTTTTGTATTCCAAGTAAATCAAACCATTTTCCTATGACAAAGTTTTCCATTTCATCAAGTGTCTGTTGTTCTGAGTAGTAAGCCATAACAGGTGGAGCTATAATGATTCCAAGAGATGCAAGTTTTTGCATATTTTCTAAGGCAATGGCAGAAAAAGGCATCTCTCTAGGTGCTAAAATAAGCTTCTTTTGCTCTTTTATTATAACCGATGCACACCTTGTAACTAAGTTGTCTGAGATACCACATGCTATTTTTGCAAGAGTATTCATAGAACAGGGTGCAATTATCATAGCATCAACACCAAAAGAACCAGAAGCTACACTTGCACCTATGTCATTGTTCTCATGAACTATGATATCACCCAGTTCTTTACTTAAAACAGTTTTAGAGTTCTCTGACATTATAAAGTGCTTTTCTATCTCTGTTGGCAGTAGTTTAAGGACTTTTAAACCTAAGTTTACTCCACTCGCACCACTTGTAGCTACAACTATTTTCACTTATCTTATCTCCGCACTATTTTTAGCAGTTACAACCGCCTTTAATTTTTTCCCTTGAGAGTTTATTATAGTAATACTCTCACCTAATCTACCATTTTGTTTAGCTTTTGCTATAAAGGATATAGCTATATTTGAGTCAATAACTACTACATTTATCTTAGAGCCGCGTTTTACTAAAAAGAGACCGACAACATCCCTAATAGTTAAAATAGTGCCTTTTTTTACTCTATGTTTAAGCTGTAAACTTGAGTTCTCTATCTTTTGCAGAGGTGACGCTTTAAACTTTTTTAGCATTATACTCTTTTTTTTAGCATTTAAAATAGAGAGCTCAGCATCTTTTTGTATCTTTTGTTTGCTTACCACAACACTTACTTTTGCTTTTATAAGGTAGTTGAAAAATATTTTTTTGTTATCATCAGTTTT
Source organism: Sulfurimonas sp. SAG-AH-194-L11 (assembly GCF_029215995.1). Classification (GTDB taxonomy): domain Bacteria; phylum Campylobacterota; class Campylobacteria; order Campylobacterales; family Sulfurimonadaceae; genus Sulfurimonas. Next base: position 35,147 of record NZ_JAEMVB010000006.1, read on the forward strand.
TATGTTGATAATACCTCTGTTGGAGAGGTAGGCATTTCTATGTATATCTATTGTGTAATTAAGAGGCATATGTTCAAGGTATGAACGCGGCAAAATAGAAATTTCATCTATTTGGATATTTTGATAGTTTGCTTCATAAAGTTCACGTAGATATAACTCCATTTTGTCTGTATTAATGGGACTTTTTTGTGTAAACTGTGTATAATTATGTCTAGAATATATCTCTTTATATCCAAGTTTATTAAGTTTATCTAATAAATATTTCGTTTTTATTCGTAGGGAGTGTCTATCTGTATCAATATCAAAAAGTTTAAGTGTCGAATTTGAATTTTTAATAATATCAGATACTAAAACATATTTTTTTTCTACAACATAGTTACTTTTGAGTTGTGTATTTGCAGATAGTTTGAGTTGTGTATTTGCAGATAGATAGAGTAAAAGAGTAAAAGATAAGATAAATAGTAGTTTCATGAGGTGTATTATACCCTTAGTATAATTAACTTATATCTATAAGAAGTGGTACCAGAGATGGGATTTGAACCCACAAGCCGTGAGGCGGCGGATTTTGAATCCGCTATGTATACCATTCCATCACTCTGGCAGAATAATGCTTACGAGTCGAAATAATAGTCAGATATTACTTAAAAGTAAATAAGATTATGCCGATATATGAGTATGGAACTTTTATTGCTAGATTTAATTTAACAATAAACAAATAATTTTAGGAGATGCATCATGCGAGTTACACAAAGTATGTACTACAATAATATTTTTTCAACTAGTAATTCGAGATTAAATCAACAACTTTTTGATGTAAATAAACAGATTGCATCTGGATTACAGATACAGTATGCAAGCGATGATGTCAGAACATTTACTGAAACAATGCGTTTAGATAATGAACTTGCGACAATAACTCAAACAAAAAAAAGTGCAGAGAGTGGTTATAAAGTCGCGAATCAAACAGATGTAACGATGAATGAGTTTACCGGCAGCATGAACCGAATGCGAACTCTCTTGGTTCAAGCAGCGAATGATACAAATGATGATACATCAAGAGCAGCTATAGCAGCAGAGCTTAGAGGAATTGAGAAGAACCTAAGATCTTTAGCAAATACTTCAATAAATGGTCAGTTTTTATTTGCAGGTTCTGCTGTTGATACGAAACCAATTGCTGATGATGGTAGCTACCAAGGAAATGATGTTGCGATGAACTCTTTTTTAGGTTCAAATAATCAGCAAAAATATAATATTACAGGTGCAGAACTGTTTTTAGGTGAAGAACCTTCTGTTTCTAGGGATATAACTACTAATGTACTTCAGACTCCTAATGCTCCTGGCGTGAATGGAAGATCTATTACAAAAGCAACAACGATAGAAGAACTGATGGGAACTTCTCCAAGTGCAAAACACTACTTTTATCTTCGTGGAGTACAGAGTGATGGAACAAATTTTAGTGAAAAAATAGAACTTGACAATACTGATTCTATGGATTTGTTACTACAAAAAATTGGTGAAGCATATGGTAATACAGGTTCAGTAGATGTTGTCAATGTTTCACTTAATCCTCAAGGTCAAATTCAAGTAGAAGACAAGTTAAAAGGCTCTAGCAAGTTAGATTTTCATCTTGTAGGTGCAACAGATTTTGATGGCGCAGGAGCAGATGATGCTAATGTGACAGATATTAGTCTTCTTGATAATGCCACTACAGATTATGCTACTGCATCATCAGGTACAGGATCTCTTTATGTAAGAGAATTTATTAAATCTGGAATGTCTCCTATCGATGGTGTTACGGCACCAGAGGGTAACTTGTATGATACAACTCAGTTTGTAAAAGATGGTTCAAAGTTATCAGCTACCGTAGCTCAAATTGTGAAAAATTCTAATGAGACAATTAAAGATGGAAATGCTTTTGCACAACCCTCAACCCTTCTCTCTGAAGTTGCTGATATATCTAAGGGTACATTAGATACTGCCGATGATACTCTTGCTGGAACACAGTTCATTTTAAAAGGTACCGATGTAAATGGAAATACTTATGATGTTACTATTGACTTAGATAAGTCAGTTTCAAATGGTGGAGTAAATGGCTCTACTTTTACCGTTGCTGGAGTAACATATGATATTTTTAATATGCAAAACCCAAGAGTCGCTGCTGATGCGGATGAAGTTACATATCAACAGTTGATGGATATAATCAATATGACTGTTACAGGAACACTCCCTGCAACGAATAACAATGCTGATGATTATGATAATGCAATAAAAGCTTCAGGATATCTTGGAGCAACAACATTAAGTTATGATGGACGTTTAGAATTTAATGATTTAAATGTAACTTCCACATCTGCAACTATCGCTTTATATGATGCCAAAAGTGGTAATTTCGCAAAAAATATTGATAGTAATGGAGATGGCACATTAGATACTGCTAGTACTTCTTCTATGGTCTTTAATGCAAATAATGCATTGACTATTCGTGATCCAAAAACAGACTTTTTTACTGCTATAAATGAAATGATAGAGGCTGTTGAAAGTTTTAGTAACAACCCTGATGCTGATGCTAATGTGAAACGTAATGTAGGTATTCAAAATGCTATAACGATGATGGATGATTTACAAGATCATACTTTTAGAATTCAGTCCGTTGTTGGTGCACAATCTAATACTTTAAGTAACTCTGTAGAGAGGATTGGTATATTAGAAATAAGTACCATGAGTTTGCGCTCATCAGTAATAGATACTGACTTAGCTGAAGCATCGTTGAAACTCTCACAGCTTACTTTAAATTATCAAGCAATGCTCTCAACCGTAGGAAAAGTTTCTCAACTAAGTCTTGTAAATTATCTCTAGTATAAAATTTTTGTATTGCAAAATGCCAAATAAATCCTTTATGGAACATTTTTGGCTATACTTCTTATAAATTTATTATAGGGATTTATAAGCTTGAAAGATACTCTTTTTATTATAGTTTTTGGTGTTTTAATTTACCTCGGTTTTTCAACTATTCTTGGCAGTAGTGCATTAATGGGAAGTTATGGAGCGATTTTTTCTTCATATAACCACCTCTACTTTGGATATATTTCATATGTCTATCTATTTATTTTAATTGTACCTCTATATTTTCTATATAAAAACCCACTCTTGAGTTTTCGATCATCAGAATTAAGTACAGCTTCATTTTTGGTGTTCTTTTCTTTTTTGCTTGCACAGGCTTTACTTGTACAAAATGATTTAAGAGGGAAGTTCGGGGCAGACTTTGTTGATTTTTTAAGCCCCTACATTGGTGTGTTTGGTCTATGGGTATTTTGGTTTATAATCACATTTGTTTCTATTGTAATAATTTTAGACAAAAGTACTTCTGAAATTTTAAGCATGCTTTACAGCTTTATAGTGGATAAAACTCCAAACTTACCTTCTAAAAAAATAAAACGGATAGAGTTTAAAGAAGAAAAAACAGTTGAACCAGAGTTTACAGAAGATATAATAGAAACAGAACAAGAAATCGAGATAAGTACTAGTACACAAGAGCTATCAGAGCAGATTTTAGAAGATATAGAAACTCCAAGTTATTTAAGAAAGAAAGATGAACAAGAATCACCTACAGAAAAAAAAGAAGCAAAAAATCTTTTAGATATAGTAGAAGAGGTTAAAGAGCAAAAGAGTACTATCATTGTTGATGAGTTAGAAGAGAATGCTAAACTTTTAGCAGATATAGATAAGGGGGTAGTTGAGAAACCTAAAAACTTTAAGCTACCATCAGTGAATTTTTTACAAAAAGCACCAAAGACTGCAAAAAATGTGGATGAGAGTGAACTTGATGATAAGATCCGATTTCTTATAGAAAAACTTGCACATTTTAAGATAAATGGTGATGTAGTTCGTACTTATGCTGGCCCTGTTGTTTCTACATTTGAGTTTAAGCCAGCAGCAAATGTAAAAGTTAGTAAGATTTTAGGTCTTCAAGATGATCTTGCAATGGCACTCTCAGCAGAAACCATCCGTATCCAAGCACCAATCCCAGGAAAAGATGTTGTAGGAATAGAGATACCAAATGAAACAGTTGACACTATATATCTTCGTGAAATTTTAGATGATAAACTTTTTCAAGACTCCTCTTCTCCTTTAACCATAGTTCTTGGAAAAGACATAGTTGGAAAACCTTTTGTAACTGACCTTAAAAAATTGCCTCACCTTCTTATTGCAGGAACAACGGGTAGTGGTAAGAGTGTTGGAATAAATGCGATGATACTCTCTCTACTTTATAAAAATTCACCAGATCAGCTGCGTTTACTTATGATAGACCCTAAAATGCTTGAATTTTCAATATATAATGATATCCCTCACTTACTTACTCCTGTTATTACAAAACCAAAACAAGCCATAGCAGCACTTAATAATATGGTAGCTGAGATGGAGCGCCGTTATGAACTTATGGCAGAGTCTAGAACAAAAAATATAGAAAATTATAATGAAAAAGTTAAAAAGGTTGGTGGTGAACACTTTCCATATATAGTAGTTATTATAGATGAGCTAGCTGACTTGATGATGACAAGTGGAAAAGATGTTGAGTTTAGTATCGCTAGACTTGCTCAAAAGTCTCGTGCTTGTGGTATACACTTAATCGTCGCAACGCAGCGTCCTTCTGTGGATGTTGTAACAGGACTAATCAAAGCAAACCTTCCTTCTCGAATTTCATATAGAGTAGGGCAGAAGATTGACTCTAAAATAATTTTAGATCAAATGGGAGCAGAATCACTACTTGGACGGGGTGATATGCTCTTTACTCCTCCGGGCTCAACAGGACTAGTACGTCTTCATGCTCCATGGGCAACAGAAGATGAGATAGAGACAATAGTGGAGTTTATAAAAGCACAAAGAGAGCCAAACTATGATAAAAGCTTTTTAGTAGAAGAGACTGAGTCTAATAGTTCAGCTTTAAATGATACTTATGAAGAACTTGATGAGCTCTATGAAGATGCTAAAAATGTTGTTTTAAGCGATAGAAAAACTTCTATTTCTTACCTACAAAGAAAACTTCAAATAGGTTATAATCGTTCTGCTCGTGTTATAGAACAGTTAGAACGCGAAGGAGTACTCTCTTCTCCAAATACTAAGGGTATTAGAGAGATTCTGTAGTGAGTAAGCCCATTTTTGTATTTACAGCTTACAAAAACTCTTTTAAGGTTCTTGTAAAAAACTTAGAGTCACTAAGTGTCCCTCAAATTCAGGCTATACAAGAGTTTGTATCTGCTCGTAAGGGAATATTTGACTTTAGTAGCTACTCTTTTGTTATTCAAAAAAGAATAGAATTTAAAGAGTTTGTAAAAATTATTAACTTGAGTTCTTTAGATGCAACTTGTGTTGATAATCCTCTGATAAGTCAAGTAAAACCACGTGTAAGTTTTGGACAGTATAAGGGAATGCTCTATTGTGAACTACCAGACTCTTATCTTTTATGGTTAAAAGAGAACTATTCAGGTTCCCAAAAAAATATTTTAAAGGAAGAACTAAATAGTAGAAGCCTTTAGTGTTACCATAATTCACATATTTCTAATCTGTTTAAATATAAGTGTTTACATTCGTAACACTTAAAAAATGATTATTTATATTTAGCTATAATCTTCCAAAATTACTTACATAGGAATTATTATGGCATTTATTGAAGATTATAAAGCACATGTTGCACAACGTGCTGCACTTGGTGTACCACCATTAGCACTTAGTGCTGTGCAAACAGCAGAAGTTATCGAACTAATTAAAACAAACTGTACAGATGAGTTACTTGACTTACTTACAAACCGTGTAGCACCTGGTGTTGATGACTCAGCACAAGTAAAAGCAGCATTCTTAAATGAAATTGCAGCTGAGAACATAACTGTTGATGCTATTTCACCAGTAAGAGCAGTTGAAATGCTAGGTATGATGTTAGGTGGATTTAATGTTCTTCCTATGATTCATGCACTTGCATCATCTAACTCTGCTGTTGTAGATGCGGCTGTTACAGCTCTATCTAAAACTCTTTTAGTATATGATGCATTTAATGATGTTGAAAAACTACATAAAGAGGGAAATGCAGCTGCAACTAAAGTTCTTACTTCATGGGCGGATGCTAAGTGGTTTACATCTAAATCTCCAATTCCTGAAGAAATTAAAATTACAGTATATAAAGTTCCAGGTGAAACAAATACTGATGATTTATCCCCAGCTTCAGAGGCTTTTACTCGTTCAGATATTCCTTTACATGCAAATTCACTTCTTATCAATAGAATGGATAACCCATTAGACACACTTAAAGAATTAAAGAAAAAAGGTAACCCTATCGCTTATGTTGGCGATGTTGTTGGTACTGGTTCTTCACGTAAGTCAGGTGTCAACTCTGTTCAATGGCACATTGGTGTAGATATTCCAGGTGTTCCAAACAAGCGTACTGGTGGTATTGTTCTTGGTAATACTATCGCTCCAATCTTTTTTGCTACTTGTGAAGATTCAGGTGCACTTCCTTTAGAACTTGATGTTTCTAAAATGGAAACTGGTGATGAAGTTACTCTTTACCCGTATAAAGGTGAAGCACATAAAGATGGTAAATGTATTGCTACTTTTAAACTAAACCCAAATACCATTACTGATGAAGTACAAGCGGGTGGTCGTATTCCATTGATTATTGGTCGTGGTCTTACTTCAAAGGCTCGTTCTGTTTTAGGTCTTGGTGCTTCTGAGGCATTCTTAACTGCTGAACAACCAGCTGATACAGGTAAGGGTTACACTCTTGCACAAAAAATGGTTGGAAAAGCTTCAGGTCTTACTGGTGTTCGTCCAGGTATGTATGTAGAGCCAGAGATGAATACTGTTGGTTCTCAAGATACAACTGGTCCTATGACTCGTGATGAGATTAAAGAACTTGCAGCACTTGGTTTTAATGCCGACCTTGTACTTCAAACTTTTTGTCATACAGCTGCTTATCCTAAACCATCTGATGCTGAGATGCATAAAAACTTACCTGCATTTATCTCTAACCGTTCAGGTGTTGCTCTTCGTCCAGGTGATGGAATCATCCACTCATGGTTAAATAGAATGGTTCTTCCAGATACTGTTGGTACTGGTGCAGATTCTCATACACGTTTCCCAATTGGTATCTCTTTTCCTGCAGGATCTGGTGCTGTTGCATTTGCTGGTGTTACAGGGGCTATGCCTTTAAGTATGCCAGAATCTGTACTTGTACGTTTTTCAGGTGAAATGCAACCTGGTATCACTCTTCGTGACCTTGTTAATGCTATTCCTTATGTTGCAATTCAGCAAGGACACTTAACTGTTCCTAAAGAGGGTAAAATAAATGTATTTGCTGGTAGAATTTTGGAGATTGAAGGTCTGCCTGATCTTAAAGCTGAGCAAGCATTTGAACTTTCAGATGCATCTGCTGAACGTTCTGCTGCTGCATGTACTGTTCTTTTAAATACTGCTCCAGTTGAAGAGTATTTAAAATCAAATGTTACTTTACTTAAAGCAATGGTTGAAGATGGTTACGAAGATGCTACAACTTTAAAGCGTCGTATCTCTAAGATGGAAGATTGGTTAGCTAATCCTACACTTATGCAACCAGATCCTGATGCAGAATATGCAGCAGTAATCGAAATTGATTTAAATACAATTACTGAACCAATCCTAGCATGTCCAAATGATCCAGATAATGTTAAACTTTTATCTGAAGTTGCTGGTACTCATCTTGATGAAGTTTTCCTAGGTTCATGTATGACTAATGTTGGTCACTACCGTGCAGCTGGTGAAATCATGAGAGGTGAAGGTAAACACAATGTTGAAAAATTCTGGATTGTTCCACCAACTAGAATGGATGAGCAACAACTTATCAACGAAGGTTACTACGAAGTTTATAAGGCTATCGATGCAACTACAGAAGTTCCAGGTTGTTCTTTATGTATGGGTAATCAAGCCTCTGCTCGTGAAAACTCAACTGTTTTCTCAACTTCTACTCGTAACTTTAACAACCGTTTAGGTAAAGGTACACAAGTGTATCTTGGTTCTGCAGAGCTTGCAGCACTATGTGCAAAACTTGGAAAAATTCCTACTGTTAAAGAGTATATGGACTTCGTACCTGCAAAGATTGCTGGTAAAGAAGATGCTATATACAAGTACCTTAACTTTAACGAAATCGCAAACTATCATCTTGAGCCACGTACTATCGCTGAAGATAAGTATGGTGTTACTGTTAAACCAGTATAAATCTAAAAGAGTAAAGTACTAATTACTTTACTCTTTTATCTATTTCCTTCTCTTATATATATAACTTCATTAAAAAATTAACTTTAAACTGCTACAATATACAATAAATAAAAACAAAGTTATGGATTATATATGGCAGAACTCAAAGACCTTTTACCTCTTAGTAAATCTTTATCTCTTTTATATATAGATGAAAATCAAGATTTTTTAACAACTATTACAAATGTATTAAAAAAAGTATTTTCTACTGTTGATGATGCAAGTGATGCAGTTGTTGGGATTAGTTATCTTAAAGTACATAAATATGATTTAGTGATTGTTGATGCAAGTTCTGCCATAATGAGTACAGATAAACTCATTAAGAAAATACAAGAGCATAGTCCATATCAAAAGATTATACTCACTACGGCACAAAAATCACCAGATGAGCTCTTAAATTTTTATGCATTAAATATCTCAGCAATACAAATGAAACCTTTTAAGACAACTCTTTTTCTTGATACAATTATAAATGTTTTAGAAAAGTTAAATTATGATAGAACATATCTGCAGACCCAAATAGAAAAAATAAATAATGACTTGTTATATGAACGAAAACGAATAGGTCGATTTATGATGAATGAAAAAATACTTAAACAACAAATAAACTCATATAAAGACAGTGTACATATTAATAAATATATTTATGAACTTACAAAACTACCAAGTCGTTATGCACTTCAAGATGCTCTTGGTGACAGCGAGCAGTCTCTTGTGTATATAAATATAGATCATTTTGAATTTGTGAATACAACCTATGGAATGGGTAAAGCAAACAAGCTTTTAAAAGAAACCGCTTTAAAATTAAAGCAATTTTTACCCACAAATGCTAATCTTTATCATATTACAGCTGATGAATTTGTTTTACTCATTGATAATCCAGCGGATAATCAGGCTATATTATTAGCAAGTCAAATCCAGTCCTTTTTTAAAGAGTCAGCAGTTGAGTTTGATGGACATACACACCGTATATTATTTTCTATTGGCATTGATGGTGGTAGAGGAAATAAACTTTTTATAAATGCCAAGTCTGCCTCAAAAGAGGCAAGGTTTTACGGTGGTAGCACAACAGTAATATATGATGTAGAGTCAGACTATATGAAAGAGCAAAGAGATAGTTTATACTGGATTGGAGTACTACAAAAAGCTTTTGATGAGGATAGAATTTTTACATATTATCAAGTGATTATTTCTAATAACACAACAAAAACGAAACATTATGAAGTACTTTGCAGACTAATGGATAGCAATAATAAACTTGTAGATGCTGACAAGTTTATCCGCAGTGCAAAACAAATAGGATATATCACTCAAATTACAAAAATTGTTATAGATAAAGCATTTAAACTGTTTGCTAAAAATGATTATAATTTTTCAATTAATATAAGTATGCATGATTTACAAGAAAATTATTTATTAGGTTTTTTAAATTATAAGTGTGAACACTATGGTGTTTCTCCATCACGTGTTCATTTAGAACTTGTTGAAGATATTATCATTACTAAAACAGATAGCTTAGATGCTCAAATTTTAGAGCTTAAAAGCAGTGGTTATCATGTGATTGTAGATGACTTTGGTACAGACAAGTCAGCTTATAACCGTATGTTTGAACTACAAGCAGAATATATAAAAATTGATGGTACTTTTATAAAAGAGTTAAGCAAAGATAATGCTTACAAAGTTATAGTACAAAGTATTGTAGATTTTGCTAAAAAGAGTGGTATTAAAACCATAGCAGAACATGTAGAGACAGAAGAAATACATGCAATTGTTAAAGAGTTAGGTATAGACTACTCTCAAGGGTACTACATTGGTAGACCCTCTCTTAATGTTTAAAAACTATCCATTAATTACATCGTAATTTAAAGGTATAGTTAGTGTAAACTCTTTTGCATCCATATTTTTATTTATTATATGATTAGTAAAATCAATAGAAACACTATTATCTAGTTGATCTTTATACTCTATAGATTTTAACTGAGAGTCTGATATGTGTATGGTATATTGTACAGACTGGAGATTTGTTGTGTATGTGTACTTATCAATTTTAGTTGCATTTTTAATAATTTTAAAAAAATCTATACTATTATGCAACTCTTTAACTATAACCTGTTCTAAATCAGGTTCTATAATCATAACTCTATTTTTATTAACATAAATAAATTTTGTGCTTGGTTTACGATACTCCCATAGTGCATATTGGGGTTTCATAGCCTTTATGTGACCAGTATATTTTAGTCTGTTCCCTTTTTCGTTTGTAACAACTTGTGTAAAGTCAGCTTCAAAGGAGTTCATAGAAAAAATATCGCCAAATGAAAGGGTGAAAAGTAGTGCTGAGAAAAAAATGTATTTCAAATAGTATCCTTTTTATAAAAGAAATTATAGCAAAAATTGTATTTATACTTCTTATTAGATTATATGTGTTAAAATAAAAGCAATTTCACTGTTACTATATAATAAACTATATAGTACAGATATAAGGTTGTGAATGCTACTTGGATTAATGGGAAAGGTTTTTGGAACATCTAATGACCGTGAATTAAAAAAATATTTTAAAAAAATAAAAGCTATAAATGCTCTTGAGTCTCAATATGAGCAAATGAATGACGAAGAACTTAAAGCTGCATTTGATGTGCTAAAGTCAAGTATAAAAGATGAAACAAAAACACTTGATGATGTTCTTTGTGATTCATTTGCTATTACAAGAGAGGTAAGTAAACGAACACTTGGTATGCGCCATTTTGATGTACAACTCATAGGTGGTATAGTACTTCATGAGGGGCGTATAGCTGAGATGAAGACAGGTGAGGGTAAAACACTTGTTGCAACTCTAGCTATCATTCTTAATGCGATGTCAGGAAAGGGTGTTCACTTAGTTACAGTAAATGATTATCTTGCTTCACGTGATGCATCTGAAATGTCACCACTTTATAACTTTTTAGGATTTAGTGTTGGAACAATATTAGAAGATGCAAATTCTCCTGAAGAAAAAATTGCAGCTTATGAGTCTGATATTACATACGGTACAAATAATGAGTTTGGATTTGATTACTTAAGAGATAACATGAGTTACTCTAAAAGTCAAATGGCACAACGTGGTCATAATTTTGTAATTGTGGATGAAGTAGATTCAATTTTAATTGATGAAGCAAGAACACCACTGATTATTTCAGGTCCAACAAACAGAAATATGCAAGATTATGAAAATGCTAATAGAGTTGCAACAACTTTAGTAAAAGATGTGGATTTCACTGTCGATGAAAAAGACAAGGTTATTCTTATTACAGAAGAGGGAATTACAAAAGCTGAGACTCTTTTTAAAGTAGAGAACCTTTATAGTGCGGAAAATCCTTCCCTTTCACATATACTAGACCAAGCCTTAAAAGCTAATTATCTTTTTGAAATAGATGTTGACTATGTTGTTCGCGATAATGAAGTTATGATTGTAGATGAGTTTACAGGGCGAATCAGTGAAGGGAGACGTTTTTCAGAAGGCTTGCATCAAGCACTTGAGGCTAAAGAGGGTGTTGAAATCAAAGAAGAGACACAAACTCTTGCTGATATAACATTTCAAAACTACTTTAGAATGTATGATAAACTTGCAGGTATGACAGGAACTGCTGAGACTGAAGCAACGGAATTTGCTCAGATTTACAACTTAGATGTTGTATCAATTCCAACTAATATTCCTGTGGCAAGAAAAGATTTAAATGATTTAATCTATAAAACAGAAAAAGAAAAATTTAATGCTGTAATAGATACTATCAAAAAGCTTAGTAAAACAGGCCAACCAGTACTTATTGGTACTGCATCCATTGAAAAATCCGAAGCACTACATGATGTACTAAAAAAAGAAAAAATTGCACATACAGTACTCAATGCAAAAAACCATGAGCAAGAGGGTGAAATTATCAAGTCAGCTGGTTCTAAAGGTGCTGTTACTATTGCAACAAATATGGCAGGACGTGGTGTTGACATCAAGGTAAATGATGAAGTAAGAGAGCTTGGTGGTTTGTATATCGTAGGTACTGAACGCCATGAAAATCGCCGTATTGACAATCAGCTTCGTGGGCGCTCAGGTAGACAAGGTGATGCTGGAACAACACAATTTTATCTCTCCCTAGAAGATAATCTTTTACGAATTTTTGGAAGTGATAAAATTAAGTCTATAATGGAAAGACTCGGTGTTGAAGATGGTGAGTATATAGAGTCTAAGATGGTTACTCGTGCAGTTGAAAAAGCTCAGAAAAAAGTTGAAAACATGCACTATGAAGGTCGTAAGCAGATTGTTGAATACGATGATGTAGCAAATGAGCAAAGAAAAATTATCTATAAATTTAGAAATCAACTTCTTAGCGAAGATTATGATATCTCAGCAAAGATAGATGCTATTAGAGAAGAGTATATAATGCATATTTTACAACTATGTGGTATTTATGAGGGAGCTGCTAGAGAAGATTTTAATCTTCAAGGACTCTCCGAGCATATTCAAGAAAAAATAAACTTTTCCCTTGCTTTGGATCCATTAAAGAATCTAGAATATGAAGCGCTATTTAATAGTGTAAATGAAGCTATTAAAAAATCTTACGATGAAAAAATGAGTGTTTTAGATGAAAATGTTAAACAAGATATTGAAAAAGAGTTTTACCTAAAAGAACTTGATAGTGCATGGAGAGATCATCTTTATGAAATGGACAGTATGAAAACTGGTATTCGTCTTCGTGCATACAATCAAAAAGATCCTTTGGTTGAGTATAAGAAGGAGAGTTTTAATCTTTTTACTGAACTAATAGGTGAGATAAAATTTAATACAATTCGTACACTTCAAGTTATTCAGTTTAAGATGGAATCTCCTGAAGAAGAAGCTGCTGCAATAGCGCAGCAAAGAGCACTAGAGCAAAAACAACAAGAAGCACAGATGCAACTAAACCATAGTGATACTGATGATATTAAACCTGAGAAAAAAATTGCAAGAAATGACCCTTGCCCTTGTGGTAGTGGTAAAAAATATAAACAGTGCTGTGGTAAAAGTGGACCAAAAAAAGGTATATTTGCTTCTTGAAAAAATCAATAGTTACTTATCTAGTAAAAAGGTTTCTTCGTTTTGATAAAGAACAACCTTTTATTTTTCTCTCAGCACTCCTTGCTTTTTTAGGTATTACACTAGGTGTTATGGTTCTTCTTATAGCCATGGCACTTATGAATGGTTTTGATAAAGAGTTTAAGAAAAAGCTTACCATTATGAACTATCCTCTGACTATTATTCCGAAGTTTTATGGAGGAGTAAATGAAAATCTTCTTATTGACTTAGAATCAAAATTTCCTCACTTGTTTTTTAGTCCCTATGTTCAATCCTCAGTAATGATTCGCAATGGATCTAGGCTTGAGGGTGGTTATCTTTTTGGTGTAAATTTTGAAGATGAAGCTAAAGTTAATAGTGTTTTAAACGAGGCAATTTCAGGCCATACTTTTAGCAAATTTGATGTACTCATTGGTAAAAGCCTAAAACAAGAGTTTGACCTCTTTGTGGATGATAAACTTATGTATATTTTTACTAGTGTTGAACCTGGTGGTCTCTCTATGACACCAAAAATCAAGCGTTTTAAGGTTCGGTCCATATTTGATTCTGGCCTTTCAGCTTACGACAAGGCATATAGTTACACTACTTTAACTGCACTTCAGACAATGATGCATATGCCTTATAATATGTACGATGGAATTCATGTATACTCTAAACATCCTCATGAGGATATACAAAAAATAAAAGATTTTTTACCAATTAGTACAACTGTTAAAGGTTGGTGGGAAGATAATTTAAACTTTTTTGCTGCATTAGAGATGGAAAAAGCATCACTCTTTATAGTATTAATGCTCATTATACTTATAGCAGCTATAAATATAATCTCTTCACTGCTAATGACTGTAATGAATAGAAGAGGGGAAATAGCACTCCTCTTATCTCTTGGTGCTACAACAGGAGAGATTAAAAAAGTTTTTTTATATCTTGGTGTTATTATTGGAATTACAGGTATTGGAGCAGGAGTTTTCTTGGGCTTAAGTGGTATATGGGTGTTAGGTACTTTTGATATTATATCTCTGCCTAAGGATGTTTACCCCACATCTACACTGCCGTTAGATTTAAGCTTGTTTGATTTTTCACTTATTGTCATAGGTGCATTTTTTATTGTTATAGGCTCTTCATATTATCCTGCTAAAAAAGCCAGCGAGGTAGATATTTTAACTGTATTGCGCAATGAATAAAACAGACTATTTTTTATCTACAGCATCTTTGATTAAAAGATAGGGAAGAGAAAGGGTTCTTTTTATAATATTAAAAGGTGCTACTACAATATCCTCAGCAATTAGTGACTTTATCTTAGGGTCAGATGCTTTTCCTTTTATGCTTAATGTTGTAGAAATTGTATCACCATCTAAAAGTATATAGCCCACAAGAGGAACCTTTGCAAGATCACTTCCTAAATCTGTTTTTAGGTTTAAAACAATATCTATTGTATCCTTATCAAAATCAGCAACTCCTTTTCCAAGAATATCTATCTCTTTTGAGTCCAAATATATATCACTTAAATGAAAAACATTGTCATTGTATTTAAATTTAATGTAGGCTTTATCTATAAAAAGTCCTTCGTTACTATATCCAGGTAACTGAAATGTAACAAGAGAAGGGACTGTATTAACAAAAGCCAAAATATTATTCAGTGTTTTATAGTCTCTAATAGTGGTTTTTTTAACATATATGACACCATTATAATCATCTGTATTGCCACTAAGCGAAAAGTCTAAGTTACCTTTAGTGAATTTAGATAAAGAGAACAGTTCATTCATAAACTTGTCATTAAAGTTTTTTCCATAAAGGTGAAATTTATTGTTTTCAAATCGTAATCCTGCTTTACCTTTAGAATATGAAAGTTGGGCAGTTAAAATATTGTCATATAACTGTAAATCAAGTGTATGATAGAGAATACTTCTACTTTTGTTAACATACAGTGTAGAATTTGTTGCTTTTAATAATATATTTAATGTATTGGATTTATCCGTATTCGATGGGATATCTTTAAGAACTCTCAGGAGTTCGCTAATGTTAAGAACACTATTATCCATATTTATATTGACAGAGTCTTTAATCTCTATGTGTATTTTATTGTTTATAGCAATATATACTCTTTCTTTATATATTTTTCCTTTTATTTTATAAGCTTCTAAAGGTATATTATCTTTTACAAGTATTTTATATGGATAGACTACATTTGATTTAAACCTTGTATATTTATCATTTTTATTTTTATAGAGAGTAAAATCACCATTTTCTAAATGTAGTTTTTTTAGTAAAGTAGAGTTCTTTGCAATTGGGTTCAATGAATTTAGTTGAAGTTTCCATCCTTTATCTCGAGACAAGAATTCACCATCAAGTTCACGAGAACTAATTTTAAGTAAACCATCAAGATGTGAAAGAGAGAGCATTATTTTTTTATTTTTATATAAAATATTTTGTGTATTTGGATCAATCAATACAAAATTACTTAGACTTATATGTGATTTATTTGTTTTAGTATTAAAGTTGGCATAGATTTTGGTTGTTATATATTTACCAATATTGAGCTTGGTATGTTTTAATAAAATATTATTTTCATTTAATTCTAAATAAAAATTTGTTGCTCTATAGTTTGAACCAGATACCTTAAAAAATATTTCATTTTTAGAATAAATAGAGAATTTTTTATCATAAAATATTTTAAAGGGAGTATTAGATTGACTAAATTCTATACCTTCATAATTAAACTTCAAGACATCTACATTGAGCTCTGCTTTGATTGTGCTAAGATTAACAGAGCCAGAAATAAAAGCACTTCCTATATCTATATCTTCTATAAAAGTTGTAGGAATTTGAAGTTTTAACTCTTTTAAATTAAAGGGTATGTGCATCGTATCAATTTTTATGTTTTGTTTTTTAAAGTGCCACAAGGAGCTATCTACATCTATAGAATCTTCAGTTTTTCCTATATTGTACTTTACATGTAAAGGGGAGCTATTTGTATTAAGAGATAAACCTTGTGTCTTTATGTAGTTAAAATCAAATCCGATTTCTCCCTCAGAAGTGGAAGCATTGTATTTCACATCAACATCCGCCTTGGCTATGTTCTTATATTTAGCCTTCATCTTTTTAATATTTATATCATAATTGTCAAGTAAAATGTTTGCATCGTATATATCTATATTTAAACCGAGGTAGTCAAAGTTTGCTTCTTTGGTGAAAAAACTTCCCCTTGCTTTTACATGTAACTCCCTCAAGCCTATTTCAAGGTTTAAGTCAGTCTTAACAACTCCTTTCTTTTGTAAAAAAGGAAGTTTTATTTTATAAGTATTAAGAATATTGAGCATATCTTTATCAAGTATAGAATTAAAAATAAGTTTAATACTTAAAAGTTCTTCAGTCTTTGTAAAGTCTAGTTTTAACCAACTCTGACCTAAATACTTACCTGAAGTAAATGCTTGATGGGGATATATGTACAAAAGACCATCTTTAAATTCAAGCTGTGTCTCTTTTGTATGTATGGGGTCAAGGTCTTTATTGTATGTATACTCTAGTTTATCTACTGTTGCAGATACTTTAATATTCGTAAGGATTTCGTCCATCTTGTCATAATCAACAAATCCATTCGCGTTTGTTATGTTCACAGATGACATTTTTATAACATCATAGGCCCAATATTGTCCTTCTTTAGGAAGGTTTGCTAAGGCAATGGCATGTTTATAATCTCTTATAAGTTTATTACTTACTAATCTATAGTAAAGTTTTTTGGTATCTGATTGTAGATAGAGTGTTAGGTCTAATTCTTTAGAGACATTGAGGTTAACATTAGAAAGAAGTAAAGTATTTTTGGTGTCAATATAAATATTACCGTAAAGGGTAATATCCCTTTTTTTATCATAAAATTTCTTTATATTTAGAGTAAGTATATCATTTACAACTCCAATCGATACATCTAAGTCTATATCTTTAGAAGATGCAAGGAAGAAACCTTTATCTTTACTAGCATACTTAAAAGATGCAGTAATCTCTTTATATAATATTTTTTCAATTGTTAATGAGTTAAACCAAGGGCTAGTATGAGATAGCTTCTGTAAAGAGCTACTAAGTTTTTTATAGTCTATATTGGTATTAGTATTTATTTTCTTGTTTGAAATTTTTATTTCATGAATCGAAACATCGAGTTTTTCATTCCATTTAATGTATAATTGCTTTATATGAACATTTGAAACAGTTACTTCATTTAAGAAGAGTCCATTTTGAAGAATTATAAAACCTATAAAAAGTAAAAGTAAAATGAATACAAGCAGACTGACAATACTAGTGTATGTTTTTGAAATTATATTAATTATTATTTTGTCTCTCATGTACTACCTAAATAAGCCGATTAAGACACCTACTGTTCTTTATATAAACAAAGGCTCTATTAATAAGATTATAGCACAGTTACATGCTCAAAATAAGCAAATTAGTAAAATAGATGCATTAATCCTTCGTATAATAGGTTCTCCTCAAAGTGGCTGGATAAACATAGGTAGTGAGTACAATACAAAGGCAGATTTCTTATATAAACTAACACATGCTAAAGCAGCATTACAAAATGTAACACTTATCCCAGGTGAGACAACATACATTTTTTTAAGACAACTCGCTAGTTCTTTAGATTTAAGTGTTACAAAATTAGAATATGAATTTTATAAACAAGCACCTTTTAGGGAAGGTGCCTTAGTGCCTGACACGTATAGCATACCATTAGGAATATCTGAAAAAGATTTAATAACACTGCTACTAAAAGTATCATTAAGTAAAATGAGAAGTGTCTCAATGAAAATATTTGGTACTTATAATGAAAAAAAGTGGTTACGCTACCTATCTATAGCCTCTATAATACAAAAAGAGTCTGCAAATGCAGAAGAAATGCCCATTGTTAGTTCTGTGATATATAATAGAATAAAAAAAGGTATGAAGTTACAAATGGATGGCACACTCAATTATGGAAAATACTCACACATAAAAATAACTCCCCGTAGAATCCGAGAAGATAAATCAATATACAATACATACCTACACAAGGGGATTCCATCGCTTCCTGCCTGCAATGTAAGTATCGTTGCAATCAAGGCAGCTATTTTTCCTGCTAAAACGAACTACCTGTATTTTATGAAGAATAAGCATAACATTCATGATTTCACATGTAACTATTCTACACACATAGAGAACATAAGACGTGCTACAAAACGAAACAAATTCTAAATAAAACCAAATAATTATGGAAGCTTGCATAATATTTTCCTACTTGTGTTACTATTTGACTTGTACATCCATGAAGTGAAACTTTCATGAGATAAATTTAATTCACAAGGACAATACATGTCAAAAATCATTTGGTCAAAAATTGATGAAGCTCCGGCTTTAGCAACATACTCTTTACTCCCTATAGTTAACGCTTTTACGAAAGCTGCAGGTGTAGAAGTTGTAGTAAGTGATATTTCACTTGCAGGAAGAGTTTTATCTGCTATGGGTCTTGCAGAAGATGAACTTTCTAAATTAGGTGAAGTTGTACTTCAAGAAGATGGTAATATCATCAAGCTCCCAAACATTTCTGCATCTGTTGGTCAGCTTAAAGATTGTATTACTGAGCTTCAAGGTCAAGGTTATGATATTCCTAATTATCCTGAAAACCCTAAAAATGATGCTGAAAAAGAGATTCAAGCTAAATATTCTACATGTTTAGGTTCTGCTGTTAACCCTGTTCTTCGTGAAGGTAATTCAGATAGACGTGCTGCAAAAGCAGTTAAGAGATTCGCTCAAAAGAATCCACATAAATTACGTGCATTCCCAGAAAACCCTAAAGCATATGTTACACATATGGAAGGAAAGGGAGATTTCTTTGCTAACGAGAAGTCAGTAACTATTTCAAAAGCACAAAAAATTACTATCGCACTTAATGGAAAAGAATTAGGTTCATTTGATGGTGTTGCTGATGAAATTCTTGATGGTACTTTTATGTCTATCTCTGCACTTAATGATTTTTACAAAAAAACTATTGAAGATGCTAAGAAAAATGGTGTTTTATGGTCACTACACCTTAAAGCTACAATGATGAAAATTTCAGATCCTATTATGTTTGGTTATGGATTTGTTGCATTTTTCCCAGAAGTATTTGCTAAGTATGCAGATGTATTCGCAGAACTTAATGTAAACCCAAATCAAGGTATGTCAGACTTAGAAAACAAGATTGCTGGTCATGAAAAAGAAGCTGAGATTAAAGCAGCATTTTTAGCAGTAGTTGAAGGTGATTCTCCAAAGATAGCTATGGTTGATTCAGACAATGGAAAGACTAACTTTAATGCATCTAACGATGTAATTATTGATGCTTCTATGCCAGTTGTTGTTCGTGAAGGTGGTAAGCAGTGGGATAGAACTGGAGCTGCAGTAGAGTGTGTTGCTGTTATTCCTGATTCTACTTATGGTATGTTTCATGCTGAAATGGTTGCAGACTGTGTTAAAAATGGTCAGTATGATGTATCAACTATGGGTACAATGCAAAATATCGGTCTTATGGCTCAAAAAGCTGAAGAGTACGGTTCTCATCCAACTACATTTGAACTTGCTGAGGCTGGTACAGTAACTGTAACTGGTTCTGAAGATGGTGAGCTTATGAGTTTTGAATGTGAAGCTGGTGATATCTGGAGAATGTCTCGTACTAAAGATGTTGCGATTAAAGACTGGGTTCGTTTAACAGTTGAAAGAACTAAAATTGAAAATGTACCAGCTGTTTTCTGGTTAGATAATAAGCGTGCACATGATGTTCAAATTAAAATCAAAGTAGATGCATTCCTTAAAGATCATGATACTACTGGTTTAGATATTCAATTTATGAATGTAACTGATGCTACACGTTTTACAAATGCTCGTGTTCGCGAGGGTAAAACTACTATCGCTGTTACTGGTAATGTTCTTCGTGACCACTTAACAGATATGTACCCAATCCTAGAGCTTGGAACATCTGCAAAAATGCTTTCTATTGTTCCTTTATTAGCTGGTGGTGGTTTATATGAGACTGGTGCTGGTGGATCTGCTCCTAAGCATGTTGAGCAATTCTTAAAAGAGGGTCACCTTCGTTGGGATTCTTTAGGTGAGATTTTAGCACTTGCTGAATCATTACGTTTCTTAGGTATTAAACATGGTGATGCAAAATTAACTGCTTTAACTGCAGGTCTTGATGTTGCTAACGATGCTTACCTAGATAACAACAAAGAGCCAGGACGTAAAGTTGGTCAACCTGACAATAAAGCTTCTCACTTCTTTGTAGCACAATACTGGGCTAAAGCACTTGCTGAAGGTGAAAATGCAGAATTAGCTGCAAAATTTGCTCCAGTTGCTAAAGAACTTAAGGAGAAAGAAGATATTATTATGTCTGAACTTCTTGCTGTTGAGGGGAAAGCTCAAGATATTGGTGGTTATTTCCATCCAGATGATGCTAAAGCTGAAAAAGCTATGCGTCCATCTGCTACTCTTAACGCTATAATCGACACTATTTAGTTTTAAGTTTACTATGTGCATTTATGCACATAGTATTTCGTTTTTTATATGGTACTTATTTACTAGTTTTATACAAAAGGCGAAAAACCTTTCATAAATGATATCTTATTATACTTAAGTGATGTGTGTTAGCACATACTGTTTAAGTGTATCTCTGATTGGTATCATACTATTTAATATTAGGGAGTTTTAATGAGTGTAGGAAAAAGAGTAGGGATAGTTGGTGCCGGTAATGTTGGTGCGACAGTGGCATATTCTCTAGTAATGCTTGGTGCATGTCATGAAGTAATTTTACGTGATAATAAAATTGATGTAGCAAGAGGAAAGGCATTAGATATGTCTCAAGCTGCATCTGCTGTAAGAAGTCATACTGTTGTTAAAGTTGCTGAGGAAATGTCAGACTTAATAAACTGTGATGTTGTTGTTATAACTGCTGGTAGTCCAAGACTTCCTGGTATGAGTCGTGATGACTTACTTATGATAAATGCAAAAATTACGAAAGAAGTTATACAAGGTGTAGCTAAATACTCTCCTGATGCTATCATTATAATGGTTTCAAATCCTTTAGATGCAATGACTTATGTTGCACTTAAAGAGAGTGGTTTTGATAGAAGCCGTGTTATTGGTATGGCTGGAATCTTAGACAGTTCAAGAATGGCTGCATTTATTCAAGAAAAGCTTGGATATGGTGGTGGACAAATACGTGCATCTGTTATGGGTGGTCATGGTGATGATATGGTTCCTCTACCTCGTTATTCAACAGTAGCAGGAGTTCCTCTTTCTGATGTATTAACTGATGCTGAGATAGATGAGATAGTTGAGCGTACTCGTAAGGGTGGGGCTGAAATAGTAGGACATTTAAAAACAGGTTCAGCATATTATGCTCCTGCAAAATCAACTGCTATTATGGTAAATGCAATACTTAAAGATACTAAGCAAATTTATCCTTGTGCAGTTCTCCTCGAAGGTGAATATGGCTTTAGCGATGTCGTTTCAGGTGTTCCTGTTATGATTGGTGCTAATGGTGCTGAAAAAATCCTTGAAGTAACACTAAATACACAAGAGAAAGAGATGTTTAAAAATTCTTGTGAATCAGTGCAAGGGCTTATCGATACATTAAAAAACAATAATTTTTTTGACGGAGAGTAGTAAAATGAGTACAAGAATTGAAAAAGACACAATGGGCGAAATTGAAGTTCCTATAGATGCTTACTGGGCAGCTCAAACACAAAGAAGTATACAAAACTTTGCTATTGGTGAAGAGACTATGCCTTATGAGATTACAAGAGGTTTTTCTTATCTTAAAAAAGCTGTTGCACTTGTAAATGCAGATCTTGGTAAACTTGATCAAAAAAAAGCAGATGCGATAGCACAAGCTGCTGATGATATGCTAGCAGGAAAACTTGATGGAAATTATCCACTTGTTGTATGGCAGACAGGTTCAGGTACACAGTCTAACATGAACAACAATGAAGTTCTTGCAAACCGTGCTACTGAAATTCTTGGTGGGGACTTTAGAGTTGAAAAACTTATTCACCCAAATGATGATGTAAATAAATCTCAATCTTCTAATGATACTTACCCAACAGCACTTCATGTTGCAGCTGTCATATCAATGGAGACACAAGTACTTCCAGCAATTGCTAAACTTAAAAAAACATTAGCTGCAAAATCAGCAAAGTTTGAGTCAGTTGTAAAAATTGGACGTACACACTTACAAGATGCAACTCCAATTACACTCGGTCAAGAGATTAGTGGTTGGGTTGAAATGCTTAACAAGTGTGAAAAAATGGCAAAAGATTCTCTAGAAGCAGTTCGTGAACTTGCTATTGGTGGAACAGCTGTTGGAACAGGGCTTAACGCTCATCCAGAACTTGGTGAGAGAGTTGCTAAAAAGTTAAGTGAACTTACTGGTCATGATTTTATCACAGCACCAAATAAGTTCCATGCACTTACTTCTCATGATGCTCTTGTCTATTCTCATGGTGCCCTAAAAGCACTTGCAGCAGATATGATGAAAATTGCTAATGATGTTAGATGGTTAGCATCAGGTCCACGTTGTGGTCTTGGTGAGTTGGAGATTCCGGCAAATGAGCCAGGATCTTCAATCATGCCAGGAAAAGTTAATCCTACACAGGCTGAAGCTGTAACTATGGTTACATGTCAAGTTTTTGGTAACGATGTAGCTATTTCTATGGGTGCTTCACAAGGAAACTTTGAGTTAAATGTTTTCAAACCAGTAATTGCTTTTAACTATTTACAATCTTGTCGTTTACTTGCTGATTGTATTGTTTCATTTAATGATCATTGTGCTGTAGGCTTAGAACCTGTTGTAGATAAAATCGATCACTTTTTACATGATTCTTTAATGCTAGTTACTGCTCTTAATCCATATGTTGGTTATGACAATGCAGCAAAAATTGCAAAAACTGCACATAAGAATAATTCTACTTTAAAAGAAACAGCTATAGAGCTTGGTCTTTTAACTGCAGAAGAGTTTGATAAGTATGTAATACCAGAAAATATGATTGCACCAAAGGCTTAAAAACCAGTGCAAGAAAAATAAAATAAAATAAATTTAATAATTAAGGAGAATAAATGAATATACATGAGTATCAAGCAAAACAAATTTTTGCTAAATATGGTGTTCCAACACCAAAAGGTATAATGGTTGAAAGCGTGCCCGCAGCAGTAAAAGCAGCAGAAGAACTTGGTGGTCCAGTATGGGTTGTTAAAGCTCAAATTCACGCAGGTGGTCGTGGTCTTGGTGGTGGTGTTAAACTTGCTAAGTCTATTGAAGAAGTAAGAACATTATCAGAAGAAATTCTTGGAATGACTCTTGTTACACATCAAACAGATGCTGCTGGTAAATTAGTACAAAAACTATACATCGAAGATGGTGCAGATATCAAAGCTGAATACTATCTTTCTGTTGTTTTAGACAGAAAACTAGAAATGCCATCAATTGTTGCATCTACTGAAGGTGGAATGAACATTGAAGATGTTGCAGAAAATACTCCAGAAAAAATTATTAAAGTTCCAGTTGATCCAGCTATTGGTTTTCAGAGTTTTCACGGTCGTGAACTAGCATTTGGTCTTGGTATCACTGATAAAACAGAACAAAAAAATATTATCTCTTTTGCAAGTAAATTATTTAAGCTTTACATGGAAAATGATGCTGAGATGATTGAGATTAACCCTCTAGTAAGAACTGGTTCAGGTGAATTTTTAGCACTTGATGGAAAAATGGGATTTGACAACTCTGCACTTGGACGTCATCCAGATATCGAAGCTATGAGAGACTTATCTGAAGAAGATGCTGATGAAGTTGAAGCTGCTAAATATGGCCTTTCATATGTTGCCCTTGATGGTGAAATCGGTTGTATGGTAAATGGTGCTGGTCTTGCTATGGGTACTATGGATACAATTAATCACATGGGTGGAACACCTGCTAACTTCCTTGATGTTGGTGGTAGTGCTAATGCCGAGACTGTTGCAAAAGGTTTTGAGATTATTCTTAGAAATCCAAATGTAAAAGCAATTTTTGTAAATATTTTTGGTGGAATCGTTCGTTGTGACCGTATTGCTAATGGTATTATTGAAGCAACTAAAATTACAGATGTTAATGTACCTGTAATTGTACGTCTTGATGGAACGAATGCTCCAGAAGCATCTGAAATATTAAAAAAAGCAAATATATCTAACTTAATTGTCGGTGATGACTTAGCAGATGGTGCTGCTAAAGCTGTTGCTGCTGCGAAAGGAAATTAATTAAATGTCTATACTAGTAAACAAAGATACAAAAGTAATCGTTCAAGGTTTCACAGGTAAAGAGGGTTCTTTTCATGCTGAGCAATGTTTAGCATATGGAACTAAAATTGTTGGTGGTGTTACACCAAACAAGGGTGGTCAAACACACCTAGGAAAACCAGTTTTTAATACTGTAGCAGATGCTGTTAAAACTACTGGTGCTACTGTTTCTATGATTTTTGTTCCACCTGCTTTTGTTGGTGATGCTGTTATGGAAGCTGCAGAAGCCGGAATTGAACTTGCTGTAATTATTACAGAAGGTGCTCCTGTTAAAGACATGCAAATGGCTAAAGCTCATGCAACTAAACATGGTATGAAAACACTTGGGCCAAACTGTCCTGGTATTATCACGGCTGAAGAGTGTAAAATTGGAATTATGCCTGGTATGATTTTCAAAAAAGGTAATGTTGGACTTATTTCAAAGTCTGGTACATTAACTTATGAAGGTGCTAACCAAGTTTGTAAAGAAGGTTTTGGTATTTCAACAGCTGTTGGAATAGGTGGAGATCCAATTATTGGTCTTTCATATCTTCAACTTCTTCCAATGTTCGAAGCAGATCCAGAAACTGAGTGTATTGTTCTTATTGGTGAAATCGGTGGAGATCTTGAAATTCAAGCTGCTGCCTACATTAAAGATCATGTTACAAAACCAGTTGTTGCATTTATTGCAGGTCAAACTGCTCCTAAAGGTAAAACAATGGGTCATGCTGGTGCAATCGTATCAGGTTCTGCAGGTACTGCAGCGGAAAAAATGGCTGCACTAGAAGCTGCTGGTGCAACAGTTGTTGTTTCTCCTGCTGAAATCGGTCAAGCTGTCACTAAGGCAATGGCTAAAAAGTAATGATAAAAACTTTAGAATTACAAGATCTAAGCTGTGGTGCTTGTGCTGAGACTATTAGAACTGGACTTGACCTTGCAGGTTTTACATCTGTAAAGGTTACTCTTTTAACTCATCCTCATACTGCATCAGCTGAGATCATAGATGATGAGCATTTTGAACTTTTCAAGTCAGTTTTAAGAGGTCATGGTTACCGTTTAGTTGGTGATGAACTACAAAGACCTGATAAACCATCAGGTGATTATGCTTAGTAATCTTTACAGACACTTGAGGTAAGCTAAAATAGCTTACCTTTTTTTTAAAATTTAATATTAATATTATTTAATATTTATACTTTTATGCTTTCCCAAAAGAAATCTACATGCTTTTCAAAATGTGTAGAGAAGGCATTGGTAGATAGTTCATCAAAATGCATTAAAGTGATTTGAAGCCTAATATAGAATAGGGTGGATAGAAACTCATAAGAAACCATCATAGGATCACCAGAGCGAATAAGTGAGCTCTGCATCATGATAAAGAAACCTTCTGAAAGGACTTTAATATTTTTTTCATGAAATTCTGTCATAAACTCTGCTCTTAAGTCTCTATTTTGCATTAGTTCTATCATTAGCAATCTGAACATATTTTCATTCATTTTATCAAAGGTTAGCATCTTATGCTGGAGTGCAAATTTTTGTAAAAATGGTTTTCCTCTTGTTGCTAATTCTTTTATTTCTTCACTAGAAAGAGAGAAGGGCGAAGAGAAAATCCCCTTTGCTACCTCGAGAAATATCTCCTCTTTATTTTTATAATGATTATAGATAGCACTCTCTCTTATTCCAACTTCTGAAGCTATTTTTCTTACACTTGTACCTTTATACCCTAGTTTAGAGAATAGGGTGGTTGATACTTTAAGTATTTTCTCTTTAGTTCCGCTACGCTTAGCAGGTATCGTATTTATAGGCATTTAAGCTCCTTTTATATACTATGAACGCTTGTTAATAATGTATCTATTATATATGAACACTTGTTAATTATAGCTTATTTTATAAGAATAACTGTTCATATATTTATCTATATCAATGAACAGTTGTTCATCAATTAAAAAAGATATATAAAGGTTTTTTTAGTACAATTTCGTAGGTACAAGGATAGTTACTTGGGAATCTCCCAAGAGGAAAGTCCGAGCTGCTGTAAGACAGTGTTCCATTTAACTAATGGCCGTAGTAATACGAGGGAAAGTGCAACAGAGATTAGACTTCTTATGTTTTTAACGTAAGTAAAGGTGAAAAGGTGTGTGTAAGAGACCACCAGTCTCTATAGTGATATAGAGAGCTTGTAAACCCAACATGGCAGCAAGAAACAGATGGTTAGCGTCTTACAATGCTATTGTTTCGCTAGAGGCACAACGTAAGGTGTGCAGTAGATTAATAACTATTACTACAAAACTCGGCTTATTTGTACCTCACATATTAATGTATAAACTCAAAATTTCTACAACCTCTATCGATATCTTAAAAACTGTTGTTTTTAAGATATCGATAGAGGTACTTCAAATGAAAAAATCAATAATATTTGTTTAGTGCATGTGCTACTCCACACATAGAACATACCCAAGACAATCTACTACAAATAACGATGAAATGATAAGGTAATCATAATATATTTGCTGAGTATAACTACGAATTTATAGATGTTAAGGGTAATATCCACTTTTTTACACTTAAAACTAATACAGATACTGAATACTTGATATTAGAAAATATGAAGTATTAAAGAATTAAAATGATTTACAGTTTAGACAAGAAACTCTTTCTTAAACTTTTAAGTGTACTTTCCTATGAAGAACTATATACAAAGGTAGAATCTTTTAGACTTCTGTATGAGGTTTCTAAGCTACCTGTGCGGTAGTTTACTGAAGTATAGAGAATAGATTAAGGGGTGTAAATTTCTAAGCTACCTGTGCGGTAGTTTACTTTTTAATATATTTTTTACAATATCACCTCCTTTTCTAAGCTACCTGTGCGGTAGTTTACTTGGTTATACAATTTAGAATCAAGCATTTGCATTTCTAAGCTACCTGTGCGGTAGTTTACCTTGTTGGAATTTTTAAATTTGGATGGATAATTTTCTAAGCTACCTGTGCGGTAGTTTACCAGCACTTTATCAGTCTATTTTAAAAGGTACTTTTCTAAGCTACCTGTGCGGTAGTTTACCTGGAGTAATTGTTGACCTTGTCGGAGTTACTTTTCTAAGCTACCTGTGCGGTAGTTTACATATCTCCTCTACTGTGATTTTGTATCTTTGTTTTTCTAAGCTACCTGTGCGGTAGTTTACACTAGTATATATACTGCTAAAAACCATGCAGTTTTCTAAGCTACCTGTGCGGTAGTTTACATTTAGATGATAAATATAAGTTAGAATATTTATTTCTAAGCTACCTGTGCGGTAGTTTACTTTTAAATGAGAATACAATCCCATCTTTTATGTTTCTAAGCTACCTGTGCGGTAGTTTACTTAAAAATGCAAACTCACATATTTCTTTATATTTTCTAAGCTTTAAAATTTTTGGATAACAACTTTAATGGCACTAATTATTTAAATAATAAGGGTTTAGTCGTGCCATCTACTCTATATTGTTCAAGCTTATACATTCAATATAACAGATTGTTAAACAAATATGACATGAGTTCTGTTCTTACTAAATCTGGAACAATTAGTGGAATATCCAAACGGATATTTACAAAAAAAGATTTCATGAATCGATTTACAACAGGAGACAAGAAGAAAATATTTGGAAATCCATATATAAAAAAAGAGTTCATAAAAGGTGAAGGGCAGGTTACATCTACTTTACAAAAAGCAAATGGAACACTAGATATAACCTTAGATATACCTCGAGAAAAGGCAAAAGAGCTAAAGAGACTTATTGAAAATGCTGGTGTCTCAAGTTTTTACATAGGTAAAAAGGGGTTGGCTTATGTAACAAATATAGATCCGAGGGAGGTTCAAAAGTGAATTACTTTATTGATATAAAATTAATGTCATCAAAAGAGATACAAGAAAATATATTGCTTAACCAACTTTATACTAATTTTCACAAACGATTGTATGATTTAAAAGCTGATAATATAGGAGTTAGTTTTCCAAGATATAAATTGAAATTAGGTGATGTATTTCGTATTCATGGAGAACAAAAAGACTTAGAATGTTTGCAAAAGCAAAATTGGTTGGGAGAACTTTCTAAATTTTGTTTAGTAAATATAATTACAGAAATTCCAAATAATACACAGTATAGAATAGTTTCAAGAGTACAAACAACGATGTCACAGTCTAAACTTAGAAGACTAATTAAAAGGGGAACTATAAAAGAAGAAGAGATAAAAGGCTACAAAGCAAAACTTTTTCAAAAAAGTTTAGATAATCCTTTTGTAGAATTAAGGAGTATGTCTAATGGTGAAAGACACCGACGTTTTATTAATTTTTCTACTTTGGTTAATAATCAGGTAACAGGTACTTTTGATACATTTGGTCTAAGTAAAAAAGCAACAGTACCGTGGTTTTAATTAAACTACTTCTCATTGGGATTTAATAAATATTGACAAATAGGTAATTATTTCTTATAATAAGAACAGAGAAGTAACTTTCAAGAGAATTTACATTATGTTAACCAAATTATAAAATAAAGAAGAATAGACATATAATGAATAGAAAAGAACAATTAATTATAGATATACAAGAACTACTCAATAATCATGAAAATATAGCTTCAACTACAATTAACCCTGACTTACTTGCCTTTATGGATGAGAATACCCTTATCAGTATAATAGGTTCTCTTTTAGATCAAAAAGAGACACAACTTAAGGATAACATCCAATGGCTTGAACAATTTAAGCAAAACAGAGATAATTAACAATAAAAAATTTACATATTTTATAACATTTGGATACTCTATATCCCCCTATTCTAGGCCTCTACAAAATAACAGTTATCATTTTGTTAGCAAATGTTATAGTTTTTTTCAATTTTTAGCTATAATTCCAATACAATAAACTTAACATACAGGATACTAATATGAGTAGCGTAGATTTAATTCAACTAACAGAACAGACTAAAAAATTATCAGCAATGGTAGTAGAAGATGAAAAGGTAGCAAATGAGCTATTAAGTTCAACATTTAAAAACTTTTTTTCAAGTGTTGATTCTTACTTTGATGGTGAGACTGCACTAAAGTCTTACATGGAAAAAAAACCAGACATCATTTTTGTTGACATCGTTATGCCAGGAATAGACGGAATTGAGCTTTCTCGTAAAATACGTGAACTTAATCCTACTCAGATTATTATTGTAATCTCTGCAAGTAACGATATAGAGAAGATTTCTGAATCTATAGAAGTTGGTGTAAATAGTTTTATACAAAAACCTATTGATACCAAAAAGATTATAGAACTTTTAACTGGTGTTGCCGCAATGGTAGCTAAAAAGAAGAAGATAGAGACAAAAACATTTTCAATCTCACTTCCTTTAGATATTTATGACACAGTAAATGAAAATGCTAAAGCTGAGAGTATCTCTAAAAATGCTGTAATCATTAGAGCATTACGTAGTTTTTACGACTAATTCGAAATTTTTTATAGATTTTATGTTTTATTAAGCATAAAATCTATATAATTTCGGCTCAACAAAACAGTTGAAAGTGGCCCCGTCGTCTAGCGGTTAGGATCCATGGTTTTCATCCATGTTACAGGAGTTCAATTCTCCTCGGGGTCACCACTTACACTTCATTAAGAAACAATCAAAAACTCAACATACATTAATCAAAAACTTGTTAAAATCACGAAAAATATTTTCAGGAATTTTAATGCTTAGATTTGCATCAAGTCCAACAGGTGATATGCACATAGGTGACCTTCGTGTTGCCCTATTCAACCATCTTGTTGCGCAACAAAAAAAAGAAGACTTAATTATCCGTATAGAAGATATGGATAAGGAAAAAAGCATTGAGGGTAAAGCTGATGAGATACTTGATATTCTTGGTCTTTTTGGTATTGACTACTCTCAGGTTATCTACCAGAGTGAAAGTATCCGTTTCCATTCAGCGATGGCACTGCAGCTAGTACATGAAAAAAAAGCTTTTTCATGTTTCTGTTCTGATACTTGGCTTGAAAAAAAGCAAGAAGAATCAAAACTTTCTAAAAAGAGATACTTATATGATGATGCTTGTCGTAAGCTTCCTGCTGAACTTGTTATTGACAATACAAGTCCTTTTAGCATCCGCATTGTAAGACCAGACAAATCTACAGAGATTGATAGTTTTGTCATTCTACATCAAGATAAAACACCTACTCATGTTTTTTCAACCGCTGTTGATGATATGTTAAATGATATTAGTATTGTTATTCGTGATGCAAAGCATAGCAGTACCACCTCTATGCAAGAGCATATTAGAGAGTCTCTTGCTTATGATAAAAAAGTAGAGTATGCACATATAGCTAGTATCGAATCAAAAAATATTCCAAGTGTAAAGTACTTGCTTGAGGAAGGTTTTTTGCCTGTAGCAATATCAAATTATTTAATATCAATTGCTAATCAGACTCCCAAAGAGATATTTACACTTGATGAAGCTAAAGAGTGGTTTAGACTAGATAGACTCTCTTCAAGTTCTATTTCTTTTGATATAGATAAACTCCGTCACATAAACACAGAACATCTAAAGTTACTTGATTCTAAAGAGTTGTCGCGTTATGTTGGTTTTGCTGATACTGAAATAGGTCAACTTGCTCGCATCTACCTAGAGGATGTGGCAACAACTAAAGAGTTAAAAGCAAAAATAACTCCTATTTTTACTCAACGTATCATCCCTGATACTTTATCTGAGTCTGTAGTAAAAATGAAGAACGTAATTATGAATGCACCCTACTTTGATAAGTATGATGAGTTTAAAAACTACATAGTTAAGGAGTCGGGACTTAATGGAGAAGAGTACTCTAAAGCATTACGTATACTACTTACAAATGCATCTGATGGTCCTGACCTAGCAGAGATATACAAATATCTTAAAAATTATATTGGGGAGATTGTAAAATAATGCAAATGATAATAGAAATAGTTCAAGGTGTAGGTGGGATTTTAATAAGTCTTATTAGTGTGTATATTTGGGTGCTAATAATTGCTGCTCTTTTAAGTTTTGTTAATCCTGATCCATACAACCCCATAGTACAATTTCTTCATAGAATAACTAATCCTGCTTATAAGTTTGTAAGAAAATTTGTGCGTACTGATTTTAACAATTTAGATTTAGCACCATTGATACTCATTATAGGGCTTCAAGTTATCATTGTAATCCTGAGTAGTCTACTTCGTTCTCTTTAATCGTCTTTTTTAAAGAGTATCGCATCAGATGAAAAGTGTGCAATTTTTGCAACAAGTGTTAAATCTGTAGCTTGTTGTGCAAACTTCACAAAATAATATTTTTGCCAAGTTACATTAGAATCCGTTAGAAGTATAAATTTATTATCTACTTCGAGTTCTTCAACTAAAATTGCATCAACACCATTTAGGGTAAAACTAACTTGTGCTTTCGTATCTTTAGCATATAAATAAATATAAAAGTATTCACCATCTTTATACTTTTGAGGATTTATCGCATTTAAATATACACAGCTCACTACACCTATAGTATCTGTTTTATCATATATTTTTGAACTAATGATACTCTCTTCACTTTTTGCTCTTTGGGCTGAGATATCAAAACGAGAAAAGGCATTGTCATAGGAACATGCACTTAAAAGTAGTAAAAGTATGTTTATTATTAAAAAAGTTTTCATTTTTCTCCTCTTATTTGCCCAGAATTATATCTTATTAAACTCTTCTTTTGTATAATCACCTAAAATATTGACTAAGGGAAGTGATACGTGAGCAAAAGATTAGCTGTAGCATTTACTGGACCTTCAAATAGTGGTAAAACGACCCTTATTTTAAAAGTTGCTCGTAAGCTTATACATGAGAGAAATCTAAAAGTAGCTATTATCAAACACGATCCAAAAGATAAGGCACACTTTGATGTTGAGGGTAAAGATAGTTATAAGTTTAGCGATACAGGAGCCGAGGTTATTGTAACCTCCCCTACTCGTACAACTTATTTTTCACAATGCCACTCTGAGCTAGATGATATGATAAGACTCTTTGATGACTTTGATGTTTTACTTGTTGAGGGGCTTAAAAACCTACCTCTTCCTAGAATAAGTGTCTTTAGAAAGTCTCTTGATAGTGACTACTTTAGTTATATGGATGCCCTTGCAACAGACTCTAGTATAGATTTAAATCTGCACGACCTACCAAAGAATATAGATGTACTTGACTTAAATAATGCACAAGAAGTTATTGAGTGGATACTAAAAAATGCGAAAAAAGTTTAAAAAAGGAAAATAATGAGAGATATATTTGATGCTATTCAAAGAAGTGCAAAACGAATTAAAAATGCTATAGATGTAAAAGACATAGGGTATTCACAACTAGAAAACAGTTCTGGTGAGACGCAACTGCAACTCGATATTCAGTGTGACTTGATTATTCAAGAAGAGTTCTCTAAAGTATCTTCTATTCATACAATTGCAAGTGAAGAGAAAGAAAAAGAGATGCTTTTAAATGAAAATGGCAAATACTTTGTTGCTTATGACCCTCTTGATGGTTCATCATTGGTAGATGTAAACCTTAGTGTTGGCTCTATTTATGGTATCTACGAGGGTCAATTTGGTGCTGAGCATATGGTAGCAGCTTGTTATGTTGTTCATGGTCCTCGTGTTGAAATGGTTTTTGCAGAGAATAAAACAAAACTCTATCTACTTCAAAATGGTGAGTTTGAATTTGTTAAAGAGATAAGACTTAATCAAAAAGGTAAGTTAATGGCTCCAGGTGGAACTCAACAAAACTGGGCACCGTATCATAAAGAGATGATAGATGGATTTTTTCAAGAAGGCTATCGTCTACGTTACTCTGGAGGAATGGTTCCTGACCTGCACCAGATTCTTCTCAAAGGTGGAGGACTTTTTTCATATCCTGGTACCAGTGATAAGCCAGAAGGAAAACTGCGTCGTCTCTTTGAAGTGTTTCCTTTTGCTTTCATATATGGAAAATCAGGTGGTGGCGCGATTAATGGTAAAGTTGATCTTATGACTTTAGGTCATGCCCATGTCCATGATACTGCAATTTGCTTTTTTGGTTCACACTACGAAATAGAGAGAGTCAAAGAAGTTTACGCTAAAAATGCCTAGTAAACCAAAAGACAAGTTTGAACTTTATCTTGATGAGATGCTACAAAAGCTTCAAGCTTGTCAAGTAAGTAAGGGTCACAAAAGCTGTAGTGCTTGCGAATCTTACTTCGGGTGTGAACTTAGAGATGAGTATGTAAAATCTGTTTACAACTCTATGTCTAAGGGTGATACTGGTGGATTTGAATTTTAATCTTCAAAATTTTATAAGCCTTTTCAAAAATTATCACAAGACAATTACAAGTATTAAAATCTTATACTATTGAAAAATCAAGTAGTATAAGGAAATATAATGAATCAAGAGAGTATTAAAAACGCAGTAGAAGCATCGCTAATAGCAGATAGTTATCTTTTAGGATCTCATTGGATTTATGATGAAGAAGAGTTGAAAAACTTGGATATCGACTGGAATGAACTTAATGCTCCATGTGCTCAGTGGCATGTAGGAAAAGAAAAAGGTGATTTTACACACTATGGTGATCATACAAAATGGCTACTTGATTATGTAAAGGAGTCTAAAACTTTTGATATAGAAGCTTATAAGCAAGTATGGCTTAAAAATATGAAGAACTACAAGGGCTATATTGATGGTGCTTGCCAAGAGACAATGCAAATTATACAAAATGATGCCACAGCAGTTGTTGGTTCAAATTCACATGACCTTTCAATTCTTGGAAGAATATCCCCTCTCTTATATGTTAGTGATACTAAAGAAGTATTTTTATCAAATGTAAAAAGTTTTGTTAGTTTTACACATAACAATAAAAATGTTTTACATGTATCAAAACTTTTTGCTAGCATGCTTTATGATGTAGTAAATGGAAGCAGTATTAAGGATGCCTTATCAACGGTTACAGTTGTAAAAGAGATACGTAGTGCTTTTGATGCAGGAGTCTCAAGTCAAAATCAAAATACCTTTGATAGCATACAGCACTTTGGTCCAAGCTGTGATGTTGAAGGTGGATTTGAAGGTACGCTACACCTTCTAGTAAAATATGATAACTTTAAAGAAGTAATGCTTCAAAATGCAAAAGCTGGTGGAGATAGCTCTTCAAGAGGTATGATAGTTGCGATGCTTATGGGTGCTGAGGGCTGTAGTATTCCTCCCTCTTGGCGAAAAGCTACAAAGGGTATCTAAATTTTAAAGTGTAAAAACTCTATTTATTGATAAATCTAAGGCTATTTAGATAAAATAACATCAATACATTTGACAGGACAAAAAATTGAGTAAATATATAACAACACCTATATACTATGTGAATGGTGAAGCCCATATTGGACATGCTTACACTACTTTTATCGCAGATACAACTGCTAGATATGAGAGACTTAAGGGAAATGAGACTTACTTTTTAACAGGTACTGATGAACACGGACAAAAGATAGAAGAGTCTGCACAAAAACATGGTAAAGATACACAAGAGTTTGCGAACGAAATCAGTGCTACTTTTAAAAATCTTTGGGATGAGTTTGAGATATCTTACAACAAGTTTATCCGTACTACTGACAAAGATCATATGGCTGGTGTTCAAAAAGCATTTTTAAAAATGTTTGATAAGGGTGATATTTATAAGGATTTTTATGAAGGCCACTACTGTGTTAGTTGTGAGACTTTTTTCCCTGAAACACAACTTATAGATGGTGAATTCTGCCCTGACTGTGGTCGTTCGACAAGCATAGTTAAAGAGGAGAGTTATTTCTTTAAACTCTCTGAGTATGAAGATAAACTACTCAAACACTATGAAGACAACCCTGACTTCATCATGCCACGTTCACGTGCAAACGAAGTAAAAAACTTTGTAAAAGGTGGGCTTCGTGACCTCTCAGTTACACGTACATCTTTTACTTGGGGTGTTAAAATGCCTGAGTCTCTTCATGATGATAAGCATGTTATGTATGTATGGTTAGATGCCCTACTGAACTACATAACAGCACTTGGTTATGGTAAAGATGATGCTAATATGAACTTCTGGCCTGCATCAATTCACTTTGTTGGTAAAGATATCCTGCGTTTTCATGCTATTTACTGGCCTGCCTTTTTAATGAGTCTTGACCTACCACTTCCTAAAACTATTGGTGCTCACGGTTGGTGGACTAGAGATGGTGAAAAGATGAGTAAGTCTAAAGGAAATGTTGTCTCTCCAAAAGAGGTTGCAGACGCTTATGGTGTGGAAAATCTTCGTTACTTTATGCTCCGTGAGGTTCCTTTTGGTCAAGATGGTGATTTTTCTCAGCGTGCATTTATAGACCGTATAAACTCTGAACTATCAAATGATTTAGGAAACCTGCTCAATCGTATTATCGGTATGAGTGGAAAATATTCTGAGTATGAGATAGATAGTGTAAATGTAGAAAAGTTTCACACTAAAGAGCTTGATGCAATGAACAAGGTTTTAGACTCTCTTGATCATTATATGAAAGAGATGCAGACTCACAGATATCTTGAAGAATTATGGAGACTTTTCTCTATTGGAAATACTGCAATTACTGAGCATGAGCCATGGGTTAAGATAAAAAATGATCAAAAAGATGAAGCATTAGCTACTGTAGCACTAGTAGCAAATATTTTAGCAAAAGCAGCAATTATGCTCTCGCCTGTTATGCCTAAAACTACGGCAACTATCGCTGATGCCTTAAACTTTGAGATAAATAATGCGAGTTATATAGATATGGTAATTGATAAAAAACTATTGAAATTATTTAATATCAAAAAAGTTCCTCCTCTTTTCCCTCGTGTAGATGAGCCTTTAATGCCTGAAGCTCCTAATGCTAAGCCAAATCCTCCTAAAGAAGAGAAAAAATCTTCTAAGCAAAAAGAGAAGTTTGATTCTTGTGCGAGTTTTGATGATAACCTTATAGAAATAGGTCAA
The DNA here is from genome assembly GCF_029215995.1 of Sulfurimonas sp. SAG-AH-194-L11. Lineage (GTDB taxonomy): Bacteria > Campylobacterota > Campylobacteria > Campylobacterales > Sulfurimonadaceae > Sulfurimonas. The sequence continues at coordinate 71,789 of NZ_JAEMVB010000006.1, forward strand.
TTTTTTGAAACATCACTCAAGATAGGAACTGTTTTAGAAGCAGAGGAAGTACCTAAGAGTAAGAAATTACTAAAACTCAAAGTTAGCCTTGGTGAAAATGACACACGCCAGATAGTAGCAGGTATCAGAGAATTTTATTCTGCTGAGTCTCTAGTGGATACTCAAGTATGTGTAGTTGCTAACCTTAAACCGGCAAAACTTATGGGTATTATGTCGGAGGGAATGCTTCTTGCTGCTAAGGATGAAGATGGTCTCTGTTTAGTAAGACCAGAAAAACCTAAAAAGGCAGGCACAACTATTGGATGAGACTTGAAAATGTCCTCGCACTTACACATGCAAAACTTTTAAACAGTCCATTTGTAAGCAATTTTACAGATATCGTTTTTGATGTCAAAAATGTTAAACGAGGTGACTTGTTCATGGCGTTTGACGAATCAAGCATAGAAGATGCTATCCTAAATGGTGCCTACGGCATTGTTTTTAGTAAACCTACACAGATAAGTGATAGTGAAATAGCTTGGATAAAAGTTCAAAATCTTGAAGATGCACTCACTCGCTTACTGCGTTTTAAACTTTTAGACAAAAACATAAAAGTATATGAAACAAATGAAATCGTCCTCAAGCTTGCTCTTCAAATTGTTACTGATCCAAGTTTTATAGCTATAAGTGGAAACATTCTTGATATTGCAAAACAACTTTGGAATATTGAAGAGACTTCTTATATCCTTTTTTGTCCAAATCTTAGTGATAAAAATATTTTCACACAAACAATAGAACTTTCAAATACTACATATAAAAATATAAATATTATAGAACAAACACTATTTGAAACATCCTTTATCTACAATGATATTTTTTACGAAAGACAACTGATTTCACCTTTTTTCATACCCTACTTAGAGATATTACTTCATCTATTTAAACATCTAAAAGTTGACTTTAGACTTCGTAAGTTTTCTCCTATAGGACACTTTGAAGCTGTTTTTACAAATAAAAGATTTGAGATTAAAGAGTTTGGAACAAGTGATAAGGTGCTTATATTTGAAAAAAGTAGTACTCTTGTTGAATCTCAGATAACATTTTTACAAAATGAAGCAACTTGGGCAAAAATAGTCTATGTCGTTCCCTATCATGATACGAAACTCATTAATAAAATACAAAACAAAGAGTCTCTTATTGTTTATAAAAATAAAAATGAGATTCTTAATGCTCTAAGAAAACATCATTTTAATTTTGCCTTAGTTATTGGTGCAGACAAAAATATACTAGAGTCTGTAGTTCAAATTCAACCAAGCCTATTCGACTTTAAATAGTCCTAGTTGTTTATTGAGGTTACTTGAGCTCTCTTGTACTTTTTTAACTTCAGTTTCTATTTCATCAAGAAGTATCTTATTCTGTGTTGACAAGGTGTCTACATCAGTAATATTTTGTATAATTTCATTAGTACTATTTGATAAAGAGTGTGCAATCTTTTCAGAATTTTTTGCAATATCAGAAGCTTGTTTAATGTGAGTTGAAGTGTTTAAAACTTTTTGTCTTGCATCCCTTGTGTGAGCTACAAGTTTTATAACAGATTTTGCATTCATTTCTATTTGCACACTTGCATCGGTAATAGATTGAAGAATAATACTAATCGTAGCATTAATATCTGATAAACTTGACTGTGTACGTTCAGCCAACTTACGTACTTCATCTGCAACAACAGCGAATCCTCTACCATGCTCACCTGCTCGAGCTGCTTCTATAGCCGCATTTAGTGCTAAAAGATTTGTTTGATCTGCAATATCTTCAATAATGCTCAGCACAGATTTGACATTACTTGCTTCACTGCTTAGCTCTGTTAAAGAGTTAGAAATTTCGGTTTCTTTCTCTGAAACAGTATTTACAAAGTCTACAAGGTTTGTTATGTCATCATATACAATGCCTAGCTCATCAACGGCACTATCAATAGTAGCACTTGTTTGTATACTATCTTCTAGTGAGAGGACTGTCATATCTTTAATATCTGTATTAGATACAATTGCTTTTTTAAGATAATCTCTCTCCTGTATCATTTTTCCATGAATCTGAGTCAGTTTTTTTGTTACATTATCTATATCAGTATTTGTACGTCGACCTGAAATAATTACATCTAAAACCATAACATGAACTTTATCAATAAACTTATTAAAAGAATGGGTTGTTTTACCTATTTCATCCTCTGATTTTTCCTCTAAGCGTTTAGTCAAGTCACCCTGCCCTGATGAAAGTTCTTTGGATATCATTGCTAAATCATCAAGCGGACGAAGGATAAGTACTCTTATTATTATAATCAAAACAACAAAGATTACTATGCTCACAATTAAAAAAATACTCATCAGAGAGATTAATGATGATGATGCTTCTTTGGCCGTTTTTTTAACCTCACCTATAGGTTTTACAATAAGCATTATTCCTATTTTTTCATTTTGATTATTTAGGATAGCTACTGTAGTGTAAAAGTAAATTTTATCTGTTGCAAAGCCATATGATTCTAACTCTTTAAAATTAATATTTCTAACATTTTGTACCAGTGATTGATCAATATTTTCTTTTCCTTGATCTATATAATACTTGTCAATTAAAATAGGTTCTTTTATATACTTTGCTATTTTTAGTTTTGACTGCTTTACTAAAATAAGCATCTTTTTCGTATCATCTTTTGAATATAACAAAGTACTAAAACGTAAAATAAAATCAATATTTCCAAGATACTCTGGTTCTTCATCTTCTTCTGTATATATAAGAGGTGCAGCGGCAACCATCATTATACCACCACGAGTAACTTCAGCACCAACAAAAGGTGCAAGTGTCTCCTGTACCGTCTGTATACTTTTTCTCATACTAACATCAGCACCATATGCATTTTTATCCCATGATTTTACATATGAGGCTGACTGTAAGTCTACAACTTGAATTAATGGATTTTTAAAAGACTTATTTAAATTTAAAGCTTTACGAAGTCTAAAAATTTCATCATAAATAGCATCTCTTTCTTCATCATACATGTTATTTATTACAACACTATTATTAGCGATAGAGATAACAATATTTTTTAAAGACTCTAGTTTAACATTTAAATTATTTCTTGCTTCTTTTTGTAAAAATTCTTTTTCTTGTTCATATACTGTACTTTCAATTGAATTGATTTGTTTAGTTATCACTATAGTAAGGATAATTACACTAATGATAATAACAGGAATAAATGCTAAAAATAACTTACTCAACAATGACAAATTTTTAATTTTCATAACATTCTTATTCAATATATTTATACTTCATTATAACTACCCAACATAAAATATATATAAATTTTTTGATATAATAAGACTATAAAATATAAATATACATTGAGCAAATTATTATGAACCGTAGAAAATTTTTAACAACTGCAACACTGACTTCTTCAGCCCTCATTTTAAATGGCTGTAATGATGAAAACCATCAAGCCATTGACTACTCTAAACATCCTCAGAAAAAAACAGATGTAAAAACAGTCAATGTCAATAAAAATAAAAAGACTCTTATAAAATTAGCTACTTCTTGGCCTGCACACTTTCCTATAATGGGGACTGGAGTTGAAAAATTTGCACAAAGAGTAAAAGATGTCAGTGGTGGAAGTTTAGAGATAAAGATATATCCTAAAAATACACTTGTACCTGCTTTAGCTGTATTTGATGCATGTTCAAGTGGACAGATTGATGCTTTTCATTCAGGACCCTACTACTGGAAAGGAAAAAACTCTGCATTTTCACTCTATAGTGGCATTCCTTTTGGTTTTACAGCTGAAGAGATTAACTCTTGGATGACTTTTGGTGGTGGATTAGAGCTTTGGAGAGAACAGTATGCAAAGTATGATCTACACCCTTTTTTGGGTGGAAATACAAATATACAGATGGGTGGATGGTTTAGAAAACCTATAAACTCTCTTGAAGATATGCAAGGTCTTAAGATGCGCATACCGGGTTTAGGGGGAGAAGTTTTCTCTAAAATGGGAGTTAATCCTATACTCTTACCTGCTGGAGAGATATACACATCACTTGAACGGGGTGTTATTGATGCAACCGAATGGGTTGGACCTGCATTAGATATAAAAATGGGCTTTTATAAAGTGGCTCCGTACTATTACTCAGGCTGGCATGAGCCAGGTTCAATACTTGAGCTGACTTTCTCTAAACACACTTGGAGTAAGCTAGCTAAAGAACATCAGTCTATTATTGAAGTTTGTGCGAGTGAGATGAATGCTAATATGACCTCAGAATTTCACTATGAAAATATTCATGCACTCTCTAGGTTACAAGAACTTGGGGTTAAACTCCATCATTTTCCCCAAGATGTAAATAGTGCTGGGAAAAAAGCTCTACAAGAAGTTATCTATGAGTTAAGTAATAAAAATAAAGATTTTCAAAAGGTCTATGCATCCATAAACACTCACCTTAAGCTTTCACGTGCATGGAGTGATGTTAGTTTAAGAAACTTTCTTAACGAGAGATAAGTAATAAGCAACAGATAGTTTTATAGCCAACAACATTTAAAAGGTTTAGATTCAAGGCAAACTTTTTTTAGCGATACTTGTATCGTTGAAGAAAGTTTAACGAAGAAGATAAGCTTTTTAAATGTTGCCCTACGGGTGGTTTGATAAACTATAAGCTACTTCGTTAAAAGCTCTTGAAGCTACTAGTAGCTCCTTCAAACTTTTGCCTTGTATCTCATAGTTTATCAAACCATTGGCTGTAGAACTATCTGTTGCTTATTATTTTAAAAGCTATTATTTTACTTTTATAGTGTAATATTGCGTCTATATTTACACTATGGATTTTTTGTGAACAAACTTTTTTACACCCTGCTCTTTTTACCTCTTTTAGCCTTCGCATCATTTACTGCAAAAATTATTGATGCAACTACACTGGAAGCACTTTCAGGTATAAGTGTTTATAATGAAGAAGAGAGTGACACTAGCGATGAAAATGGTTTTTTCAGCTTAGAAGCAAAAGAGGGTATCTTTCATATAAAAGTACATGGTTATAGACCATTAGCTTTTGATATTACTCAAAAAGATACCATACTCCAACTCAAACCCATCAAGGTTAAAGCTCTTTACTTGACTTTTTGGGGTGCAAGCAATAACTCACAAACACTAAAAAATCTTTTACATATCATAAAAAATACAGAGGCTAACGCTGTAGTAGTTGATGTAAAAAATGAGTATGGCTCAACATCTTTTCTTACCTCATTTAAGCAAGCAAACGATTATGGTGCACACAAACATAGAACAAACCGTAATATACAAAAATTTATACAAACTATGAAAGATAATAATATCTATACAATAGCAAGAATTGTGACTTTCAAAGATGAGATTCAGGCTTCACACAACCCTGAGTATGCTATAAAACGCGATGATAACGGTAGTATATGGAGAAATCACGATAATATGGCATGGGTGGATCCCTTCGATGAGCGTTCTCATAAGTATACAATTACCATAGCAGAGGAAGCGGCAAAAGTCGGTTTTGATGAGATAAACTTTGATTACATTCGTTTTCCTGCCAAATCTCACCTACGCTACTCTAAAGAGAACAATAAAGAAAATAGAATAAAAGCGATAGAGACTTTTCTTGATAGTGCCAAAGAAGCACTGTATCCATATGGTGTTTTTATATCTGTAAATGCTTATGGAAATATCTTATGGGGACCCAAAGATGATGATAACAATATAGGACAGATACTAGAATCTTTAGCAGATCACTCTGACTATGTAGCACCTATGCTCTATCCATCTGGATTTGCATCTGGTTCATTTCACTATAAATATCCTGCTGATTATCCCTACTCTGTTATCTACCGTAGTTTAAACAATATAAAAGAGAGAGTAGATATAACAAGAGTGAGACCTTGGTTGCAATATTTTCGAGACTATAAACATAAAAAAAGAGCCTATGAAAAATTTGAGATTCAAGAGCAGATTCGTCCAATACAACAGCTCAATGCAAATGGATGGATGATGTGGTCACCCTCTAGTAAGTACCATGTAAACTATCTTTTACCTTAGTTTGATATATTTTAATTCACGTCTCAACTCTTTAGAATAAGGAAGATACATATCAACAAAAGCATGAAAATCTTTTGAATGGTTCATATGTTTTAAGTGTGCCAACTCATGTACAACGACATAGTCTATAAGGTGTTTTTTAAGCTTCATTAGCTCAGTATTAAAAGTGATAATTTTTAAAGAACTACAACTTCCCCACCGGCTTTTCATTTTTCTGTATTTAATTGTTTTAAAAGACAAGTTCATTACTTTAGCATAATGAACTGCTCTCTCTTGAAGATAGTTAGTAGCTATACTTTTATAAAAATCATCATAACATTTCATTATTTTTTGCGGCGAACTTATACGTAGTTTATGAAGCTTTGTCCTTAAAAGAGTTGCTTCTTCACTATCAATGCTATATTTTTGAGAAAAAAGAAGTATTTCATCTTCAAGGTTCATCTCTAAAGAGAGGTAGTTTTTCTGTTTTTTAAGCTGTTTTTGAATCCATGAGTCACGTAGCTCTAAAAGATTTAGTATATAAGTATATGAATTGTTTGAAGTTTTAACAAGTATCTTTTTATCTGACTCAACACCTATGTAGGTGTTTTTTAGTTTTGGGTTATACTTTAACTCAACATCACAACCCTTGTAAACTAACTTACTCATAAACGATAGGGTCTATAGCTCCAGCTTTGAGAAATCCATTTAAACGCAGACGACAACTATCACACACACCACAAGCTTTGTCTTCATTTTTATAGCAAGACCAAGTAAGTTCAAGCGGTGATTTAAGTTCTAAGGATTTTGTAACTATCTCAGACTTTAAAAGATGTACCAAAGGCATATGTATTTTAATATTTGTTTCATCTTTTGTACCGAGGTTGATAGCATCTTGCATCGCTTTAATATAAGTCTCACGACAATCAGGATAACCGCTACTATCTTCTTGTACTACACCTATACTTATAAGCTCTGCACCCTCTTTTTCTGCAATAGCCGCTGCCATACTTAAAAATATACCATTTCGAAAAGGAACATAAGTGATAGGTACACCCTTTTCTACTCCAGATACAGGAACATCTAGGCTCGTATCTGTTAATGCTGATGCACCTAGGTGTTTAAAAAAGTCCAAGTCAAGGCTATACTCTTTATACACTTTAAGGTACTTGCAAATAGAATCAAAGCACTCTTGTTCTTTCTTTTGTGTTCTCTGCCCATAGTTAAAATGAACAGCTATAATCTCATACCCGTCATCTTTCATCATCTGTGCACTCAAGGTTGAGTCCATACCTCCACTCATTATGCAAACAGCTTTTTTACTTAGTCTTTTATTATTCATAATAGCATTTTAACATATTTTATTCAGCTAACCTAAAACAAAGAGGTACTACAATGTCAGTATATAGTTAAAAGGATACATAATGGGAATTTCATCAGCAACTTCTACTCCTGTAGCAACTTCTAATACTCCAGTGAGTGTTGGGGTACAAAAAAAAGCACAAGATGTTCAAGCACAACAAGTTTTAAAAATTTTAGAGAGTTCAGCACAACAGATGCAACAGACAACTTCTCAAAAAACAGGAATAGGCTCAAACTTAAACCTTAGTGCTTAAATAGGTACAAATCATAAGTACATTTAGATATAATTGCACTTATGATTGAACTTGAAAACAACACAACACTTACAGTAAATATCTCCCTTCTAGAGTCTATATCTGACACACTTACACAAAAAGAAATTGAGCTTATTATAACATCAAACGATGAAATAAAAAGAATAAATGCTGAGCATAGAAAGATTGATGAAGCTACGGATGTACTTAGTTTTCCCTATGAAGATATGCCTATGAGTCCCCTTGGAAGTATAGTTATATCAGAAGATTTTGTTAGAGAAAAAGCAGTTGAACTTGACCACTCTACATCGGATGAATTAGCACTGCTTTTTATTCATGGTCTCCTTCATATTTTGGGGTATGACCATGAAGTGGACAGTGGAGAGATGCGTGAAAAAGAGAAAAGCATTATAGAACTCTTTTCTCTTCCAAAAAGTTTAATAGTTAGAACACAAGGATAAATATGGATTATATAATTTTTTTAGTTGCAATGGCTGCACTTATTTATGGAGCAGGTTTTATTATTAAAGAGTCTGAGCGAATAGCACTTCATTTTAATATATCTCACTTCGTAATAGGTGCTACACTTGTAGCGTTTGGTACTAGTTTACCTGAGATGGCTGCTTCTATGATGGCTGCTTCACATGGTAAAAGTGATATGGCAGTTGCCAATGTGCTTGGAAGTGTTATCTTTAACATTACTTTAGTTCTTGGCTTAGTGTTTTTTATAGCAAAGTCTATGAAACCTGAACGTGACCTGTTTTCAAAAGATAGTGCATGGGTTGTTGTACCCGTTATAATATTTTTACTTATGATTCAAGATGGTGTTATAGGTAGAATTGATGGTATTATCTTTTTACTTTTAATGATTTCTTATCTTATATTTTTGTTTACAAGCTCCAAAGATGACCTAGAAGGCGAGATTGATGAGAGCTTAACACAAAAATTCAACTGGGGTAAAACACTCATTTTATTAACTATTGGCTTTATTTTTACCATTGGTGGTGCAAATTTTGTAATAGAGAGTGGTACAAATATAGCGAGACATCTTGAAGTAAGCGAATGGATTATAGGACTGTTTTTAATCTCACTTGGAACTTCTCTTCCTGAACTTGTAGTATCACTAGTTGCCATTAAAAAAGGTAATGCTGATATGAGTATTGGAAATATTATAGGTTCAAATGTAGCAAACTTCTCTATGGTTATTGGTGGTTCATCACTTATTCATCCACTTATAGTTAATGTTTCAGAAAATAGTTTTGATATTTTTATAATGGTAGCTGCATCATTTACACTACTATTTATTCTAGCAAATAAGCTATACAATAAAGCAGGCGGGATTTTTCTTTTTGCTATACTTGCTCTTTTTATACAGAATAGCTTTTAACAAAAAAGCTACTTCTTAATATAACCAAGTTCTAAGAGCTTGTTATATATATCTGAGACAATAGATCCTGCAGCATGTCCTCCATGTCCTCCATGTTCTACCATAACCATAACAACATACTGAGGATTTTTATATGGTCCATAAGTAGTGAACCATGCATGTGAACGTCTATAGTAAGACATCTCATGCTCTAGTTTTCTTTTTAGAATATCTTGTTTAATTGCGACAACTTGAGCAGTACCTGTTTTCCCCGCTATAGTAACCTTAGAGTGTAAATAAGATGTTGCCGTTCCTTTAGGATTGTTACAAACTTGGTACATTGCTTTTCGAATTGTAGGAAGTTGTCTCTTCTCTTTTTCATTGAGAACATTTTTGTATGTATCTTTATACTTTATGCCGTCTATCTCTTTTGCTAGATGAGGAGTTGGTACACGACCTGTTGCTATAAAAGCAGTTTGTTGTGCGATTTGAAGTGGTGTTACAAGAAAATCACCTTGACCGATTGACATGTTAACAGTCTCTCCTGCACTCCATGCCTTATGATATTTTCTTAACTTCCACTCACGCGATGGTACAACCCCAATAAATTCATTTGGTAAATCAATACCCGTTTTGGCACCTAAACCATAGCGTTTAAGTCCAGCACTCATTTTACGGTTACCAAGAATGAGACTTCCCTTGTAGAAAAAGTCATCACAACTCTCACGAATCGCCTTGACTATACCTGTTTTGCCATGCCCTTTTCGCTTCCAACATCTAAATATACGCCCACCTAAAGGAAGTGATGATTTACAATCAACACCCCATTTAGAAGAGAGATCCGAAGTAATATATAATAAACCAAGCATAGGTTTTATAGCTGAACCTGGAGGATAGAGTCCATGCACTAACTTATTTGTAAAAGGGTGATCAAGACTAGAGGATAAATCATCATACATTTTATATGACATACCTGAGACGAAAATGTTAAGATTATAATTAGGAAAACTACCTGCACTAAGAATTGATCCATTCACATCCATCACAACTATAGACCCAACTTTACCTTCAAAAAGTTTAGATATATAAGTTTGTAGTTCCATATCAAGAGTGAGCTTAAGTTTTTTATCTTCATCTGCTTTAACATAATTAAGTTGGGCTACTTCTTGATTACGTGCATTTACTTGAATTTTTCGTATTCCAGATTTTCCTTGTAGATAGCTATTATAATACCTTTCTATACCTGTCTTACCAACATATCCTATAAGTCCCAAAAGATTATCTCTATCTATATCCTTTTTATTTGCACGTGATACATATCCTATCATATGTGCCGCAATATTTTTATAAGGATAGTAACGCTTAGGAGCAGGAATTATTTTGATATTTTCTCTAAGATTAAGTATAGAATAGACTGGAAGAATCTTCTCATAAGGAATAAAATGCACTATGTCTATATAGTTGTGATTGTAAAAAGATTCTTTCTTCTTATAGTTTTTTAACATAGTTTTGACACTCAAGGATGGCAAGAGTTTTTTTAGTATTTTCAATTCTTTGTTTAAAGTTATTATATTTTTTTTACCTGTTAGGTGAGGTGCTAATTGTAGTCTAAACCCTAACTTATTTATAGCAATAGGTCGATCTTTATTATCAACTATTTCTCCGCGAACAGGTGCTATTCTTTCATATCTAATTGTATTTTGTGTAGAGAGCTTCACATAGTGGCTATGAGAGTTTATACTTAAAAAAAAGACTCTAACACTCAATGCTAGCCATGTTGATATAAAAAAGAAGATTATTAGTTTAGTTTTCATAATAAATTTACCAATAAGAACTCAATTACTATATAGTATACTATATAGTAATTGAGTTCAGGAGGAGATAAAAGAAAGATACTTGAAAGTAGCGATAAAAATAAAAAATAACCTATATAAGCTATAAGAACATTTAAGAATTTTATACATAAAAGGCAAGAAAAATTTTGATCTATTTTTGGAATTATAAATTTATAAATAAAATAAAAATAGATAATTGAACTAAAGAGCATGTATCCATTGTTAGCTTCAAAAACAACAAGACAAAAAGATATCAGTAAAACTGAAGTATAGTCATTACGTGAAAGTGATCTTATGAAGAGTACAAAAAGCAGAGCGAACATAGGAGGTAAATAGAGATGTATGCTACTAAGTGAACTATAGAATACAAAAATGACTATATAAGCAAAAAGCTCTATAGGGTTTTTATGAGTGAGACTTCGTTGCATATTGGAAAGTGTTTACATTTAATACAATCAGCCCATATTTTATGTTCAGGGAGGGACTCTTTTGGAATTTCTACAAAACCTAAACGCTCAAAAAAAGCTTGTTTATAAGTGAGGCTAAGTACTCTTTGTATACCTAAGGAGGAAGCTTCATCAAGAGCTTTTTTTACTAAATTTTCACCAATTTTTTGACCACGGATACCATCTTTAACAATGAGAGAGCGTACTTCTGCTAACCCTGTAGTATGAATATGTAGAGCCGTAAATCCTACAAGCTCATTTTCTTTATAAGCAAGAGTGTATGAGCGGATATTTGTTGCCATTTCATCTTCACTTCTGTCAAGTATAATACCACTCTCAATTTCAGGAAGTATTAACTCTCGCATCTCATGAATAGTTGAGAGTGTTGCTTTTTTATAATTAATCTTCACTATCTACTTCTGTTAGTATGTCATGTATTACTCGGTTTATCTTGTGTGTACCTTTTTTCTTTGAACTTGAAACTGTCATGGCGTTTGGAAACTCCCGTCTTAGTGCACTCTGCTCTTTTTGGTTGAGTTTGTCTATTTTTGTAAATATCTGTAAAATTACTTGATTATCTCGTACATGTTCAAAAAGAAACTCACTCACCTGTGTATCTATGTCAAGATTAGGATGTCGACAATCTATAAGATGTATAAAAAGTTTTATTTGCTCGCGTTCAGCGATATAATCTGTTAAGTTTTTTTCCCAGTCATGCTTCATAGACTTAGAAACTTTCGCATAACCAAAACCAGGTAAATCAACAAATTTTGCTAAGAGTTTTTTGTTATCATTATCTCTATCTATAAATGTAATATCAAAGTAATTTATAAGTCTTGTTTTACCAGGTGTTGATGATACCTTTGCTAAACCCTTATGGTTTGTTAATGCATTAAGTAAAGAACTTTTTCCCACATTACTTCGTGCCATAAAAACGACTTCATTTTGTTCATTAGACTCTGGTGCTAGTGCAACATTTGGTGCAGAAGTTATAAACTTTGCCTCGACTATTTCTACCATTATTTGTTCTCCTCTTTTGTATCATCTGCTATATTAAATATCATAATGACAGGCTCTGTTTTAAGCCCTTTAGCATGTGCTTTTCCATTCACAGTATTTAAAATAACTTCATCACCCTGAATCTCTTTTTTTTCATCAACTTGTTGAAGATAGACATTCTTATAAAAATGATATTCGCTCTCTTTTGGAAGATAAACAACTTTACCAGCAGTTCCTCTGTATATAGCCCCTTCTTGTGTTTGAATTGTAAAAGAGACATTTCCAAGTGCTATAAACATTGTTGGTTGATTTTTTTCATCTGTATATATTGTGATTTTTGATGCATTAAGCTCATCATTTTTTTTAATGATATTTACATGTCCTTCAAAAATAGAAAGACCCTTAGACTGATCAGCTTCAAAAGAATCAGCTATAACTTTTAGTTCTTGTGCAAACAAGAAGTTAGTTAAAAAAATTGTTATTATAAAAATATATTTCATATTTTACTCTCTTTAAGTTGATATTTGACTACTACTTTTTTAGATTTCATAGTATTATTGAGTGAGTCATATATAAAAGAAACTCCTCTCATACTGTTGTTACCTTTATATGCAATATAGTCATCATTCGTTTGTGCAATAGCACTTTTTGTATTATACTCAAGAGTGTCTGACTCAAATGTAAGACCATCTTCTCTTGTGTACATGACTTCTCCTCTTAAATCTACAATCTCATCTTTATATACACCACTATTAGCTTGCATATTAGATATAAACTCTTTTGAATTGTCAGTAAAGTTTATATTTTTTATAATATATCTATCACTATATCTAAGTGCATTACTTCCTGACATATTTGTTTGTAAGCCACTACTTTGAAGTTCATACATGGTGAAGTTATCCATTACAAGAAGTGGAACATCTTTAAACTCTTGCTCTTTTATTTTTAAGGGTTGAAAAAAAATATATATCAACATTAAAGCACTAAAGATAGAGATAAAAAAAATATTTATATTAATGATTTACCCCTTCGTCCACACACAAAGAAAAGCTTCTCTTTGGTCATTTTCATCCACTATAATATCTATCATTTCTCTAACTGCACCCTCGCCACCTCTACTTAAAAGTGTTGTGTTAACAAGTGAACGTATCTCTTTTACACCATTAGCTGGTGTGAAACTACGTCCAACAAGACTCAGCATATTATAATCATTTAAGTCATCCCCGATAGCAGCAACTTCATACATATGCAAGCCTAAGGAGTCTATGATTTCTTTTATAACTCTATCTTTATCTTTTATACCTTGATACAGGTTTTGAATACCTAACTCTTGCGCTCTGCGTTTAACTATTTCAGATTTACGACCAGTGATAATAGCGACTTCATGCCCTAATTTAATCCAAGTTGTGATACCTAAACCATCTTTAACATTAAAGGTTTTGCTTTCAACACCATCACTAGAGTAAGTAAGTCCACCATCACTAAGACAGCCATCGACATCTAAAACAAGCAGTTTAATCATAAAGTACCTTTTGTACTTGGCGTTCCTATGCGCTCGTTTTTTGTAGTAGCACGACGAAGAGCAACAGCTAAAGACTTAAATGCGGCCTCTATAATATGATGCTTGTTTTTCCCTCGTAACTCTACGATATGCACTGATAGTCTCGCATTTAGTACTACAGCACGAAAAAACTCTTCTACAAGTTCTGTATCAAAGTTACCTACTTTACCAGTAGGAGAGAGTTCAAAAACTAAAAAAGGACGGTTACTTAGATCTAAATCACAAGAGACACAAGCCTCATCCATTACGATGTTAGCACTTCCAAAACGCTCCATTGCTTTAACAGGATAGATAGCCTCGGCGATGAGTGAACCTAAAACAATACCTATATCTTCTACACTATGGTGATCATCTATGTGTGTATCACCTTTACAACTGATACTAATGTCCATTAGTGAATGTTTAGAAAAACTCTCAAGCATATGGTCTAAAAAACCAACACCTGTATTCATATCTGATTTTCCAGTTCCATTTATCTCTAAACTTACAGTTATATCTGTCTCTTTTGTTGTTCTTGTTTTACTTATCATCATTAGTCCTCTCTTATTATAAATGCTTTGTTAAAGATACCATTCTTTTTATAGTCACGTGCTTCTTCTTCACTCTTAAATCCAGTTAACACAACTTTAAACATTCGTCCACTGACTGTCTCAACATCTTTTATCATAGTTGTATAACCATCTGTATGATCATACTTTTCTTGAGTACTTAAAGCTCCATCTATTTTAGAAAAAGATGCGATTTGTAGAGCAAAATTACCAACAGATTTTTTCTGTGGTGCTTTTTTCATCTCTTTTTTTGTAGGAATTTTTTTCTTACCCTTGGACTCAAAACCTAAGATCTCAAGTGTAACGGGTGCCGTACCTTGTCCAACCATATCGATCTCGTGTGCTGCTTTATTTGAGAGATCTATGATTCTTGTAGCAACAAATGGACCTCTATCATTAATGCGCACAACTGTAGTCAAACCATTTCTACGATTTGTCACTTTTACAATAGTGTTCATCGGCAGCGTTTTATGTGCTGCAGTCATACCGTACATATTGTAAGTTTCCCCATTAGATGTCAGCTTACCATGAAAATCAGGACCATACCAAGAGGCATTTCCCCTAAAAGTATCTCCAACACTCACAACGGTTGGATAGTACTTAATCCCTCTTATTATATAAGGTCTCATAGTTGGATGCGAATAGTTCTTTTTATCTATAGTTGCACTATGAGCACCTTTGTTTAAAGAGTAAGATTTTCCCTCTGAGTAAGCAGGATGTCTATAGACTCCCTTACCTCTACTGCTACAAGCACTTATACCAAGAGCAAATACAAGAAAAATAATGAGATAAAATTTATTCATATATTTTCAACCTCTCACCAATTTTAATCAATGAACCCTTTATATGGTTTTGCGATTTAATATTTCTAATACTAACCTTATGAGCACGAGATATAGACTCTAAAGAGTCTCCACGTTTAACCATGTAATAGTTACGAGTATTGAGCTTTTTTCTATGACTCGATTTTACGATTGGTATAATCAACTTTTGTCTTAATCTCAGTCTGTTGTTCTTTAAATGATTAAAATCTTTGATAACTTTATAGGAAACACCATATCTTTTTCCGATATATGAAAGGTTGTCCCCATTTGTTACTACATGAATTTTATAAATATTTTGCATAGGTGCTTTATAGTACTTGCGTTTAAAATCTGCTAACTTAATATAAGGAATATAAACATCATAACTCTTTGCATATGGAGGTACAAAGTCGTATTTAAGGTGTCTATTTAACTTTTTTAAGTCTTTTAATGGCATCTCTATAAGTTTCGCGACACGTTTTAAAGATTCACCACTTGATATCTTAACAGTCGAAATAGAGTAAGCATTTGCACGGTTAAGTAGATGTTCATACTCGCTAGATAAAAGATGCTGCTCATCAGTCCCGATAAGTGCTAAGGCAACAATTTTTCTAATATAGTTACGACTCTCTCTTGGAATGTACTTTTTCTTTGCATCGAGAAGAACCGAAAGTCTGTCTGTACCCGCTTTTTTTATAGCATGATTTAGTCGTCCACCACCACAGTTATAGGCTATTGCAGCTAAGTACCACTTACCAAAGCGCTTATGAAGGGATGAAAGATATTTTGCAGCTGCTTCAGTTGACTTGATGAGATCGCGTCTCTCATCCACATACTCATCTATACGTAGCTTATAAATACGACCAGTACGAGGCATAAACTGCCAAAGTCCTGCTGCTCTTTTAGGAGAATATGCTCGTGTTTTAAAATTTGACTCAGCCATAGCAAGATAGAGAAACTCTTGAGGAACCTTGTATTTTGTGAGTGTATTTTTAATTGCAGGTATAAAAATATATGCATCATCCATAGCGCGAAAAAAATGTCTACTTTTTTTAATAGAACTATTTTTAGTGCGCATTTCATTCATCATAGGATCATAAAGAAAAGATGGTTCTATGTCAAACGAGTCC
>NZ_JAEMVB010000060.1 GCF_029215995.1 Sulfurimonas sp. SAG-AH-194-L11
CACATACTGTAGCAAATAAAAGAAGTGATATAGCAAGTGGCTCTGATTTAGATGGTAAAGAAGATAACTACTATAACGATGCATCACTGCGTGTTACTCAAAATATATTTGAGGGACTTGGTACTATGTATCAGGTTGAACAACAAAAAGTAGTTATACTATCGGCTGATATAGGTGTAAAGAATAGTGCAAACTCCATTGCACTTGAAACAGTTACCGCATATATAGATATCCTTAGAAACAAAGAGTTTTATGACATTGCAAAAGACAATATGCAAGTACATAAAAAATACCTCGCACAGATAAAAGAAAGAATTGATGCGGGTATAGGCAGAAGATCTGGATATAAACAGACACTTTCAAGATATGAAAATGCACAGTCAAGTTATTTTCTTGCACAACAAACTTATGAAAATTCAATAGCAACTTTTCAGAGAATTTTACCAGTAAAAGCAGATGCAAAAGAACTTGTAAAACCAGTAATCGGTGCATTACCAGCTGAGAACTTAGAAGAGCTAATTAGCATTGGTGTTGAAAATAATCCTAGTATTCAAATATCACAAGCAGATATCAAGTATGCAGAAGCTGCACTTAATAGATCATATGCAACATATTATCCTAGAGTTGATTTACAAGCAAATGCTTACTGGAACAAAGGTTTAAATGGTCTAAGAAGTACAATTAATGGCGAAAGTAATCTACCTACAGATGCTGATGGTGCAAATGTACTTTTAATATTGAGTTATAATATTTTCAATGGTTTAGCAGATAAGTCTCTTCAAGAAGCAAATAAGCACAAAGTCTTAAGACAAAATAGTTCTTTATCAGATGCAAAAAGATATATCAAAGCCTACACAACAGTCGCATGGCAAACATATAATATCACTGAAACTAGACTAGTTCATATAAACAATAACATAAAAGCAAGTGCAGATACGATATCTGACTATCAAGAAGAGTATGACTTAGGAAGAAGAAGTCTAGTTGATTTGTTAAATATAGAACTAGAGTATAACAATGCAAGAAACCGTAGAGTAGCAGCAGAGTATGATAGACTTCTTGCATACTATCAAATTCTAACACATACTGGAAAGATTTTAGAAACAATGAATGTCACAATTGAAAACTAAACATACTGATCCAATATTAGAATGTTTAGTAATTTTTACGAAACTTTATAATAGACCATTCTCAGCGGACTCCTTAGTAGCTGATCTTCCTGTAGAAAAGGGAAGGTTAACTCCAAAACTCTTCTCGCTTAATCAAAATGAATCAAAGTCGGCTTTTTCAAGAGCAGCAAAAAGAGCTGGTTTTAGTTCTAAGTTAGTAAACTATGCTCTGGGTGACATCTCTCCTTTACTTTTGCCTATGATATTAATTCTTAAGGGTGATAAGGAGAATGAAAAGGCTTGTATTATTACTGAGATTAGTCCTGATAGAACTCATGTTAAAGTAATTCTTCCTGAACTAGAAGATGCTCAAAACTGGATTAAATCTGAAATTTTAGAAGAAGAGTATATAAATTTTGCTTTTTTACTTAAACCTGAAGAACATTTTAAAGATGCACATAAAAGAATCCTAAAGCATGAAGAGAAGCATTGGTTCTGGAGTACTCTTGCCTATTCACGTAGTATATATACAGATGTGATTATAGCTTCTTTTTTGATTAACCTATTTGTAATGGCGACCCCTATATTTACTCTAAATATTTATGATAGAGTTGTACCAAACAATGCGATTGATACCATGTGGGTGTTTGCTACTGGTATAATAGTCTTATATACATTTGATATGGTACTGAAGTTTTTACGTTCATACTTTTTAGAAAATGCTGCTAAAAAGAGTGATATCATCATGTCCTCAATAATTTTTGAGCAGGTTATGAATCTCAAAATGACAGAAAGACCATCTTCAGTAGGGTCATTCGCATCAAATATAAAAGACTTTGATTCCATTAGAGGTTTTTTTACAGCTTCATCAATTGCTACTATGATTGACTTGCCTTTTACAATTATATTTGTATTTATTATTTATTTACTTGGTGGATGGATAGTGGCTATTCCTATTATGAGTGCACTGATTATATTGATATACAGTTTGATAATACGTAAACCTATGCAAAAAAGCATCGAGAGTACTTATGAGGCAAGTGCTTTAAAAAATGCAGTTCTTATTGAGTCATTAACGGCACTAGAAACTATAAAAGCCCTAGGTATTAGTGGTCATTCTCAGTGGAAATGGGAAGAAGCTACGGGTAGTGTGGCAGAGAAAGGGCTACGATCAAAGATACTATCTAACTCTATTGCAACTTTTGTAAACTATATTGTTCAGCTAAATACAGTAGCTATGATTATTGGTGGTGTGTATGCTATTGGGGCAAAAGAGTTAAGTATGGGTGGTTTAATAGCAGTTGTAATGTTAGGTTCGCGCATGTTAGCACCTCTTGCTCAAATCTCTTCGCTCATTTCTAACTTTGAGCAGACAAAAACAGCATATACTGCGATAAACAACATTATGCAACTTGAAGTAGAGAGAAAAGATGCGAAGAAGTTTGTACAACGTCCTAATTTCACTGGAAAGATAGAGTTTAAAAATGTAAGTTTCACCTATCCAAATACAGATAAAAAAGTTTTAGATGATGTGAGTTTTATTATTTATCCTAAAGAATCTGTAGGTATTATAGGAACAAATGGCTCAGGAAAAACTAGTATAGAAAAGCTGATACTTGGTCTATATGAACCGAGTGAAGGTTCTATTCTGATAGATGGGATAGATATAAAACAGATAGATCCAGCCGACTTACGTGCAGAAATCTCTTATGTACCACAAGATGTGATGCTTCTTAAAGGTACTGTTAAAGATAATATCATTGTACGCCTACCAGATGCAAGCGATGAGGAAATTCTTCAAGCTTCAGCCTTAAGTGGAACAAAGCGTTTTGTTGATATACACCCAATGGGATTTGACATGCC
>NZ_JAEMVB010000061.1 GCF_029215995.1 Sulfurimonas sp. SAG-AH-194-L11
TGAATCGAAGAAAGAAGCGATTACCGCTGTGTCTACACCTGGTACTGGCACATAAGCCAGCAGGCGGTAGACAAATAAAAACCCTATAGTAATAAATATTTTATTTACTAGATTTTTATTCATAATAACTAGTTACCAGTTGTAGTAACGTTTTCGTCTTTAATTTTTGAAGCAAGGTCTTTTGCACCAGCTCCAACTAACTTAACTTTAATAACTGCAGCACCCATCTTGTGAACACCACGAATTGACTCGATAGTAATCTCAGCAAGTTCGCTAACAGCTTTAATTTTAGTAACATTAATAACATATGGCTTCACTAATCTAGAAGTGAATCCTATCTTAGGCATACGTTTTGCAAGTGGTTGTTGACCACCCTCAAAGTTACGTTTTCTTTTATAACCTGAACGAGACTTTTGACCTTTTTGACCTCTTGCAGAAGTCTTACCAGTACCAGAAGCTTGTCCACGACCAACACGTTTACGGTTAGAAGTAGAACCAACAGCTGGTGTTAAATTTTCAATACCCATCAATTATCCTTTAAGTCTGCCAAGTGCTTCGACAGTTGCGCGCACTAGTGTAGCTGGGTTGTTAGAACCGATTGATTTTGTAAGAATATCTTGTATCCCTGCAAGCTCAAGAACTGGACGAGCAGCTCCACCAGCGATAACACCTGTACCTTCAGATGCTGGCTTAAGTAAGATACGACTAGCGTTATACTTATGCTCAATATCATGTGCTATTGTTGTACCTTTAATACTTACAGTTGTAAGATTTTTAAATGCATTATCAACAGCTTTACGGATAGCATCAGGAACTTCTTTTGCTTTTCCCATACCATAACCGATAGTACCATTTTTGTCACCAACTACGATAAGAGCAGTAAAACGGAAACGTCTACCACCTTTAACAACTTTAGTAACACGACCAATATTTACAATTGACTCTTCAAAATCATCTCTGTTAATTTCCATCATGTCTCCTTAAAACTTAATTTCGTTAGCACGAAGTGCATCACCAAACGCAGCAATAACGCCGTGATATTGGTAACCATTACGGTCAAATACAATCTCAGAGATGTTAGCAGCTTTAAGTGTAGCAGCAAATGCCTCACCTAATGCAGCAGCACCCTCTTTGTTTGCAGACTTACCTAGAGACTTAGAGTTTGCAGCACATAATGTTGTTGCAGTAACATCATCAATAGCTTGTACACTTAAGTAACGATTTGATTTAAATACAGAAACACGAGGAAGTGAAGCACTACCAGATATTTTTGCACGAATACGTAACTTACGCTTTAAACGGTTAGCTACTTTGCTTTTTAATACTTTTGCATTCATATTTTAATACCTTCCCTTACTTCTTAGCTGTTTTACCGGCTTTACGCACGATATGCTCTTCCATGTATTTCACACCCTTGCCTTTATACGGCTCTGGTGGACGGAAACTTCTGATTTTTGCAGCTGCTGAACCTAAAAGTTGTTTGTCATGACTACGGAGAGTAATAACATTTTTAACAACTTCAGCATCAAGACCATCAATTAAATCAAAGTTAATATCATGTGAGTGACCAAGTTGAAGATTAAGAACTCTACCTTTAACAGCAGCTCTATAACCAACACCATTGATTTCAAGTTGTTTAGAATAACCAGTAGTTAAACCAACAACAATATTTTGAGCTAATGCTCTATATGTTCCCCAAAAAGCTCTATGTGCTTTTTCATCTGACTTAGTAGCAAAAGTTAAAAGATTTCCATCAATAGCGAAATCAACATTACCTTTTGTGTCTAAATCCATAGTTAATTTACCTTTAGTAAAAGTAATAACATTTCCATTTGTAGCAACTTTGATATCACTTCCAAAATCTACTGGTAATTTTCCAATTCTTGACATGCTATACTCCTACCATACCGTACACATAACTTCACCACCAATGCCAAGCTCGTAAGCTTTGTCATTAGAAAGAATGCCATGTGATGTACTAACTATAATTGTTCCATAACCATTTTTGAAACGTTTAATCCCTTCTTTACCTTCGTAAACACGACGACCAGGCTTAGAAACTCTTTTCATTTCATTGATTACTGTCTTACCATCTTCGTTGTACTTAAGTACAACTTTAATAGTCTTTTTAACGCCATCTTCAAGAACGTTTGCAGACTCAAGGTAACCTTTTTCTACTAAGATATTTGCTAATGCTTCAATAGTTTTTGAATGTACTAAAGTAGTAACTGGTAATCTTCTCATACCTGCATTACGAACACGTGTTAACGCATCTGATACTAGATCATTAATTGCCATTATTTTTCCTTAATGTGGATGTTCTATAAAGAACATCTGCTATTGTTAGAAGTTTCTTCTTGGATTACCAAGAAGACTTTCTAACACCTGGGATTAATCCCTCATTTGCCATTTTTCTAAAACAGATACGGCAAATTCCAAAATCTCTAAGTACTGAGTGTGGACGACCACAGATTTGACATCTTGTGTATCCACGTACTTTGAATTTAGGTTCTCTTGCCGCTTTTGCGATCATAGACTTCTTAGCCATTAGTTGCTCCCTTTAGTAAAAGGCATACCCATTTTCTCTAAAAGAGCAAAACCAGCCTTATCTGAATCAGCAGTCGTAACCATAGTGATATTCATACCATGAATTTGCATGATTGAATCATAAGATACTTCTGGGAAAATTAGTTGCTCTTGAAGACCGAAGTTATAGTTACCACGACCATCAAAACCATTTCTTGGAACACCACGGAAATCTTTTACACGTGGAAGTGCAATAGATACAAGGCGGTCAAGAAAATCATACATATTTTCACCACGAAGAGTTACACGTACACCAACAGGCATACCTTCACGAACTTTAAAACCTGCAATAGATTTGTTCGTGATTACTGTACTTGCTTTTTGA
>NZ_JAEMVB010000062.1 GCF_029215995.1 Sulfurimonas sp. SAG-AH-194-L11
TTTATAGTTTTGGTCATGCTCAAGTACTTAGATCAAAGCTTGTCAGTTTTGGATGTAATAGCAGTAGTTATTGTACTCATAATTTTTTTGATTCCAATTATCTTAAATATGCGCTTTGGCGGTGGTGATTTAAGGTTTGGTGCATTTTGTGCACTTTTTGTAGGATTGGTACCTTTAGGATATTTTGTAATGTTTTCAGGAGTGTTACATATTTTAATATTAGCCTTGTTAAAGAAAAAAAGTTTTGCATTTGCACCAGCTATGAGTGTAGCTGCTTTGATAGCTTACAGTATAGGAAAGATATGAGAAAAGGTTCTGCTGCTATTGTTCCATTGTTTTTAGCGATAATGATACTCTTTTGGTTTATGATGTTTTTAGGTGGAGCAAGTGATACACAAAAAGTAGTAAATGATGTAGGAAATCTCTCTCATTTACATGATAGGCTTATATATTCTGTCACTAAACACTACTATAGCTTAAAAGCTGCAAATCCAAGTTGGTCTGATGAAAAACTAGAAACTGAAGCTAATAAATATGTTCGTATAATAATGAAAAAAAATAAAATAGATGACTAAGGGAAGCAAATGAAAAGAAGTTTATATTTAATGGGGTCAACACTGTTGATTAGTTCACTCTCTATGGCTGCAGTAACACAAACATCAGTTGTATTTAATTCTCCAAGTGATAAAACTCAAAATGAGTATGGTGATACACAAATGTTCCAAAATATATCTTTGGAAACCAAAAACTTTCAAGTTGATGAGTTTTGGGGAAAATTCAAATTTGGTGACTCATCATCTTCTACTCCAGCATCAACATATGATATTTCCACAAATGCAAATGTAAAAGTAACTGTGGAACTATCATTCGCTTGTCAAGATGGTGGCTTAGATGAAAATGGCTGCTCTTCCCAAAAACCATTTTTAATCAATGAAGGTTTATTAGACAATCCTGATATGCAGTTAGATTCAAGTGGAGATTACTTACCCGAGGATGAATATAGAATTCCTTTTGACTCTTCACTTAATTATGATAGTAGTAATGATGATGCCTTTTATGCACTTGATATGTTTAGGGATGGTATATACTATAAAGATCCAGAACTTACCGGTGAAACACAAGAGCCTAAAAACTTTTTTGGTTTTTTAAAGGCACTATTTGAAGATTATTTTTCTAAAGATGTAGATACATACACAAGTGGAGATGCCTCACCTGAGTTGAGAAATCGATATATAGCTAATATTACTTTTGGTGCTCAAAAAGAGTATAGAGTTAAATACTCAGGTGTATTAGATACAGCAGAGATAAACAAGGCTAATATAAATAAAAAAGTTTCCCTATTAGATTACAACTCTTTGATAATAGAAACAACTACTGGCTGTGATGGCTTATTCTTTAGTTATGATCCAGACTCTTTAACTTGTAAAGCAAGAAATTATTTCGGTTTATCTAACTTTATGCCTTTTGTAAACAATAGTCCATCGCAAAAAGTAAAATCTGATTCTGTTGTTGAAGATACAGAGACAACACTTTTAGCACTTGCGGGAAAACTTGATAAGATAAACTACTTAGAACAAAAAATAGAAATAGACAGTGATAGTGGTAAAAAAACTGTACTCCAAGAGATATTTAAGCCTGTGACATTTATGGCTAGTTCTATGTTTAGGTTTTTCTTTGGGAATAACTCTAGAAATCTTACAGAGATTGTTTCAGCAGAATTTACATTTGACAATCCTATGCCATTAGCATTCATTGAAACAGATGGAAATATAGTTAAAAAATTTAGACAATTTTATCTTATGGCAATTGAAAGTATTTATGGTACTGAAGTTGAGTCTTGTAGAGTAAAAGATACAAAAGGTCTCTTTGGGTGGCGTTCATCCTATCAAACATTTACAAAAGAGGTGCCGACAATAACAAAATTTGATATGGAAGCTGGTGGATTTCTAAATTTCCTCTCTTCTACACCGGATTATTCGGAGTTAAACTTTGCAGAAGAAAGGCATAGAAGTTTTGGTGATTGGGGTGATCATGATGTAGTAACAGTTACTACTGATGATTGGCTAGATTGGTGTAAAAGAAATCAAGGTCGCCAACAAAAAGGTCTTTTTGGAAGAATATTTACAAGTTTTTCTACTGCTATTAGTTATGTATTAAATGGACCGGCTAGAAATACTACTTATGATAGTCAACTAGATGCTTTATTAAAAGATGAAAACTATAGTGTTGATGAGTATAAAGAGACTATACATAAAGGTCTGATTTTACATCTTAAGTCTACAAACAGTGATGTTCTCACTCCTGGAGTAAAGGGAACTAGTACTAAGATTAAAATTATGAAAACTAGTAAAGGTAAACATTAATGGTTATAGCATATGTTTCAAAAAAGAATGAAGGTCACTATAAGGAACTTAAAAATGAGTTCACGGATGTAAGTGATTTTAGTAATATTGAAGAGTTTATAAATTATTATGCAACGAGTAAAAATAAAGATATCGTACTTTTATATAAGGTCGATTCTCTTGATGATATTAATGCATTAAAAGAGATATATTTTATTGACAATATCTATATGATTATTATAGGTAGAGATAGTAGTGAATTTTCTTTGCTTGCTGGTAAAATAGGTGTTGACTCCTATTTGCATGAAGATAAATCAGATGCAGGTGAGATAAAACGTGTCATTCGTGAATCTCAAGCTGTTATCAAAAAACGACGTGGAAATAGTAATGTTTCTGTCTTTACAGGGATTAGTGGTGGCGTTGGTACAACTACGATTACTATGAACCTTGCAAAGTCACTCGCTGATAATAATTTAGATAAAAATATTCTCTTTTTAGATTTTGCTTCAACTAAATCTATCTC
>NZ_JAEMVB010000063.1 GCF_029215995.1 Sulfurimonas sp. SAG-AH-194-L11
GAGATAAAGAACAGCCTCTTTTTGTAAAACTAAGCCTCTTTATTCCTTTTGCAAAAATGTTTATTACTCTTTATAGAGTTACAATTTTACAACTGTTTTTTTTAAATAAAGGGCATACATATAAAGAGTATTGGATTTACATGACACATGAGAATAAAGAGCGTTAAATGAGTGATTTTAAACTCAAACTAATTCTGAGTGGACTTGGAGGGATTGTTTTTTCTTTTATTTTTATTTTACTTACATTTGTGCTACCAATTAAAGATAAAAAAAAGACTCAAATTTATAAACCTAAAGGAAAATTAGAGATAATTTCACACTCTTTAAGGAATAAGTAGTAGTTAAAAAGTACTTTTTACTTCTATAAGTTTGATAGTGTTATATGCATACTCTGGTTTGAGTATAATAGCGCATGCACGTAAAACTTCAATACATAAAAAGAGATATTCAAGATCATCTTTTTTCATCAAATCACTTAATAATATACTAGCATCTTCTATACGTAAATTTCTTGCAACACCAAGGTTTTTGTGAGCAAGTTCACGCAAATCAACATACTCAAGTTTTTCATTAGCATCTTTTTGCGATTGAAGAGTATATAGCATCTCTTCAAACTGACTTACTGCTTTAATGATTTGAGCTACATAATCTTCTAAAAGCTGATCTACAAGTTCTTCATCTAAACCTAGTTCAGCAACTGCTTCAGTACTACTATATATATATTTATTTTGAAAAAATGAAGTAGAAACTTTATGGGCTTTTTCTACAAGCTCTCTGACTTTAATGTTTCTAATCTGTCTTTTCTCAATTATATTTTTTTCATTCATGGTGGTAAATTAACATTTTAAACATAAGAGAGAGCAAAAAAAAGTGATTTTGTCTAAAAAAGTGCTTTTTATACACTTTTTTAGCTATTTTTAAACGGCTTTTGTGATAATTCTATTAAGTCTTGTTATAAAATCTGCAGTATCCTTAAGTTCCTGACCATCAAAAAGTTTTGCTTGGTCTAGTAAAACATGTGCCGCATCTTCTATAAGATTTGTATCAGAAGAGTCATTAAGTTTTTGAATCAACTCATGTTTAGGATTTATCATAAAGATTGGAGCTGGTTCTGGCATATCGCCACCTTGCCCCATCTGTTTCATCATCTGTGCCATTTGGTACGATGGATCCTCTTTATCTATCTTTATCGCTACGGGAGAGTCAGTAAGCTCGTTTGTAGTTTCTACAGACTTAACAGCCTCACCAAGTGCATCTTTAAAAGTTTTTGCTAAACCTTCATAAGTTTTAGCAATCTCTTCTTCTTTCTTTTTATCCTCTTCACTCTCTTCAAACTTTGCATCACTTACATTTACAAGTTTATACTCTTTGTACTCTGTAACCATTGGAAAGATAATAGTATCTACTTCTTCATTAAGTACTAAAACATCAATGCCTTTAGCTTTAAAACGCTCTAATGCAGGAGAAGACTTTAACATCGATAAAGAAGTTTTACCAGTAATATAGTAAATCTCTTTCTTCTCTTCATCAACATTTTTCACAAACTCTTCAATCATAACAGTATCATCAGAATTTAAAGTGTGAAACTTCATAAGCTCTAAAATTTTCTCACGGTTCTCTAAGTCGTTATAGAGACCCTCTTTAAGTACATTTCCAAACTCAGCATAAAAGAGAGCATATTTTTCTTTATCTTTTTTCGCCATTTTTGCTAGTTCTGAAAGTACTTTTTTCACAGATGACTTTTGAATTTTAGCCATTACTGCGTTTGATTGTAAAATCTCACGAGATACATTCAGTGGTAAATCTTTTGAATCAATAATACCACGAAGGAAACGAAGATATACAGGCATAAGCTCTTTTTCATCATCAGTAATGAAAACACGGTTAATGTAGAGTTTTATACCTGTTTGGTAATCCATTCTCATCATATCCATAGGTGCCTTAGATGGAATATAAAAAAGTGTAGTAAATTCAACTGCACCCTCTGCTTTGTTGTGCATCCAAGCTAAAGGCTCTTCACTTGAGTGTGCGATAGAGCTATAAAAATCTTTATACTCTTCATCACTTATCTCTTTTTTTGGTAATGTCCACAAAGCACTTGCTCTATTAATCTGTACATTTTCTATCTCAGTGCGAGATGGTTCAAGCTCTTCCTTACCTTCATCATCCATAACAGCAGGTATATACTTCTCTTTATCCATAAAGATAGGAAATGGAATGTGGTTAGAGTATTTTTTGATGATAGTTTCAATGCGATGTACTTCTAAGAACTCATCTTCATCATCTTTAAGGTGCATTACTATAGTAGTACCATGCCCTTCTCTTGTCCCCTCTTCTATCTCAAAAGAACCATCACCAGTACTTGTCCATACTAAAGCCTTATCTTCACCTGCTTTTTTTGTTGTAACAACTACTTTATCAGCAACCATAAAACAAGCATAAAAACCAACACCAAACTGACCAATAAGGTTAGAATCTTCTTTTTGATCGCCCGAAAGATTTTCTAAAAAAGCTTTAGTACCAGATTTAGCAATCGTACCAAGGTTATTCATTAAGTCTTCTTCGTTCATACCGATACCAGAGTCTGAAATTGTTAAAGTTTTTGCTTCTTTATCTACAGCTATATCTATACGAGGAGTAAATGTTACATCTTTATACTTCTCATCTGTAAGTACTAACATATTTAATTTATCAAGTGCATCTGAAGCATTAGATACCAACTCACGAATAAATATTTCTTTGTTTGAGTAGAGTGAGTGTATCATAAGGTGTAGTATTTGATTTGCTTCTGTTTGAAACT
>NZ_JAEMVB010000064.1 GCF_029215995.1 Sulfurimonas sp. SAG-AH-194-L11
TTAAATCTTGATAGTATTTAAAATATGTTCCAAGATACTGAGTGTCTGTATTATAAAACATATTGATTCTTGA
This sequence comes from Sulfurimonas sp. SAG-AH-194-L11, assembly GCF_029215995.1. Classification (GTDB taxonomy): domain Bacteria; phylum Campylobacterota; class Campylobacteria; order Campylobacterales; family Sulfurimonadaceae; genus Sulfurimonas. The sequence goes on from NZ_JAEMVB010000064.1 coordinate 74, forward strand.
GAGTATTTGTGTGGCTGTTGAGTTGTTTCGGACATCGTTTGAAGAGAGGTTAATGTAATCAACATCATTCATTCTACTTATGTCAGCATAGATTCCAGATTGGCCTTCAAAATCTGTACCAAACCATTGGTTTAAGAAGTCTTTATTATCATACTTCAAGCCAAATCCATAATGAGAGTCATTTTGTAAGTTGTTTTGTTTATAGTACTCTCCAGACTCTTTAAAGTAACCTAGGCTTACCTCCCCGTGTGAGGTAGCTGAATCAGCAAATCTAAATGTTTGGTACAAGCCCTGTCCCCGCTGCGATCTTATCTGTGGTTTTAGCTCTAAATCCCACCAGTTATCTACAGCAATATAAATAGGCTGTTCATAAAACACACCCTCATTTGCAGAGTAACCTATTGACGGCATTAAAAGCCCTGATTTTCTTTTTGTAGCAAGAGAGAAGCCAAAGTATGGTGTATAAAGAATAGGTATATCATCAAGGTAGAGTCGTGCATTGTAGATATTCATCCATTTAGAAGCTGAATTGTAATCTGAAGATGAAAATTCTATTTTCCATATTGGATCGACTGGGTTACATCCACTCAGCATACCTCCATTTATATCTAAAAGCTTCTCTTTAGCAGTTCCATTATTTGCACTAATCCACACACGGGTCTTTTTGTCCGACATATAAAAAGGCTTAAAAAACTTCTCTTTTTGTGCAATATTTAGCTTAGCATACTTTCCAAGAATCTTGTACTCATTATCCTTATTAACACGTATGTTATCAAAAAGTTCTAACTCACTACTATTTCTATCATAGATTGCCCTATCAGCAGTTATAAAATACTTTTTATACACAACGGTAACACCACCGGTTGCTTTTACTATATTAGCCTCCGAAGTCATTGTTGAAGCGAAGATTTCTACCTTATCATCTGCATAAAGGCTCACAAATGATAAGAAAAAGAGGAGAGAGAGTTTAAGCATTTACAACTAAAGTTTTAGCACTAAGGTCATGCCATGTTTGTCGCGTCGGGTTTAAGATACCCCATAAAAATCCAAGATATAAAAGCATCTCACTGATTACTCTGATAATAGCACGATTAAGAGCAACTAAAACATTTGGATTATTTAAAGTTTTTATCTCAATCACTCTTATTTTCATTGCCAGTTTACCAAGAGTTGCACCATACTGCATTACAAAAAAAGCTTGATAAATTATTTTCATCATCATAAACTCTAAAACAAAACTATTTGTCAGTAGTACTATCTCCTCTGTAGAACTTGCTTGAACAAATGAATCCCATAGTGCTATTATCAGTAAAAAAGAGAGTAGCATTTCATCTATGAAAAACGCTACTGCTCTTTTTTTATTTGGTGCTAAAGTGATTGCCTCATGGTGAAGACGTTTTTCTAACTCTTCATTCATGCCTCTATCCTATAAAGCTTGATAAGCGATATCAGTACGAATCTTTTTACCAACGAAATGAACTTGTCCACATCTAAGATAAGCTCTATCTCTTGCTTCTTGTATAGTATCACCAAGTCCAACACAGACTAAAACACGGCCTCCGCTAGCATATAAAACACCATCCTCTTTCATAACACCCGCATATGAGATATGTGTGTACTTTTCTATCACTTCATGATGCACTTCATCTTCAACTATTTCAGCTGGAAGTGAACTTGAATATGGATAGTTTGCTGATGCCATTACAACACCTACTGCATACTGAGAAGAGAACTCAACATTTATCTCAGATAAACGATTTGTAGCCGCTTTATAAAACATATCAGAAACTGGTGAAGTCATAAGTGGCATTAAAATTTCACACTCAGGATCTCCAAAACGCACATTAAATTCTAGTGTAATTGGCTCACCATTTACTACCATGATACCTATAAAAAGAACACCCTCAAAAGGAGCACCCTCTTTTTTCATACCATCTAAAGTAGGACGGATTACTCTATCTTTTACTTTTTGATATAAGGCTTCATCAACTAATGGCGTTGGAGCATATGCACCCATTCCACCAGTATTTGGTCCTGTATCTCCATTACCTACACGCTTATGATCTTGTGCTGCTTGGAGTAAGATGTAATCATCCCCATCACAAATAGCGAACATAGAAAGCTCAAACCCATCTAAAAACTCTTCAACGATAACTTTTTTACCAGCATCACCGAAACTTTTTCCACTGAGCATCTCACCAATAGCTTTTTTCGCTTCATCATGAGTTGTTGCGATAATAACACCTTTACCACCACAAAGCCCATCTGCTTTAACAACAATAGGAGTATTTAAAGAGTCTGTAAATTTATATAACTCTTCAATAGAATCACTCTCAATATATGCAGCCGTTGGAATATTATACTTTGCTAAAAAGTTCTTCATATAGACCTTAGAACCCTCAAGTTGTGCAGCCTGCGCTGAAGGACCAAATATAGTAAGACCTTGCGCTTTAAATATATCTACAACGCCATCTACTAAAGGTGCTTCGGGACCAACTATTGTCAACTCTATCTCATTCTCTTTAGCAAATGCAGCTAACAAGTTATAATCTTTGATGTTGATATTGGTACCTAAGTTGTCAGTTGCTCCATTTCCAGGTTGGAAAAAAAGTTCATGCTCTTCTTTTTCATTTTTAATCGCACGCCCAATTGAGTACTCACGTCCACC
>NZ_JAEMVB010000065.1 GCF_029215995.1 Sulfurimonas sp. SAG-AH-194-L11
CTAAAATATGGCATTTTTGTCATTTAGATACTGGTGCAATTGTTGGAGAAAACTGTAATCTTGGTCAAGGAGTTTACATTGGCCAAAGTGGTATTGTTGGAAATGCATGTAGATTAGGTAATAATGTTGCAATATTTAGTAATGTTATTCTAGAGGACTTTGTATTTTGTGCACCCTATATGGTATTTACACATATATCATTCCCTCGAGCTTGCATTAGTCGTAAAGATATTTTTGATAAAACATTAGTTAAGACAGGAGCAACATTAGGTGCAAATTCTTCAATTATTCCTGGTGTAACAATTGGGATGGGTGCTTTTGTAGGAGCAGGTGCAGTTGTTACAAAGTCTTGTCCGGATTGGTCATTAGTAGTTGGTACACCAGCTAAACATATAGGTTGGGTTAGTGCTTATGGCAATAAGATTCCATTGCCATTGTCAGGGTATGGGGAGTGGGTGTGTGCTAATACAAATGACAAATATATATTAAATGCAAATGAATTAACTAGAGTTCCAGGAGAGATTGATATTTTAGAATATCGACCTGCTGAAAGATACAATAGATTGGTTGTAAAAAATGAATTTTAACAAAATTATTGAATTATGGTCACATATTGATCAGAAAAGAAAAATACAAGTTGTAGGATTAGTATTCCTTACTGTTGTGTCTTCTTTTGCAGAAATCATGAGTATTGGTTCAATTATTCCATTCTTTTCTATCTTTTCAGATAGTTTTAGTTCGGGTTTAAATTTACCTATATATATTCGAAATATAATAAATGAATTTTCAAAGATAGAGCTACTATATATATTTATTGCTATAGTTATCACTTCTGGTGTAATTAGATTATTTTTAATGTATTATATAAATAAAATAACCTATTGGATTGCAAACGATATTGTATCTAAAGCATTTAATAATATATTACATGATGAATATGAAACACATTTATACATTAATTCAAGTAGTATTATTGCTACCTGTACAACAAAAATAAAGGATTTGACTAATCATATTATTAATCCTTTAATTACATTAGTTTCGTATGGATTACTTTCTATAATTATCATTTCCTTTTTATCATTAATAAATTTTAATGTTACTATGTATATTGCTTTTACAGTAATTTCTATCTATGTTGCAATTACTTTTGCTGTAAAAGGAATTTTACTAAGGCTAGGGGCAGTAATGACTCATAAGCAGAATTTAGTACAAAAGACTTTGCAAGAAGGATTAAGTAGTATTAGAGACGTTATTGTAATGAATCTTTTTAAAGTATATACTGATAAGTTTGCTAATGATGACAAAGAAATGAGGGATGCAACTTCTAATATAATTATATTATCTCAAATTCCTAAATATATTATTGAAATGACTATTATAATTATGATAGTAACATTATCTTATTATTTTATAGAAATAGAAAAAAAACCAGAACTCATTCCAATAATTGTAGCTATAACAGTTGGAGCACAAAGACTATTGCCTCTTTTGCAACAGACTTTTTGGAGTTATTCTCAATTATATGGTGGTAATGAATCTTTAATAGATATTTTATTTTTATTAAATAAAGAAAATGATTATAATTTTAATTTTAATTTAATAAATTTTAGTAAATCTATAGAATTGAAAAATTTATCGTTTAAATACTTGAATTCAGATGAATGTATACTTGAAGACATTAATATAAGTATAGCTAAAGGACAAGTTATAGGTATAGTTGGTGAAACTGGATCAGGAAAAAGTACTCTCGTTGATTTGATTTTGGGTCTCGTAAAACCGACTGCTGGAAGTGTGATTATTGATGGAGTAAATCTAAACGATGAGAATAAAACAAGTTGGTATAAGCTTATATCTCATGTACCACAGAATATTTTCCTAATAGATGGTACAATTAAAGAAAATATAACATTAGGTTCAAATCCTGATGAAATAGATCAAAAAAGATTAATAAGTTCTATAAAGCTATCATGTTTAGAAGATTTTATAATGAATGACTCAGAATATGGACTTGATACAAATGTTGGAGAAAAAGGTTCTAGGGTCTCAGGTGGTCAAAAACAAAGAATAGGTATTGCCAGAGCATTGTATAGAAATTTACCTATTTTGGTTTTTGATGAAAGTACGAATGCTCTTGATATCCAAACAGAAAATAAAATTATAAATAATATATTGAATCATGATAAAACTAAAACAATAATAATGATTACTCATAGACCTGAAAGTTTAAACAATTGTGATATGACAATAGAAGTAGTTCATAAAAATTTAAAAATTAAATCTTTAAAAAGGAGTATATAATGAAAATACTACATATTTTGTCTTATTTTAAACCTGATGCAGCCTATCAAGAAAACTTATTGACCTTAGGACAAAGTCAATTAGGAAATGATGTTTATATTTTAACTAGTAATCTAGAACCAAAATTTGAATCTAATAAATCTGATAGATGTCATAAATATGGTTGGTTTAGTTATGAAAATGTAAATGTTAAAAGAATACCTATACTTTTTGAAATAGTTAATAGGTTTGTGATATTTAAAAGTTTATATAAAGAGATTTCTAAAATTAATCCTGATTTAAT
>NZ_JAEMVB010000068.1 GCF_029215995.1 Sulfurimonas sp. SAG-AH-194-L11
TTCTTCTAAGTTCTCTTTGGCAAAAAATTCTTTTTCATACAAAGAGATTTTTCTCTTTTTCACAAAAGCTATGGGAGCATCTATAAATGCAGCTAAAGATATGTCATGCGTTATCAGTATAACTTGATGGTACTCTTGGAGTCCTTTTATATGATGTGCAATGATTTTAGAGTTTTTGGGGTCAAGATTTGCCGTAGGCTCATCAAAGATGATGATTTTACTCTGCTGAGAGAGTGCTTGAGCTATGAGAGCTAGTTGTGTCTCTCCAGAACTCAGAGAACTTACACTATGTGAGGCGAGATGCTCAATGTGTAAAAATTCTAAACACTCTTTAGCAATTTTTTTGTCATTCATAGAGTAATCAAAAAGAGAACTTTTATGTGCAAAACGACCCAGCAATACAAACTCTTCTAATGTTATAAAACTATCATAAACATCAAGTTTAGCAGGAATATATGATATAAGTTTTGCTCGCTCTTTTAAAGAGTACTCTTTAATGTTTTTACCATCAATTATCACCTCACCCTCAAAGCATACCAAGTCACAAATAGCCTTAGCCAAAGTACTTTTTCCAGCTCCATTTGCACCTAAAATACTGAGATGAGAAGAGATACTAAAAGAGATATTTTCTAAAACTTTTTTATCTTCAAATTTACAAGTGAGATTTTTTAGACTAATCATTCATCACCTTCATTAAGCGCTCTATTGTAAGTGCCACACGCTGTGAGGGAATGTGTAAGTAATCTTCATCTATGATAGTTATCTGCCTGTTTTTACTAGCACGAGTTGGTAAACTATACCATGCTTTAAGCGCTTTTTGTATGTCTACATTCGGCTCAGTGGCATGTGAATGTAGTATGATAATTTGCTCAGGGTTTAGTGCTATGACATTTTCGTAGTTAAGTACCGGTTGTGCTGTATTTTTATCTGTGTAAGCATTTTTGTTCCCGCTAAGACGAATAATATCATCAAAAAATATCTCTTTACCTGCGATATATATGCCGCTTCTAAGGTCTTCTTTGAGTCCATATACTATCATCACACTATGAGGATTTTTTACTTTTTTGAATTTTTGAATTTTATTTTCTATATTTGTGACTAATATCTCTGCTCTATCTTCTTTAGAGAGTCTTTTGGCTATTTTGTTTATAGAGTCTTGTATACTTTTTATAGTTGTGAGTTCTAGTTGTAGTGTTTGTATATGAAAATATTGTAGTTTTTCTAAAGTGTTTTGGTTAAAGTTTTGTCCTATGACAAGTGTTGGTTTTTGCGAGAGAATTTTTTCTATATGAGGGTTTGTGTAACTTCCAATGATGGGAAGTTTTAATGCCTCGGGAGGATAAAGAGAGTAACTTGATGTAGCTACTATCTCTTCATCTGCGCCTAAAGCATAAAGTATTTCTGTGATAGAGGGGCTAAGAGAGACTACTCTCTCTTTTGCCTCTAAAGAAAGCATAAAAAGAAGAATAAGGAGAATGTTTTTCATACCTTTTATGCCTTTATAGAGTTTAGTATTTCGCGTTTAGACCAAAGTATAAACTACGCCCTGCTGTGGCATAACCATCTACAGTTTGATAATATACATCAGTTATGTTGTCAATTTTACCATAAACTGTAACAGACTTGTTTACTTTAAGGTTTGATACAAAGTTTGCAACCGTATACTTGCCTGTCTCTGCACCTCGTGTTAAACCAGTATAGTCTCCATCAAATCTTTCACCGATGTATTGAGCACTTACACCTAAATCCCAGTTATCATCAACATAGTAAGTAACCCTAGCATCTAGTTGGTTTTTGGGACGACGATCAAGCTCCTTGCCATTTGCATCTTCTGTCTCTAAATAAGTGTACATTGCATTGACACCTAAAGAATCAAAGAAATAATCCTCATACCCAACTTCTACACCCTTTAACTTTGTTCTTCCACTTATCTGTTCATAACCTGAGTTTGGCCAAACACCAACAAAGTCTATTAAATCTGTAATTTCATTATAAAATCCAGTAAGCCAAATGGTATCATTCCCTACAGTTATATCACTTGTAAACGATTTTTCTGGTTTTAAGTTTACATCTCCATATGTTGCATTATATAACTGATAAGAACTTGGAACATTGTACCCTGTTCCCACATTCATACTTACATAATAATCTTTAGATACAAACTGCTTTAGACCAAGTTTACCAGTTAAGGCATCATCAAAGTTATCATAACTATCAAAACGAAGGGACTCAGTAAGTATAGTTTTAACCCCTGAGAATAACTCGAACTTATTGTAATTTGTTACAAAAGCAGAAATAGCATTGTAACTTTTCTTTTCACTTGCAACTATCTCTTCATCTTCGAACTTTTGAAG
>NZ_JAEMVB010000066.1 GCF_029215995.1 Sulfurimonas sp. SAG-AH-194-L11
TACTATTATCAGAAAATGTTTAGCAGGTGAAAGCATACCTATCTATGGAGATGGTAAGAACATAAGAGACTGGCTCTATGTACTTGACCACTGTAAGGGTATAGACTTAGTCTATCATACAGGTAAAGAAGCAAATGTTTATAACATAGGTGGAAGAAATGAGAGAACAAATTTACAGATAGTAGATACAATCTGTAGTATACTTGATAAAAAAGTACCACCACAAGAAACTATCAAGAAAAAAAGTTATAAAGACCTCATAACTTTCGTAGAAGATAGAGCAGGACATGATAGACGCTATGCTATAGATGCTACAAAGCTTGAGACTGAGCTTGGCTGGAAAGCTGATGAGGACTTTGAGAGTGGGATTGTTAAGACTATTGATTGGTATTTGGAGAAGTATAATGATAAGTAAAATAGAAGAATTGAAAGTTTTAGGTGATGATAGAGGTCGGTTAGTAGCTCTTGAAGCAAATAGACAAATTCCATTTGACGTAAAAAGAGTTTTTTACATTTATGGAACACAAGAGAATACCCCACGAGGAAATCATTCTCATCATAAAACTAAACAGTTTTTAGTAGCTGTAAATGGTAACTGTAAAGTGACTTTAGATGATGGAAAGAATAAAGAAGTATTTGATTTAAATAAACCAAACTTAGGTCTTTTTCAAGATGCACTTATTTGGGGAACAATGCATGATTTTAGTAGTGATTGTATCTTAATGGTTTTAGCAGATGACTATTATGATGCCAATGATTATATAACTAAATATGATAATTTTTTAGAAGAAGTAAATAAATGATACATAAACTTTCAGATGTTCAAAGCACGAATATTGGAGAGAATACAAATATATGGCAATTTTGTGTAGTTTTAAAAGATGCAAAAATTGGAAACAACTGTAATATTAATGCTCAAGTTCTAATAGAAAATGATGTAATTATTGGGGATAATGTTACAGTGAAGAGTGGTGTTCAAATTTGGGATGGAATAATTATAGAAGATAATGTATTTATAGGTCCAAATGTAACATTTACAAATGATTTTACACCTCGTAGTAAACAATATCCGAATGAGTTCTTGAATACTACTATCAAACAAGGTGCTTCGATAGGTGCAAATAGTACAATTATTGGTGGAACAACGATAGAAAAATATGCGATGATAGGTGCAGGTAGTGTTGTAACTAAAAATATTGGTATTCAAGAGTTATGGTATGGAAACCCAGTAAAACATCAAGGCTATGTATGTAAATGTGGACAAAAGTGTGATGAAATATTAACTTGTAATGAATGTAAAGGAAAATAAGAAATGATTCCATTTTTAGATTTAAAAGGTGTTAATGCTCAATATAGAGCAGAGCTAATAGAAGCTTGTACAGAAGTAATAGATAGTGGCTGGTATGTTCAAGGTACTGAACATAGCGAGTTTGAAAAAGAGTTTGCTGAGTATTGTGGTGCTAAATATGCCATCGGCGTTGCAAATGGTTTGGATGCACTTATTTTGATTTTGAGAGCATATAAAGAACTCGGAATTATAAAAGATGGTGATGAAGTAATAGTTCCATCAAATACATACATAGCTTCTATATTAGCAATATCTGAAAATAATTTAGTCCCAGTTTTGATAGAGCCTGATATAAACACATATCTAATCGATCCATCAAAAATTGAAGAAAAAATCACTTCAAAAACAAAAGCTATTATACCTGTACATCTTTATGGACAAACTTGCCAAATGGATGAAATAATTGCTATTGCAAAAAAACACAATCTTAAAGTCATAGAAGACTCTGCTCAATCACATGGTGCATATTATAAAGATAAACGCAGTGGAAACTTAGGTGATGCTAGTGGATTTAGCTTTTATCCTGGAAAAAACCTTGGTGCACTTGGTGATGGTGGAGTAGTTACAACAAATGATGAAGAGTTAGCAAGGTGTATAAGAGCACTTGGGAACTATGGAAGCCATAAAAAGTATGAAAACCTTTACAAAGGTGTAAATAGCCGTCTTGATGAGATGCAAGCGGCTATGCTTCGAGTAAAATTAAGATACTTAGACAATGAGATTGATAAGAGAAAAGAGATATCGAAATATTATCTAGAAAATATAAAAAATGAAAATATAATTTTACCAACTGTCACAACTGATAGTGTTTGGCATTTGTTTGTAATAAGAACTAATAAACGAGATGAGTTACACAAATACTTACTTGATAATAGTATTCAAACACTTATACATTATCCGTTAGCTCCACATAAGCAAGAAGCTTATTCTGAATGGAAAAATAGCAATTATGCTATTAGTGAAAAAATACATGAAGAAGTATTAAGTTTGCCAATAAGTGGTATTCAGGGTATACAAGATACAAATATAATAATAAAATTATTAAATAAGTTTGATCAATGATTGTTTTATTTAATATGAATGGATATTTAGGGGGTGGTGA
>NZ_JAEMVB010000067.1 GCF_029215995.1 Sulfurimonas sp. SAG-AH-194-L11
ATCTTCACCGGTATACTCTCCAACCTGTGCTTCTATTAAGACTACAGGTATTTTACCTTGGTTCTCTAACCTATGAACTTCACCCATTTTTATATAAGTTGATTCATTTGGTCTTATAAGTTTTACTTCATCTCCAACAGTAACTGTAGCCGTTCCACTTACAACTATCCAGTGTTCATTACGATGATAATGTTTTTGAAGACTAAGTCTCTTACCTGGTTTTACTTCTATACGTTTTATTTTGTACCCTGCTCTATCTTCAAGAACTGTATATGTACCCCATGGTCTATGACCAGTTAAGTGGATGTTATGTAGCTGTGTAGTTTTTTTTAGTTCACTCACAACTTGTTTTACTTTTTGCGAGCTACCTTTTTTACTTATAAGTAGTGCATCACCAGTGTCCACTATTATCAAGTCTTCTACATCTATAGTTACTATATATTTATCGTGTCCATATATAAGATTATTTTTAGAGTCTATAGATATATGTTTATCATTACAAGTATTATTATTTTCATCTTTTGGTAACTCTTTAAACAGAGCATCAAAACTCCCTACATCACTCCAGTCAATATTTGATGGTATTACCTTTACTATCGAACTTTTTTCCATGACAGCATAATCTATACTATCTTCTGGAATAGACATCATGTCTTCATGCTTTATTCTTATCATATCACTTTGTGAAGCATTATTAAATGCCTTTAAAGATGTCTTATAAACTTCTGGAGAATACTTTTTCAATTCTTCTAAAAAAACTCCTGCTTTAAACATAAACATTCCAGAGTTCCAGTAATAGTTACCGGCTTTAAGGTATGAAGTAGCTGTTTGCAAGTCTGGTTTTTCATGAAATGCTTTTACTACATTATCTTTTGCTGATTCTATATAACCAAACCCTACTTCTGCAAAAGTAGGTGTGATTCCAAATGTTACAAGATTATCTTCACATGCCAATGTCTTCGCACTTTCAAGTACTTTCGCATACTCTTTTTCATCTTTTATAAGGTGATCTGATGGAGTAACTAAAACCATCTCTTCTTTATCAAGTGCCATACATGCTAGTGCTATTGCTGGTGCTGTATTTCGTCCTACTGGTTCTAAAAGGTATTTATTATTTGTTTGACTTAGCTCTTCTAATTGGTCTAATGCTAGAAAGTACTGCTCTATATTTGATACTATAAACTGAGAATCACATACCTTAGAGTTTCTTTGAACTGTTAATTGAAAAAGTGATTTAGAGTCAAAAAGTTTGACAAACTGTTTTGGCATAAGTGTTCTACTTATTGGCCAAAGTCTTGTACCATTTCCACCACATAAAATAATATTAGTCATTAAGACTCCTTAAGTACCACTCATACACAATAGCTATACCATCTTCAAGTTCTGTAGTATGTTTCCAACCAAGAGAGTGAAGTTTACTTGGATCAGTTAGTTTTACCATTGTTCCATCGGGTTTAGTGTCATTAAAGTAGAGTTCACCTTTGTAATCTACTATCTTTTTGATAGTCTGAGCTAACTCTTTTATGCTTATATCTACACCTGTACCTATGTTTATATGAGTATTTCTTATTTCTATGTTTCTTACAGCTTGTGGTGAACATGTTGTGTTGTCATCTAACTTTATCTCATATGTATCTCTAAAATTACGATTTTCTAAGATAAATACACAAGCATCAGCCATATCTTCAGAATATAAAAACTCACGTCTTGGTTTACCACTTCCCCATATCTCTACTTTAGGAGTATTGTTGAGTTTTGCTTCGTGCATCTTTCTAAGAAGTGCTGGAAGTACATGAGAAGTCTCTAGGTCAAAGTTATCGTTTGGACCATAAAGGTTAGTAGGCATTACAGATATAAAGTTAGTTCCATACTGTATGTTGTAAGACTCACACATCTTTATACCTGCTATCTTAGCTATAGCATAAGGCTCATTTGTATACTCTAACTCACTTGTAAGTAAACTATCTTCTCTCATAGGTTGTGGAGCATTTTTAGGATAGATACAGGTACTTCCTAAAAAGAGTAGTTTTTCTACATCGTTTAAGTATGCTTGATGTATTACATTGTTCTGTATCTGTAAGTTCTCATAGATAAAGTCTGCTCTGTAAGTGTTGTTCGCCACTATACCACCTACTTTAGCAGCAGCTAGTATGACATACTCTGGTTTTTCAGTTTGAAAAAAGTCTGCTACTGCATTTGAGTCAAGTAAGTCTAGCTCTTTATGAGTTCTGTATACTAAGTTTGTGTAGCCTTTAGACTTTAGGTTTTTCAGTATTGCGGAGCCTACTAGACCACGATGGCCTGCTATGTATATTTTACTTGTACGACTCAGCATTTAGTGCTTCGCTTGTATTGAATTTTAATTCTTATTTTATTCATTTAACTA
>NZ_JAEMVB010000069.1 GCF_029215995.1 Sulfurimonas sp. SAG-AH-194-L11
GCACTTGATAACAATAGTTTGATTTTAGTATCTATATTTTTACTTCATGGTGTTGTAAGTCATGAAATATTTACTATTATTTTATACATTAGTGGCGTTGGACTCGCTATGCTTAATGTATCAGAGATTAAAACACCAAAACTTTCAGGAAATCCGAGAAATGTTTATCTACTAGGAGCATACACTCTTGTAATTACATTTGTCTATGGTATGAAGCTTTAACTTAGCTTTGTAACCATCGTGTAACTTTTTACGGCTAAACTACAAAAAACTCAGGAAAAACGATGAAAATAAGTCCAAATGTAGTAGAACAAAACAGAAATGTTAACTATAGCCTTACTTTAAAAGACACATCAAACATAGAGTCAATAGAGGTCCTCTCTAGAAGTGACTACTATCATAAAGATATGCCATCCTATACAATTGAAAAATCTACTATATATTTTAGCTATAAAATGCCCCATATCGGTGAGTTTGTAGTAAAAGTAAACTTCACTTATAAAGAATCAAAACTAGCTAGCCTCTACTGCTTAGATAAAAATATGATTAAGTTAAGACCACTCAAGGGAGACTTACATATGCACTCTGTCTATTCTGATGGAAGGGCTACACCTTTTGCTATGGTTATGGCATCACTTGATGCAGGTATGGACTTTCTCAGTGTTACAGACCATGATAATTATGATGGCTCTCTTAATGCCATCAAAAAAGTAAAAGAGAACAATATTGACATCTTAGCCCTAAGAGGAGAAGAGGTTAGTGTTGGTGGCAAAAAAGATATGTCGATTGCACAAGGGAATGGTCATATCTTGTCAATTGGTGCGAATGTATCTATTGAAGATCAAAGAAAAGATACACTAAAGTATGAAAAAGAGCTGCAAGTCATTGCTGATAATCTTAAAAAAGAGAATATAGACAAAAATATTGATCCAAATCATTATGCAAAAAATATTTGGGTGATAAATAAAATAAAAGAGGCAAAGGGAATCTCTATCTTAGCCCATCCAAACTGGATTTATAGAGACGGAAAGTATCATCTTCATCAAGCTTTTTATAAAGAGATGTTGAAAAGTTCTCATCTTGATGGTGTAGAGGCCTTTGGAGAGGAAAAAGTAAAAGAGCATAATAATATGACCCACTTAACAGCCCTTCAAACAAAAAATAAGCATAAATACATAGCACCATTTGCTAACTCTGATGCTCATGATAGCGATCATGAAATAGGAGATAGGTTTACTGTTGTTTTTGTAGAAGAGAAGACAGACTCTAGTCTTATTAAAGCTATGCAAGATGGTCTTTGTTGTGCTGTTTGTAAGCGAGAAAATTATGAACATCAGTTTATAGGTAAAGATGATATAGCAAAATATGTCTATTTCTTGATTAAAGAGTACTACCCTAAGCATACTGCCTTAAAAAGTAGACTTGCTAAACTCTACATAGATCAACTCATCAACGGTGAGAGTTTTGAGAAGAAGATAAATAGAACAAGAAAAAGACTAGAAGAGTATACAAATAGTTTTTATGGCATTGAGAACTTATAGTTAGGGTCAAGCATGTTTTTATTAAAATAGCTTGCTTTTTCAAACTCAACTACATTCGTTCCAATGTGAGGAACAGAGGGGAGAAGTGAGGCTAGGTCTTTGACTATAGTCTTAGATAAACTAGCCTTTTGTTCCATGGTTCGTCCCTCCATAATATTTGCAAACACATGAATAAAGTTTTCTTTTTTATCTCCAGTGGAGTATCTATCAAAAATAATTACTCTTACTTTTATGTCTTGTTTATGAAAAAGCTCAGTTGAAATAGCAGATAAGTTTACTTGTCCGATAATCTCATCTTCTGTGTGTAATTTTAAAGTATCTTTTGAACAATGTATTATGAAATGTGGCATAGTTTCCTTCTTATTAGCATATTGTAGCACTTCTTTAAGAGAATAAGCTTCATTTTTTCCAGCTTTGAGTTCATCAATACATTTATCAAATTGTTATATGTTTTTTCTTTTCCATATTCAAAAAATGGAGCTTCACCCACAAGTGTAACTGTTAGTGCTTAGAACTATTGTTTATCTTGTCCAGCATAAGCCTGTGTA
>NZ_JAEMVB010000007.1 GCF_029215995.1 Sulfurimonas sp. SAG-AH-194-L11
GATATGGGTTTTGTAAATGACATCAAAAAAGTTATAGCTGTTCTTCCAAAAGAACGCCAAACACTCCTTTTTTCAGCTACATACTCAGATGCTATCAAAAAACTCTCAGCTAGTTTTTTAAAGTCACCTTCTCTTATAGAAGTGGCACGTACAAATGCTTCTAGTGAAATAGTAAAACAAGCGATTTACCATGTAGATAAAACTCGTAAACGCGAGCTTTTAACACACCTTATAAAAGAGGGAGATTGGAAACAAGTTTTAGTATTTACACGTACTAAACACGGAGCTAATCGCCTTTGTGGGCAGTTAGAGACTGATGGTATAACTGCAGCTGCTATCCATGGTAACAAGAGCCAAAACGCAAGAACAAAAGCACTTGCTGACTTTAAAGCAGGGAAAACTCGTGTTCTTGTAGCAACTGATATTGCTGCTCGTGGAATTGACATAGACCAACTTCCTCATGTTGTAAACTATGAACTTCCAAATGTGAGTGAAGATTATGTTCACAGAATAGGACGAACTGGTCGTGCTGGAAACAAGGGTGAGGCAATTAGTCTTGTTTGTGTTGATGAAGATGAGTTTTTAGCAGGTATTGAAAAGCTTATAAGTAAAGACATCCCAAAAGTATGGCTAAAAGACTTTAAACCAGATCCTAGCATCAAAGCTGAACCTATAAACATGGGTGGAAATCGTGGAGCGAGAAACAAGCCTCGTGGCGGTGGAAGTCGTGGTAATGGTGGCAATAGAAACTCTAGTGGTGGTGGAAGAAATTCTGGCGGTGGTAGAGGTAGAAGATAGAAGAGTAGTTACAGGGACAAAAGTCCCTAAAGCTACACAACTAAAGTTTTGAGAAAAACCTTAGTATGTTAAAACAAATATTATTCTGTAAGACCTATTAAGATAGACTCAAAGTCAGTTTGTGCTTTCATTAGTACAGCTTGTGCTTCTTTATCTTTAATCTTCGTAGAACTTAACCAATTATATACAGCTGGAAATCCAATAACAATCTTATCTTCATCTTTTTTCTTGTAAACCATAGTCGTACAAGGGGCAAATGCTGAAGCTTCTGGACGAGACTTTGCAACTGTATAGATAACTTTTAGTTTACAGATAGAGTATGTATCGTAAAAATCATAAGGGCTATCAACAGTTCCCTCTTGTGTAAGTTCTTCGTTTAGGTCAAGAAAAGATGGCATAACAAAACCAAAAGGCTCAAACTCACCCTCTAAAGTCATCTCAAACTCCTCTTTTGCATCTTCCCAATCTTCACCATCTAAATCCATCTCATATCTTGTAACAAGCTGGCGAGACTCTTTTAAACTATCTTCACTATATGCAAATTTAGCTTTTGGAAAACTCTTTTTAAAAACAGCTAATAGCTCTGCTTCGATTTTTTTCAAAATTGAAGTTTCAATATCTAAAATCTTTCCCTGTGCCTCTGCTGTAAGAACAGAGATGTGGAGTGTGTCTTCATTCTTACTTTGGTAAATACCAATACCCATAGGAGTCAGAACACCTGCTTGTGGATACTTCTTTACAAGTTCAAGTGCTAAAGTGTTATGATGAAAAGTCATCAGTGTAAAAACTTTAAAACTAGTCTCTTTAAACTGCTTGTTAAATGGAAGGTTCATCTCGCTGTTAAGATCAACTGCAAAACCATTTGCTACTAGAGCATCTTCTATCATAAGTGGTGTTACTGCTCCGTCTTTATTTTCTACACTGATTAAGTGTAAGTCACCTTGTGCTTGAAGTGATAGTGCACATAAGAGTGCTATCGCTACGATTATTATTTTTTTCATTTGTAATCCTTGTTTTATGTCTCTTTTTCTTAAAATGGAATAATACTTAATCATAGTAAAATTAGTATAAATTTTATTCTGTAACCTCTTTTAAAATAGACTCAAAATCATTTTGTGCTTTTATAAGAGCATCTTCTGCAGCTTTGTCTTTAATCTTAGCAGAACTTAACCAGTTATAAACAGCTGGAAACCCAACAACTATTTTATCTTCATCTTTTTTCTTGTAAACCATAGTCGTACAAGGGGCAAATGCTGAAGCTTCTGGACGAGACTTTGCAACTGTATAGATAACTTTTAGTTTACAGATAGAGTATGTATCGTAAAAATCATACACTTCTTCAATCTTTTCATCATCTAAAAAAGTCAAATCTTGTGTAGCAGCAACAATAAAACCAAATGGTTCAAAACTACTCTCTAAGTTCATTTCAAACTCATCTTTTGCATCTTCCCAATCTTCACCATCTAAATCAAGTTCATATAGAGTAATTAAGTCACGAGACTCTTTTAAACTATCTTCACTTATCTCAAACTTAGCACTTGGAAAATTTTTCTTAAAAAGTGTAAGTAACTCTGTCTCTATCTCTTTAAAAAGAGGAGTTTTTATCCCAAGTATTTTTTCTTGTGCTTCTGCTGTTAAGATAGATATATGTAATGTATCTTCATTAATACCTTGGTAAATACCAATTCCCATAGGGGTAATAGCACCTACCTTAGGGTACTTTATGATTAGCTCAGTTGCTAATGTTTTATGATGAAATGTCATTAGTGTAAATACTTTAAAATCAGTCTGCTGAAATTGCTTCTTAAATGGTCCATTCATTGGGCTATTTAAGTCTACTGCAAAGTTATCTGCATTTAACATTTTTTCAATTTGCTTTGCAGTAACTTTTCCATCTTTATTATCTACACTTATTAAATGTAAATCACCTTGTGCTTGAAGTGACAGCGCACATAAAAGTGCTATGGCTACGATTATTATTTTTTTCATTTCTTTTCCTATGGTTTAATATATGTCCAACCGGACTTCACACTCTCAAGTAGTTCAACTACACCAGCTGTTACTATCGTAGAGCCTTCAACAAGATCTTCTTCTTTTACTTTATATGTTCTCATGGTATTTCCACAAGCGACAAACTCTACATCTAACTGCATAAGTGCATCTACTCTAGCTGCTGTACTTTTGTTGTTTTTATAGAGTAGTTTTAAGCCTTTAGAATAGGCAACTATTTTCATGTTAATGTTATCCACTCCATAGTACTTAACAACATTACTCGCAACACTTAGTATATGGTTAAAAGCATGCTCGCTATCCTCTGTAACCGAGAAGACTACAAGTCTAGGGTTATCAAATGACGGTTTTGGTTCTGCATACTCAGTTTCTGCAATTGTAACAATACAAAAGCTTAGTAAAATTAGTATAAATTTCTTCATATTTAGTTCTCCCATTCTAACATTCTATATGCCGTCTCTACATTTTGTCTATGCATAGAGTCATATAGATGTATATTTTTAAATTTGTCCATAGTAAGAGTGTTAACAACATCACCGATATCCATACCCTCATCAATAAGTGTTAGTACTGATTCTCTAAGAGTTTTAAGATACTCATAAGTCATTTTCACACTTTCTCTTGAGACCATTGTACCATGTCCACCTACGATATACTTAACATCCAGTAAAAGTATCTCATCAAGTGCTTCCAACCAGCCTTTTAAATCACCATCTCTTATAGAGGGGAGTCTATCATTAAAAACCAAGTCTCCTACAAAAACTATTTTCTTACTTGGTATATAAACATAAATATCACTATTTGTATGTGCTTTATGACCAATATTTTTAATGATTACTTTTTTATGTGCAAGATAAAGCACCATCTCTTCATCAACAAAGAGTTCCGGATGCAGTTGCATTGTCTTTTCATATGCCTCTGGTGATATTCTGCGTTTCATTCTAGGCATCTCTTCTATTGCTAAGTCTTTAAAGGCAGAGGATCCTATTATCTTTGCACCTTGACTCTTATAGTAACTGTTTCCTAACCAATGGTCATCATGCACATGCGTATTTATGACATACTTTACTGGTAAGTCAGCTATTTTTTTCATCTGCATATATGCTTGCTCGGCATACTGATATGTTGGTCCACTATCTATGACTATATAGCTACTACCCATATTTACAAAGCATGAGTTCGCCATATTTCCATTGTTTTGAGTGTTCATCGCTTGGGGTAAACCAAAAAAACAGTGTATAGGACTAGAGCCAATTTTTACTGGTTTAAGTTGATAATCAAAGGAAAAAAGAGTTAAAGAGAGTAGTAAAGTAAAAAAAATAGTCTTCAAAAAATGTCCTTTTCTTTATTATATATCAATAATTATAAGGATAGTACTTGAATATTGTAAAAGGAATGTAAAAAACTAAAAAGTGTAAGCCGCTATCTATCTCAAGATAGGCTTGGCTTACAGACTAACAAGTGTATTTTCACACACTATTGTTATGCTCATCAGTCATTTCTGAAAGACTTTCTCAGAGTATAGTGGTTCAAGCTATACCCTTTGAAAGTTAAAGTTTGTACTTAAAAGAAAAGGAAGAATGAATAAAACAAACTCAAGCATTATGACATCAAAGCATAAAGGTTAAATTCTAGGAAACCCTAGAATTTGAATTGGTACTGAGCAATCCATGCATCTGCTCTATATCCACTTAAACCAGTAAACTTTTCAGCACCTTCAGTAGCACCTGAACCACTTGCAACGATGTAGTTAAGAACAACTTTATGTTGATTTCTCATACGTTTAGCTTTACGAGAAAAGTCTTGGTAAGGAGTAGAGATAAAGATGTTAAGACCTAGGTATGTATTTCCTAAATTAGTTGTATTAGCACCTGTACCCTTAATAGCAGAAGCTTGAATATGCTTACCAACAACTTCTAAAGTAGGAGTAACAAAATAAGCTGCAGTTACAGTAGCTGCTTGTTCATCATAACCCTCTACACCTTTAATATTTGAAGCATCAAAATACTCAGCTTTAATACTTAACTTACCTAAGTTAGAATCTAAACCAAGGTTAATATTTGAGTAATTAACACCATTTGTAGTTAATGCATCTTCACTATCTGCATTTTCAGATAAAGCATAAGAAGCTTCAATATGAAGTTTCTCAGTATAATCAAACATACCACGAACTACATATGAATTTCCACCAAATGCAGTTGCAGCATCTCCACCAGAACCTTTAGCGACAGCTTTAGAACGACTCGCTTGGTTAGCAATCATAATATCATAACCAAATCCTTTCCATGGACGTTCATGACCCATTTCAAAACCATTTACTTTTCCATTATTACCTAAGAACATGTCACGTCCAGAAATCATTAAACCTGTATTTCTTTCGAGAACAAGTTGTTTATCCATACCACGTTCCGCAATATCAAGATTCCATCCTGGCATTGTAAAGCCCATACCATTTGGCATTTTAATAAGACCAGCTTTTACAACAAATGCAGGATCAAATACATAAGAGATAAATGCATCTTTTACTAATTTTGGAATAGCATCACCACTAGCATCCTTACCATTTCCTGTTGCTGCTTGGTTAAAGTCTAAGAAAACCTTACCACGAAGTTTTCCAGCTACATATTTCCAACCAAGACGAATACGTTGTGCTCTAAAACCAATATTTGTATTGGCCTTATCAACAGAACCTGCTTTCTTGATTTGCATACCTTCACCACCAATTGCATCTAATTGTGCAAAACCGTAAAATATAAGCTTCGTATCAATATCACCAACTTTTTTCTTCATTGTATAACCAGCTTCCGCTGATGTAGCCATCATTAATAGTGCTGCAGCTCCCGCCGCTAACTTAATCATATTTCTTTTCATTTTTTTCCCTTATTATTAAATAAATTCGAACCTTGAAAGGATTCTTTTGAAACAGTAGCTTAAGAGCTACTGTCGGCCTACTTCCCTAACAGCTACGAGAGCCTTTAACCGGACAACCACAGTCATAATCAACTAAAGTAACATTCCCTGCGTTACTTACATCAACTACACCCTGACGTTTAATATAGTCACGAGTTACATCATATACAGGACGAATTTTATCTTTTTGAAGGTTTTCACCCGCATTTTGAAGGTTTCCACCCCATGATGAAACTACATATGTCTTGTCCAAATCTATCGGCTTACCACCGATCATAAGCTTAGAGATTCTCTCTCCAGCTTTACCGGCTACTGCGATAGAATATGTAACACCACCTAAGCGACTCATGTCACCACCTTGTTGATAAAGAGGATTTGCATTAAATACATTATCCGCGATATCTTCAAGTAGGTTGGCGATTTGTTTCCCTTTCAAATCAAATGTATAAACACTAGGGTAAGTAATACCACACATCTCATATACATTATCCATTAAAATATCATCACCTGCAAGTACAGTTGTTCCCCATCTATAACCAGGAGTGAATGACATGTCGCATTTCATCTCGTCCATGATTGCATCATTAATGAGCTGATCAAAAGTTGAGAAGAATGTATCACGCTTATAAAGAGTACCTTTAGTTTTACCTAAAACCTCATTTAACTCTTTATCAAAAGGTGCATATAACTCATTTACTAGCTTAACACCCTCTGGATCTGCTGGAATAATGTTAGAAGCCATAGGTACAAGCTTATACTCATAACCATGAACTTTACCATTACTCGCATCTATATCTAAACGTCCAACATACTTACCATGACTACCAGCAATAACGATAACTGTACCCTCAACCGTAATAGGTTGTGGAGAAGGGTCATGTGTATGACCACTTAAGATAAAGTCGATACCGTGGACCATACGAGCCACTTCTTGATCAACTGAGAAACCATCGTGAGAAATCACAACAACACAATCAACCTTATGCTCATTTCTAAGTTCATTTACATAGTCTTGAAGTGTTTCAGGTCTAATTCCGAAGCTCCAACCCTCTGTAAACTCTTTAGGATTTGCAGTAGAAGTAAATGGGAATGCCTGACCGATAACACCGATTTTAGCACCACCACGCTCTTCTATAGTATATGGTTCAAATATTAACTCTTCATACTCATCTTCAAAAGGATCATTTCCGATTACATTTTGAGCAACGAACTTAGCATCTAGCATTTCGATAAGTTCAAGAACTCTCTCTTTACCATATGTAAATTCCCAGTGACCAGTCATAATGTCAACACCAAGATAGTTTTGAGCCTTAACGATAGCCTCCCCACGAGTCTTAAGTGCAACACCAGTACCTTGCCAAGTATCTCCAGAGTCAAGGAAAAGAACATTTTCATTTCCACGCTCTTTACGAACATGATCAAGATATGTTTTCATATGGGCGATACCACCCATCTTTCCAAACTTTTTAGCTAAAGCTTCAAAGTCCATATATGTATCAAAATATGCATCTAAACTTGATGGCTCTAGTCCATAATGTTTTGCAAAAGCTTCACCACATAAGAAACCAGGTGTACCAACTAAATTAGGAGCAGAGATTAATGTAGAAGGCTCTCTCCAATACAGTGGTTTAATATGGGCATGAATATCACACATATGTAACAGTGTGAAATTTCCCATAGAGTTAAATTTATAAATATCTTGTGCAGATAATTTATTTATTGTTTTAGTACTAGCAACTCCACTTGTTGCAGCTCCTAAACCTAGGATTGCTGCAATATGCATAAAGTCTCTTCTTGAAATATCCACTTGTCTAACCTTCTATCTTTTTAAACCAGGTACTGCTATTTCAGCACCTTTAGCTTCACTTGTTAAGTAAACCTCTAAAGCAACCATTTCAGGTGAACCAATAGGAATAACTTTTAAAAGTGCATTTTTCATACAACCCTGGAAACGACGTTGTAATGTTCTTAGAGATGACTTAGTCATTCTATATGCTGGCCAAGTCGCTGCAACGGCAACACCTTTAGCACTTAAGTCTGGTAGTGGTTGTGTTCTTAAAACACTTCCAATAACAGCGTCAGAGTGACATGAGTTACAAGATAAACCTCTACCACCACGTTTAGTCATGTAAGTTTTCTCACCAAGGGCATATGCTTCTTTCATCTGTTTGTTAGCATTAACATCAATGTTAGACTTTTCACCATTTGCAAGAGACTTAACATATGAACTCATATCAAACATATCTCCACTCTTAAGCTTAAATGGTTTGTGACCATTTTTATACATTAAGCCTTGAAGTACTTGATCTATTCCAACAACTTGTTTAAACTCTGGTAAGTAGCGTGGAAAACCTGCTAAGTAAGCTGGTAGGCTATCTTCAGTTTGCTTTAAAAATGCAGCAATACCTTCATCGCCACCACAATACTCAGCTAAAAGTTCTTCACCGTTAGCAACCATTAAATCTGCTGGGTTGTTTTCTAACATCTCAGCATACATAGCACGGTCAGCATCACTCATTGCAAACTGCTCTCCACCAAACGATAGTGTAGAAAGTAGTGCAACAGATAAAGCTATTTTAATTCCTGTTTTCATCTGACTATCCTTTTGGTTTAATCTTTTTACTTTTCTCATTTACTTCACCAGTATTATCTGTGTAAGTAACAGTTAATTTACCCTTACCATTTATTTTCATGTAAGTTGTAAACACAGGGTTTGTAGAAAGAGCTTCCCAAACAGTCATGTTTGTAATCTCTTTACCGTTGTAGTTAAACTTAACACTGTTAATAAACTTAGCAGGAATAAGCTGCTTTGTTTTTTTATCTTTAGTTGTACCAGTAGCCATAGGGTGCATTACCATAAAACTTACTTTAACAACTTCCCCATCTTTGAATTTTTTTGGTTTGATTTTAATCAGTGACTTTCTTTTTTGTGCCATCTTTTCTATCCTTAATTTTTATATTTTTATATCTCTAAAGTTTGGGGTTAGAATCAACCACAACCACCGATTGTTACTTTTACACTTTGAGTAGCGATTAAAAAATCACCATTGCTAAGTTCAACTAATGCACTTACTTCTTGAGTTCCACCAAGTTTTATACGAGTTGAGAACATTGCTTTACCATTTGCAGGTGTAAGATTTACATCAATACAACGTGCGTTAAAGTTTTTAGAAGCTAAGATATGAATAGCTTTTACATAATCACTTGAAGTCATTGGAGACTCTACATTTACAGTAACTGGAACAACAGCACCATTTTCAGCAATCTCTGGAACTTTAAGTTTTACTTTTGCTGATTTCTTAGCAGTTTTACCACCTGTAATTGCATGTACTGCTGTCGCATATGACATTGCATTTTTACTTTTTGGCTTGTCGCCTGCGAAACTCATTACTGGAGCTACAGCACTTACAGCTGCTACAACACCTAATTTTTTGAAAAAATCTCTTCTTTGCATCATTCTATTTTCCTTCTATTTTGGAGATACGATATATGAAGTAATATCACATATTTCTTTTGGAGTAAATAACTTAGTTGTTAAGTTAACTGTCATGTGTGTGTCTGGATTGTCAACACGAGGATCGGCAATTTTTTGGAAAACAAACTTGTTATCTCTTACACCAGTATCCATAAACATAGACTTGTAGCCTGTTAAGTCTGGACCAATATTACCAGCTCCACGAGCACCTTCAATATTGTGACATGCAATACAGTTACCATATTGCTTCGCAGGAATTTTCATTCCTGGTAAATATGTTTTACCTGGTTTCATTTGTTTACGAGCTAAACCTTTTGGTGGGTTCTTCTTCGCTTTTTTACCATTTAAGTTATGGAATATAAAAGCACCTCTAGCTATTGACTCAGGGTTTGTTGTTACACAACCAGCAGGCATTTTAAATACTGTTGCAGGTGCTAATAAATCTTTTTCAATCAGCTTACTTGCATTTGGTTTTTCAATAACACCGCTATAATCAGCAGCGAAAACAGATGCACTTACAAGTAGTGACATAATCAAAGTTTTTTTCATTCTCGTTTCTCCTATGTAATTTCAGAGTAAGTATAACTTTGCAATGTAAAATTTATGTAAAATTAGATTTATTTATATTTATTTGTTGAAATTTGCTGGAAAGATGTATAAAAAGAGCGTGCCTTTTTTAGGTATTGATTCTATTTCAAGGTCTATATTGTCTTCATTAATAATTGACTTAACTATGTTGAGGCCTATACCAAAGCCTCCTTTAGCTGTATCTTCACGATAATAACGACTAAATATTTTTTCAGTTTTTTTAATACCAACACCATAATCTTTAAAACTCAGATGACAGCGATCATCTTGCATATATAGTGTTATATCTATAGTAGAGTTCTCATATGAGTACTTAATTGCATTAGAAATATTGTTATCAATTAACCTTTGCAACTGTTTATCATTCATATAGACAATTTTGCACTCAGAAAGTTTCGTATTTATGATGATATTTTTCATTTTAGCAACTTCACTAAAGTACTCAACTCTCTCTTTGAGAAACTCTTTTATGTCTATTTCATGTTTTTTATACTCAAGTCGTTCATGTTTTATAAGGTAATCCATATCATCATAGATATTTGATAGTACTTTTGTCGCAGCTTTCATTCTCTGCATATACTTATTCTCTTCATTCTTTCTATTATAAAGATCTATATTTACATTTATTATAGAAAGAGGTGTATTTATCTCATGCATCGAGTCTTTTATAAAGTTATCGAGCTGTTTGTTCATTTTTTGAAAAGGTTTGGCAAAACTACGCAAGAAAAATACACTGAGGATAAAAACAAATATAACGATGGCAAAAAGAATCATTAAAACTTTCTCATATACCGTTGCAAAAGATATAGTATTTTTAACGATGAGATACTTCGCACCAAAATATCTTCTATGTGGTAGTTTTACTATTATGTAAGCATTGTTATCATCAAGATGATATCCATCTTTAAAATACTTTAAGTTGTAATCAAGTAGTGAAAAAATTGGTTTAAAACTTTCATCATAGAGTCCTGATGTAAAAGTTTTATAACGAGGGTATTCAAAGTACTCCTCTGCTTGGTTATAGTCTTGCATCGCTTTTACTATAAGTAGAGACTTTTCTTTGAGAAACAGCTCATTTTGAATAGAGTGAATGTGTTTCATATATGTAAAATAATAAAACAGAGGAGCAAGTAAGACTAAGGCAACCAATCCGGTATAAATAAGTGCATACTTTGTCGAGTAGGTATTATCGTTCAATAATATACCCTAAACCACGTCTATTTTGAATCGTACCAATAGGGAGCTTCTTCTTAAGGTTATTGAGTTGAACACGAATGGTAGCAGGTTCTACATAGTCACCCCATACCTCATCTTGAAACATTTCAGTTGAGACAATTGCATTTTTATTTTTTATAAGTACTTCTAGCATATCTTTTTCCGTTTTACGAAGTACTATCTCTTTTTCTTTTAAGAGTAACTGACTACGTTTCAAATCATATGTAAGAGAATCACCTAAATCAATCACATTGCTATCGTTATTAAGATAACTTGCAAGTGCCTGATCTATTCGTAACTCTAACTCCATCAGGTCAAATGGTTTTCGCATATAGTCACAACATCCGCGTTTATAACCCTCTTTTAAATCATTTACATCTGTCATAGATGTTAAAAAGATAGCAGGAATAGTAATATCATCAAGACGTAATCTTTTTAAAAGCTCAAAACCTGTTAAAGTTGGAACATTTACATCTAAAAGTAGTAAATCATAACTTTTATCATAAATCGCATCATATGCTTCTAGTCCATCCATAAAACCATCTACTTCATAACCTAAGTCTTCTAAAAACTCTTCTATACTAATACGAAGAGAGTATTCATCTTCTAAAAGCAAAATTTTCATTTAATTCTCCCGTCTACTTTTTTAATTATTTTTCTATTGAGCATAATCTGTATAAGTTCATCTTTAGAGTACTTATCAAACTTACTATATGCCTCATCGAAAAAAATCTCTCTATCTTCTTTTTCTATTACATTTTCAAAATCTAAAAGATCACTTGCACTAAATGCATCGTAAACATTGTTTTTATACTTATCTTCTTTTACTACATCATATAATGAACTTCTTGTAACATTGATTAAAAAACTGATATCGTCGTTGGGATTTCTAAAGTAATCTAAATAACGCTCAGGTAGAACAAAGATATATCCACCAATCACTTCTGAACTTCCGTTATACATATTTTCATAAAAAATGTATTTATTATTTTTATACATCATTCCATCATGTTTTAAGGTCTTTAGTTTTAGGTTTTGAAGTGTCTGTACATGTGAGTAGTTATAGTTTCTATTTGCTACTACACTCTGACAGATAGAAAGGTTTTGTGTCATTAGTACCGCAGAGTCCATATGTTTAAAGTCCAGTAAAACATACAAATCAACACCTAGTGTACTAAAAAACTCAGTAATACCCTTAAAAAAAGAGATAACTTCCACATAGCCTAGAAGTTCACCATCTTTATAAATGGGAACTGTAGACTTTAGTCCTAAACGCCGTCCAATCTCGATGGAACTTCTTGGTGTTTTATGTGTTTTAAAGTAATCTAAATCACTCCTAGCATCTCCTATTGGCATACCTGCATACATATCATCCCAACTTCTAGTAAATATATTTAGGTCTTTAGTGATAATTTGTGCACGGGTATGGATGTCTGTATTTAACTCAATTGTATTTAAGATATCTGCGAGGAGTGTATACCCTAAATCTTCATCATCATTCTCTAATGCCCGCGCAAGAGCTTCATTTTTAGAGAGGGATATTGCAGTTTTAAGATCATCCATCATGTGTGTTTCTAGTTGGTTTTCAAGGGTAATGGAAAGTTGATCCATGATAGCATTGATTTTTTGCTCTTTGAGTGTCTTTTTTACATAAAAAGTAGAAATAAGTATAATAGATAAGAGTACCACAAATGCGATAATTATTTTATTTAACAAAAACTACTCTTCTTCTTTATGTTTGTTTAACTCTTGCAGAACTTCTATAAAGTCTTTTATATGTAAGCCACCATTTAATCTCTTAAGTATTTTTTCATTTTTATCTAAAAAGTAAAATGTAGGAGTCGCAAAATACTCTAGGTTTTGAGGTACAAAGTCTTGGTTTACATCTAAGTCAACGGCCAAAAAACTATCGTTTAGAAGTTTATTGACTTTTTTATCTTCAAAAACGACATTATGCATATACTCACAGCCGGGGCAGCCTTCTCTTGAGAGCATGACCATTACTATCTTGTTACTCGCCTGTGCATCATCAAAAACATCGAACATATCATTCCACTCTACTTTTGCGGATAAAGATGAGATGAAGATAAAAAGAAGTAAAAATATTGTTTTCATGTTTATCCTTGACTACAGAGTATTTAAGTGTGCTAAAAACTCATCTGGTGCTATAAAGCCTATGATTGTTTTTGCTTTTTTAACCTCTCCATTTTCATCAAAGAAAATTAGAGCAGGAGGTCCAAAAACACCATACTTTTTACTGAGTAATTTTTCTTTTTGAGTGTTTTTTGTTACATCTGCCCGTACTAAAACAAATTCACTCATTTTTGCCTTAACATCTGCATCTGCAAATGTTATCTCTTCGAGTTCTTTACAAGATGTACACCAGTCTGCTGCAAAATCAAGTAAAATCTTTTTTCCCTTATTTGCTGCTAAAATTGCATCTAACTCTTCTATAGAGTGCACTACTTCAAAGCTTATCTCTTTTAGCTCTTGAGACGCCACTCCTTGAACTACTATGGGTTGATTTAGAAATCCTAAAGGTTTTAGCATACTTGATGAGCCTGCTAAAAACCCTATAAATAGTGAGATAGAGTATATAAAAATTATCATAGCAACACTATGTTTGAAAAAATGATGATCTTTTTCAAAAACACCAAGGTATAAGGAGAAACCAATTCCTAAAATACTGTACATAATCATAATGATAGATGGGTCCAGAATCTTCTCAAGCATCCAAATAGCTACCCCAAGCATCATCACACCAAAAATAGCACTTACCATAGTCATCCATGCACCAGGTTTAGGCATAAACTTCCCTGCACTCACCCCAACAGCAATAAGAGGAAGCCCCATACCTATACTCATAGAAAACAGAGCCATTCCACCAAGAACAGCGTCACCAGTTTGACCTATGTAGACAAGAGCTCCAGCAAGAGGAGCTGCGACACAAGGCCCAACTATAAGAGCTGATAAAAAGCCCATAATAGCAACACCAATATAGCCTCCACGATTACTTCCTGAACTTACTTTTGTTACTAAAGAGTCTGGTAGTTTTAACTCATAAAAACCAAACATACTAAAAGCAAGTGCTACAAAAACTAAAGAAAATGAGTAAATCACCCAAGGCATTTGGAGTGCTGCTTGAAGATTTGCTCCAAAGAGTCCAGCTAAAACCCCTGCAATAGTATAAGCTACAGCCATTGATAAGACATATACAATTGAAAGTGCAAAAGCTTTCTTTGTCGTCAGTCCTTCTCCCTGAGAGACAATAACACCCGAAATAATAGGAATCATAGGAAAAACACAAGGTGTCATTGCAAGTAAAAGACCAAAACCTAAAAATGTCAAAAGAATGATTCCAATACTTCCTGACTTGATAGTATCTGCAATAGCATCACTCTCTGAGAGCTCTACTTGCGAACTCTTTGGTGTAGTTTGAGTAGTTTGAGGGGAAAGTTTGGAAACATCAAGTGAAAGAGGAAACTCTTTTACATATGGGTTATAGCATAGACCCATTTCAGAACAACCTTGATAAGATAAAACAAGAGTAAACTTCTGTACTCCGCTTAGGTTTTCAGGATTTTCTAATGTAAGAATAAACTCTGGAGAGAGAGTATAGACCTGTTCTCCTTCATGATCTACTGACACAGGTTTTTGTGTCTCTTTTATCTTGAGTGTAGTGCCTTTTAATGTAGCACTCATTTTCTCAGCATAAATATATATATCTTTACCAAGGATTACACCTGTTTGTATTTGAGCATTTTCATTTACCTTTGCATAAGGTTTAAAAGCCTCATCAGGCATCAAAAAATCTCCTGAGTATAATGCACTCATTGTAAGTGACATTAGTATAAATATCTTAATTATAAATCTCATTCTTGTACCTTTTGTTTGTATCTTATTATATTACTATAAAAAGTGTGTATTCTTTGTGTAATTATAAAGCGAAGAGACTTTTATTATCTTTATACTCTTTTTAATGCTTATTTGTCTAGAATAATACTAAAATTATATAAAAAAAGAGTAAAATGATTGATTTAAACACAGAAATATGTGCTTGTAATTCATTGACTATAGAATGTATTGCAACATGTATCAAAAAAAATAATTATAACACTTTAGATGAACTTTTAGAGAACGATGTATGTCCTATGGGAGACAAGTGTGAATCTTGTCGAGATGAGGGTATAAACAACGATGGTTTAAATATCCCCTTTGTTCTAGCTCGTGTTCAACGCGGGGAATTTTAATCAATAAATTTAATAAAAGAGAAACTATGTCAAACAGATTAGTAAATGAAGATAGTCCTTACCTTCAACAACACAAAAACGATCCAGTCGATTGGTGGCCTTGGTGTGAAGAGGCATTTAGTAGAGCAGAGAAAGAAAATAAAGCAATTTTTATAAGCATTGGCTATTCCTCTTGTCACTGGTGCCATGTGATGCAAGAGACTGTTTTTCAAAATCAGGAGTGCGCGGAGATACTCAACCGTGACTTTATCTCTATAAAGGTAGACAGAGAAGAGCGTCCTGACATCGACAAACATTATCAAGCAGTACACCAACTTCTCAACCGACGCGCAGGTGGTTGGCCAACATCTGTTTTTACTACACCAGAGAACAAACCTTTTTTTGCTGGAACATATATTCCCCCTGAATCAAACAGTGGAACTATAGAGGGAATGGGTTTTAAAGAACTTACTGCACTTATAACTACAAAGATAAAAGCAAATGATGAACAACTCTTTAAAAATGCAGATGAAGCTGAAGATTTTTTAAAAAATATACAACACCCTAAAGAGGCAACTGTTTTAAATGAAGACTTTACAAAAAACTTTATGCTTCAAGCAAAAAATAACTTCGATACAAAAAATGGTGGTTTTTCTCTTAAACCAAAATTTCCTCATGCCTCAACACTCAACACTTTACTTACTATAGATAGACTTTATGATGATAAAAGTGCAAGAGCCATGGTAGAAACTACTCTCAATAGTATGAAAAAAGGTGGTATGTATGACCTAGTAGATGGTGGTTTTTGTCGCTACTCTACAGATGAGAAGTGGATGGTACCACACTTTGAAAAAATGTTATATGATAATGCCCTTTTATCAAGTGTATATATAGATGCTTACCTTAGTTATGGGGATGTAAGCTATCTTACTACAGCTAAAGAGTGTGTTGATTTTTGGTATAACTTTATGAGTGAAGATGAACTTTTCTACTCTGCTAGTGATGCTGATAGTGAGGGGCATGAGGGCACATACTTTGTTTACACTTATGATGAACTCTTTGAAGCACTTAAAACAGCAAATATAGAAGAAGTAGAGAGTAAGCTTGCTCAAATGTCTGTAACGCACGAGGGGAACTTTGAGGGTAAAAACATCATTCGTTTTGAGAATGCTCTTGTTCCGCAATGGTTTGAAGATGTTAGACCTCTGCTTTCACAGATTCGTTCAAAAAGAGTCTATCCCTTTATAGATAAAAAAATACAAACTTCATGGTCTGCTATGATGATTCACTCTATGTTTAAACTCGGAAGCATTGATGCAAAGTATAAAAAAAGAGCCATCAAGCATCTTGACAAACTACTTAACACTATGTTTCGTAATGGCATACTCTATCATACAACTTTAATCCATAAAACACCAAAAGTTGAAGCATTTTTAGAGGACTATGCCTTTCTCTCTCAAGCCCTTCTCACAGCCTATAAATATACACAAGATGAAGTCTATTTAGTCTATGCTCACAGGTTTGTAAACAAAGCACTTGAAGAGTTTTATGACAAGGGTGTTTGGAACTTTAGCGCAGGTAAGTTTATGACAAAAGCTGAGATTAGTGACAACACATATACAAGCTCTGTTAGTATAATGCTTGATGTTTTACTGAGTATAGGCACACTACTTGAAGATGAAAAGTATACACACTTTGCCTTTAAAACTATGGAGTACAACTCCTATGAACTTGGACGTAAACCTATCTACTCACCCTATATGTTAACACAAGTACTCAGACACTTAAAAGGCGATAGAGTTATAAAAACATCTTTAGAAAACATCGATATAAATGCCTTAACTTTAGCAAAGATAGAATACCCTTTTGTTTTACTCAAGGCAAGTGAAGAAAATGACTATATGATATGTGGAGAGAAAAGCTGTTTTGCACAAACTTTAAACGCAGAAGATGTAAATGCTTTAGTATCTAACTCTTTTTAAAAGGTAAGTATATGAACAAAACAAAAGTCAAACATAGTAATGGTGACAGAGTCGCAGTCTGGACAAAAAAAGAGACACTAGCATATGAAAATGAACTGCATCGTTTGCAGATAGAACTTTTAAAAATGCAAAACCATGTCAAAGATACTGGGAAAAAAGTACTTATGATTTTTGAAGGTCGTGATGCTGCTGGAAAAGGTGGTACGATTAAACGTATAACTGAGCATCTCAACCCTCGTGGTGCAAGAGTAGTCGCACTTGATAAACCAAGTGATGTTGAACGTTCACAGTGGTACTTTCAGCGATATACTCAGTTTCTTCCCTCAGCAGGAGAGATAGTCCTTTTTGATAGAAGTTGGTATAACCGTGGTGGTGTTGAGCCTGTCATGGGCTTTTGTACACAAGAGGAGCATAAAGAGTTTTTACATGAAGTGCCAGAATTTGAGAAGATGCTTATAAACTCAGACATTATTATCTTTAAGTTTTACTTCTCCGTGAGTAAAGATGAGCAAAAAAGACGCTTTGATAAACGCCGAACAGACCCTCTTAAACAGTATAAACTCTCCCCCGTAGATGAAAAATCTCAAGAGATGTGGGATAAGTACACTATAGCAAAGTACTCGATGTTACTTGCTTCACATACAGACCATGCACCCTGGACTGTCATCCGCTCAGATAATAAGAAAAAGGCTCGTATAAACTGTATAAAGCACATATTGACACATATTGATTATCCTGATAAGATTAGTATGAAAAAGCTCAAAGCTGACCCTGAAATTCGTATCTTTGCAAACGATGAGATAAGAACTATGGAATCAGAGATGACTCTAAAAAAAATCTAACAAAGGAAAATATATGAAAGCTTTAATAATCACAACAATAATTGCGATAGCAACAATGAGTGTACTTGCAGGATGTGAAAAACCAGATTATCAAGACCCAAGATATAGAAGTGGTCAAGTAAAATAGTCGATTTGTTACTGTTTTTAGCTATAATTTGCCTTTATTAAAAGGTAATATATGCTAAAAACTTTCTCTCTTAAAAATATTGGTAAATTCATATTTATGGTTGAACTTGGTCTCAAATATGTTCAAATCTTCAAAAAAACTTTTTTCCATCCCTTTATAACTCTCAAACCCGCATACGAAGAACTCTCAAAAGAGCGTCAAAACTACTCTAAAGAAGTTTTAAATTTTTTAAATATTGATGTAAAAGTACATGGTTCTCTTCCAGACGAAAACAGAATCCTTTATGCGATAAATCATCGTTCACTCTTAGATATAATGATAATGGAGTCTATTTTTGCTCGTAAAAATAAAAATGGTGCATGGATAGCAAAACAAGAACTTTTTGAGTCTACTATTTATGGTAAGTTTTTTGAGTATAGTGGTTGTATCAGTGTAGACCTTGACAACAAACGCGGTCTTCTTAGCTTTTTTAAAACAATCAAAAAAACATTTAAAAAAGTTGATAATATGAATCTTTATATGTTCCCAGAAGGTGAGCGTTATAAGGGTGAAGGTATTACAAGTTTTCAAAGTGGTGCTAGTAAGATAGCAAAAGCCAACAAACTCACAATCATTCCAGTCTACATCAAAGGAAATAATGAAAAAATCTTTGAAGATGCGCCTTATGAAGAGAAGATGACTGTCGAAGTATATATCGGTAATGCGCTCAAGAGCGAAACACTAGAAGAAGAGTACACAAAGTTTTATAAAAGTATAGGTGCTAAGTAAATGGATACAATGACTTTAGGTGTAAACATAGACCATGTAGCAGTTCTTCGTGAAGCTAGACGTGTAAATGACCCAGATATACTCCAAGCCCTTTATGTTGCTTGTGAAGCAGGTGCTGATCAGATAACAATTCACCTGCGTGAAGATAGACGCCATATCCAAGATAGTGATGTTAAAAACATCATGGCTCACTCAAAACTCCCTATAAACTTAGAGTGTTCTATCAACAAAGAGATTTTAGATATAGTCTCAAGTCTGAAACCACACCGTGCAACTCTTGTTCCTGAAAAACGCGAAGAGGTAACTACAGAGGGTGGACTTGATGTTTTTGGCTATGAAGATGAGATTCGTTTTGCTATAGAGCAACTCCATGATAGTATCATTCCCGTGTCTCTTTTTGTAGACCCGACTATAGAAGCTATGGATAAAAGTAAGGAGTTAGGTGCTGAAATGGTTGAACTCCACACTGGACTTTTTGCTAACCTCTGGGCGATGCTCAACTCTAACCTAGCACACTCAAACCACTCTGTAAAAGAGTTAGAACTCCCACGTTACGAGTTAAGTCAAAGACTTGAGGAGTCACTAGAGCAGATACAAGCAGCCGCAACCCATGCAAAGACAATAGGTCTCCAAGTAGCAGCAGGACATGGTCTAAACTACCACAATGTGCACGAGATGATGAATATCAACGAAATAACAGAGTTAAACATCGGTCAAAGTATCATAGCTCGAAGTGTTTTTACGGGTCTGAGTGAAGCGGTAAAAGAGATGAAAAAGCTTACTACTCGATAAAAAATATATCACTGTGCCATATTATTTAAAAAAGTAACTTTTTATATTATGATGTTTAAAAATATCTAGGATTTATACAATGAATCAAGAAAATACTATCAAAATATTTAAAGAAAAAAATGTCCGTACTGTTTGGGATGAGGATAAAGAAGAGTGGTTTATATCTATTATTGATGTAATCACAGTATTGACAGAGAGTAAAAACCCTCAAGTATATTGGAGAAAGCTAAAGCAACGACTTAAAGAAGAGGGAAATGAAACCGTGACAGTTTGTCACGGTTTGAAAATGAAAGCTTCTGACTCAAAAATGCGCCTTACTGATGTAGCTAGTACAGAACAACTTTTTAGACTTATACAGTCCATACCCTCACCAAAAGCAGAACCATTTAAACTTTGGTAAACGACTTTAGCCAAAGAGCGACTCGATGAGACGCAAGACCCTGAACTTACTATAGATAGAGCATTAGAACAATACTTAGAGCTCGGCTATTCTCAAAACTGAATAGACCAAAGATTAAAAAGTATAAAAATCAGAAAAGAGCTCACAGATGAGTAGAGGGAAAGAGGAGTAAAAGTAGGTCTTGAGTTTGCGACTTTAACAGATATCATAACAAAAATTTGGACAGATAAAACGACAAAAGAGTATAAAATTCTCAAGGGACTAAAAAAAGAGAACTTACGAGATAACATGACAAATACAGAGCTCATTTTAAATATGTTAGCCGAAGCTTCTACAAAAGACATATCTCAAGCTACAAATCCACAAAATCTCCAAGAAAACAAAACTATAGCTAAACAAGGTGGAAATGTTGCTAAAATAGCGAAAGAAGAACTTGAAGCACAAACAGGTAAAAAAGTTGTAACTAGTTTAAGTGCTAAAAAAATACTGGAAGATAAAAAATGACAAGAAATATTGCAATAAGTATAGGTGATTTAAACGGTGTAGGAATTGAAATAGCACTCAAGTCTCACGAAGAAGTAAAAAAACTTTGTAATCCTATCTACTGTATAAATAGAGACCTACTTTTACAAGCAAGTAAACTTTTAAATGTGACTGTACCTGATGACTTTACACTTCAAGAAGTAGCAGGCTCATTTGAGATACAGGCAGGAGTTGTAAATGCTGAGTCTGGTCGCTATGCCTATGACTCTTTTATGACAGGTATCAAACTCTGTGAAGAAAAAAAGGCAGACGCTGTTGTTACTATGCCCATACATAAAGAGGCATGGATGATGGCTGGCTTAGAGTATAAAGGGCATACCGACCTACTCCGTCAACACTTTGATGCTGATGCTATTATGATGCTTGGGTGTCCTGAGATGTTTGTAGCACTTGTTACAGAGCATATTCCGCTAAGAGATGTAACAAAAATTGTTAAGTACAAAATGCTCAAACAGTTTTTACTTACCCTCTCAAAAGAGATTCCACAAGAGAGAGTGGCAGTGCTTGGTATCAATCCTCATGCAGGTGACAATGGTGTTTTAGGGCATGAAGATATGCGAGTACTCAAAGCAATAAAAAGTGCTAACAAACAGCTTGGATACGAGCAGTTTTTTGGTCCTATAGTTCCTGATGTTGCATTTACTCCTCACTTTCGTAAGGGCTTTAACTATTATGTTGCAATGTATCATGACCAAGGACTCGGGCCTCTTAAAGCACTACACTTTGATGAGAGTGTAAACATCTCTTTAAACCTACCAATTATTAGAACATCAGTAGACCATGGAACTGCATTTGATATTGCATATAAAGGTAAAGCGAAGACTCTTTCATATATAAATGCCATAAAGAGTGCTATACTACTACATAAAAGGAAAAACTAATGAAAACAGAAAAAACATTTCAAGAGGCTATGGCGTTTCGTCATGCTTGTAAAATATTTGATGAAACTAAAAAGATAAGTAAAGAAGATATTCACTTTATACTTGAAGCAGGAAGAACTTCACCCTCCTCTTTTGGTATGGAGGCTTGGAAATTTCTTGTCATAACAAATGAAGATTTAAAAGCAAAACTAAGACCTGCTTGTTGGGATCAAGTTCAAGTTACATCTTGTTCACATTTAGTTATAGTTTTAGCGGGTATAGACTCACTTAAACCTGAGAGTGGAGAAGTCAGAAAACGTTTTGCACGACGTGATATGCCACAAGAAAATCTTGATTTTTATCTTGATCTTTATACTAATCACTTAAAAAAAGTACTTTCAAGTGATGAGAACATTTACTCTTGGAGTGCGAGACAGACTTATATCGCTACTGCAAATATGATGACCGGTGCTGCTGTTTTAGGAATTGATTCTTGTCCTATTGAAGGGTATGAGAAAGAAAAAGTTGAAGAGATTTTAGGGCTAGATACGTCGAAGTATCAACTCTCTGTAGTTTTACCTTTTGGATATAGACTAAACGAACAGTCTACACAATTAAGACTTCCACTAGAAGATGTAGTAGAGTTTATAGATTAACTAAGTAATAGGACATAAATAACTTCATAATCAATGAGAAGAGAAGTTATGAGATGTGAGGCAAAAATGTGTAGGAGCTACTGGTATCTTTAAGTGTTTTTAACGAAGCAGATTATGACTTATCTTCTCACCCGTAGGGCAACATAGAAAAGAATTACCTGCCTTCGTTGAACTTTACTTAACGATACTAGTATCGCAAAGCAAACTTCGCCTTGCCTAAACCTTTTCTATATTGTTGAATATAAATTTATTTGTGTCCTATTACTTACAACTTCTTTTTGAAGATAAGCAGTGTCTTATCTTCTGTATCATACAAAGAGAAAGTCTGTTTCTCAATAAGTTTTAACTTCTCTAACTTTTGAAAAGTTTTTATCTTATGAAAATACTGTATGATTGAATCTTGGTATTTTGTAAATGAACCATCTTTATTTTTTTCAAACAGTGTAAACTGTGTATCTAACTTCTCATTTTGAAATATTGCATCTACACAAAGAAATTCATCATCCCTATCTTTACTCATAGTTCCCTCTGCGACATCAGAGAAACCATACAGAGTGTTAATGTCTGCTATTAAAATGCCACCGTCATTAAGTTTATCAGCCATAGCATTTAAAAAAGTAACTAATGTTTCATTATCCATAAAGTTGAGTACATCGAAAATACTTACAATAGCATCATACTTACCCTCAACATCAACTGCATCTATACACTCAGCATCAAGACCTTGTGCCCTGCACTCATCAACCATAAGGGCAGACAAATCAACACCCTTACACTTTACACCATCACTTATCATACGTTGCATAAAACCACCACGACCACAACCTACATCAAGAAGTGTTTTTACTTCCTTGCCATCAAGTTCTGAACGATAGAGGTCATAAAGAGCTTCTGTTGCCTCTTCTATACCTAAAAGGTGTTCTGCTTTTGCATAGAGGTCTAAGTTAGTCATTTTCTGCTTTTATAACTTCGTTGATTTTTTCATAAATATCAAGCACTTCATCTTTTTTAGCGATATAAGAGTTTTTGTTTGCGATTAGATATGTAGAACTTGTCATGATATCTTGAACTACTTCAAGACCATTTTGCTTCATCGTAGCACCCGTTTCTACAACATCTACTATCATGTCAGCAAGACCTATTAGCGGTGCAAGTTCAACTGAACCATTGAGTTTAATGATCTCTACACTTACAGCACGTTCTTCAAAGTAGCGTTTAGTAATGTTTACCATCTTTGAAGCCACTTTTAACTCAGGCTTAGTAAGGTCAAGTTTTTCGCCTACTTTCATACCGATAGAGACTTTACAAACACCACGTTGCAAGTCAAGTAGACGTACAACATCAAGGCCTTGCTCTTCTAAAGTGTCAAGTCCTACAACACCGATATCAGCTGCTTGATGAAAAACATAAGTCGCAACATCTTGGTTACGAACAAGTAAAAAACGAAAATTTGGTGTCTCTAAGATGAGTTTTCTATCATCAAACTTAAAACCATCTCCAAAGAGTGTTTCAAATATTTCTAGTGTTTCTTTAGCGATACGACCTTTTGGAAGTGCAACTGTTAGCATTTTAGCCCTTTATGATTCTTTATAATTTTTGCATTTTACCCAAAAGTGGCTCAAAGAATGCTAAAGTTAATACCTAAACGATATATTTTCTGAATTTTAAAATACTTACAATGCAAAAGAATATACTAAAACCAAAAAGGACTAGATAATCAAATAGCAAATCTACAAAAAGTGTCTCTTTTATAAGTAAACCTCGAATAATCTCATTAAAGTAAGTAAGGGGAAAAAGATAAGCGACTGGGCGAATAAACTGAGGCATCGCTTCTATGGGAAATATCATCCCCGAAAGTAGTATAGAGGGAATAATAATAAAAATAGCTATAAACATCGCTTGTTGCTGCGTTTGAGAGATTATAGATATAAAAAGACCCATCGCAATCATGGAACCTACATAGACTACACTCAGTAAAAGGAGTCCAACTGCGGCACTTGCTGGGACTGGCAGTTCAAATAAAAAATATCCTAAAAAAAGTATGAAAAAGAACTCAAAAAAGCCTATAAGTGTATAGGGAAGTATTTTGGCAACTATGAGTTGTGTTTTACTAATGGGGGCGACTAAAAGTTGTTCTAGTGTATTTGCTTCCTTTTCTCTCACCATGGATATACCTGCTAAAATAAGAGATATTTGCATAATCAAAACGCCAATAACGGCGGGAAGAAAGAACCAAGTCTCCTTCTCATCTTTATTAAACAAGACCTCTGTATCAAGAACAAAAGGATCTTGTGCAATAACAACATTCGCAGCATCTTCATCTAAAAAGTACATATCGTTTGTAACACTTGAACCATTTATGGCGTCTGAGTTATTTTTCATGCTTGTAGCGAGTGAGGGCATAGTTCCATCTACATAAAAGTGTACTGTGGGTTGTGCATTATCTGTCAGTTTTCGTGAAAAATCTTTGGCTATGTACATTCCAGCATGAGCACGACCAGAACGAATCTCTTCAATGATTTGTGTAGTAGAGTTCACCTCATAAAGTTTAAAATACCCCTCCGACCAAATATTAGTTTTGATAAGGTTTGAGAAGTAAGATTTATCTGCATCTACATATGCCATTTTTACATCTTTTGGTTCAAGCTTCAGTGCATAACCAAATAAAAGCAGCATCATCAAAGGCATAAAAATCAAAAATCCAATAAGTCGTGGTTCACTTTTAAGTTGCATAAACTCTTTTTTTGCTATTGCTTTTACAATATTCATGAGTTATCCTGTGTCAGTGCGATAAAAACATCTTCTAAGTTTGCTTTTACCTCTTTGAGCTCTATATTTTCTTGAATATATGCTTGCATTAGCTCTTCTAGTTTTACTTTTGTTAACTCTTTTTTTATTACTACACGCAACTCTTCTCCAAACTGATTAACAAGATGCACACCACTTGTAGTATGTAAAACATGAAGGAGTTTATAGTCGAACTTTTGTCTTGTACTATAAATGCAGAACTCAGATAAAGAGTTTTCAACCTCGCTAGGTGTTCCCTCTATAACCTTTTTACCATGATTTAAAAATGCTATTTTATGACAACGCTGTGCCTCTTCCATGTAGTGTGTTGTTACAAAAAGAGTTTTTCCCTCTTGTGAAAGAGAGTAAAATATATCCCAAAGAGCTTTTCTAGTAGAGGGGTCTATACCTGCTGTTGGTTCATCAAGAAATATCACTTCAGGATTATGTACTAAGGCACAACATAAAGAGAGTCTGCGTTTATACCCACCACTCAAACTTCCAGCCTTAGTATCTTTAAAGTCAATAATTTGGTATTTTTTAAGTAGTTCTAAAAGTTTTTGCTTCTCTACATCTCCATATAAAGAGCTATAAAATTCTAAGTTTTCATATACACTTAAACTTTTATAGAGTCCAAAGTACTGAGCTACATACCCTATAGTTCGTTTTAATGCATCAGAGTTTTTGCTTAAATCATACCCTGCAATAGTTGCACTTCCACTACTTATCTCTAAAAGAGAACAGAGCATTCTAATAGTAGTGGTTTTACCTGCAGCATTGGGACCAAGCAGTCCAAATATTTCACCTTTTTTAATATCTAAAGAGAGCCCATCAACAACTTTTACACCTTTAAAAGATTTACTCAGAGCTCTTAGTTGTATCATAAGTTTTTCTCTATAATTTTGTGCATTGCATTAAAAAGTAAGTGGGGATTTATGGTAGCATTTATAAAAAGAGCTTGCAACTTATCTGCATCGCCCCCTGTAAGAATTATGGGTAGTTTATGACTCAGTACTTCACTATAAAGTAGTTTTAAATAACCATAACTTATCGCATCTTGAGAGTTTTTTGCTAAGGAGTTGGGATTTAGAGAGAAGTTAAATGCATAGTCGAGTGCAGGAGAGATATCTTTGTAAGTTTTCTGCATTGCATTAACTCCAGGGTAGATAAATCCACCCTCAAATGTAGACTCTCTCACTACATCCACTGTAATAGCACTTCCTGCATCTATTATAATGCCATTATTAACAGCTTCGCAGGCTACAATTCTATCTATACCCATAGTTTC
The DNA here is from genome assembly GCF_029215995.1 of Sulfurimonas sp. SAG-AH-194-L11. Taxonomy (GTDB): domain Bacteria; phylum Campylobacterota; class Campylobacteria; order Campylobacterales; family Sulfurimonadaceae; genus Sulfurimonas. The sequence goes on from NZ_JAEMVB010000007.1 coordinate 26,271, forward strand.
ATAATAGCTATCTCTATTGACAAAGGAACTTAAATCTATCCAGTTATCTAGTAGTGCTAGTTTAGAGTTAACACTGCTATTTACAGAGATATAATAAACTTTTTCTTTAATAGTTTCAGGGTGAAACACTCCAACACTTCTCTTATACTCATCAGATTCATCTAAAAAGTGATACGAAGTATTACCAATGTCACAAAGAAGCATTACTGAATTTTCCACCCTGCTTCTTTAAACGCCAACTTTGCTTTTGAGCATAAAGGAGCATCAATAAAGATAATCTTATGTTTAAAGTTATGCTCACAATAGAGTGTAAGTTTTGCATAAATCTCTTGAAACTTATGAACATCTTTCATCAAAATTCTACTCTTTTGACTCACTGCAAATATAGCCCAAAAGTAACCTTTGATATCAGTTGCTTTATAGATTTTTATCTTATTTCTTATACCCAACTCTTTTGGAGCTATCTCTAACATCTTTTTATAAATTTTCCCTTTTTTTCTAAGGGAGTCTACTACCATTTGCATATTTATGTTTTTGCCTTTAAAACTGTTTGGGCTATTTTACCATCTTCTCTTTGAATTTATCGCCTCGATCACATTTTTTAAGTTTTTATCTTTAGAAAAACAGAGTCTAATTGTACAGGCCAAATAGTCATCATACTTCTCTTCTTTAGTAAGTACATAAGGATAGTTAATCCTTTTTATCTCTTGTTTATGTTCTAACAAGTTCTTTTTCTTACTTTTTAAAGTAGTAACTTTTAACTGCTGCATAAGATATGCTTTTGCTAACGCCGGTGCATCTGAGAGTTTAAACTTAAGTGCATCTTCTTGAAGTTCAAGTGTTGCTAATGCCAGCTTTTCATAACGGAATGAAGCCTTTAATGATGCTATATTTATAATGTTTTGTAGCATCTTAGAGAGTGGTGAAATATAGTACTTATCTATCAAACCTGCTTTAATATTTAACTTGTCATCACTTAAGTACCAAACTCCTTTTTTATAAAACTTAGAGTTAGCATGGTTGAGAAGATACTCAGCAAAATCTAGTCTGTTTTTATCATAATCTACTTCATATCCAGCTATAAGTGCCCCTATAAAAAAGCTATAGTCTTCTAAAAGACCTTTTTGAGTTGGTGTGACTCCGATGATAGTCTGATGATATAAGTCATAGTTTTTAAACATAAGGTCTGTTAAGGCTTGGAGTGTTTTGTCTGCTTTTTTCTTATACTTTTTATCTATATATGAGGCACTATAGAGTGCTTCAATCATCAAAGCATTCCATGCAGTATTTATCTTTTTATCTATAAAGGGATACTCTTTTTTTGCACGCACTTTAAGAAGTTTTTTTCGCATCTTTTCAAAGTTTTTAGGGCGTGCATCATCATAAATGTTAAGATGCATTTTCCCCTCAAAGTTTTCAATATACTTCACACCACTCCCTTGCAACTCTTTTTGTGAAAACACAAAATATGCACCCTCCACATGCTTAGTATCTGCATCACTAGCAGAATAGTATAAGTTATTTTTCACATAGCGTTTATCTAGCATCGATATAGTTTCAGTTACTACATTTTTATAGAGTTTTTTACCGGTTTTAAGATATGCTCTCACATAAAGGGGAATTAATTCGGCTTGATCATACAACATTTTTTCATAATGAGGTATCTCCCATGCTGCATCTACTGTATAGCGGAAAAATCCACCCTCAACTTGGTCGTACAAACCTCTCAAAGCCATAATATCTAGCATTTCATAGGCATACTCATCTAAATCTTCATCACCATTTATCTCAGCTAAGTCCATCATTAAAGAGAGTTTTGCAGCCTCAGGAAATTTTCGTCCTTGTCCAAAACCACCATATATTTCATCAAAGTTTTCTTTTAAAGATTCACTCAATGTATTGACAGAGATATCTGAATCTTCTGCTGTTTCATATACTACTGGTGCATTTATGACTTTTTGAATTTGGGCTAACTCTTTTTGAAAAGTAGCATCATTCTTTTTATACTTATCACCTAATCTTTTTAAAAGAGTATCTAGCCCCTCTGAGTAAGACTGCCTATGTGCAGGTATATATGTTCCAGCATAAAAAACTTTTTTATCCGCTGTCATAAACATACTTAGTGGCCAACCACCAGCATGATGCTTCATTTTAAGATAGACTTCTTGATAGAGCGTATCTAAATGAGGCATCTCTTCACGGTCAACTTTGATAGATATAAAGTACTTGTTAAAAAGTTTTGCAAGTTTTTTATCAGAAAAAGACTCCTCTTGCATCACATGGCACCAGTGACAAGTTGAATATCCTAGTGATAAAAAGATAGCCTTATTCTCTTTTTTTGCTCTTTTAAATGCAGCATCACCCCATGGCATCCAATCTACGGGGTCATGCTTATGTGCTAGCAGATAAGGAGAAGTTTCTTGTGCGAGAGCATTCGTAAATTCTTTGGCATTGAGTGTAAATAGAAGTAGTGTGATTAAAAGTAATATTTTCATAGTATAAGATTATACATTTCAATTGTAAAATATGTGTTAAGTTGACACAATTTTTTTATGCTCAATCTTAAGTATCCTATCGCATAGAGGAAGCATCGCCTCATCATGTGTCACCATAATGACTGCTACATTTTGATCAATTGCTATACGTTTGAGCATCTTTACAACATCAACGGAGCGTTCACTATCAAGAGCAGCAGTTGGTTCATCTGCTAAAATAATCTCTGGTTTATTTGCTAAAGCTCGAGCAATAGCGACTCTTTGGTTTTGTCCTCCTGAGAGTGACGAAGACATTTCATACGCCTTATCTGCGATATCAAAATACTCTAATAACTCCATAGCTTCTCTCTCTGACTCCTCTTTTGAGACACCATTTACCTGTGAAACTAAGGTTACATTCTCGATGATATTTAAAAAAGGGATGAGATAGTGAGACTGAAAAATAAAACCAATTTTTTCACGGCGAATTTTTCGTGTCTCGTTCGTGAGCCACTCATTGTCATACACTTTCTCATCTCCTAGCCATATCTGCCCACTCGTAGGCTCTTCAACACAACCTATCATCATAAGAAGTGTAGTTTTTCCTGCACCACTAGGTGCGATAAGTGCTACTAACTCCCCTTTGTTGACAAGAAAATCTGCATTATCTATTACATGGACTTCACTCTCACCCTTACCAAACTTTTTGACAAGATTTGTTACCTTTATACTCTGCTCTTTCATAATCAACCACCTATTGCAGCTGCTGGATCTGCACTTATAACTTTTTTTACACCAACAAATGAAGATATAATAGACGCAATGATGACAACTAAAAAGAGCATCCATGCATCAGAAATCTCTAAAACTACTCTCTTTGGAAACTTTGAGTAGATGAGATGTGAGAAAACATTGCCAAATATAAATGCTAAAAAACCTAAGAGTAGTGTCTCTTGCACAATCATCTTTGTAATTACACTATTTGGTATACCAATTAACTTCATAATAGAAATCTCTTTCATCTTTTCTAAGGTCATAGTGTAGATGATAAGAGCAATAATAATGGTAGAGACAAGCACTAGTATACCGGTAAAAAGTCCTATCTGTTTAGATGCTCTCTCTATAAGATTTTTTGTGAGTATATCTCTTTGTTCATCTTTTGTATAGACACTATTATGTTTATAGCGTTTAATATTTTGTGCCACACTATCAACAGAGTATCCATCTTTAAGTGTCGCAACTATTGTATTTACCATGGTGGCGTTTGTTGTCTGTATACCTCTGGCTCTATCACTACGTATACGAGAGTTTGAGTAGAGAAACTGTAACTCTTGTGCATCTTTAAGTGTAATGTAGACAAGTGGGTCACCACCTGAAGATACTGTTCCCTTTGTAAGCCCTACTACCTTGTAACTGTTTCTTCCTAGTTTAATAGAATCATGCAGTTTGAAACCTATCTCCTTACTTACCACTATCTCATAATGACTTCTTCTAATTTTTCTACCCTCTATAAGTCTTTTAGGATTTATAGCCTCTATCTCACCATAAGGGTCATACCCTACAGCTACGACTCGAACAGGCTTATCTCCTTGAGGAAGTTGTATGTTTTGAAAAGTAAGTGCCGCGGTTTTATCGACTCCATCTATGACTCTTATACTATTTTTAAGATCCTCATGCACACGTGATGCCTCTGCAAAGGGTCCTAGTGTGTTCTCTTGTACTATCCAAACATCAACAGCTAAGTCATCGAGTAGTACTTCAGCATCTACAATCATCCCACGATATACACCTATCATGATAAGTACAATTCCTAAGAGCATGCCAACACCCATCGCAGTGACTATAAACTTACCAAATGTATGTACTACATCTCTTTGTGCTAAATTTATCATCTTAGTATACTTTCATGCCCTCTGTAAGAGCTCTTTTCTTTGACGAAGGTAGTAAAATATTTTGAATATCTTTTTTTTCCTCTATAGCAACCTCAGCATTACTAATCGCTAAAACCTTCACCTCTTTAAAGTGAGCCCGCATACCCTCTCTCACCCAAACACCACTCTTTTTATCTTTATATATAAGTACAGATGTAGGAATTTTTACAACATTATGAAGATTTTTTGTGCTAATAATAACCTCTGCTTGCTCGTTCATATAAAAAGGAAGAGGGAGTTTCTCAAACGCCACATCTACTTCTCTTTCACCTGTAATAGCATCACTCTGAGCCACTATGCGTTTTACCCTACCTTTGTACTCTTTGTCTGAATGTGAACGCAGGGTGATAGTAGCTTTTTGGTTTAGTTGTACATCGCCACTTATCTTCTCGTCTATATAGGCCTTAACCCATACATCTTCTGGGTTTACAAGAGTGAGAATACTTTGTGACATCGCCACACTCTGTGCCACCTCTGCATCTTTAGAGATAATATACCCATCAACGGGAGCATATACCTTGTAGTTTTGTAGTTTGACTTCCAATGATTCAACACTCTTTTGTACACGTTTAATCTCTGTTTTAGCAGAGTCTATATGTGCGAGTGTAGCTGCCATCTGTGCCTCTATAGCTTTAAGGTCTGCTTTTGCTTTATCATACTCTGACTGCGAAGCAAAAGACTGTTTTTTAAGTTTTTTGTATCTATTGTATGTAACAAGGGCTAAATCTCTTTGTGCATAGAGAGAATCTAGCTCTTTTTTTGAAGCGATAAGTTCTGATTCTGCTTTTACAACAGAGATTTTACTTTGTTGAAGTAAAATCGGTAAATCAACACTATCAAGCAGTGCTAAAAGATCACCTTTTTTCACCCACTCTCCCTCATCATATTTTATCTCTAAAATTTTAGCATTCACTCCTGCGGATATTTTATAGATATTTTTTGCACCCACATTTCCTAGACCAAATACAGAGACATCTAACTCCCCTCTACTTGAGTCTATCATTTCATAACTGTTTTTAGGGATAAAAACTTTGTTATAAAAGAGAAATGCACCAAAAATTATGATTCCTAAGAGTATAAGATATTTGCTATATTTTTTCACTTTATTCTTCCTTGTAGATAGTGTAATCTGTTAATAGACATACTTTTTGAGTAGTAAGCCTCAAGTAGTCCTAACTCTGCATTTAAGACTAAAGATGTTGCATCTAAGACCTCAATATAAGTAGACAAGCCCTCTTCATAACGCCCATCAAGAACCTTTTTTGTCTCTGTTGCAGAGAGAAGTTGTGCCTCTTTAGCCTCTATGGTTTTCTTATAGCGTTGTATGTCAATGAGAAGATTTTCTAACTCCTCTTTAAGAGCCAACTCTTGAGATGCTATCTGCTGTTTTGTAATTTGAGATGCTATCTCTGCCTTTTGTGTCTCAGCACTCACTCTTCCACCACTATATAGAGGAATATTAAGTGTCACACCGAGAAGTTTTGAGTCATAACTATTAAGGGTATCTATGTGACTATACGATGCAATAGCATCTATCGAACCATAGTGAGATGCCTTTGTTGCCTTGTGTAGGAGTATATTTTTATCTCTATTTTGTGTGAGTATTTTAAGTTGATAGTTATTTTGTAGTATCTCTGACTCTATCGTATCTGCTTGAGATAACTCTCGTTGGAGTATACCCTCTTCTAAAGAGACATCATCTTGTATTTTTTCTCCCATATATAAAGAGAGGGAGTTTTTTGCCTTGTTAAAAGAGGCCTTTGCTGTAGAGAGATTCTCTTTAGCTATATAAACAGCAGATAAAAAACGACTTGCATCTGCCTTTGTCTTAAGTCCTTGTTCAACTAATGCCATAGCCTGTTCATAGTAGGCTTCTTTTGATTGTAAATCTTTTTGACGCACTTGTATCGCTTCATTTTGTACAAGCATCAACTCGTAAAATGAGTGTACCTTATAGACAAGAAGAGCCTTAAACTCTTCGAGTGAGAGCTTAGTTATATCCTCATCAATTTTACTTGCATCTACCCTGTTTGTAGTAGTCGAAAAGTCCCAAATTTTCTGCTTGAGAGAAGCTCCAGCACTCCAACCACTATCGTCTATTGTATTAAAAGAGCCATTTACAGGAAATACAAAAGTCTGTAAAGCATTATAGTTTGCTTGAAGGTTTATCTGTGGTAAGTATGCTGAGAATGCAGACTTATAAGAGGAGTGTGACTGCTTTATTTTAAGTGAAAAAGATTGAACATCTGGATGGTTTTTTAGTGTCTTCTCTACTGCATGCTGAAGTGTAAGTGTTTGAGCACTTAATATTACTCCAAACAAAAGCAAACAAGATATCCTTATCATTTTCATAACTCTACCTTTTAATTTTTCTATCCATATGATATTCTTTTAACGTTAAGTAATTGTTAATAGCCTTTACTGATAAAATCTCTAGTTTAAGTAAAAAAACAGTATCCTAAGTGTTAATTTTAGGCTCTCCTCGTGATAAAAATAAAAATTAGCTTAAGTTTTTAAATGTTATATAATTATGATATATGTTTACAAATTATAAGTTATAATTTCGCCTTAATATACATATAAGGGATTCAAATGAAAATAGTATTAATTTTGATGATAATACAACAGTTATTGAGTGCTTCAACAGATTCACTTACACTTGATGAAGCTATTGTTTTACTTCAATCAAAAAACTTAGAGATAAAGGCTGCCTCGCTTGATGTAGATATAGCCCAACAGGATGAGAAAAGTGTTTCAGGAATGGTTTGGGGTAAACTTGACTTTGTTCAAGATGCAGCACGAAGTAACGATGCTGGAAATGTTTTTGGTTTTAAACTTACTTCTCGTGAAGCTACTTTTGGGGACTTTGGGTTTGCAGATTCAAATTTACCTGTACAAACTGACCCCGCATATATGACTACACCGCCAGATAGTTTAAACTATCCTGACTCAAGAAACTTTTTTCAAAGCAAACTTCGTTATGAAGTACCACTTTTTACAGGTTTTGCACTCAGTTCGTATAGTGACATCATGCACTCGATGACACAAATGAACAAGCTCAAAAAAGAGGAACTCATTAGTGCAAAAATATTTGATTTGAGAAAATCATATTACAATATGGCACTACTTGAGAACTCTATCAAAAATTTATCTGTTATCCTCAAAAACATTGAAACATTAGAGGAGACAACTCAGAGTATGATAGATGTTGGTTATGCAAAAAAAATAGACCTTTTAGAGGTAAAAGCAAAAAAAGGAAATGTTGAGAGACTTCTTGTACAGATGAAATCAAACCAAACACTTCTTTACCACTACATTAGCTTTTTACTCAATCAAAAAGTTTCAAATATCATAGCTCCTGACTCAGAAGTACCTATGCCTACTTTTAGTGATGAGAATATTCTAGCATCTAATCTAGATATTCAAAAAGCTGCTCTTGGTTTAGATATGAAAAAAAATGTACTCTCAGTTGACGAGGCTGCTTACTATCCAACTGTAGGAGCATTTGCTGAACTAGCGACTGCTGATAATACATTTTTGGGTGATGCAATAGATCACAAATCTTATACAGTAGGTGCAAGGTTACAATGGAATATCTTTAATGGTGGAAGTGATAGTGCTAAAATCCAAAAGTCAAAGTTAGAACTACTAAAGATGCACTCTCAAGTTGCACTTGCTAAACATGGAGTTACACTTAAAGTAGCGAAGATAAGAACACAAATCAAAAGTGTAGAAGAGGAGATAAAATCTCTTAAAAAAGAGTTAGCACTTGCTGATGCTATCTATGAAAACTATGAAGGTCGATATAGAGAAAAACTTTCATCAATGAATGATGTTATAATCAAGCAATCTCAACAGATAGAAAAAATACTACAACTACAAATTGCAAAAAACAAAAGAAATGAAAAAATCTTTGCTTTAGAAAAACTAGCAAACACAAAAGGAAATTAAGATGAAGAAACTATTACTACTACTAGCATTAACAGGCTCACTTTTAGCAGAAACACTTACACTATCAGGAAGTGTAATATCTGATAATCAAAAAATGATAACAAGTCGTTTTATGGGCTTTGTAACAAATGTATATGTGAGTGAAGGTGAGAAAGTAAAAAGAGATCAAATTTTGTATACTATTGACTCACGAGAGATAGATTCAGCAGCACGTCAAAGTGAACTTAGTCTTCAAATGTATCAAAACCAGTACACAAATGTAAAACTAAATCTTGAACGCTACAAACGACTCTTAAAAAAAGATATGGTTTCAAAGTATGAAGTAGAAAACCTAGAACTAGCAGCACTCAACTTACAAGATATGATTAATATTGCTAAAGCAAGACTCCAAGAGGTAAAAAATCAATATAAATACTTAAATATAAAAGCTCCAAACAATGGTGTTATTGTTGCTAAAAATATTAAAGTCGGTGAGATGGCGATGCCAGGTATGCCTGCTGTAATTCTCTCAGATCTGAGTGACTTAAAAATTAGTGCAGAGATTCCAGAGAGTAATCTTTCACGTATTACTCATGGGAAAAAAGTTATTATAAATATCCCATCACTCAAACTTAAAGCTATTGGAAAGATTTCAGCAATTATTCCTAACTCAAACCCTATGACACATACCTTTAAAATAAAAGTCTCTTTTAAAACAAATAATAAATCTGTATACCCAGGTATGTATGCAACTATCAGTATAAACTAAGGTGCCTACAATGAAAAAGCATAAAGAATATATACCGACAGACTCTGCAGGAAAACTAGCAAAAACTTTTATACGAAATCCGCTAACAGCTGTTTTAGGCTTTTCTCTTTTCGCTATTGGCTATCTCGCACTTATAATGATGCCAAGAGAAGAGAACCCTCAAATGGTAGTAAGTGGTTCAACTGTAATAGTTGCACTTCCAGGGGCTAGTGCAAAAGAGGTAGAGAAGATCATCGTAAAACCTTTAGAGAGAAAACTCAAAGAGGTAAAAGGTGTCGAGCATATCTACGGTATGGCTATGGATAATGTAGGAATAGTTACGGCTGCTTTTTACATAGGAGAGAAGAAAGAAGACTCTAACCTTAAGATATATGACAAAATCATGCAAAACAGAGGTATGTTTCCAGAGGGTGCTATGAAACCTCTTATAAAACCACTTGATATAGACATTGACATTCCAATAGTTTCTATCGCTTTTTATGCAAATAAAGAGATGTCCAAAACAGAACTTTATGATAAAGTCAAAGAGATTCAACATCATATAAATGGACTTGAGAATGTAGCTGTTACAGAGATAAAAGGTGGGTCTAAACATCAGTTTAACATAGAAGTAGATATAAATAAACTCTCTGGTTACAACCTCTCTATGGGACAAATTATGCAAGCTGTGGAATCAATCGCTTACAATGTTCCTGAGATTAAAAACAGAACTAAAGATAATAAAATCGTAATGATGAGTATACAAAATGCCATTGAAGATGCATCTGATGTTGGAGATATTATTGTCGCACAGTATATGGGTTCTCCAATCTATCTTAAACAAGTTGCAGATGTTACTAACTCTTATGATATTCAAAATTTTCAATCAGCAAATATAAGTACACGAAGTGAAGATGGAAAGTTCTTTAAAGCTAAAGATCAGGTTACTCTTACTGTCTCAAAACTCCAAGGAACAAATGCCGTAATTATTGCGGATGAAGTAAAAAAAGAGCTTTTCGAATATAGAGAGTATCTTAATAAAAATGGTATTAATTATGTAATTACAAGAAATGATGGTGAACGTGCTGATGAAGCAGTAAATGAGCTTGTCAAACACCTTCTACTCTCTATTGCTATTATCGCTATTTTACTTATTTTTGTACTTGGTTGGAGGGAGTCTCTCATTGTTACCCTTACGGTACCTGCTATTTTGGCCATTACACTTTTTATCGCCTACCTAACAGGACAGACTATTAACCGGATTACACTGTTTGCATTTCTGCTCTCGCTTGGGCTACTTGTAGATGCTGCCATTATTGTTATTGAAAACATACATAGACACTACCACTCTGCTGAGTCTACACATGAATCACCAGATGAACTTATGGTAAAAGCAACAGATGAAATTGGTGCTCCGACAAATATAGCAACACTAGCTATTATCATGACTATGGTTCCCATGGCGTTTGTTGGTGGAATGATGGGACAATTTATGAAGCCTATTCCTGCAAATGTGCCAGTAGCACTTATAGCATCACTTTTTGTTGCTTATATATTTACACCCTATTTAGCTGTTAGGATATTAAAACGTCCTGATCATTCAAAAGGAGAACACTAATGTTTGATAAACTTGAAAAACTTGTTTTAAAAGGTATTCAAAGTGCCACACAAAGAAAAATAATTCTCATCGGTACACTCATAGCATTTATCCTCTCTGTTTTAATGATAGCACCAACAGAAATGGTACTTGCGAAAATGCTTCCAGGAAAAAATAATGATACTTTTAATATTTATGTAAAACTAGCCAATGGAAGTTCTATAGAACAGACACAACAAGTAACAGAGTGTGTAAGTAGTTTTATCGTTGAGGAGGGAGAAGTTGTAGATACAGAAGTTTTCTTAGGTATGGGTTCTCCTCTTGATTTTGCTGGTCTGATCAAAGGAAGTCAATTTAAAAATGCTGAAAATGTTGCAGAAATAGTTGTAAACATTACAAAAAAACACCATAGAGAAGAGCCGTCATATTTAATGGTACAACGTCTTCGTCCAACTATTCAAAATAGCTGTGAAAGACTCTATCCAAATACTCAAATATCTTTTGTAGAGCCTCCTGCAGGCCCTCCAACTATGGCAGCCATAGTAATGGAAGTATATGGAAATAATCCGCAATCACTTCGTAAAATTGCAAATAAAATTGAGAAGATTTTTAAAGAGACGGATGGTCTCGTAGATATTGGAATAATGCAAGATGATATTTATGATACATTTGAAGTGATAGTAAATAGTACAAAAATTGTAAAATCTGGTGTAGATGTTAAACAACTTAACAATATCCTTTATTTAGCTTTTGAAGGGATGCAAATTGCTGTTAAAAATTCTGATAAATATAATGATCAAGTGCCAATTTATTTATCACTTTCAGAGGATTCTAAACGATTTACAAACAAAGACTTAGATTCACTTAAAGCAAAATTAACATCACTTAAGCTTATGAATAAAAAGGGAATGATGATTCCTATTATGGAACTTGTAAACATAGTACCTAAAAAATCAAACCCTATGATTATGACTAAAGACTTGCACCTTATGGTAAATGTTCTTGCAGAGACAGATATGGTATCTCAAGTTTACCCACTTATAGAAGCTAAAGGAAAAATTATAGAAGCCTTCTCTGATGAATATAATGTCGAAGAAGTTGGTCTCTTTAACCTTGAAATAGTGGATAAAAAGAGTGGTGAAAGATATAAACTTAATTGGGATGGTGAGATGAAAGTTACTATAGATACTTTTATTGATTTAGGTGCTGCATTTATTGCAGCCCTTGTACTTATCTTTTTACTTATGGTTATCTACTATAAAAGCTATACACTCAGTGGTATCATTCTCCTAGGTTCATTCCTTTCAATCATTGGGGTTATAGTAGGACATTGGATTATGGATATATTTACAGTTGATACATTCTTTCTTACAGCAACTTCGCTAATTGGCTTTATTGCTCTTATTGGTATTAGTTCTCGTAACTCTCTGCTTCTTATAGACTTTACAAAGTCACTTATGCAAGATAAAGGTCTTCACAAGGCAGAAGCAATAGCATACTCAACAGCAACCCGTGCAAAGCCTATCTTTCTTACTGCAGTAGCTATTATGTTAGCTTCAACACTACTAGCTGGTGATGCAGTCTTTGGTGGACTTGGTGTTTCACTTATATTTGGAACTGTTGCTGCTGTGATTGCTTCACTTGTGGTAGTTCCTGTACTTCTTTATATGTCAGACTTAGAAGCACACTTTGGCTTTCATGAGAAAAAAGCAGTCTCTATAGAAGAGCCTCTTTAAAAGCTTTCCACAAAAATACACCTCTACACTTTATAGTGTAGAGGTATCCCTATAAAACAATATAATCAACATTAAAAAAAATAAAAAGAGAGTTCCATATCAAAAGATATGGAATAAGAAGAAGTTAAACGCGAGCGTAGTTAACAGAGATACATGCATCAAGTGCAGCTAACTCTGTTAGAGATTTTTCAGAGACTGCATTATCAACTAAGATAACTGCAAGTGCTTCACCCTTGTCATTTCTAGCAAGTGAGAAGTCTGCTATGTTAACACTGTTGTTTGCAAGTACAGTTCCTACACTTCCGATAACACCAGGTACATCAGAGTTTTTAAACATAATCATATCGCCTTTAAGAGCAACATCAATGTCAAAACCATCTATGTTTACAAGTCTCTGTACATTATCATCAAAGATAGTAGCACTAATAGTTGTAGTACCTTCACTTGTAGTAAGCTTAATCGTGATTAAGTTTTTATACACACTTGAATCACCACTTGCTTCAGTTTCGATTTTAATACCTTTCTCTTTTGCAACAAACTCTGCATTTACATAGTTTATAGTGTCACCAGAGTTTTGGCTCATAGCTCCAACTGCAACGAAAGTTGATAATGAGTCTACATACTCTGATATCTCACCATGACCTGTAACTTTAATAGAGATAATTTGAGACTTACTCATTTGAGACTCTAAGAAACCAATCTTTTGTCCCATCTCTAAAAATGGTTTTACAAACTTAGGAATTGTTGATTCATCTATCGGTAAGTTCATAGCATGAGGATAAGCAATCCCTTTTGCAGCTTCAATAGCATTGTTCGCAGCTTGTGTGCCGATGTTATACTGAGACTCAAAAGTGTTAGCGCCTAAGTGAGGAGAAACAGTTACATTATCTAAATCAAGTAGAGGATGATCAGTTGCAGGCTCTTTGTTAAATACATCAATACCAGCAAAACGAATCTTACCATTTTGTAAATATTTCAAAAGTGCATCTTCATCATAGAGACCACCACGAGCACAGTTAATCACAACTACACCGTCTTTCATTTTAGCAAACTCTGCATCGTTAATCATACCAATAGTCTCTTTATTTTTAGGAGTATGAATCGTAATGATGTCACAAGCTAAAATATCTTCAAAGTTCTTAGTATAAGTCATATCAAGATCAGTAACCTTAGATGGGTTAATATATGGGTCAAACGCCACAATATCCATCTCAAAAGCAGCTGCACGTTTCGCTACACGAGAACCAATGTTACCAAAACCAATAACACCTAGTTTCTTTCCTTTCATCTCATAACCATACCATTTCTCACGCTTCCAAATACGTTGATTTTTAAGGTGGTCGTGTGAATATGGAAACATTCTCATACATGAGAGCATATGTGTCATCGTTAGTTCAACTGCTGCTATAGTGTTTGCTGTTGGTACATTCATAACGATGATACCTTGTTTTGAACATCCCGGAATATCTACATTATCAACACCAACCCCAGCACGTACTACTGCTTTAAGATTTTTAGCATTTGCTAAAAAAAGATCATCAACATCAGTTGAACTTCTAGTAATTGCTACATCAGCTAAGGGAAGAATCTCAGTTTTTAGTTTATCTTTAGGCTCATCTGCTGCCATGATAAAGTTAATATTTTCATCATCCTCAAGCATTTTAAGTCCAGCTTTGTGAATATGGTCACAAACTACTACAGTGTATTTTTTCATTTTAAGTATTCCTCTTTATATGGCTTAATTGTAGCCGAAATTTTATAGTTTTTTAGTACATTAACTAAGTTTCTTAATTTATCAACATTTTGTGAATAAATAAATAAATCTATATCTGTTTTATCTTTATTAAGATAATATTTAAGTTTATGGTTTTTTAATTCTTCTTTTAAACAAAACAGTTGATAAGGATCTAAAAGTTTTGCGGACAACTTATATGTTATAGTTTTAGTTATTTTTTCTTCTAAGTCAACTTCTACATAGACTTCATTTACTGGATAAAAGTAGCCTTTTCTTTCTGAACGACCAAAACTATCTAACCATATTTTTTCTGGTTCATCTTGTGTTGGTTTAGTCTCGATTGATAGTGGTTGTGTTTCTATAAAAACTTCATTAGAGTTAATAGAAATAAGAAAAAAGATAATAAAGATAGCCACTCCAACTGCAATGAGAGGAGTAAGCCATTTTAAAATCTTTTGCATTTACAAATTCTTAGTTAAATTTGTCTTTGATCAAGTCACCTAAAGAGTGTGACTCGTTATCATTAATCTCTTCAAGCATTGCTTGATTCTTAATGTAATCTAATTTTTTAACAGATAAACGGATACGATCACGTTTAGTATCAATATTAGCGATAGCAGCTTCAATCTCTTGACCAGCTTCTAACTCTTCTTTTACAAGTGGAGTTAAATCTTCATCACGAATAAGTGCATCAACACCATCTTCTAAAGATACAAATACACCGAAATCTTTGATGTCACGGATAGTACCCGTTACAACAGAGTTAACTTTATGGTCTACAGCAAATTTATCAATAGGAGACTCTAAAAGAGTTTTTCTATTTAAAGATATTTTTTGATCTTCAGCATTGATTTTAGCAATCTTAACTTCAATCTCATCACCAGATTTGAGTGTTTCTTTTGCTTTTGTGTTCTTATCCCAAGAGATGTCTTGGTTATGTAATAGTCCCTCAACACCAGAGATACGAACAAATGCACCGAAGTCAGCAAGTGAAGTAATAATTCCAGTAACAATATCACCTTCGTTATAGTTCTTTAAGAACTCATCAAATGGTTTTGGTAAAAGTTTCTTCAATGAAACACGTAACTTATGAGTAGTAGAGTTAATTTCAATAACTTCAACATCAATCTCTTCACCAACAGTTAAATAATCATTAGGATTTTTAACATTTTTGTTCCAAGAAATCTCAGAAATATGTAAGAAACCTTCAATGTCATTTCCAAGGTCAACAAATACACCATAAGCTTCAATATTTGAAACAGTAACTGTAATTGTATCACCTTCATCTAACTCAGACTCAACTTCAGCCCATGGATCTGGTAGAACCGCTTTGATTGAAAGAGATAAGTGACGCTTGTCTTTGTCATAAGAAATAGCTTTAACAGTTACAGTATCGCCCTCAGCAAAAAGCTTAGATGGATTAACTGGACCCTTGTAAGAAATCTCATTGTAATGAACAAGACCATCAACACCACCAACATCTACGAACATTCCGTAAGAAGTGATTTTTTTGATAGTACCTTCAACAATAACATCTTCTGCCATTAGTTGATCGATGATTTCTTTCTTTTTCTTTCTCTCTTCATTAAAAAGTTTTCTACGAGAAACAATGATTGAATTCTCAGCAGCATCAACTTTAACAACTTGAGCTTTAATCTTACGACCAACAACTTCATCAGTGTCTTTAAACGCTGCTAAAGAACGTGGCATAAAGAAAGAAACTGCATCAGCTTCTACTACATAACCACCACGGTTTTTCTTAGTAATGATACCTTCAATGATAGTGTCTTCAAAATCATCTTTGTGTGCATCGATAAACTCAATAGTTTTCTCTTGCTCTAATACTTTCTTGTAAGAAATCTTAGGACGTTCATTATAGTAACCCATTTGCATTACTTTAATCTTATCACCACAAGCAAACTTAAGTTCACCATTTTCATCACGGATTTCGTCAAGGCTTAAAATACCCTCTAACTTATCACCAACACCTACTAATGCTCTGTTGTCTTCTTCTTGAATCTCAACAATCTCACCTTCTACTATACGGCTTGTCTCTTGTTTTTTTTCACTTTCTGCAAACATTGCTGCAAAATTTTCTTCATCTAATAATTCGTTATCGAACGCCATTATCTATCCTCTGTTACATAAAAATTGTCGTGATTATATCAAAATTTAGATTATATAGCTATTAATTAATAGAATTTAGAAGAAGAAAGAAGGAAAGCATTAATAAAGATTAGTATTACTTACTAATCTCTTCAATACTATTGATAACATTCTTAATAATCCAGTCGGGTGTAGATGCTCCAGCACTGAGTCCACAAAATTCTTTTCCTTCAAACCAAGATTTTTCTAGTTCAGTTTCATCTTCAACATGATAACTACTTGGACAATTATCATAAGCTATACCAAAGAGTTCTTTTGTATTTGAAGAGTTTTTTCCCCCTATAACAATCATAACATCTGCACGTTTGGATATCGTATCAACTGCATCTTGATTTTCAAATGTAGCATTACATATAGTGTTAAAAACTCTCACTTCTTTATATCTAGGAATAAGATAATGAGCAATAGCCATGTAGTCCTCAACTTTTCTCGTAGTTTGAGCGACAAGTGCTATTTTTTCTTTTAATTTTAACTTTTTTACATCTTCTACATTTGTAACAACTATCGCTCCATTTGTTGCATAAGATTTGACACCTTTAATCTCAGGGTGGTTCTCGTCTCCAAATATAACAACATCATATCCCTCTTCACTCATCTCTTGACATATCTCTTGTGGTTTTGTTACATAAGGACAGGTTGCATCGACAACATCAACACCTTTTTTTAGAAGTTCAAATAGTTCATCTTTAACAATTCCATGTGTACGAACTATCGCTTTTTCTCCAGTTTTAAATGTAGAAAAGTCATCCACTAAACCAACCTTAAAATCCTTATCTAAACGAGCTATCTCTTTGGAGTTATGTATCAGTGGTCCATAAGTAGAAGCATTAGAGTTTTCTTCTGCTATTTTTATCGCGCGTTTAACACCAAAACAAAAACCATAGTTCTCTGCAAGTTCTATTTTCATTATGAAAGTTCCACCTTAGTAATTTTTTGTAAAAGCTCAAAGAAGTTTGGAAAAGAAGTATTTATGCACTCTAAATCTGTCACTTCCATACCACATTTCAGACCAGCTATTATGAAACTCATAGCAATTCTATGATCACCATCACTATCAACTACACTTGGTTTCAACTCACCACCTACTATCTTATAGCCATCTTTATACTCATGAACTTCTATAGTTGAAGCACGAAGAGCTTCAACTACAGTAGAAATTCTATCAGACTCTTTTACTCGTAATTCCTCTGCATTTTTAACAAGAGACTCACCTTCTGCACAGGCCATTGCAATTGAAAGTACTGGAAGTTCATCAATTAACCATGAGATATTATCTTCTACCGTAATACCATGAAGAGGAGCATATGTTACAGAAATATTTCCGATAGGTTCATACTTGTTATCAGTTATCTCATACGATATGTCTGCACCCATTCTCTCTAGTGCTTTAAAAGCTTCTATACGAGTAGGATTAAGTGTTACTCCCTCTAAAACTATTTGAGAGTTTGGAGTGATAGCTGCTGCAACTGCGAAGAAAAATGCAGATGAGGGATCTGCGGGAACACGAATAGTAAGAGGATTTAGTAGTTTTTTCATTGGTGTAATAGTTGTTGTAAGTCCATCAGCTTCAATATCTGCACCCATTCCCTTTAACATTCTTTCAGTATGGTCTCGTGAGAGTTCAGGTTCACTGTAGGTACAGACACCATCAGCTCTTAGGGCCGCTAAAATCATACAAGATTTCACTTGTGCTGAGGCAATTTTAGACTCATAGTTAAAAGAGTTTAAAGAGGCTCCACGGATAGAGAGTGGCGCTAAATCACCCTCATTTCTACCATCAAGTTTTGCGCCAATACTAAGTAGTGGATTTGTCACTCGCTTCATAGGACGTGAACGTAAGTACTTATCTCCAGTCAAAACAAAATGACCATTTGCTGAACTTAAAAGTCCACAAAAAAGACGCATACCAGTTCCAGAGTTTCCACAGTCTAGGACTTCAAAACTCTCTTGTATACCATCACTAGAAATCTTAATGATTTTACCATCATCTTCTACTTTTGCACCAAGGTTTTTTACAATCTCTAAAGAGTTCATAGTATCTTCAGCACGTAAGAAGTTCTCTATTGTGCTTTCACCATTTGCAAGCATTGCGAACATTACACTACGATGTGAAATAGACTTATCAGGTGCTATTTCACTAATGTTTAAAGAGAATGATGTCGCTGGAGATACAAAAACCTTACTCATTATCTAAGGCCTATGCCTAACTCACTTTTGAGTGCTGATAAAACAGCATCCATAGCAGAAGTGATATCTTCTTCTTCAAGTGTTTTATCATTAGACTGAAGTACAAAACGCAGACTCAGACTCATATCTTCACCTAAAGACTCATCACTGTACTTATCAACAGGATAAAAACGAATAAGATTATCAATATCTGCTGCATTTATTACAGCTTTTACTTTTTCATATGACATAGTTTTTGGCATAATTACACTTAGATCTCTAAAAGAAGCTTGATACTTAGATGTTTTATGTGCTATCTTCAGTCCATGTGGGATTTTTGAAAAATCAAGTTCACACATGAAAGTAACATCTAAATCATAATCTTTTTCAACAGTTGGATGCACACGAAAAAGCTCTCCGATTACATTCCCTTCAATTAAGACTTCAGCTGATTGAAAATCATGAGAAAGAGAGTGAACTGTTTTACTTTCGCGAAGTTCTACTGCACCTACTACATCAGAAATTTTTTGTACAAAGTATGCAAAGTCTACTTTTGAGGGTTTACCTGCATTTGCCAAGTTCTCATTTTCTCTGTCTCCACTAAAAATGAATGCCATCTTATAAGACTCATTACGCTCAGGTGTAAAGACAGAACCTATTTCAAAAAGTCTTACAGATGGATAACCATTTTTTACATTGTTAGATGCTGATTTTAAAAGACCTGTTAAAAGTGTAGGTCTAAGAGTATCAAGTGTTTGCACGATTGGGTTTAAAAGTTCTAACTCTTTTTTAGTAGTCTCAAATCCATACTTATTTAAAGTTTTCTTCTCATCAAATACAAAATGAATAGCTTCATAAAATCCATTATTAGCACCGCGATGTCTAAAAATAGAACGTTTTTTATACTCAAAGTAGTTATCTTCTAAACGATTATCTTCTGTTAAAACAAATGGTTTTGATGGAATATTATCAATCCCAACCATACGAACTATCTCTTCAACGATATCTTGCTTATTTACAATATCGTGACGGAATTGAGGTACAGATATTATGAAACTATCTAGAGAAGATTTAGATGTATTAAATCCAAGATTTTTAAGTATTTTACTTACTACAATCTTATCAATCTCAGCACCAATTATCTCATCTATCTCTTGTTTTGTAATACTTACAATTTTTTCATTATATGTATTTGTAAGTTCTATTCTTCCACTAAATGTAGATGAGACAGAGTTTGATTCTATTAAGTCTACACAGTATGAAAGTCCAGCTTCTAGTTCGGGTTCACTTCCTCTTGAAGTTTTATAAAAGAAAGGACCTGATTCTATCTTAGATTCTGACATCTTTTTACTGATAATATCTGGTGGGATATACGAAGCTTCAAGTAAAATAGTTCCCTCTTCTTTTTTAGGTTTAGAGACATCTTTTTGTACTATCCCAACAATAGATGCGGTCTCTTTACCTTCAATAGTTGCATAACCATTCTCATCTTCACTTAAAATCACTTGTGCAATTTTATCTTCTTCACCCGTGCAGAAAAATTCATGTTCATATGCTCTTAAAATCACACCTGTACTCTGCGTTACATAAAGTAGCATCTTTTCTACTTTACATTTTCTCTCTTCTTCAATCTGTGCTAGTCTTAGAGTGATTAAAGTTGGTACCTTTAAATCTTTTAGCGAGAGTGCTTTATAACTCAGGTTTACATTTAAGTTTTTTTCATGTGAAAGAGCAAATACTCTTCCAATCCCACGTTTATCATCATTATCAGTAACAACATACTCTTTTATCGGTCGATCAAATGCAGCAGAAAGATCACGGGCAACACCACGAATACTCAAACAGTCTCCACGATTAGCAGTCAGTTCTATATCTATTAAATCATCATTAAAGAGTGGATTTGTACTTACTTCGTCTCCGAGTTTACACTCACCCATACTATCATCTATCTCTAAAATGCCCTTACCCGTATCAGCAAGACCAAGTTCAGATGCCGCACAAATCATACCATCAGAATCAACACCGCGAAGTTTTACAGGTTTTATCACTAAACCACTTGGCATATTTGCACCAAGTGTCGCTACCGCTACTGTGAGCCCAACTCTAACATTAGAAGCACCACAAACAATCTGGCGTATTGATGAACCTATGTCAACTTGACATACATTAAGCTTATCCGCATCTGGGTGTTTTTCACACTCGAGAACTTTACCAAAAACTATTTTCTTTGGTACTCTATATTCTACTATCCTATCAACTTCTAAACCTATACTATTAAAAGTCTTCGCGATTTCTTGTGTAGATATCCCACTAAGATCTATCCATTCATTTAACCAAGATCTAGTAACTATCATTGAAATTGCTCCAGTAATTTAATATCGCCTTCAAAAAGTGAACGAAGGTCGCCAATTTGATGAATAAGCATTGCAAAACGCTCGACTCCAAGTCCAAAAGCATAACCACTAACATCTTTATAGTTTACAGCTTCAAAGACATTTGGGTCTACTATTCCACAACCTAGAACTTCTAACCAACCAGTGTGTGAACATACACGACACCCCTCACCCTTACAAAAAACACAAGATATGTCTACTTCAGCAGATGGCTCTGTAAAGGGAAAAAATGATGGACGAAAACGCACTTCAACCTCACCAAACATATACTTTAAAAAATCTTCTAAGATAAACTTCAAGTTAGCAAAAGATACTGTCCCTTCTTTATCTACTAAAAGACCCTCTACTTGATGAAACATAGGAGTATGAGTAAGGTCGTAATCACGACGAAAAACTGCACCTGGTGCTATCATACGAATAGGTGGTTTACTAGCCATCATTGTTCTAATCTGAACAGGAGATGTATGTGTACGAAGCATCATTTCATCTTTAAAATAAAATGTATCTTGCATATCGCGTGCCGGATGATACTTTGGAAGATTTAATGCTTCAAAGTTGTTAAAATCATCTTCTACTATTTGACCAGTTTTAACAGCAAAGTTCATAGATGAAAAATACTCTACAATTCTATCCATTGTCTCCATGACAGGATGTAGTGCTCCTGCTTGACTAGATGTGCTAAACATAGAAACATCAATAGCTTCTGCTTTCATAGCCACCATAAGTGCCTCTGTTTGTAGCGTTATCTTTTTTGCAGTAAATTCATTCATTAGAGCAGCTTTATGAGTGTTTAACTCTTTAGCAAGCTTGCCCTTTTCTTGACCTGAAAGATCTTTCATCTTTGCAAATTCTGCGGCTAAAATGCCTTTTTTTCCGAATACACAAATACGAATCTCTTCTAGAGTTTCAACACTTAATGCATCGTTAATTTTATCATACCACTCTTTCAATATAGAGTCTCCATAGATAAGTATGTGTACATAAACAATTAAACTATTTATACCCACTAACTTTAATAAATTTTAAATAGATTATATAAAAACATTACTAATAAAGAGCTTCATTTACTATAATTTGTGATACAATAAGTGATACTTAAACTTAAGGAAATAAATAATATGTGTCTATTTTGTAAAATTATAAACAAAGAAATCCCTTCAAACATTATCGCCGAAAATGATGACTTTTTAGCATTTCATGATATCAACCCAAAAGCACCAGTTCATATTCTAGCAATACCAAAAAAACATGTTGATAGTTTTATAGAAGTTTCTCCTGAGACTATGGCAGGAATGACAAGTTTTATTCAAAATATCGCTAAAACTGTAAAAATAGATACAACTGGATATAGAGTCATCACAAACATAGGAGACAATGGAGGTCAAGAGGTTAAGCACTTGCACTTTCACATTCTAGGTGGAGCAAAACTAAAGTGGGGACACTTTAGTGATGCAGACCCTAAAAACAACCTCTAAATCTATGAAAGAATACTAGAAAAAACTTCTAGTGTTCTCACCCCACTCCCTACCTCTAATCATCATTGTAAATTCATAAGCTATCATTCCTAAAACCACTGTTGCCATTAAGACCATTGTCATTTCAAACATAGGATACTCCTTGATTATTTATTACTCTTATTGTAAAGAATTATTCAAAAAAAGATGAAAAATATGGCAAAATGCAATGGAATTAAAGAAAATTTAGAAAAAATGAAAATGAATTGAGGATATCAGTAAGTTAAAAAGAACAAAATAGTTCTAGGCGCTCTTCATAAAAGCATGGCTTTAGCCAGCTGTTGAAGAGTAACGACGAAATATGAAGTTATTTTTAGCTTGGGCAGCTTTCGATTTCACCCATGTCTATTGTACTACCCTGACCTGAAATAACTTTCTCATTCTCACAGATAACATTACCATTATGAGTAATAGAATAAGAAAGAGCTGTAGTATCACGAATCGTATTTAAAGTTGAACAATATGTCTCAATAGAAGCCATTACCCATCTCTTAGCCATAATATCATCAGCATCTGAATTAAAGTTATATGTTAAATGAAGAGTCTCAAATTTAGCAGGATGCGGCTCTGCACGAACTACTTCACCATCTACCACTAAATCAGTTACAGTTTTACCTTGATTTTTTGGCATCATGATTAAATCAGTTGCACTACAAGTAATAATACCTGATAAAAAATATTCTATTGGTGAGATTGTTGGACAATCAATAATAAAACTACCTTTAGCAGTCTTAGCCTCAAATTTCATTGCATCTTTATGTGTTATAGTTACTTTCATAATTTTTATTTTCCTTCTAAGTAGTTTTTAAAATATTCTAATTGCTCTTTCGTTCTTTGGGTCGCCGTTCCACCTTCAGATGTTCTTGCATTCATTGAGTGACGAAGACCTAAGTATGGCATCACATCTTCGTTTATACGAGCATCAATCTCTTTGAAGTATTTAAAGTCCATTTTTGAGATGTCAGTTTTTAACTCTTCACCCTTAGCAACAGCACGGCCAGTTATAAAGTGTGCTTCACGGAATGGAATGTCACACTTCTCAACTAAGTAATCAGCTAAATCTGTAGCAGACAAATGCCCAACCCCACAAGCTGATTCCATATTATGAGCTTTTACTTCCATAGTTTTGATAGCTTCTTTAAGAATTTCAAGTGAAATAGTTGCAGTCTCTACTGCATCAAAAACACCTTCCTTATCTTCTTGGGTGTCTTTGTTATATGCTAAAGGAAGTCCTTTCATAACTGTTAAAAGTCCCATAAGAGCACCATAAACACGACCAGTTTTACCACGAAGAAGTTCTGGAACATCTGGATTTTTCTTTTGTGGCATAATAGAACTACCTGTTGAGTACTCATCGCTAAGTTCAACAAATCCGAATTCATAAGAAGACCACATTACAAGCTCTTCACTTAAACGAGATATATGCATCATCATCGTTGAGATATTAAAAAGAATCTCTAAAGCAAAATCTCTATCACTTACAGTATCTAAGCAGTTAATACTGACACTATCAAACCCTAAAAGTTCAGCAGTCATACCACGGTCAACATTATGTGGAGTTCCAGCTAGTGCAGCACAACCAAGAGGAGAGATATTATTGCGTTTATGTGAGTCTTCAAAACGAGCGATATCGCGTTTAAACATAGAAAGATAAGCACCTAAATGAAAAGCAAAATTAATAGGCTGTGCATGTTGTAAGTGTGTCATACCTGGAATAAGTGTTTCGGTATGTTTGTCTGCAACAACTATAATTTCTTGCATAAGAAGTTTGAGACCATTTACTATTTCTAAATTTTGGCGAAGAACATAACGTCTAAAATCAACTGCTACTTGGTCATTACGACTACGTGCAGTATGAAGTTTTTTACCAGCATCACCAATAATGGCAGTTAAACGCTTCTCAATTCCCATATGTAAATCTTCATCAGCTATATTCCACTCAAACTCATCAGCTTCGATTTCTCTTCTTACTTGATTTAAACCATCTGTAATTAAGATTAACTCCTCAGTTGTTAAAATACCCTGCTTTGCAAGCATTGCTGCATGAGCTAAAGAACCTTCTATATCTTCTTTATATAATTTTCTATCATACATTATAGAAGCATTAAACTTATCTAACAGACTTGAAGCACTCGCACTAAAGCGACCTGACCACATTTTATCCATGTTGGTTTCTCCGATTTTTAAAAGTTTGATATTTTAGCAAAATAAGGTGATTTTACAAAGAGAAAGAGAGTAAGTAGCAGTTAAATCCAAGAAAAGAATTTTTATAGCTTTTAGAGATGCTAAGTAATAGGGTATTCTGTGATAAGTAATGTATAGGGACAAAAGTCCTTATACTAGAGAGAAAGGTAATCTTTAATTACAAGCTGGTACATTACCACTATCTTTTGCATATTCAACAAGGAATTGTTTTAAGTGTTTAGACTTTTTTGAGTACTTTTTACTCTTAAAGTATTTCCAAGATTTTTTTGCTTTTTTCTTTTTTAAATGCAAGGTAGCTAAAGGTTTACCTTTTTTCTTCATCCACTTTTTCCACTTTCTCATTTTGTATTCTGATACAAAACTTTGCCCACCATCATGGCACTTTAAACATTTTTTAACAAAAATTCTCTGCCCTTTATAAAGAGCTGCATTCGCTGTAGTAAGCGAAAAAATAGTGAGAGATAAAAGAATTAATACAAATTTAGTCATATGCTACCTTTTAAAATTATAATTCTATCTTACATTAGAAATTATTATAAAATCCTTATATCATAAAGATATCACATATAAAGTCACAAACTAATTACAATTGATACTTTTTGTTTAAATTTTCTTCTAAATCCCATAAAGACTTTTCTTTTAAAGTTTGAATAACACTCTGACTACAAATAACATCATCAGGCCACTCTCGCATAAAGCCATCTATACCCGACTTATTTGTTCCATCTATCCCAACCATAAGGCCAGATATAAAGATATCTCTTAATGCATCCATATTATTTGTAACTCTCCAGATCAGCATATATGAGTTAAAAATATCATTTGCTTTGTCATCAACAAAGACAACTATTCGAATATGTGGACTTAACTCGATCAAGGCATCAAAGTAAACTCTTGCATTCTTAGCTTTTTTCAATGAAATAACTGTGATAGGATTATTAGTTCGTATCATATACTGATGAAGATTAACACTCTCTGGAATAATCTCTTTTACTTTAATGAGTAGTTCACTATCGTTTAAAAGATTTGGTGCTTCTACAACTTTTGCAGCAGTTGCATCTATACCTAGTTTCCCACCCACAAGTGTCTCTGGTGAAGAGTGATCTAGTGCATCTAAAATACCTTCAGTTATAAACATAGACTTTGGCGTAAAACGGTTCAGTACATAAGTAGCAAATGATTCATAGTTATCTAGAGAAGGAGCTTTTTCATCTACAAAAATTGCATGCTTGACAAAACTCATCTGTCCTGCACCCCAAAAAGCATGCATGAACTGCTTCGCATGCCCTTTATAAAGTGGTTGCATTTTTGCAAGTATGAGGTTGTGAAAACCTGCATTTTCTGGCATATGATAATCAAGTAAATCAGGCACAGTAGTTTTTAAGAGTGGAAAAAATATTTTGCCTGTAGCCCAGCCCATATACTTATCTTCTAAAGGTGGTTTTCCCACAACAGTTGCTAAAAAAGTAGGCTCTTTTTTCATCGTTATAGCAGATACTTCCATCACAGGGTATGGCTCTTCTAAGGTATAGTAACCTGTATGATCTCCAAAAGGACCCTCTATCTTCATCTGGGTTGTATCAACCCAACCCTCTATAACATAATCCACATCTTTAGGAATATATAAAGGTGTTGTAAGAGATTTAACTAGTTGTGCAGGTTTTTTGGTTATAAGCCCATACATAAGTAACTCATTCACACCATAAGGAAGAGGTGCAGTTGCACACCATGTATAAAGCGGATTTCCACCTATAGCTACAGTTACAGGCATCTTTTTGCCAGCTTTTTGATACTGGTCAAAAAAGTGTGAACTATCTTTATGAATCTGCCAATGCATTCCTAAATGATTTTTATCATACACTTGAAGTCTATACATTCCAAGGTTTACCATCTCACCATCAAGGCTTTGTGTATAAACCTGCCCCATTGTTATAAAGGGACCACCATCTTGCTCCCAAGTTGTTAAAACTGGTAGTGAAGTAAGATCTATTTCATCTTCAAAGAACTGTACCTCTTGGCATGCACCCTCACCTTTAAGTCGTTTAGGAAAGATATTTTTTAGAGAAAATAGCTCTTTTGCCATATTTAGCTTACCCATAAAGCCCGAAGGTGGTTTCATATGTAAAAGGTTTGTTATCTCATCTGCTACAGACTCAATTGTTCTTCCAAAAAGGAGTTCACACCGTTTGTATGAACCAAAGACATTCATCAGTATCGGTTCATTGAACTTTTTATTTGATTTTTTATCTACTACATTTGTAAAAAGAAGTGCTTTACCACCATTCTCTTTTTTCACCTCTGCATAGGCTAAGTGAGAGACTTCAAGATATATGTCTAACGCTTCATCTATAACTTTTAGTTCATCATGCTTTTTGAGTAAAGCGATAGTTGTTTTCATCTACTTATAATCTTTGTGGCATTTCATCTTTAAATGCTATCTTTTGTGCATCTTTTAGCAGTGTTAATGCACCTGCATCTATCATCTTTTGTGCAAGTTGTGCACCTAGATTTTCACATTCGCTTAAAGGTTTTATCACTTTTTCTTGCATTATATTTGTTCCATCAGGAAAACCTAGCATCACTCTAAATGTAACTTCTCCTGCATTTACAACAGCGTTACACGCAACAGGGGCTGAGCACCCTGCCCCAATCTTAGAGATAAACTGGCGTTCTATCTCTGTACATGCATAAGTATCTTCATCTTTAAGTGACTGTGCAATCTCACGAATTTTCTCATTACCTTGTACTATTTCAATTCCTAAAGCAGCTTGACCCATAGGAGGTATCATCATATCAAGAGAGAGTTTCTGTGTAAAAGGGATATCTTTTAGTAAATCTAAACGATTTAAACCTATCCAAGCAAGAATAATAGCATCATATTGTCCCTCACTTAGCTTACGAAGTCTTGTGTTTACATTTCCTCTTAAGTCTTTTACTTTGAGATCAGGTCTCTGCTGGAGTAGTTGCATACGTCGTCTTAGACTTGTCGTTCCAACAACAGCACCCTGAGGTAACTCTTCTAAACTCTTGTAAGTATGCGATAAAAACACATCACTTTGATCTTGTCTTTGTGTTACTGCAACAAGCTCTAAACCCTCAGGGATATATGTAGGAACATCTTTAAGTGAATGGACTGCTATATCTGCTTCGCCCGCAAGCATGGCATCTTCGAGTTCTTTAGTAAAATGTCCTTTACCACCGATAAGGGCAAGAGGTTTATCTAAAATCTTATCTCCATTACTCACTATTTTATTAAGGACTACTTCTATACCAGGATATGAAGTCTCTATACGCTCTTTAATGTGATATGCTTGCCACAGTGCTAAATCGGAAACTCTCGTTGCTATTGTTATTTTTTTCATAAATTATTCTGCTGTCTTATATTTTTTTCTTGTTTTATCTATTTTACCATTAAAGTAGATAGTTGGTGTGCCACTCACAAATAGGTTTGTAGCAAAATCAGTATCATGATTAATTGCGGCAGTCACAGATGGGTCTTTAAGATCTTTCTCTGTCACATGAGAACCTACAACTTTATTAAAAGCACTCAGTATAACACTTACATTTAGCTCTTTAGGATTCACAACTATGTCATACATATTTATATTTACATCTTTTACACCTGCTCTGTGAGCTACAACTGCTGCTCTAGTAATAATAGCTGATGCAGGGTGAATACGAAGCAGTGGAAAGTGATAGTAATAGACTGCAAATTTTTCAGGATACTTTTTCATAAACTTGAGTGCATCTGGAGCGAAATCTTTACAAAATGGACATAAGGGATCTGAAAATATTGCCACTTTGTATTTGGCATTTTCATTACCATAAATGAGATTTTCTTTAGAGTACGCAGAAGCCTTAATATCTGGTTTAACTTCATCTTCATAGTTATCACCATTATTAAGATTTGTAAGTTTTTCTGTTATCATAGTGCCATTTGAGAACCATATATGTTTCTGTTTTATAAGTTCTCTAGGTTTACTTTTAAGGGTTGCCTTTAAGCCTACTATATAAGCATTCCAGTTTTTCATACCCTCAAGTGGTTTTACCTCTTCAACTTTTACTTCAATAGTTTTTATATTTGGATTATCTTCATACTTCTCAGTTAAGTAACGCTCTAGTTTTTCACTTGTAGTTTTAGCATATGAAAGACTAGTTAATAGTAGTGTTATTGCTAATAATTTCAACATCAATGACATCTGAATCCTTTTTTAAATTGTTTTGTGGAGTAAATGACTCATCACATTTACCTGATTTTACATTATAACGGTTAACAAACATACTCGTAAAAACACTAAACTGCATTATAATACCAAGTATATCTGTTAAAAAACCAGGAATGATAAGTAAAATTGCTCCAAAGAGTGTAAAAAGATTTAAGCGTTGGAACTGTGCTAAGTCTATACAGTTGTATGAAACTGCCGTCATGTTTTCAACCAGTGTTTTTCTAAAGTTTATAAGTATACTTATACCAATAAAAGCACTCATCATTATCTCTAAGAAAGTCAATAAACCTCCAATAGTAGAAGAGATACTGACTGAAAGCAAGACTTCTAAAAAGAGATAAATGACAAAATAAATCATACTAAATAATGTCCATCACATAAGAAAATATTTCATCTGCACTTACTGCTGTTTTCTCCGTAGTTGTACGCTCATACACCTGCACATTTCCATTCACTAACTCTTTACCTATAATAACAGTATATGGGAAACCAATAAGTTCAGCATCTTTCATCTTAAAACCAAAGCGCTCTTTTCTATCATCAAGCATCACTTCAACATTTTGGTCTTGAAGCTCTTTATAAAGCTTTTCACCAGCTGCCATTTGTGCTTCATCTTTAATGTTACTCACCATTATATTTACCATATAAGGTGCTGTTGCCTTTGTCCAGATACAACCATTTTCATCATGATGTTGTTCTATAACGGATGCAACTAGACGCGAGATACCCATACCGTATGTCCCCATCATAAAAGGCTGTGCTTTTCCATTTTCATCTAAGTACTCCGCTTTTAAAGCTTTTGAGTAAGTAGTTCCAAGTTTAAATATATGACCAACCTCTATCCCTTTAGTAAATGAGAGTTCTCCATCGCAATGAGGACAGCTATCACCTGCATTTACTTCAGAAATATCTGCAAAATATGCAACATCACTTATAACTGATAAATCTGCACCAACATAGTGATAATCAAGCTCATTTGCTCCGCAAACCATATGTTTTGCATCTTTAAGATTTAAATCTATTACATGTTTTGCCTTATCTTGATCGAGTATCCCAATAAAACCAGGAACTAAACCGAGAGCTTTTAGTTCTTCTTCACTTACATCTTCTATCTCTAAAGCATCTGCTGCATTAACAGCTTTTACTTCTTGAAGATTATCACAACCACGTAAAAAGAAGAGAACTACTTCAGACTCCGTTTCATAGATAAGTTTCTTTGCAACACATTTCACTGTATAGTAAGGATCTATCTTAAAAAATGCAGCTAAATCATCTATACTTTTTATATCTGGAGTTTGAAACTTATTAAACTCTGCTTGGGGAGCATCTGGTATTACTTTTTTCTCTCCACTAATAGCAGCTTCAATATTTGCACCATACTCACAAGAAGAACAGACTGCAATCGTATCTTCTCCACTATCTGCGATTACCATAAGCTCTTTAGAACCACTTCCACCTATTGCTCCACTATCAGCTTCAACAACACGATAATCCAATCCTAAACGGCTAAGGATTCTCTTATATGCCGCTTCCATTAAGTCAAATTCACGGTCTAAATCTTCTTGGCTTGAATGAAAAGAGTACCCATCCTTCATGATAAACTCACGTCCACGCATAAGCCCAAAACGCGGTCTCGCCTCATCACGAAACTTAGTTTTTATCTGATAAAGGTTAAGTGGCAAATTTTTATATGAAGTTACACGGTTACGAATCAACTCAACCATCATCTCTTCATGAGTTGGTCCTAGAACAAACATATTGTCTTTTCTATCATGAAAACGGAGTAACTCTTTTCCAAACTTCTCAATTCTTCCACTCTTTTGCCATAACTCAGCTGGTGTTACAAAAGAGAGTTCAACCTCTTGTGCTCCAACTTTAGTCATCTCTTCATTTACGATAGCTTCTATCTTTTTGATAACACGTTTTGCTAGAGGCATATAGTTATAAAGTCCTGCTGCACTTTGAGAGATAAAACCTGCTCGTGCTAAAAATATATGACTTGCTAAACTAGCATCTGATGGTGCCTCTTTACTTGTTGGTATAAATGCTTTACTTCTTCTCACTTGTCTTTCCTTAAACTTTTTCTTTCATCATTGAAGCCATTGCTCCGCTTATTAATTCTGTTTGTTTATCTTCTTTTGTATTTCTCATATTTGTAGTAAACTCATGTAAAAAACGTTTGAGTGCTTGTTCACACATTTTTTGAGCCTCAGCTTCATACTCTGCAGGGATATAACCCGCTTTTATAGCTCTTTGTGACTCTTGTAATGCAGCTGAATCTGCACGAGTATATATCTCTTTTATCAAAGGTTCTAAATCCTGCGTACTCACCTCAAAAAACTCTATAATTGCTCGACCGATAACACTATGTGCTGCACGTGATGCAAGTTCACGCGATGAAACATTTTCATCTACTATCATTTTTAAATCATCAATTACAAAAAGATTTATTCGCTCACCCTTGTTATAATGTATATCACGAGGTAGTGCTAAATCAAACCAATACCTATCAAAATCTCTTGACTCAATAATATCATCAGTGATAATAGGTTCAGGTGCAGATGTAGCTGTGTAAAGTATTTCAAACTCATTTACAGCATTTGGAAGTTCACTAAAGTCTATAACATTTGCAGAACATGTTTTTGCTAAAGCTTCTGCCTTATGCTTTGTTCGGTTCATAATGTAAACATCAGCACCCGCATTCACTAAATGTTTCGCTGTTATCTCACTCATCTCTCCTACCCCAATGATAAGAACTTTTTTAGATTTTACATCATCTACTAAAGATTTTAATTGATTCACTGCAACACTAGCCATAGAGACTGGTTTTGAAGATATATCAGTTGCGTTTCTTACCTTTGCTGCACACTTAAATGCCGACTTCATAGCCTTAGCAATTTTTTTACCACAAAAGTTATTGTCATATGCGAAACGAAAAGCATCTTTGAGTTGCCCAACTATCTGAGTCTCACCAATAACCATTGAGTCTAAAGATGCAGCCACAGAAAAAAGATGATGAATAGCAGAACTATCATCAAAAATATCGGCACGACCCTCAAGCTCTTCAAGAGTAATTGATGAACGTTTCTCTAACATCTCTAGTATATGCATCGTTGCAGCTGAGACATCATTGCAGTAACACAAAACTTCCATTCTATTACAAGTTGAAATAAGCATAGCTTCAGATATGGCATCACAACTTAGGAGTTTAGTTAAACAACCGCGTTTATTTTCATCATCTGGGTATGAGAGTTTTTCTCGTATCTCAAGTGTGGAGTTTCTGTGTGTAAAGCTTATGTTTAAGTAGTGCATTAAAAAGTTCTCTTTATCATAGTTTCTAAAATTAGGACAAGTTCAGCATCCTCACTCATCGCAGCTTGTGCTTCGTTTGAAAGCTTTTGTGCAAGTTCAAAAGACTTTTCAATCGTTTTATGTTCTTGCATTTTTTCTTTTATCCAAAGTGTGTCATCTTTACTTATCTCTTTAGCATGAAATGATACAAAACGCTCTTTATCTTCTGTGTTTAACTCTTCGTACAGATATATATAAGGAAGTGTACATTTCCCCTCTACGAAATCATTCATAGCAGGTTTACCAAGTACTTCCTCACTCGCAGTAATATCTAAAATATCATCTATAATCTGAAAAGAGAGTCCAAGATTTCGACCATAAAGTGCATGTTTCTCAGCATCTTTACCTACAAGAAGCGCACTCGCTTTTGCTGCCGCTTCGATAAGTGTTGCAGTTTTAAGATAGAGCATATCTAGATAAAGTTTCTCATCTGAGTTAAATGTCTCAGCCATCTTAACATCCATCATCTCACCCTTTGAGAGTGCTGTAACAGAAGATGCTACAGTTTGTGCTACATCTTTGTCAAACGCCACAAGCTCAGTAAAAGCTTTTGAGTAGAGAATATCACCAAGCATTACGGCTATTTTACTACCACTGCTGGCGTTAACTGAGACAACACCCCTGCGAGTCATAGCATCATCAATCACATCATCATGTAGGAGTGAAGCACCATGTATAAGCTCAACTATAGCGGCTAAGAGAGGTGCATCTTTATGATTAGGAGCAATTTTTAAGATAAGTTTTGCTCGTAAGCGTTTACCCCCACTTAGAGTACTAAAAAGTTTTGTAACTTCATCATAGTCTATCTCTTGTATTAGTCTCGCTATCTCTTTTTCTACTCTTTGCATTAGCTCTTCTTCTTAATTTTTTCTATTTTTATTTGAGATTTTTTATCAGATAAATAAATTTCAAATTTCGCTCTATTTTCCTTAAAATCAAACTCTTTAAATTTTACTAAAAGATAAGGTGCTTCATACAGAGCACTATCTTTTTGCTTTAAAGAAACCTTAAAACTTTGATTTTTTGTATTTAGATACAGTATAGTTTGTGCAAGTTTAGTATCATATGAATGAAATAGTACTAAACCTTCATTTACATAAAGTGTCCAACGAAACTTAAACTCCCTCTCATAATTACTATATCTTACAAGAAACTTTGTTGATTCATCCTTTTTAGAAGATATTTCATACATATCTGTAAATTCAATAGCATTAAGTGTGTTAAAGAGTAATGCCACTGCGATAAAAATGCGTACAAAAGCTCGCATCCTTATCCAATTATCTCCGTTCCAACACCTTCAGAAGTAAAAAGTTCTAAAAGCATAGAGTGTTCTAAGCGACCATCTATTATGTGTGCTTTAGCAACACCACCATCTATAGCTTCAAGACAAGCATCCACTTTTGGAACCATTCCACCATAAATCGTTCCATCTGCTTTAAGAGCTTCTACTTCTGCTTTTGTTAAAGATGAAAAAAGTTCTTTGTCATTGTTTAAAACGCCAGAAGTATCTGTTAAGAAGATGATTTTATTTGCACCGATAGCTTTTGCAACATATGAAGCACAAAGGTCTGCATTTATGTTAAAACCAGGATGACCCATCTCAGAACCCGCGGCAATAGGAGCGATAACAGGGATAAAACCCTCACGAATAAGGTTTAGAACAACATCAGAATCTACATCTGTGATATTTCCAGTAAGCCCCCACTTAGCAAAGTCTTTTGCCTCAGCTTTAATGAAATGAGCATCTTTTCCACTCACCCCAATAGCTTTGGCAGAGTGCGAGTTTAAAAGTGAGACAATCTCTTTGTTTATCTCTCCACTTAAAATCATCTCAGCAATTCGCATAACCTCTTTTGTAGTTACACGCTGACCCTCTATAAACTTAGTCTCTATCTTTAAAGCATCAAGCATCTCAGTGATTTTTTTACCACCACCATGAATGATAACTGGTTTAATCCCAACAAGATACATAAGTAAAATATCTTCAGCAAATTTCTCTTTTAACTGAGGTGATGTTTGTGCTGAACCACCATACTTTATAACAACTATCTCTTTACGAAACTCTTTTATAAATGGAAGGGCATCAAGGAGTGTTTTTACTGTTTCTATTTTTGCTTGCAATATTTTTCCTATATCTATCTATATAATTTTGTTATTTTATCTAAATATAGGTTATTCTTTTATAAAAGGATGCACTAGCTCTATTTCTAAATCAAGTAAAGAGAGAGGTAAGTTAAAGTTCTCTACTTTTACAAAATCCTTATAAGTAACTAAAAGTGAGTCAGCATTATCACGAAGGAGTATCTCTTCTAACTCCTCTTTTTTAAAAGAATGATGGTCTGCAAAGTAGTTTTTACTCACAAGGTCAGGCAAAAACTCATCGAGTCGTTCTGGTCTTGCTATGGCTGTAACAAGTGACATTTTTTGTGTCGCATATTTGAGTTCTACTCTGCGTTTAAAGTCTACACCATCTACTAAAACTGATACATCTTTTCCTCTCCAAAGCCTCTCACGAAATGGACCGGAGGGAAGACATCTATTGTTTATACTATTCACTTCTATGAGAATATCTCTCTTTTTTATATCATGTTTGGAGTATGCATCATCTAAGAAAATGCTCTTTACACCCATCTCTTTAGCTTTAAGTATCCCCTCTTTTCTATCTTCACTCACGATAACTACTGCATTTGGAAGTTTATGGGCATATATCATCGCTTCATCACCGCTAATACTAACATCGTAAAGGATTTTTGTTTTATCTTTTACTACATAAAGTCCGCTAGAATCTCGACCGTAACCTCGTAGTATTATCGCTGTGTTTTCATGAGACGAAGCAAGGGCTATTACTAAAGGAGTTTTACCACTGCCACCAACTGTTAGGTTTCCAACACTTACGATGTCTATGTTAAACTCCTCAGCCCTTTTACTCTTAAAACGTAGCCACATTAAAAAGCAGTACAGATACGAGAGAGGAAGGAGACAAAAGGAGATGAGTTTTTGGAAGAAATTTGGGTTGTAGAAGTACTTCTCAACCCAAAATACAAGAGAATTTTTCAAGAAAAATCTATACCCTTGTTTTAGCTATTTTTTTAATTTTGTCTATGACAGATTTTACCTCAGCATCACTCATGTTTGCATAGATTGGAAGTGAAAGTACTTGTTGATATGAACGCAGTGCTACTGGATAATCATTTACTCTCAAAGAGTACTTTGTTTTATAGTACGAGAGTAAATGCAGTGGAATATAATGAAGTCCCGTACCAATACTGACATTTTTAAGTTCAACTGCAAAAGAGTCACGATTTTTATCAATTTTTATAATATACAAAGAGAAAGGATTTTCTTCATTATCCATCGTTGGAACAGTAACATGGTCTATACTTTCAAGTGCATTTGAGTACATACTAGCAATATGGCGTTGTCTCTTTATAACTGCATCTTGGTCAGCCACCATAGCACGGATATATGCTGCATTTAATGGGCTTAAAGAGTAGTCATTTCCAATATCTACAACATCATAAATATAATCAAGTGCATTTTCATTACGTACTATTGCATGATTCATCAGAAGTCTTGCTCGCTCAATAATCTCATCACTATTAGTAACTAGCATACCACCATTACAGATATTTTTCTTGAGATGTGGTGAGAAGTTAAAACATACTATGTCTGCACCAG
Organism: Sulfurimonas sp. SAG-AH-194-L11; assembly: GCF_029215995.1. GTDB lineage: Bacteria > Campylobacterota > Campylobacteria > Campylobacterales > Sulfurimonadaceae > Sulfurimonas. The sequence goes on from NZ_JAEMVB010000007.1 coordinate 62,121, forward strand.
TTGAACCTATTTTTTCACCCTTATATGTTGCACCTAGAGCATCACTTGCATCTTCTACTATTTTTACATTATAATTTTTAGCCATTGCATATACACGTTCTAAATCAACTGTAGCCCCACCGAGGTGAGTTATTATGACAGCCTTGAGCTTTTTACTTTTGTTTTCATCAAGGTAAACATCTAGTTTATCTAGGTTAATGTTGTACGAATCTGCATCTATATCTATAAACACAGGTTCCGCATCAAAATGACGTACAACTTCAGGTACACTTGGATGAGCATTTACTGAACAGACTACCTTGTCACCGCGTTTAAGGTCAAGTGCTAGCATAGCTAAGTGTAGTGCTGATGTTCCATGAGAAGTTGCAAGCACATGATCTGCTCCAACATACTGGGCAAACTCTCGCTCAAGTTCTTCTACCTGGTTTATATCTTCTCCATCAAGAGTATCGCTTACATGTGAATGCGCATCTCTAGAACTCTCATATCTACTAAATGGTATTTTCATTTTGTTTCCTTTATAAAGTTATATCTCTTGGATAGTTAAAATCATGTCCTACTGTTCTTGATGTTAACTTTGCGATAACAGGCATCTTTCTCTTAAAGTGGTTACGAAAAATTCTCTGTATTATCATATCTAACATCTTTGCATCTACACCTTTTGCTATTATCTCCTCACGAGAGAGTCTCTCTTCTACATAGAGCTTCATAGCAGCATCTAGCTGAGCATAGCTATAACCTAAATCATCTTCATCACTCTGTCCATCCCATAAATCTGCAGAGGGAGGCTTTTGAATGATAGACTTGCTTACACCCAGATACTCTGCAAGCTCAAAGACTTCACTCTTGTACAAATCCCCGATGGGATTAACAGCCGAAGCCAAATCACCATAGAGTGTTCCATATCCAAGCATCAACTCACTCTTATTGCTTGTACCTAAAACTAAAGCACCCTCTCTAGCACTTATATCAAAAAGAGTAGCCATTCTCATGCGTGAAGAGAAGTTTCCTTTTCTTAAGTTATTAAGTTCAGGGTTTAACACTTCATATGCTCTGAGCATTGGTTCAATAGAAGCGGTGATTGTGTTAAGAGAAAAGTCACTACATAACTCATCAGCATCATCAAGTGAACTCTTAGAAGAGTACTGCGATGGCATTTTTACACATAAGAGGTCATTTTTAAAGACAGCCTCTGCCAAAACAGCTACAACAGCCGAATCCAATCCACCACTCAAACCAACTACAACTTTTTTAAGTCCTGTTTTTTTCACTTCATTTTCTAAAAAAGATTGTAGATACTCGGTGATTTGACTATATTTACTCATTTAAAAACAAAACCTTTACAAATTATTAACTAATATTATTATAACTAAGTTTGGTAACAAATTAAACTTTAAGATTAAAAGAACTACTATAGTATAAATATTACTTATCTAATTGGAGTTTTAAAATGTATAAAAAATTATTACTTATTTCATCTTTACTTTTTACTACAACACTATTTTCTCAGCACCAAGAGGCAAAAGAACTGTTTACAGATGCTGAGTGTATGTCTTGTCATAACAACGAAGATTTCGTGCCAAGAGAAAAAAAAGTTCATAACTTCAAAAAATTATCAAAAGCTGTAGATGCTTGTCGTTTTAACAATGAAGCGGGCTGGTTTGATGATGAGAGTCTTGATGTTTCAAAATATCTAAACCATAAATTTTATAAATTTAAAGAAGAGTAGTTAACACACCTCTTTTTTTGCCATATATTTTAACTCTTTACAAGAGAAGCCGGCCTCCTTTCTTGCCTCTATATTTAAATCATTTGGTCTTAAAAAACTTCGTGGATAATATTTTGCGATTATATCAAAAAAAATATCTGTTGAAAGAGCTGCCTGTTTGCATACATATGTAAACCAAACATCTCCTTTTTTTACATGATCTATCTCTTCTTCTAAAATAGTACTCAGCACTTGAATGATTTTTTCTAAACTTTCACTACGAGGCAATTTTTTTAGTTTTTTAAGTATCATCGGAGTTGCATCTAGTCCATTTGCCTCTAAGTATCTAGGTACAACAGCCATTCTTTCTACTAAATCTGTAGTTTTTTGACCTGCTTCAAACAGAGCATCATGAACACTTACACTCCCATAAGTTGAGCCCAAATCCAAAAGTAGTTTTTCTAGCATCAAGAAATGACGAATCTCATCATCTGCTACAGCTAACCAGTCATCATAGTAAGCCTTAGGTAAACCAGAAAATCTATATGCACTATCTAGTGCTAAGTCTATAGCTGAGTACTCAATATGGGCTATAGCATGAATAAGATTTATCTGTCCATCCACACTCGTTAGATTCTTACGTTTTGGAACATCTTGAGGAGCTACTGAGGTACAAAATGGATAGTAGGAGGGGTTTTTAAACTCTAAAGCAGGGGTAGACTCTTCAAACTGAAACTCATTTTTTTTATACTTCTCATAAAAAATGTAAAAGAGTTCTATCTTTTCTAAAGGTTTTTTTGTAAGTAAAATTTTCTCTAAAGTTTTAAAATAATTCATAAGTGTATAATGCTATAATCCGTATAAAAAAGAGATAAATATGAAGATTAAAGTACAACCTATGGGAGTCTATCAGACAAACTGCTACATTGTGAGTCTTGAGGGTAAAGATTTTATCATAGATCCCGGTGTTAATTCACTAGAGTGGATTAAATGTAATGTGACAAATCCTATTGCTATCTTAAACACACATGGTCACTTTGATCATGTGTGGTCAAATGCACAAGTTCAAGAAGAGTATGGCATAGACCTCTATACTCCAGAGGGTGATGTTCCCCTACTTTGTGATAGCTCTTGGATGCCAGATTTACCACCTTCTTTTCCTGATGTTATCGTAAAAGGTGATGAGGAGTTAGACTTTGATGGTATAAAAGTAAAGTTTCGCCATTTTCCAGGTCACTGTCCTGGATGTTCTACTATAGAAATAGGCGATGCTATGTTTAGTGGTGATTTTATCTTTGAGAGAAGTATCGGGCGTACAGATTTTCCAATGTCAAGTCCTAGTGATATGAAAGCTTCACTAGAAAAGTTTAAACTACTAGACTATGATAAGACAATCTACCCAGGTCACGGTGGAACTACAACTATAAAACAAGAGCAACAATATACAGACAGCTGGATAAGGAGTTTATAAATGTCAGATTATTTTCAAGATAAAGCACAAGACTGGGACAAGGGCAGTGTTCAAAAGAGTACACCGCTTGCTATTGCAGAGGCAATTAAAAAGAAGTTTGATTTAAACAAAGATATGAAGATAATGGACTTTGGTGTTGGCACTGGTCTTTTAGGCTTTGAAATAGCAAAAGAGGTGAAAAAAGTTTTTGGTGTAGACATGTCACCAAGTATGCTTAAAAAACTTCGTGAGAAAAACACTCCAGAGCTCTCTATTGAAGCTGTTGAACAAGATATTATAAAACAACCATTAAATGATATTTTTGATGGGATTGTTAGCTCAATGACACTGCACCATGTACAAGACTTAGAAGCATTTTTTCACAGTATCTATAAAAATCTCTCTAAAGATGGTTTTATAGCTATAGCTGATTTAGAACAAGAGGATGGAACTTTTCACTCTGATAATACTGGTGTTTATCATTTTGGATTTATTAAAGAAGAGTTGTGTGAAATAGTAAAAAAGTGTGGATTTAAAGATGTTGTTTTTGAAAATATCACAACTATCAACAAACCCCAAAGAGACTTCGGAGTGTTTTTACTCAGTGCTAAACGATAGGAACACCACTTTGAAGACTTTCACCATCTTCATCTAATAAGTGTAGTTTTAAAACATGGCGTTCTGTGACCACTGTTTTAAACTCACCCTCAAATACTTTAATATCTAAAACATGGCCAACAACATTTACATTGCGTTTACGACCCTCTTTGTGACGCACTCTTGCAACAAACTTCACCTCATCGTGAAACTTTACCGGTGAGAGAAACTGACAGTTACTAGCAACTAAAACTACATTTTTCTCATTTACTGCAAGCATCGCTGCATAATCAGCTGCACCAAAAATAAAGCCACCATGTATAAGTCCTATGTCATCAGCAATCATTTCAGGAAGAGTTCTCAGTCTAGTCTCTATGTAACCACGTTCCATAACAAGTATCTCGCCACATAAGTCTGGATTTACTCGCTCATGTGTTTTTAAAACAACCTCTTGTGTATCTGAATCATAACTCTCTATCTGTAACTCTTCATCTAATTGCTCTTCATCTGTTGCCATTACTTCTTATCCTTTATTAATTTTACATAAACTCTTGCAGGAGCAGGATAGCCCTCTACCGTTTTAGAGCTATCATTTGGGTCAAGAAAATCTTCTAAAGATTGACCCTCTATCCATTGTGTTTTTCTCTGCTCATTAGACTCGGTAATACTTGTTTCTAAAACTTCAAAACTTTTAAATCCAGCTCGTAGACACCAATTTTTCAAAGCTGGTATTGTTGGAACGAAATAAATATTTGGTATCTTAGAGTAAGAAGATTTTGGACACAAACAAATCTCACTCTCTCCTTTTATATAAAAAGTATCTAAAATAACTTCACCCTGTTTATCAAGACCTTTATAAAGTTGCTTAAGCATCGCAACTGGGTCACTTCTATGATATAAAACACCTAAACAGAAGATTATATCAAACTTCTCTTCATAGAACTCTACATGCTCCACACCTAAAAGCTCATATACTATATCACTTTTCACAAAATGGTTTATAAAATCAAACTGTGTTTTATACAAGGGCGAAGGATCAAAACCTACAAGAGATTTTGGTTTATCTTCAAGCATTCTAAACATATAGTAAGCATTATTACAGCCTATATCAGCAACACGCTTATTTTTTAAATCAAAATGTGGACGAAGTAGATTATACTTTATGTTACTTTGCCACTCAGTATCTATAAAAGTAGTTCCTATCTTAAATGGACCTTTTCTCCATGGCATAAGAGTTTTAGCATCTCTAAATAATTTTTCATCATCTAAATTAGCATCTATTGTCACAACATCCCCCAAACTCACTTTAGCTGCAACATCTTCTAAATCATCTATCACTTTGCGAAGTGGTGCTATATTTTTCCAAGTCATCCACTTCTCTCTCTCTTTTCGTAATGCTTTTAAGTCCATTTTAACCACTATAATATATAAATTTTACTATAATTATAGCGAAATTTAAAAAGGAATATTTTTATGCGCTTAGAAAAAAAAGCAACCCTTGTCTCTACCTCTGTAGCGGCTCTACTTGTTATATTAAAAATGGGTGTTGCCCTTTTTAGCGGAAGTATTGCTGTACTTGCTTCTGCTGTTGACTCTTTACTCGATCTTTTCGTCTCTCTTTTTAACTACTTTGCCCTCCATAACAGTGAAAAAAGTCCCGATAATAAATTTCAATATGGCAGAAGTAAGATAGAGCCACTTGCAGCTGTAATAGAGGGTACCGTTATACTTTTTTCTGCTCTTTTTATTCTCTATAATGCACTGCTTAAAATAGTGCATCCTAAAGCATTAGTACATATGCGAGAGAGTGTTATTGTTATTCTACTCTCATTTGTTATTACTATCTTTTTAGTACTATTTCTGCGCTATGTTGCAAAAAAAACGAATAATCTTGTCATACGCTCTGATGCCTTGCACTACCAAACAGACCTTTTCTCAAATGGTGCAGTACTTTTTACACTAGCCACTATCTCTTACACAGGAGAACAACTCATAGATCCTATTTTAGGTATAGCTATATCTTTTTATATGATTTATGCTGCAATACCCATAATGAAAGAGGGAGTTTTAATGCTCTTAGATATAGCACTACCTCAAGAAGATATAAAAAAAATAGAAGCTATTTTAGACGATGAGGAGTCGATAAAATCGTATCATTACTTACAAACAAGAGAATCAGGTTCACATATATTTATCTCTGTGCATGCTGTTTTTAGTGTAAGTATTTCCCTGTATGATGCTCATATTATCTCTGATAAAATTGAGATTAAGATAAAAGCACTCTTCCCAAATAAGAAAACACACTTTACAATGCACATGGATCCTTACGATGATTCAGAGGTAAATGAGGAAACTGAGGAGTGGTAAAACTACCTCTTAGTTTGTGGTTTTTTAACCTTTTTGGCTTTAAACTCTTTACTTGCTATATTTTCTAAAAATACAGTTGCATACGAACCTTTTGGAAGTGTAAATGCTATATGCATTTTATCAAAACCATCTGTATACTTCATCTGTACATCTTGTGGAAATATTATCGCAGCACGACGATGTCCCTTGTCATATAAAAATCCATCATCATACTTCGCTTCTAACTCAGCAGCTTTTGCTGTAGACCTATAAACACCACGACCACAAAGTAGCCCTGTAGGTACTACTTTTTTCTTTTCAAAGTCTTTTTGCTGAGGAGTTTTAGGAGTAAAAAGTTTTCCCTTAGAGTCCTGATATAAATCACCCTCTAAAAGTAAAAACTTATTGTTATTTTCATCACGACTCATTTGTACACGCTCTGCTAACCAGTCGTTAAAACGAACACTTTGATAGATAGAAATCAAAAATTTCTTAAGTTTTGCATCTTCTATATGCAAGTCGCCCTCTATCATTTTATTGGCCTGTTCTATAGAGTCTCCATCACGACCAAAACGTTGATAACCAAAGTAGTTTGGAAGTCCAAGTTTTTCACTTTTTCGTGCTAGTTTTTCTATCTGACCGGCTTGAATTTGACTTACCTCAAAAAGGTTTATACTAAAACGGTTACCAGCTAAATCACCCATACGAATTGAGTGAGAATGTCTTGTGCCACTTAGTATTTTTATCTGAGGATGTTTAAACTTTTTTAACTCTTTCTCATATTTTGCTTCTATACTTATGTACTGAGTAGTAGTTGCATGTTTATCTTTAAGCCCTGCATAACCAATCTTCTCTGCATTTATGTTAAGAAACTCTGCAAAGGCAGCTATCATATCCCATGTAGTTATCTCTACTTTTTTTATATGATAGATAGAAAAGTTACCACTCCCCTTCCACTCTAGCCCTATTTCATCAACGATAAAATCTTCTTGATTTTGCTCAAATTTAAAATGTATTGGTTCTTTTTCGTCTAGGTATATTCTCTGCATTGACTTGCCCTTTATAGTTGTAAAAACTTTAGCTCTTTACTCGCTTTTGCTATATCTGATTTGATAGCTTTTTTTAAAGACTCTAATGAGTCAAATTTTTCATTTTCTCGTATGAAAGATACAAACCGTATATCTGCTTTTTCTTTGCAAAGTACTTCACCATCAAGGATATGTGACTCTATGGCAAAACTTCCATCTGTTGTTTCACGATGTCCTACAAAACTAACACTAGGGTGAAAGTGTTCTTCATTATCTATACGAGTAAAAGTAGTATAAACCCCTTCTTTAGGGATTAAAAAACCTTTAATTTCTATGTTAATTGTAGCCACTAACTTTTTTTTACCAATACCTTGACCTTTTAAAAGTTTACCTTCGATAGTATAGTTATGACCTAAAAATTCATTTGCACCTTTGATATCACCACTTTTTAATAGTTCTCGTATCTTATGAGAGTGAACAGAAATATCTTTATGTTTTATCTCATCAACTACAATAACCTCTCCACTAAACATATCTTTTAAGTCTGCATAAGAGTAACGTCTATCTTTTCCAAAGTGAAAGTCATATCCAACAACTATCTTCTCTAGCTCTGTAAAGTTTTCTTGTAAAAAATCTACAAAACCCATACCATCAAGATGACGAATATCATCTAGTTCAAGGTAGAATAGCGGATACTTGCTAAACTTCTCTCTATGCCTAGAAGGAGTTATATTTGCATACCCTGTTTCTATCACGACAATAGCACCAGAGTCTTTGAGTTCTTTAAATAGTGCTTGATGACCGATATGCATTCCGTCAAATCCACCAATTGCAATAGCTTTAATATTTTTCATCATTGAAATTATACCTAAATGTTTTCATTTGTAAAAAATCATTTATGGAATGGACTTAGTAAAGTCCATTTATTTTAGTCCTCAGGTACAGCAGCAAATAGGGCTTTTTTATTTTCTACCCACTTTTGCATGCCTCCTGGATCATTCATAAGTTTTATCATCTCTTCTATAACTGTTACATGAGCCTTATCGCCTTCACTGAACATTTTCATCCCGTGAGCTCTGCTTAACTCCGCCATCTCATCAAAAGTCTCTGCAGTAAATTTTGTATCGCAGGCTCCGCCTAGTTCTTTACATGTCATTGTTTTCATATTTTTCCTTTGTTTATTCCCGAATTATAGTATATCTTGATACTTTTAATAATGATTTTGATAGAAGTATCTCTATTTATAAATAGCACGGGGTAAGCTAGGGATTTTATCTTTTATTTTATAAGTTTTTAAATTGTTTGAAAGTGCTTAAAATAGGGATTTGGAGGTCTTCAAGTGGTGGAGAAGGAGGGATAGATTAATTAGTCCACCTAATAATAGACAATACCAAGTATACGGACTTCAAGAAAAGTAATTATACCCATTTATATGTATATTTGCTTATAAAACTACACAAAAACTACACAAAATATTAGTATTTATTTTTTTAAAAAGCTAAAGGTAACTCAAAAAAAAATATACCAAACAATAGGAGCAAATATATTTCTACAAACAACTATTTGTTTTACAGTATCTTTTTAACAATTATATTAATCCACTTGTCATCTCTATCTTCTCTTCTATCATCCGTTATCCATAGTTCAAGTATCGATAAGTGTGTATATTTCGATATTAGACCTCTTAATAAATCTTCAGTATAATCATTAAATAAACGATTATCCTTTTCTCTTTCTTTGCTACCATGCTTAAAAGACATGTACCAAATACCTGAATTTTTTAGAGCATCATACAGTATTTTTAATACTTCCTCAATATTGTTTTTGGGAATATGAAGAAGGGAAGCACAAGTCCAAATAGCATCATAGTGCTCCTTCTCTGTCACATCTTGAAAATACATTTTCTTTACATCTAGTCCAGTTAATTCTTTTGCTTTTATTACCATTTCTTCCGAAGCATCCATTGCAGACACCTTGTAGTTATTAGATAAAAAGTATTTACTGTCTCTTCCTGAACCACATCCAGCATCCAGTATATGTATATTTGCTGTTAGGTACCTTTCAAATTTTTCATATATGTCTGATAAATCCACCTTGTAAGTAGAGCTATAAAATTCATCTGCATTTTGATTATAATATTCTTCTGATTTCACATATACCCTTAAAATGTAATTATGCCTTTTATCACTAAAGGCTCCCATGTATGGATGAGATTTCTTTTTGCTATATTATATTGCGATTGCAAATAAAGCTGTCTCTGTTCTCCATTCTTTCCTGTTTGATTTATAAGTGTTTCTTTTAAGGGAAGATGACTATTTATTAAATATTCATTTCTTTTATATAAACGAGCAAGTAACTCAAGAGTTGGCAATCTTTCAAACTTTCCACTCTCTCCTCTATTACAGTTTTTACACGATAAAACTAAATTCCAAACACCATTTACATTTTGTAACTTATCATTTAATATCCATGGAAAGAAATGGTCAACATCTGCAAGATTTTCATCTTTTGAGCTTATAGAGACATTATCAAAGCAGTAAAAACATTTTCCTTTTTGATATCCATTTAAACTATCTCTACTTGATGTAATATTAATTCTTCTCTCTTTATCATCCATAAAGAACTCTTTGGTTGTGTCATCATACTGAACATCTATAAGTTGTCTCGAAATACCAAGTGACCATCCAGTTTCAACAAGTCTCCATCTAGCTTCTGTTTCTAAGTTTAAATCATCAAAGTTAAATTCATTACTTAATTTATAAAAATCATCTGTAATTCTAATACCACCAGACTCTTTTCTCTCATCTATAAAAAACCTCTTACCAATCTCTTTAGAATGTACATTATGAAATGCATCGATAACATTCGAAAAGCCAAGCTTTGTAGCTTTAGAAATAAGTTCATCATAGCTAATATCATTTTTATTGTATTGCTCACAAGCTGATAAGAATGTACTACTTTTAGAAGTTATCTGTTTTGGACTATGACTTAAGTGTTCTAATAGGTGTTTGACATATGGCTTTGCTAACTCTTCTAACTTTATAACATCATTTGAACTATCTTTTAAATCATAAAGAGATTTGGCAAGTGCAAACTTATACGAAGCTACATTTCGACCAAAAAGAATAATAGACCGCCAGTAATTTTCTATACTAGGTTCTATTTCATAAAATTCATTCAAACCGATACAACTCCCCAAAATATAACTTTAGTAAGCATATCGAAATGTAGTTATTAATTCTCTTATAACAATAGAATGTCCCATATAAACTAGACACTTACTAAGTCGAAAATGGAATAATTTGACATTCAATAGAATTTTTGTACTCTTCTAGATAATGATAAGCACTTTTATGTAAAACATCATTAGATAAAATATAGATGATTCTTCGATTATAACTTTCAAAAATTTTATTTTTTTCTATATAATCAGATACATCTTGTCTTGTAGACTTTAATTCTTTATGACTAATTTTATAACTACTTGAAACACTCCAGTTTTTACACTGCATAAAGATAATTTCTTTATCCTTTTTTGCTATTAAATCAATACCATTATCTTTACGACCTTTATCTTTTCCATGCTCCCATACATAGTAACCAAGTTTTTCATAGTATCTAGCTATAAATTCTTCGTACTCTGTACCTTTTTTAACTTTTTCTTCATATCTAGTTTGTTTTACTACTTTTTTTTCTATACTAATCTCAGATATTTTTTTTACCTTTTTTATTATATTTTTTAATTCAATATTCTCTTTTAGCTTAGAATCCCACTTTATAAATTTTTGTTTATTACGAGGGCTATATTCTTGCTTAGCACCATGTTTAATACCTAGGTTTGTCGCAACCCACCATTTATCTTGTTTCTCAGCCCATTTTAACTGTTCAAATATTTTATTAAGCTCTCTAGCAGATATATTAAAATATATAGCAATATCTGAAACAGTACAGTATGTTGGTGTATGCATTATTGTTTTAAAAATAGTGAACATATTATTTTACCTTTCCAGTAAGAGTTTTTTTAAATAGCTCTTCAATAGTGATGATACCTTTTGCAAGTTTTATAAAACCTAAAAACTTTAAACCTAGTAATATTTCATATCCAGTTTTAAATACCTCAAAATAAGTTTTGTGCATTTTCAACTTATACTTTTTAGTAATTTGCAATAATTTTCTATACATTTCTTCTTCAATATAAAAAGAGACTAAGACTTGTTTCCTTTCAGACTTATACTCGATTATATTGTCAAATCCATTCTCTAGACAAGCTCTATAAAATTCTGATTTATTGGTTCCAGTTCTATTTGCTTCTATATCTATTTTTTTTAATAACTCATCATCTAGTTTAAAGTTTATATGTGCCAAGGTATTACCTTTAAGTTATATTTAATATATATTCTTCTATTCTTTTAGCAGCATGATATTACGATTAAGCTAAATATAATATAAAGAGAAATTATGAGTAAAGTTAAAAATAGATACACACCCTGGTGTTCTAAAGAGCAATATCATAGTCTTATGAGTTATCCAACACTCATTTCAAAAGAAGTTCAACTCTATAAATTAAAAGATGACATCAAATTTCACAAGTCTATAAAAGCCGATACACTTCATCTCCCTGAGACTTTAAAGTTCTTTACTTCACAAGAAAATAATTTAAATTTTGAAAAGAAAGTCAAAAAATATCTCCGTTCTATTTCAAAATATGATGTCGTATTTCACTATAAAGATAATAATTATCTTTTTCATACATATAAAATTTTAGGATTTATCCAAGAATCTATTAATGCTCTCACTCTTGCTAAAGATTTTCATTTTCAAAAGAGTACGATTGGTAATTATAATGAGCGA
>NZ_JAEMVB010000070.1 GCF_029215995.1 Sulfurimonas sp. SAG-AH-194-L11
GCTACAGCAGCGGAAGAAAATAGTGGAGCAAGTGAACAAGCACTCTCAAATGTTAAAAATATCAGTACAAATATTGGAAGAATGACGACTACTATTAATGCAGTTGCATTATCTACAATAGCCGCGGGTGATAACATTATGGCTGCAGTTGATAAAATCAATGTCTCAGTTAATAGAATGGATAATGCAGTAAGTGTTGCAAAAGAGTCATCAACAAAAAGTGAAGAGTTAAAAGAGTCCTCTCAAAACATTGGGAATGCTGTTGGTTTTATTGCAAAAATTGCAGACCAGACAAATTTACTAGCACTCAATGCAGCTATTGAAGCATCTCGTGCAAAAGAGCATGGTAAGGGTTTTGCAGTTGTTGCTGATGAAACACGTGCTTTAGCTGGTGAGAGTGAAAAGAATGCTGAGTTTATCTCTGAACTTGTAAATAAAATTCAAAGTAGTATAGATGGAATTATCAAAAGTATCGGCTCTACTACAAATATCATTTCACAAAATGGTCAAAAGGGTAATGCTCTTTCCTTAAAGATGGAAGAATTGACAAAAATTGCAGTTTATTCTGTTGAAGCAGCTAAAAGTATTGGTTCGTACACAATACAACTTGGTGATTTTATAGAGAAGATAAATGAAGGGTCAGGAGATATAGCAAAAGCTTCAAGTAAAATAGCACTCTCTGTTGAAAAAACTCTCAATAGTATTGAAATTCAATCAACTGCACTTTCTCAAACCGAAGATGATATAAAAGAGTTGTCAAATCAAGCAGAAGAGCTCAAATTTTCAACTGATACTATGAAGTCAGCAGAAGATATTGCTATGAGTGCAGATACAATTAGTGCCTCTATGGATGAGATTCAAAATGCTCTTGAAGATGTTACAGACTCTTTAAACCAAATGGAATCATCTTCACAAGATACAAATCAGAGTGCATTAAACAATAAAGAACTTATAGAATCTGGACTTATAGTAGCAAAAGATATTGATAAGCTTATAGAAATTGCAAGAAGAAACTTTGATTTGTTAAAAACCTCTTTTAATGAAGTAAAGACATCTGTAGTTGAGATTAAATCATCATTTAGTGATTCTATAAACGAGGGTAATAGTGCTGCATCCGAATTAAATATAATTGTTAAAGAGACAAAAAGTGTAGATAAAACAGTTGGTAATATTTCTAACTCTATTGTACAGTTAAATATGCTTGCTATTAGTGGTTCTATTGAAGCTGCTCGTGCTGGTGACTTTGGAAAAGGCTTTGCAGTAGTATCTTCTGATATTCGTAACCTTGCAAAAGATTCTGAGAGCAATACTGAAAAAATTAATGATATTGTTGAATCAATGAACTCTGAAATTGACACTGTAAAGACAGACTGGGGTAATTTACTTAACTCTCAAGCAACAGAAGAGGGAAGTATTTCATCTTTAGTGAATGATATTATTACAATCACAGAACTTCTTGTTGATTTACTTGATAAGTACACAGGACTTAAAGCTGCAAATGATCAAAACCTTGAGGGTATGAATCAAGTTATGATTGGTATTAACGAGATCCAAAAAGCAGTTGAACTGAGTGCTAGAAATGCAAGTGAATCACGTAAAGCGAGTGAGTTGATTATCGATACTGTGACTCATATTGGTGAAGGTGTTGAAGAGTTGGCTGTTATGGCTGACGAATTACAACAAGGTTAAATAATAGGTGCGCACAATGCAAATTCAAGAGATTTTAATTATTCAAAATGCTCATGAAAGTTATGGTATTTCAACTGAATATATAAACCAAATTTCAAGAGTTCCAGACTTAATGCCTCTTCCCTTACGGCCATCGGGTGTAAGAGGTTTATGTTCAGTAAGTGGAAATGTTGTTGCTATGGTTGATATGAATTTACTTCTTGGTATGCCAGAAGTAGACATAAATGAGCATAAAAGTAGAGTTGTTAGTTTAAACAATGAACTCTCATCAAATACTTTACTTGTGAGTGATGTTTACAATACAGTTGAGATAGAGCAGGATAAAATTGACTATATGGACAATAAAGATGATCCTGTAATCGCAATATATAAATAT
>NZ_JAEMVB010000071.1 GCF_029215995.1 Sulfurimonas sp. SAG-AH-194-L11
TTATCTTTGGGGTGTTATCGTAACTGCAATTATGTTTGCAGCAACAGGATATACACTTGTTGAAACAGCAGGGGGCAAGAAAGACTTATCTGAAGTACTAAGTGGAGATATAGTAAATACACTTGCAATTGCAGGTGCTATTGCACTTGTAATAATTACAGTTTTTGTTGTAATTAAATATGTCCGTCAAATGCAAGTTGATACTGCAGGTGGTGAGCTTACAGAAGATTCATGGGATGATATTGGTGAATACTATAACCCTATACCTACTGGTTGGGCTATAATATTTTTAGCAACAATGGTATGGGGTATGTGGTATTTTATTGCAGGATATCCAGTAAACTCATATTCACAAATCGGTGAATATAATGAAGATGTTGTTGCTCACAATGCTAAGTTTGAAAAAGAGTATGCATCAATTACAGGTGATAGACTTATAGAGATGGGTGAGTCTGTATTTTTGGCTGAGTGTAAAGTTTGTCACGGATTATCTGCTGATGGTATTGATGGTAAAGCTGCGGACTTGAATGAAAGAATTGGACTACTTACTGTAAAAAATGTAGTTATAAATGGTTCAAACAATTCATTACTTAATGAAGGTTCTTCAATGCCAGGTCGTGATGGTTTAATGAATGCAAATAAAGACTATGCACCTATTACAGATGCAGAAATTGATGCTGTTTCAGCATATGTTGCAAATGGTATGCAGGGTGAAGGCGCAGATGTTTTTGCTGGAGCATGTGCTTCATGTCATGGCGCGGATGGTAAGGGTATGGAGTATGTTGCACCAAATATTGCATCGTATGATACAGCTCTTCTTACAAATGTTCTTAATCATGGTAAAAAAGGTGTAATGGGTACTATGCCTGCCTTTGATAGGTTAAGTGTTAAACAAAAAGAAGCTGTAAGTGCTTATATCATTAGTTTAAGTAAAGGAGAATAATATGGAAGAGTCATCAAGAAATGTCTTTGCATTTGATGGACTTTTAGGGTTCGTAGTTGCAGTAGTAGTGCTTTTAGGAGCACTATTTGTTCTTATGTATTATGCTATAGGTGCTCAAAATAATCATGCAAGCGATTATTATGATATCCAAGATGAAAAATCTATTAAAATGTTTGACAAAGATAATGATAAACATATTATAGACTTTAAAGGAGTTTAAGATGGAAAAACTAATTACATTAGGCTTAGTTATTATGGCCGCTTATACTCTCTATGCAGTATTAACACCTAACCACCTTTTTGTTGGTTAACCTTGATGTTGAATAACTTTACTAAAGGGCTTTTTGCCCTTGTAGTTACACTATTTTTTCAAACAGAACTCTTTGGAGAGTATTTATATAAAGATGAAATTATACATAATGATAAATTCACAAAAGATATTGAGGCTTTAGGTTCAGAACTTTTTACTAAAACAGGAATTGCTTTAAAGTTAGTTATGCTTAAAGAACTTCCAGTTGATACTAGTGTAGAGGTATATGAAAAAGAGTTAATGGAAAACTTTTCAGAGCCTACAGTAGTACTAATGTTTTCAGAATTTGATAGAAATGTAAACATTTGGACAAATGATCTCTCTTTATATAAATACTTTAATAAAAAGCAAGTATTAAGCCCTATGGCTTCACCAGTACAAGCATTTTTTATATCTATACTTTTTGCAAGAAGTATAGATGATATTAAAGAGTTGATGAGTGACTCTGGGGGAACTATACTCCCTCTTCTTGGAAACCAAGTAAAAGGAAATCAAACAGGTAAGTACTCAGCAGCTATGTATAACGGTTATTTAGATATATCTATGCAAATTGCTACTTCAAAAGGTGTTGACTTAGAAAATGGTGTTGGTAGTTCTTCTCAATACCCTATTATGATTGTAAAAATAATATTTTACGGAGTTTTACTGTATGCTCTCTTCTTGTACCTAAGAAGTAAGTTTAGAAAAAAAGGAATTGAAGATGAGTAAAGGAAGAGTATGGCCTTATGCTATTGGAGCTGCTATTACTTTAGTATTTAGTTTTTGTATCGCTACTATA
>NZ_JAEMVB010000072.1 GCF_029215995.1 Sulfurimonas sp. SAG-AH-194-L11
CTTTGCACTTGAGTGCATATGTTTAATTGTTTCATCATCTAAAAGAAGATCCATTTTATGCATCACACTAGCACTATTTCTTAAGAGCTGTGCCATCTGTTCTTGGTTCTTCGTCCCTAGTAGCTCTTGTGTACGATCTAGAGTTGAAGATAACTGACTTGAAACACTCCCAAGTGACTTCTCAAAGTTTTCAAAAAAAGATGGAACAGTTTTAATGACAGGATACTCTTCATTCTCTTTTGCTTGAAGTGCTTCTGCACCATGTGCACCCATACTTAGGTTAATATATGTAAGACCTGTGATACCTTGTGCCGTCAATTTTGCGACTGTATTTGTTTTTATAGGTGTAGTTTTTAGAATACTCACCGTTACCTTTACCTGTTCTGAGTTCTTCGGATTTATCTCAAGTTTTTTTACTTTACCCACACTAATACCTCTGTATTTTACAGGAGCATCTATGTTTAGGCCAAGAACAGACTCATCAAAATATATAGTATATTTTCTTACATCACTTGAAACTACTGGTTTTATAAGCCAGTATGTAAATGCTATCATTAAAGCTAATGCAAAAACAACTAAAGTACCAACAACTGCATAATTTACTCTATTATTCATTATCTATATTTACCTTATTTAAAAAATGTTTGTACGAAGTCACTCTTTGAGGACTTCACATCACTTAGAGTACCCTCATAAACTATTATTTTCTTATCTATTATAGCCACTCTATCCAAAGTATCATATATAGAGCGTAAATCATGTGAAACCATAATTATTGTTAAACCTAACATATCACGTAACTTGAGGATAAGTTCATCAAACTCTCTTGCTGAGATAGGGTCAAGCCCACTTGTAGGTTCATCTAAAAAAAGTAGTTTAGGATCCATCGCAAGTGCACGTGCTAAGCCTGCTTTTTTTTTCATACCACCACTTATTTGAGATGGGTAGAGTTGTGCATCGCCACTTTTAAGACCGACTATATTAATTTTAAATTCTACTATCTCATCTATCATAGAACGAGACAAGTCGGTATACTCTATTAAAGGTAAAGCGATGTTATCATATATACTAAGCGAGGAAAAAAGTGCCCCACTTTGAAATAAAACACCCCACTCTCGTCTTAAATGCTGTGCTTCTGCTTGGGAGATATCACTTAGATTTTTCCCTAAGATATTTATACTTCCTTTTGTAAAGCCTTGAAGCATGACCATCTCACGCATTAATGTAGTTTTACCACATCCACTAGGACCTAAAAGTCCATAAATTTCACCCTCATTTATATCTAAATTCAGACCGCTATGTACTATTTTTTCCTCAAACTGCGTGTGAATGTCCCGTATACTTATAATACTCATCTTAAATTCCTAAGTTTGTTAATACAATGGAAAAAAGTGCATCACAAACAATAACTGCAAAAATTGATTCAACAACACTTTTAGTAGTGTTGAGTCCTATACTTTGTGTATCATTTTTTACAATCATACCACGGTATATAGCAATACTAGCAATCAAAAATGCGAAAAAAGGACCTTTTATGATACCTATAAAAAAGTGTTTTACACTAACAACTTCACGAAACCTATCTAAAAAAAGCTCATAACTAATACCTAAATCGATACAAGAGACTAACATACCTCCAAACACACCCATAATATCTGCTACAAATATTAAAAGAGGTAGTGCAATCATTAAGGCTATAATTCTTGGCATAACTAAAAAAACGAAAGGATCAAAACCCATTGTTTTCATAGCATCTAACTCTTGTGTTATTTTCATAGCTCCAATTTGAGCTGTAAATGCAGAACCACTCCGTCCCGCGATAACTATAGCAGTGATAAGAGGGGCTAGCTCTCGTAAAATAGATATACCTAGCATATCAACTATAAAGATATTGGCTCCATAGAGTTTTAACTGATATGCTGATTGAAATGCTATAACTAAACCTATAAGAAAACTAGTTAAAGCTACTATGCCTAAAGCTTTAACAGCAGACTCATTAAGTTCAAATGCTATCT
>NZ_JAEMVB010000008.1 GCF_029215995.1 Sulfurimonas sp. SAG-AH-194-L11
CAAGGAAAATAGTATATTTAAAAGTAATAAACGACATTTAAAAGTGTATAAAAAAGGGTTAGTTAAAAATATAAAGTCCTTAAATAAGGGCTATTTTAGTGTTTTAGCACTTCCCCTATGGCTATTTGGTTTTTTATACTAATGCCAATTCTAATATCAAGTGCAATTTTTTAAAAGTAAGTTGAAAGGTAGGGTTAACTGATAAACTACTAATCTATTTCAACCAAAAAATAAGAAGTAGCATAAGCGAAACAATGATTATATGGCAAGAGGTACTATTATAGACCGTGTCATGATAGATAAGAGACCAAAGATTGTAGAGAAGAAGTCTCGCATCGGAGAGAGGGAAGTAGATACTATTATTGGTAAGAACCACCATCAAGCTATAGTTACACTTGTAGATAGAAATTCAAAGTTCACATTGATGAAAAAGCTTGAAGCTAAACAAGCTAGAGTAGTCACAGATACTATCGTACATTTACTCAAACCAATACAGAATTATGCACATACTATCACCAGTGATAATGGTAAAGAATTTTCATATCATGAGCAAATTGTTGAAGTTCAGAACAAGTTAAATCGTAGACCAAGAAAGATACTTGCTTACAAAACTCCTGCAGAAGTTTTTTTCGATACAATTATGAAATCTTATGTAGTAGTTTAATCAGGTGTTGCATTTACTATTTGAATTGGCATTATCAGTCTGGAAATGGAAAGTTTTTACTTAAGAAAGAGTGTCAAAATGTGTTGATGAAAATAGTGTATGGAGAGGAATCTAGTTATAGAATGATAAGTTTTGTGTTTTGTAATATTATTGTTGAAATTTAAAAGTGTGTGGTGCGGATGAGAGGACTTGAACCAAAAATCATAAGTTTCCTTTAAGTTCTTATTCTATCCAAATGCCCCTATAATAGGACTTCTTTAGTTTATATTAATTCCTTATGATGTATGATGTTTCCTATTGCTAATGTAACCCATTATGTAACCCATTTAAAAAGGCTCAAATATGGCTATTAAATTAAGCGACTTTGAAAAATCAACTTATAAAGCAAAAAATAGAATAATTGAAGTTCCAAATCTTTACCAAAGTATCAAAGAAGATAAGAATAAAGGAAAAAAGTTTTTAGCACGATTTAATCACGAGGGTAAAATTTATTCTAAGATTTTAGGTTATAGCAAAAAAGATAATCTTACTCCAAGAAGTGCAAACTTATTGCTTGAAGATTATAAGAGAGATATTGAAGCAGGTTATACCTCATCAAACAAAATCAATCTTGATAAACTCTTTGAACTCTATTTTGAAAGTATGAAAGATACAAACTGGAAAAAAATCAAAGAAGCTATTTATAAAAGATACATTCAAAAACCATTAGGTAAAAAAGCAATAGAGAATATAAAGCCTATGCAAATTAAAACAATCATTAATCAGATGGATAAACAAGGGTTAAGCCCACGAACTCAAAAGAGTATCTTAGAAGTGTTAAAGCCTATGTTTAAATTTGCACTTGAAAACAAAATGATAAAAGAGATACCGACTAACTTTATAAATGTGAAAATACCAAACCAAAAGAAGATAGTCACAAATGCTACTGAACTATTTAACAAAGTATATAACGGTATTACTTCTTACTACAAAGATGAACCATTCTATCAAGCTTTATTCTTGTTTGCTTTTAGTGGTAGAAGAAAATCAGAGATACTAAACCTTAGATGGGAAAATATTGACTTTACAAATAACTACTACTGGATAACAGATACAAAGAATGATGATAATCAAAAATATCCTTTAGCTCCAATGATAAAGCCTTTACTCCTGAAATTCAAAGAGAACAAAGGCTTAGTGTTTCCAAGCCCTATAAATGGTGGTGTAATCACTAATGTTGATAGACAAATGAGAAACTTAAAAAAGCATACTGGTATAGATAATCTATCACTTCATTATATGAGAAATATTTTAGTATCAATGCTATCAGAGCAAGGAGTACAAGGGGGTACACTAAGCGGTATATTAGGGCATAAGGACATAAATACGATAAATAAGTACCTTAGTATCAATCACTATAAAAGTGGTCAAGAGGGCTTAAATAAGATTAGTGATGTTTTAGATGTAGAAATAATAAAAGCTAAGGACTAAGAGATGAAAAAAAACCTATTAAGAAGTGATGATATTTATAAAGAGGTAGAAGAGTTTAAAGATTATGAGCTAACTCAATGTATCGCTTATGAAATGGCTATAAGAAATAAAGATAATTTAGAGGAAATAGACACGATAGCAGAATATTATAAAGACAATAAAGAAGCAATAAACGAGGAATATTTGAAAAATGCTATTGAAAAAACAAAAGAATACTTAAAAGTATGTTGGTTAATAAGTAAATCAGAATTAATACCTTTTATTTCCTTAGATAGTATGTTTTATGATGAAAGTACTAATGAAGAATATTTTATAGAAAATCTATCAGTCTTTGAAGATACTAGAATTGATAAAATAATATACCAGCTAATAAGTGATATGACAGGATATGAGGATGGGAATAAAAAAAGAGGATTATCATCTGAGGAACCGAGGGTCATAGAAGATGATTTATTAGATACAAATTCTTTAGAAAAACGAACTTTTAGAAATGGGTATACGATAGAAACAATAGTAAGCGAAAGAATAGAACACGCTATCATTCCATTATCTGAAAATGAAGAATGTGATGACAATAAAGGGCTAAGTAGTGCCAATGACTGGAAAATATACTATGAGAATGGGGGAGAAAGTATACACTCATCTTATAAAATATTAGATAATTTCAAAAGACCTAAACTAAAGTGTAATCAATCAATAGAAAGAAAATATCCAAGCCTAGAAATAGACTTAACTAAACCACTAAAAGAAATACTAGCCTACATAACACATATTAAAAATGATATTGATAATAACGACATATTAAAAGCTCCTTTAGAGATATTAGGCGAAGAGCTTAAAAAAGCAGATAATTTAATATGTGATAGTAAGGGAAAATGTTTCGATAGCAGAACTTTTTTAACTAAACAGCAAAAGTTAGCTGATATGTTTTATATTTATGATGGATTACAAGCTGGAATGACTCAAAGAAAAATTCAATCAA
Source organism: Sulfurimonas sp. SAG-AH-194-L11 (assembly GCF_029215995.1). Taxonomy (GTDB): domain Bacteria; phylum Campylobacterota; class Campylobacteria; order Campylobacterales; family Sulfurimonadaceae; genus Sulfurimonas. The sequence continues at coordinate 3,117 of NZ_JAEMVB010000008.1, forward strand.
TCGTATATAATTATTATGAAGATGAAAGAAACGACATTAATCAAACTTTAGACATAAATACATTAATAAAGTATAATAAAATAGCTAAAGAGTATATTGATAAAAAGAGGTATAGAGAGTTAATAACTGGAGTGAAAGAAGAAAGTTAAAAAAGTATGAATTTCTAAGCCTTAAAATTCATAGGAATACTATAATCCCTTAATTCCTATGAATAATTAACCCCTAAAAATCAGTATGAAACCCCCTATAATTGCATTAAAATATCGCTATCAATTGAATGACACCGCAGAGTGTTTAAAGATACATAAGCATAAGTATCTCTTTTTAATTATAGAGGTAAAAACAAGATGGAAATATCAAGAAATGAAGTGATAGAAGATACTTTTTATAGAGAGTGGTTAAATCCAAATGAAGTAAACAAAGAGTTTGGGTTTAGTGTTTCAACACTTGCAAAATGGAGAATGAAAAAAATACATCTTAACTATACAAAAATAGGTAAGTATATCAAGTACAAACGAAGTGATATTATAGAGTTTCTTGAAGCTTGTAGTATTCCAAAGGTTGCTTAATATGGAAACTAAAACAAGTCATATAATAGTAGCTTTACAAGAACTACTTAATGGAAAATCAATCACTTCAATTGATAGTATTGCTAGTAATAGAAACCAATATTTTGGAACTATAAAAAAGCAAGGAATAGAGCTTATTGAAGTATGGGAAAATAATCATTTTAATAGTGGTAAACATAAAGTAAGAAGATTAAATCAGTCCTTAGAGAATATAAAAAGAGTTGAAATTTATCTCAAAAGATTAAAAGGTAAAATATGAATAAAAATAGCCTTAAAGTATAAAAATATACCCCTTACCTTTAAATGTATAATAATTCCTTACAGTTCCAAGCATTGAAACATAAAACAAGCTTAATTCCTTATAGTGAGGGGATTAAGTACATATAAAATATTAATTTAAGAACTGAACCTCTTAATGTGGAGTAGAGAACACTATGAATATCTTATCAGAACTTGAAGAGTTTATCAATGAATTTAATCAAAATAATGATGTAGATTTTGCAATAGATACTATAAGAATTGAATTCCAAAAACAATATAAAAAAGCTAAACTTGATGAGTTAGGAGAGTGGAAAAAACTACAAAAGAATTCAAACATCTTGCATAAACTCAAAAAGCGATTAAATGATGATGAGATAACAAGTGTTTATAGATTAGATACTTATGATGTTTATTTTTATAACAAAAAAGACACTTCAACAAATAGAAAATATCGAAATGCTGAAATGATTATATTTGCAATGAAGCAATACCACAAAGAGCCACCGCCAAAAGAACTTATAAACAAAATATTATCTATCCTCAAAGATGTATCAAATATTGATATTTGCTTAGATATTCCATACCGCCCAAACATAGAAGCACTTAGTAAATATTTTAAGCTCAAACAATACATAGAGCCAAAGAGCAAGAAGCCCACAGACACTTATTATATTAACAATCCTAACATCACAATGATTGAAAAAATCACTATCTATGATAAAGGCTTTAAGAACTCATTAGGTTACATAATGCACAGGATAGAAGCTAAGATAATAATACCAAACATAAAGCTTTTAGCAATACCACTGTACGAATTAAAAGAAGTCACAAACATAGCGAGGTTATCAAAATGACTAAAAAAGAAGTAGCACGAAAAATTAAAGCGATACTTGTAAAAGATAAGAATTTCAAAGATGCAAAAGTAAAGATTATCTTCAAAGATAAAGGCTAAATCATATAAAGGTAATACTAAGGAAATAGACAAAACATAATCACTCTAAGCTATCTGATGATAATAATGATTACGGTAAGGTTACGGTAAGGTTAGATGATTTTTATAAAAACGAGTGATTTAGAATAAGTAATGTAACCTTTTATGTAACCTATGTTTTAAAAAGTCTTTGAAAGTTAATGATTAAGGGGTTTGTCGATGGTGCGGATGAGAGGACTTGAACCTCCACGCCTTGCGGCACCAGATCCTAAGTCTGGCGTGTATACCAATTTCACCACATCCGCATGTGATTGTCTAACAAGAGTCGAATTATATCTAATAATTCTTATTTCTACTTTAAAAGTAGTGGTACCCCCTACTCGATTCGAACGAGTGGCCTACGCCTTAGAAGGGCGTTGCTCTATCCAGCTGAGCTAAGGAGGCATATATTCTAAAGGTGGTGCGCCCGATAGGATTCGAACCTATAACCCTCGGAGCCGAAATCCGAAACTCTATCCAGTTGAGCCACGAACGCCACTGTATATCAGTTACTATTATTTATTAAGTTTTATATTTATTATTTTATGGGGTGGGATACGGGATTCGAACCCGCGACCCCCGGCACCACAAACCAGTGCTCTAACCAACTGAGCTAATCCCACCATGTTAATGTCTTAAATATAAATCTTGATAATTTTAAAAGTGGTCGGGGTGAAAGGACTCGAACCTTCGGCCCCCTGGTCCCAAACCAGGTACTCTAACCATACTGAGCTACACCCCGACCTATCACAAAAATCGAGCAGCTAGTGCTGATTAATGAGCCGGAATTATAGTCAATAAATGATAAAATGTCAAGAGTATTTAGCTACAATTACTGAATTAGTATTTTACGGGGGTTATTTTGGGTGATTTTTTTGTCGCAGCAAACTCTTTTTTAGAGTCTGCTCTATTTTTTGACATACTCTTTGGAAGGGTCGAGGGAGTGAGTTTACCATTCTTAGTAGTTTGGCTTATTATGGGTGGAGTATACCTTACATTTGTTACAAAGTTTATCAATTTAAGAGCATTTAAACACTCATTTGACATCATAAGAGGTAGATACCGTACCAAAGATGACAAAGGTCTCATCTCACCATTTGGAGCGCTTACAACTGCTCTGAGTGCTACTGTAGGACTAGGAAACATAGCAGGTGTTGCATTAGCAGTTGCTATTGGGGGTCCAGGTGCCACTTTTTGGATGATATTTGCTGGGTTTTTAGGAATGAGTTTGAAGTTTACTGAAGTTACCCTCTCTATCCAACATAGAGTTTTTCTAAAAGATGGAACTGTTATGGGTGGTGCGATGGAGTATCTCTCAAAAGGTCTTGCAAGTAAAGGTTATCCAAGCTTTGGAAAGGTGTTAGCAGTTGTTTTTGCTTTTTTAATGATTGGTGGGGCTATTGGTGGGGGAAATATCTTTCAAGTTTCTCAAGCCTATAGTGTAATCTCTCATGAAATTCCTTACTTCGCACACAATCCTCTCATTTTTGGTTTTATACTAGCGGGTTTAACTGGAGCTGTCATTATTGGTGGTGTCAAAAGAATCGCTTCTATTACAGAAATGCTTGTTCCTATTATGGTCATTATGTATATTAGTGCTTCTATTTGGATTTTAGCTGCTAACTTTGAGAGGATAGATGATGCCTTTAGACTTATCTTCTCTGAAGCCTTCACTACAAATGCTGTGTATGGTGGTACTTTAGGTGCATTGATTCAAGGTTTCCAAAGAGCAGTCTTTTCTAGTGAGGCAGGGATAGGCTCATCTCCAGTTGCACATGCTCCCGTGCTTACAAAGTATCCTGTTCGTCAAGGGATGGTAGCACTCTATGAACCCTTTATAGATACTGTTATCATCTGTACTATGACAGCTCTTGTTATCATCATCACAGGTGTATTTGAGCCAGATGGTGCATACACTGATCTCATAGCAGCAAAAGAGGGAGCAGCACTCACAAGTGCAGCTTATGGAACAGTTATATCATGGTTTCCTACTATATTATCTATAAGTATCTTTTTGTTCGCATTTTCAACTATGATATCTTGGTCTTATTATGGGGAGCGCGCATGGGTTTATCTTTTTGGCTCAAAGTTTTCTATCATTTATAAGCTAATGTTTCTTTCTCTTTCAGTTATAGCAACTGTAGTAAGTACAGGAATCCTCGTAGACTTTAGTTTTATGCTTATGCTCGCAATGGCTCTTCCAAACATCTTAGGGCTTCTTATCCTTAGTGGAGATGTACGAGAACAGTTAAACACTTATATGCATAAGCTCAAGAGTGGTGAGTTAGATGCGGAGGCATTACGAGATGAGTAAAGTATCAGATGAGTGTAAAAAAATACTCTTAGAAGAAAATATTGATATTTTCTCAGAGATAGATTTTGAAGTAAATACTAAAGTACATACTCTTAGTTTTGAGTACATTATTGACACATATATGCAAGCATCAGATGAGTCGCAGCTTGTTTTTTTAGTAGCGCTTAAAAAAGCATTACAGACAGATGAAATGGGTGTGGAGAAATTTTTTGAGGGTATGGGTCAGCTACTACTGATGACCCATTTATCTACTAAGATTTAGGTGTAGCACCACTATTTACTAAAAACATTGCCGTAACAGTGTCTAGTGTTTCTATATGGTTTATAAGCCATGGGATTAAAGATCCATCTACATAAGAAGTTATAAGAGAAAAGTCTCCCTCTCCCTCAGAAAATATTTTAGTGATATTGTTTAACTCTTTTAAAACTCTATCGTGTTCTTGTTTATGGATAGGATAGGGAGGGAAGTTATGCTCTTGCATCATCGCCTCTTCACCACTAAAATGAGCGATAGTATGCTCAACTAACTCTTCTAAAAATATCTTTGTCGCAGCAAAGTTTTTACTTTGTGCGGCAGCAGAGAGTTGATTTATCAAAATAACATCTTCTAAATGTGTATCGTTCATGCTAGGCATTGCCACCATCGGCAGTTCTTCTTGACTTATCATTAGAACTGAATCATTCCGTTTACTGGGCTAGAAGCAGTAGCATAAGGCTTTTTAGGAATACGTCCAGCTAAGTAGCTCATACGACCTGCACGAACAGCATGTTTCATCGCTTCAGCCATTACCATTGGGTTTTGTGCTTGAGCGATTGCAGTGTTAGTAAGTACACCATCAGCACCTAACTCCATTGCATAAGCCGCATCCGAAGCACAACCGATTCCAGCATCAACGATGATAGGAAGATTTACAGCTTCACGAACAAAAACGATGTTGTAAGGATTTTGAATTCCAAGACCAGACCCGATAGGAGCCGCAAGAGGCATAATAGCATGAGCACCAGCATCTTCTAAACGCTTTGCCATGATAGGGTCATCAGAAGTATAAGCCATGATAGTAAAACCATCTTTAGCAAGAACTTTACATGCTTCAATAGTCTCTAAAACATCAGGGTAAAGAGTCTTTTTAGTATCTCCGATAACTTCTAGTTTGATTAAATCAATTCCAGTCGCCTCGCGAGTTAGGCGAAAAGTAGTGATAGCCTCCTCAGCAGTTACACATCCAGCACTATTTGGAAGAAACTTTACATTTGTTCCTTTAAATGTATCTCTGAGGTTCTCTTTATCTGGGTCAGTGATGTTGAGACGTCGAACAGCAACTGTGATAAGTTCACTCCCAGAAGCAAGTGTTGCGTCTTTTGTCATCTCAAATGAGTCATATTTCCCGCTTCCAACGATTAAACGCGAACCTAGTTCATATTTTCCGATTTTTAGAATGTTATCCATTGTAGTTCCTATTGTAGTATTTTATAATTATTGATTTGTCGTTATTATAATGATTTTTTCTTAGAGATTGCCAATTCCTTCTATTAAATCATCAGGTGTAAGAGAAAAATCAGCCCCCGTATAATTTTTTGCCACTTGTGTGTGCGCAAGCGAAGCCTGAATAGCAGCATCTAAAGTAGAGTACCCTTGTGCTAAAAGTGAACCTATAAGCCCCGATAAAACATCTCCACTACCACCTTTTGCAAGGGCAGAAGTTCCATGTGGATTTACAAAAACTTTCTCTCCTTGTGCGATGATGACATTTGCACCTTTGAGTAGAAGTGTTACATTCTTATAGCTACTCACAAAAAGTTCTACATACTTAAAACGGTTTTTTTGTAACTCTTCTATAGAGATGTCAGCTAAAGAGGTAAGCTTTAACAGAGAAACAAACTCCTTAGGGTGTGGTGTTATAACAAGTGCGTCGCGTGTGAGTAGTTCAAGTATAATAGGCAGAGATAAAATGTCAGCATCAAGGATAAGTGCAAGAGTATTGTCAAAAAATATCTCTAAGTCCTCGCTACTAAAAGCATTTCCTAAGCCCATACCACAAGCGAGAGCTGTTGTGTTCTTTGGTACTTGTGTTGCACTCATTAGAGAATGGTGCAAAGAGTAGTTTATATCGTGAGTTATGAGTGTCACAAGCCCACAACCAAAACGCGATGCAGCTAAGGCACTCATGGTGCTAGCACCTCTCATCTCTCCTTGAGCGATACTGAGATGTCCAAAACTTCCTTTATGAGAATCTTTTTCTGTTCTATATGGAAGTTGTAAGTCCTCTAAGTCAAGCAGTTTATAAGGGGACTCTATCTCATACAAATCTCTATGAAGACCTAAGTCAAGTACTTTTATCTCGCCAACTACATCTTTGACACCATCAAGAAAAAGAGACTTTTTGAGGGCGCCCATAGTTAAAGTAATATCAGCTTTAAAAACAAACCCTGAGGGAACATCACAAGCGATTTTAAATGCACAAGAGTTATTCATATCTTCAAGAAGTGTTCTGAGCTCAGGTTTAAGTTCACCTTTAAAGCCCGTGCCTACAATAGCATCTACAAGGATGTCAGACTCTAAAAGTTTCTCAGACTCTTTGATATTGAGGCTTTTTACTCGTTCATATTGGAGTTTTGCCATTTGTGTAGTGGGTGTTCTTGCTAAAAAAAGTGTAACATCACAATAGAGGTGTAGTAAACGAGCGAGGGCTAAACCATCTGCACCATTGTTACCACACCCACAAACTATACTAAGAGTTGAGCCTTGTGGAAATTTCTCTTTGATATATGAAGCCATACCATTTGCTGCATGCTCCATAAGTAAGTCCTCTGTGAGTCCAAATTTAGAGTAAGAGCGTTGGTCTAAAGAGCCAACTTCATCAAAGAGATTTTGCATATTAAGCTTCTAAAATATACTCATCTATCTTAACGATATTTGTTTTTATCGCATTAAAGAGTAGTGTTTTATGTGCTGTTCTGTACTGATAATAAAATTCATTTTTTCCTAGTGTTTTAATGACAGCAGTATTAAAGTAGTTTGTATTTGAGCAGCGTCCTAGATACAAAAATGTGAACAGCAGTTTAAGGTGCTGGTCTTCAAAAGTAGGATGCGGTTGTGCAAGAAATGTAAAACCAAACTTCTGTAGATGACTAAAGCTAAGAAGATAGCGTAAGAAGTCTTCAAACTTTGTATAAAAACCATTGAGGTTTTCTATGTCATGGAAGAAGTAGTAGTAGTTATCAAGTAAAACATCTTGTGCAATAGTTCTTGAAAGGTGACTTTGAACATCTTTTTTATTTGAGAAATATTTAGGATCTACAGCCATATATATATGTTTTCTTTGTGCTGTTAGTTTTGCGAACTCTTCATCAAAAGCTTCACTTTCATCAAATTTTATATAGTTAAAGTGACTATCTTTATAGCGAAGTTCTATCTCCTCTTCAAAAGAGTTGTCAAAATCAAAATAGATAGTAGGAACATCACTATCTATTGCAAAGTTTCGTATTCTACAGGCTAGATTTGTTTTTCCTGAACCTACTTCGGCAATGATTAGAGTGTTATGTGTGAGTACTCTATCCTCAAGTATTAATGGGTTAATTGTATTTGTATACTGTCCAATCTTATTTCTCATAATTTTCCTTCTTATATCTTAGTCGTATTTTAGCACATTTTAGATACTATTTTGTACTTTAAGTTTTGGAGAACGATGAACTGGTTAATTCACTTTCACCTCTTTGCAGCTATTGCATGGATTGGTGGTTCTATATTTATGTTTGTTTTAGGGCTTAGTCTTGTAGATAAACAGAAACAAAAAGAGGTCTATCCTCATATAGGACCAATATTTGGTTATTTTGAACTTGTCTCTTTAGCAGTTCTTTTGACCTCTGGTTTAGTTATGATTTCTAATAACAGCCTTTTAGATTCACTGCTATGTGGAGATACCTCACTAGTTGTAGAACTATTAGGGAAGAAGTTGATACTTGTAGGTGTGTTGGTTGTTATGACTATTATTCATATAACCATCGCATTTAGGACAAATAACAGAGAAAGAACAGCCTTAGAGAACTTTTTCTCTCGTGGCTCATCTTTACTTATATTTTTTATCAACCTTTTTGTGCTGCATTATGCCATCATGATACGCTCTATTTTATCTTAAGGATTTCTCTTGGCTACAAAAGCAACAATTTACAAAGCAAATGTCAATATCGCAAATATGGACACTCACTACTATGCTGAACACTCTTTAGTTCTAGCACAACACCCCTCAGAAAACGACCTGCGTTTAATGGTGCGCCTCTGTGCTTTCATACTCAATGCAGATGAAAACTTAGAGTTTACAAAGGGAATTTCACAAGATGATGAACCAGATTTATGGAAAAAATCTATGGGTGCAGAGATAGAACTCTCTATCATCTTAGGGCAACCCGATGAGAAGAGAATCAAAAAAGCCTCAGGTACTTCAGATGAAGTAATCATCTACACCTATCAAGAGGGAATGGCATCTTCATGGTTTAAACAAAACGAAAAAGTGCTCAAACGTTTTAAAAATGTAAAAGTAGTTTTTCTCTCATTTTCTAGCGACATAGAAGAGATATGCAGTCGTTCTATGGAGCTTCAGTGCAACACAGATGATAGAGTACTCACAGTGATTTCGGGAGATAGTTCTATTGTTGTTGGTGTGGATGAGTGGAGATAACATATAGATAATACTAAGGAAATGAAGATGGCACAATCAATAGAACCAAATATTGCAGACTTAGCAAATAGATGGCTAAAATCTTATGGCTTAGACTACAAACTAGAGCAGGAATCTTTAAACTCTCAAATAGATAAAGCTCTTATCTCAGCCATTCAAAAACAAGTTATAAAAGATGTAGTTTATATACAGACAAAAAACTAGGTAAAGTATAATGAATAAACTAAGTGTAAAAGACGAACTCACAGAGTTTTTACTCTATACGACTCATAAAAGTGATGTAAAAGTAGAGATTTTTATGCACAATGAAACAGTTTGGTTACCTCAAAAGAGAATGGCTGAACTTTTTAGTGTGGATGTTTCAACTATAAATGAACATCTTAAGAACATCTATAAAAGTCATGAGTTAGAAGAAGAGTTAACTATTGGGAAATTCCCAATAGTTCAAACTGAGGGTAAAAGAGAAGTTAAACGCGAAGTAAATGTTTATAATCTTGATGCCATTCTTTCAGTAGGCTATAGAGTAAACTCCTCTCAAGCTACACAGTTTCGTATATGGGCTACAAAGATTTTAAAAGAGTACATCATTAAAGGTTTTGTCATGGATGATGATAGGCTTAAAAATGGTCAGCACTTTGGAAAAGATTACTTTAAAGAACTACTTGAGAGAGTTCGTTCTATTCGTGCGAGTGAGAGAAGAATTTACCAGCAGATTACAGATATATTTGCAGAGTGTAGTTTTGATTATGATAAAAATGCTCAAACGACTAAAGATTTTTACACGACAGTACAAAATAAATTTCACTTTGCCATTACAGGAAAGACTGCTGCTGAGATAGTCTATGAAAATGCAGATATAAAAAAGCCAAATATGGGTTTGACTTCTTGGAAAAATGCACCTGATGGAAGAGTGTTGAAGTCAGATACATTTATAGCAAAAAATTATCTTAAAGAAGATGAGATTAAAAGGTTAGAGAGAACTATTGGTGCATACTTTGACTATATTGAAAGAATTATTGAAAATCGTCAAGAGCTAAGCATGAAAGATGTCAGTGATTCAGTTAATAAATTTTTAGAATTTAATGAGTTTAGAGTTCTTGAAGGAAAAGGTACTGTTTCTCATACACAAGCTAAAGAAAAAGCCTCAAAAGAGTATGAAGAGTTTAATAAAATCCAAAAAATTGAGTCCGATTTTGATAAAGAGATGAAGAAGTTACTCGGTAAGAAGTAGATACGAGTCATACCTACTTGAAGCACAAAACGCTATAATACATTTATGAATTATAAAACAATTGCACAAGAGACTCTTAATATCGAAGCCCAGACACTTTTTAATGCAGCTACGCTTGTAGATGATGTGTTTGATAGAGCGGTTGAGATTATCTTAAAATGCAAGGGTAAACTGGTTATCACTGGTGTTGGGAAAAGTGGATTGATTGGGGCTAAAATGGCTGCAACTTTTGCTTCTACTGGAACACCAAGTTTCTTTCTTCATCCTACCGAAGCACTTCATGGTGATCTGGGTATGATAGGTGAGGGCGATGTGGTAATAGGCATAAGTTATAGTGGTGAGAGTGAAGAATTATCTTCCATTTTACCTCATATAAAACGCTTTAATGTACCGCTCATAGGTATGACAAGAGATGAAAACTCAACTCTTGGCTCTTTTAGTGATATGGTTATAAAGATACATGTCCAAAAAGAGGCATGTCCCATAGATACAGCACCCACTTCTTCAACAACTTTAACTCTCGCACTTGGTGATGCTTTGGCAGTTTGCCTTATGAGAGCTAGAGACTTTAAAAAGAGTGATTTTGCCTCTTTTCATCCTGGTGGTGCTTTAGGTAAAAAACTTTTTATCAAAGTATCTAACTTGATGCAAACAGAAAATCTACCACTTATCTCTAAAGATGCAAATCTCAAAGATGCGATTTTAAGCATTAGTGAGGGGCGCTTAGGTACTACTCTTATTGTAGATGCAGATGGGAAATTACTAGGACTTTTAAGTGATGGGGATGTTAGACGCGCACTTTTAAGTGACTCTTTTTCACTTGATGATGAGGTCTTAAAGTATGCAACTCTAAGTCCTATGACATGTGAAGATGAAGATATACTTGCAAGTGATGCACTTGTTTTAATAGAAGAAAAAAAGATACAACTGTTGGTTGTTACTGATAAAAATAAAAACATAAAAGGCGTGCTTCATATTCATACGCTAATAGAAAAAGGAATTTCATAATATTATGATGAGATTAAACAAATTTATAGCACACTACTCGACATATTCTCGCCGTGAGGCTGATAAAGTCATTCAAGACGGTTATGTAAGAGTAAATGGTGAAATACAAGACAATCCTGCAACGCAAGTTGATGAAAAAGAGGATATCGTTTATGTAAGTGGAAAACAGATAAGTCGTCAAGAGAAGTATACGGTAATCGTTTACAACAAACCAAAGGGAGAGCTTGTAACAAAGTCAGATCCTAAGGGTCGTCGTACAATTTATGATTCACTCAGCCATGAGTTCAAACACTTTGTACCAGTTGGGCGTTTAGACTTTGCTTCTGAGGGAGTACTTCTTTTAACGGATGCTTCTCATGTTGCAACGGCTCTGATGACTTCAGACTTAGAACGCCGCTACAAGATAAAGATAAAGGGCGAGGTTACTTCTGAGATGGAGACTGCTATGCTTGAGGGTATGTACATAGAAGATGCAACTGCGGGGGGACACTCTCACTCTAAAATTACATCGATGGAATTTAAGCCATTTTTAGGCTACCAAATTCAGAAAAATGCACATAACTACTCAACACTCAAAGTGGCTATCGCTGAGGGTAAAAATAGAGAACTTAGAAGATTTTTCGCACACTTCGATGCGGAGATTGCTGATCTTAAACGTGTGAGTTTTGCAGAGGTTGAACTCAACAATCTGCCGACTGGAAAAACAAGATTTCTTACTCGTAGTGAGTACTCAGCACTTTTCACATTTTTAAAGTCAGAAGAAAAACTAGCACGTGAAATGGCAGGAAATAAGCCTAAAAAAGAGTTTAATGCCAAGTTTAACAAGGCTAAAGCTACTCCTAAAGCAAGAGGAGACTCTAAGTCAAATCCAAATGGTAAGAAGAAAAAAAAGTAGTTATTTAGTTTGACACTTCTCGCATAAGCCAGATAGCACTACACAACTCTCTTCGAGTTGGTAGTTGCTTTTTTTACTCGCATCATCTATGAGTGTTTCTAAGTTTATATCTAAATCAACAAACTCGTTACACTCTTTACAAAGAAGATGAATGTGTGGTTCTTTGACTATCTCATACTTCGCTTTAAAGTTAGGTGCTTTTATCTCTGTTATAAGTTGCTTCTCTAACATTGCATTTACATTTTTATATAGAGTAGCAAGAGAGATGGAAGCAAACTGTTTTTTCATAGCTAAGAAAAGCTCTTCTACATCTACATGACCTCTTATTTTCATTAAAGAGAGTATACCCAATCGTTGAGGAGTCACTTTTAAATCGTGCTCACGTAATAATAATTCTGAATTCATGGTAAAATTATAGCAAGAAAGTTTTTACTGCTCTTTATGATATATTTTATTAAAGGATAATAATTATCTTTTAAGCTAAAGAGCTATATAATTCTTTTTATAAAAATTATATATGGAGAAGATAATGATTAAAACAATGATAATCACTATGGTAGGTAGTACGGTAATAATGGCAAGTTCTTTGCTAAATGAAGCAAAGGATGCAGGACTTGTAGCAATTCCCGCTGATAAGCAAGAGCTAATGAAACTTATAGATGATAAACGCAATCCGATAACAGCACAAAAAACAGAGTTAGGTAAGATGCTTTACTTTGACCCACGTTTATCTAAGAGTGGACTGATTAGCTGTAACACTTGTCACAACCTTGCAACTGGTGGTGATGATGGTTTAGCTGCTGCTGTTGGTCATAAGTGGAGAGTTAATCCTCATCATTTAGGTTCTCCAACTGTATATAATGCAGTTTTCTTTGATACTCAGTTTTGGGATGGTCGTGCAAAAGATTTAGAAGCACAGGCACAAGGACCAATACTCGCAGCACCTGAAATGGCAGCTACAAAAGAGCATGTTGTAAGTACTGTAACTTCTATGCCTGAGTATGTACAAAGATTTAAAAAAGCATATGGAAAAGATGTAAAGATTACATATAAAAAAATCGCAGACACTATAGGAAACTTTGAGAGAACTCTTGTAACGCCAGCACCATTTGATGCCTACCTTAATGGTAAAGAAGATGCACTAACTAAGGCACAAAAAGCAGGACTAAAAACTTTTATAGATAAAGGTTGTGCAACTTGTCATAATGGTATAGCACTTGGTGGAACTATGAATATGCTAGGAATTATGGCAGAGTATAAGTATGCAAAAGTAGGTGACTTCAAAGGTGATGCAAACGGTATGGTAAAAGTACCAACACTTAGAAATATCACGCAAACAGCTCCATATTTTCATAATGGTCAAGTAAAAACTTTACAAGAAGCTATCGTTGAGATGGGAAGAATCCAACTTGGTGTTACTATAAATGAAAAAGATGCAGCGTCTATAGAGACTTTCTTACACTCACTAGAGGGAAAAAGACCTGAGATTGTTTATCCAGTGTTACCAATCAAAACAGCAAGTACACCGGCTCAAAACATAAACTAGATTATGTTAAAATTCCATATATTTTATATATATGGAGCTCTTATTGGCTGATTTTACACAACTGCTTCGCCCAAAAAAATTTGATGAGCTTGTCGGTCAAGAACATTTAACTGCACAGGGTGCACCTCTTCGTACCCTTTGTGAAAAGTTTGTTCTTGGGCATAGTTTTTTTTATGGTCCTGCAGGAACTGGAAAGACATCCATCGCTAGAATTATTGCAAAAACTATGGACTTACCCTTTTATGAGTTTAATGCAACTAGCCTCAAAATAGACCAACTCCGAAAGATATTTGAACAGTATAAAAATGCCTTACAAAAACCCCTAATATTTATCGATGAGGTTCACCGTTTAGCAAAAAACCAACAAGAAGTTCTACTGCCTGTTATGGAAAACAACTCTGTTTTAATCATTGGTGCTTCAACTGAAAACCCATTTTTCTCACTTACTTCTGCTATTCGTTCGCGTTCTATGCTATTTGAATTAAAACATATCTCAAATAGTGCCTTGGAGGAACTTGTACAGAAAGCTTGTAGCTTGGCAGAAATATCTTTAGATAAGCAAACGAAAGAGTATTTAGTAGCTAGTTCTGGAGGTGATGCACGCGCTATGCTCAAACTACTAGAGTTTGCATCCAATCTTGACACTACTATAAATATAGATGTTTTAAAGTCTCTACGACCAAATGCACTTGCCGCTGGAAGTAGTGAAGCCGGTGTTCATTACGACCTTATATCTGCACTTATAAAGTCAGTACGTGGCAGTGATGGGGATGCTGCCATTTATTATTTAGCTCGTCTTATAGAGGGTGGAGAGAGTGCAGACTTTATAGCACGGCGTTTAGTGATACTTGCGAGTGAAGACATAGGAAATGCAAACCCACAAGCACTTACTCTTACAACTTCATGTCTGACATCAGTAAGTAAGATAGGTTTCCCTGAAGCGAGAATCATTTTAGCACAAGCAGTTATCTATCTCTGTGGTTCTCCCAAATCAAACGCAGCATACCTAGCGATAAATAAGGCACTAGACTCTGTAAGAGCAGGAAATATCTTAGATATTCCTCCATCATTACAGGCCAATAATGCTAAAGGCTATCTCTATCCGCATGATTTTGGTGGTTATGTCAAGCAAGAGTACTTAACAAAACCTTTAAAGTTTGTAGAGCTAAAAGATATAGGATATGAGCAAAAGATGAAGGATTGGCTGCAAAGTCTAGAGATTATTTAAAAAGTATCATTTATCATCTATGAATTGTCGCATTTATACAACTAGCTAAATGATTTATTGTGCTACACTTTACAAAGATATAGAATGTAGGGATATAGATAATAAATATGCAATATAATGTGATTTTACCAGATGAACAATTAAGAGGCATCATAAAACATTATGTTGTTATTCCAGATATGGCGATACTTGATAAAGTACTCTTTTTACCAAATGCTGGGAACTTCCTGATTTTTAACAGAGGTGCTGATGTCTATGTAAAAGTACATCCTGATAGAATCTTTGATATTCCTAAGGGATATAGCATAGGAATTAAAACAACTAAGGCCAAAAAAACATTTCTTTCTTTAAGCACACTAGATGGGACAGTTCCTCTTCCTATAATATTAGTAGAACTATTACCCTCTGGATATCATAAACTTTTTAACCGTGATGCCTCAGCACTCAGAAGTGGATATAAAGAGATGGATGAAGATATAAAGAAAAAATATTTTGCTAAACTCTACCAAAATGAAAGTATAGAAGCAGATATAGACTATTTAAATGATTCCTTATTTAAACTGTATGATTCACATAAGCATAAACCACTATGTTTAGATGGCGTTTTAGAGAAAATTGTAGAATTAAATTTTGAAGTTACTGTCTCTAGTTTAGCAGATGAGTTTGGCTGTACACGAAGAACATTGGAGAGACAGTTTAAAAAAGTTGTAGGAATTTCACCTAGTAGTTATATATTTATTTCAAAATTATGTAAAACTATTTTAGAGTATATTGATGAGGGAAAATCTTTAAAAGATATGGAGTATATTTATAGTGATAATGCTCACTTAAACAAAATCTTTCAAAATGTTATAGGTTGTGTCCCAAGCAAGTTGTTTTATGATGTTGTGATAGATAAAAATATGCAAATATACCAAAGTAAAAGAGTATAAGATGAACCAATGTGATACTTCTTTTTTTACAGAAATTATAAAAATAAGTATCAATGAAATATATATCTTTGATAGCAAGAGTTTTAAGTTTATATTTGTAAATGATGCAGCAGCTCTAAACATGGGCTATAGCAAAGATGAATTTTTAGACTTAGAAGTTGCCACGATAAAACCAGCATATACATTCAAAGAATTTTCAAACTATATACAACCATTATTAGAGGGAAGTGTAGCATTCTTAACTTTTGAAACACTACATCAACGAAAGGATGGTTCAGTCTATAATATCGATATCCAGCTTCAATGTATTCTCTCAAATACAAAAAAGGTATGTATAGCTGTTGGACGCGATATTACAGATAGAGTCAAAAAACATCAAAATCTTA
Source organism: Sulfurimonas sp. SAG-AH-194-L11 (assembly GCF_029215995.1). Classification (GTDB taxonomy): domain Bacteria; phylum Campylobacterota; class Campylobacteria; order Campylobacterales; family Sulfurimonadaceae; genus Sulfurimonas. Next base: position 19,133 of record NZ_JAEMVB010000008.1, read on the forward strand.
TGGAGTTAGCTACCATAGATAGTTTAACTAAGACCTATAACCGTTATCAGATTAATGCTGAGATTGAGAATGAGATTATCCGAGTGCAAAGAACAGATAGGAGATTCTCTTTGATGATGATAGACCTAGATTATTTTAAAAAAGTTAACGATACTTTTGGTCACGATATAGGTGATGAAGTCTTAATTGAGTTTACGAGAGTCTTAAAGAAAAGTTTACGTAAAAATGACAAGATAGGACGATGGGGTGGGGAAGAGTTTATGGTTCTTCTTGTGGAGACTTCTTTAAAAGATGCCTTGAGTGTTTCTCAAAAATTGTGTCAAGATATTGACAGATATAAGTTTAAGTCTATTGGGCATCTGACATGTAGTATAGGTGTGAGCTTATTTAAAAGAGGCGATACGAAATTTACACTGCTCAAACGGATTGATCAAGCCTTGTATCTATCTAAGAATACAGGAAGAAATAGAGTAAGTATTTTAGAGTAGTAGAAGAAATTAACCTTTTTCGTGATATATTTAGAGATAAATAATTTATAAGGTTTGATTATGTCACAATCTACACGTAATTTTGAAGTTATTATTGTTGGTGCAGGTATATCTGGTGCAGCACTTGCTTATGAGTTGGCTCGTTATACCGATGTAAAGAGTATAGGTATTTTAGAGAAGTATGAAGCTATCGCAACACTTAATTCCAAAGGTACAAGTAATTCTCAAACTATTCATGTTGGAGATATTGAGACAAACTACACCTTAGAAAAAGCAACCATCACAAAACGAACTGCAAAGATGGTTGAGCTCTACTGTCTGCAACACAATCTTCAAAACAAAGCAATCTTTTCACATCAAAAAATGGCACTAGGGGTTGGTGAGGATGAAGTAGAATTTTTACTTGATCGTTATGAAGAATTTTCTGAACTTTTTCCTTACTTAGAAGTTTGGGATAAAAACAGACTCAAAGAACTTGAACCTAAGGTTGTTTGGGGTGCTGATGGAAAAGAGAGACCTGAACCTATAGTGGGGATAGGGACAAGAGGACAATGGACAACAGTTGACTATGGTGTTTTAGCTGAGGATATGATAGAAAAAGCGAAGCAAGAACCTGACACTGAGGTAGAGATTTTTTTAAATACTGAAGTAAAAATAATGGAGCGTAGTACTAAACGTGGATATAAAGTTTTTACAAATGGTAAAACTTTTTATGCTGACTTTGTTGTAGTAAATGCAGGAGCACATAGTCTCTTTTTAGCACATAAAATGGGTTTTGGACACAACTTAGGGTGCCTACCAATAGCAGGAAGTTTTTATCTTACAAATGAGCATCTTTTAAATGGTAAAGTCTATATGATTCAAAATCCAAAACTCCCTTTTGCCGCACTTCACGGTGACCCTGATGTTTTAGTAGATGGACATACACGTTTTGGACCTACTGCACTTATGTTACCAAAACTAGAGCGTTTTAAACCCGGTACATATATGGACTTTTTCAAAACTCTTAGACTTGATATGCATATAGTAAAAGCACTATGGAAGTTACTAAAAGAGAGTGATATTCGTGCTTACATCATGAGAAATTTCCTTTTTGAAGTCCCTTATATAAACAAGATACTTTTTTTAAAGGATGCTCAAAAGATTGTCCCATCCCTTACAAAAGAGCAGTTTACTTATGCCAAAGGCTTTGGTGGAGTTCGTCCTCAAGTTATAAACAAAGATGAAGAAAAATTAATGCTTGGAGAGGCTTCTATCAACACAGGTGAGGGTATCATTTTTAATATGACTCCATCTCCTGGAGCTACGAGTTGTTTAGGAAATGCAGAGAGAGATCTACGTTTTGTGACGGCTTATTTAGGTAAAAGTTTTGATGAAGAGCGTTTTAAAGAAGAACTTACAGAGGGTGAATACTGTGTCTTACCTGAGCCTATCGAAACACAAAAAGAGAATGTAAACCGTATTCGCGAGGCAATACGTAAAACATATGAAGATTATTATGTTGACCATATAGAAGGTGAACCAAGTGAAGAGTTTTGGAATCAACCACACAGTAAAATATAGTTAAGCAAAGGAAAAAGATATGTCAAACAAAGCAGTTACAGATCAAGAAGCACTAGATTATCATCAGTTCCCATCTCCTGGTAAGATTTCAGTTGAAATTACAACATCGGTAATGAGTCAAAAAGACTTAAGTTTGGCATATACTCCTGGAGTTGCTGTTCCATGTTTAGCAATACAAAAAGATGCACAAAATGCATATAAGTACACAGATAAAGGTAACCTAGTAGCTGTTATTAGTAATGGTACAGCAGTTTTAGGCCTTGGAAATATAGGTGCACTTGCGAGTAAGCCTGTGATGGAAGGTAAAGGAGTCCTTTTTAAAAGCTTTTCAGGACTTGATAGTTTTGACATAGAAGTTGATACTGAGGACATAGATGAGTTTTGTAAAACAGTTGCCCTTATCTCTCCTACATTTGGTGGGATAAACCTTGAAGATATAAAAGCACCTGAGTGTTTTGAGATAGAGAGACGACTTGACGAGGAGTTAGACATTCCTGTAATGCATGATGACCAACACGGTACTGCAGTCATCTCAACTGCAGCTATTTTAAATGCTTGTGAGATAACTGGTAAAAAAGTCCAAGAGATAAAAATAGTAGTAATCGGTGCGGGTGCAGCTGCTATTTCATGTGCGAGACTTTATCGCCATGTGGGTGTGAAAAATATTTTTATGATTGATTCAAAAGGTGTGATTCATGAGGGAAGAGATAATTTAAATGAGTACAAAAAAGAGTTTTGTGCTCCGGATAGAACAACTAAAGAAGAGGTGTTTACAAATGCAGATGTAGCCGTAGGACTCTCTCGTCCAGGCTCATTTAGTATTGAAGATATTAAACTGATGGCATATAGCCCTATTATCTTTACTCTTGCAAATCCAACTCCAGAGATTTTTCCAGATATTACAAGAGCCGCTCGTCCAGATGCTATTATTGCAACTGGTAGAAGTGATTTTGAGAACCAAGTGAACAATGTTTTAGGCTTTCCATTTATATTTAGAGGTGCGATGGATGTTCGTGCTACTAGAGTAAACATAGAGATGAAAATAGCAGCAGCACAAGCACTTGCAGATTTAGCAAAAAAAGAGGTCCCAGAGTATGTAAATGAAATATTTGGAAAAAAACTCTCCTTTAGTAAAGAGTATATTATTCCAAAACCATTTGATAAACGCCTTGTAGTAGAGGTCTCATCAGCAGTTGCACAAGCAGCAGTTGATAGTGGAAGTTCACTCATGAAAGATTTTGATATTGAGGTGTATAAAAAAGAGTTAGCGAAGAGAATTAAGTGAGTTTTTTTGCTTCTTTATAAAAGCGAGTAAGCCCGCGTTTAGAGTGTGTATCTAGCTTGTATGAGATAAGTTTAAGATAGTTTAAAATCTCCCCTTTACTTATGTCTGTCTCAAGAGATGCTTTTTCTAAAAGATACTGAGGTATTCTTACTCTTCTTTTTAAGAACTCTTTTTCTATCTTCTTATATACTTTTTTATCTTTGTGGTAACAGAGTAGGGCAAAAACAAAGGGAAGCTTATATCTATCATACCAAAGCTTAGCTAAGTCGACATACTCATCACTTTTAAGTGCATAATGCAAGGCTTTATCACCTATAAGAACTTCACCCTTTACATCTAAGATACTTGCAAGAACATTGGAACTCGCAGACTCTCTATCTTCTTTATTTGTTTTGGATGGGATGACTATAACACTTTTGACATCTTTTTTTGCAATTATTCCAAGTCCAACATAGTTACTTTTTTTAGCACTGATACTTGAGATAAATGCAGCATCTACTCTAAGTGAGTGAAAATCTCTGTTTATTTTTGATGGAACACCGCGTTTATACTCCATACTTATCTTAGAAGCACTATTTTTTAAATAAGCTTTCATAAAAACATGAAATGGTAGGAGGTTAAGATACTCTATTTTGCCAAAAATCATGGAAGCATTATACTTTGATAATATTAATTTAGGTACTATTTCATTACATAAGTTAAGGAAATTAAATATAATATGAATGAAATGTACAGTTTGGGTTTATCAATACATAGTGTGGTGGCGTTTGCTATTTTAGGGGTGATTTTTATGAATCTTTTTTTGCTCATCAGCAAGAATGATTTAAAAGAGTATAAGAGACTCCATAGTATTGTGTTGTGGCCTATTACTTTTAGTGTACTAGGTGTTACTATCTTTACAGGCATTATTATGATGGCAGCAAAACATTTAGACTTTAGCTTTGCCAACATTATAATGATACTTATTTCTATAGTCTATATAGCTTTAGAAGTCAAACGTGTAAAATCTTTGAAGTACTTAAGCGACACAAAAGAGCATGCTTTTAATGCATATAAACCAATAGCAAGAACAATTTTACAAGTTGAATTTATACTTATACTTATGCTCTCTTTGGGAATGTGGTTGCTATGATATACATTTTTGATGAAAATGCAGGAGAGAGAGAACTGACTCTAAAGGGTGAGCTTCATAAGTACCTCATAAAAGTACGCCGTCACACTTTAGGGGATGTTCTGTCTTTTAGAAATAAAGACAAAGTAGATATGCTCCATACTTACAAGATTATAGCACTTGAGCCACGAGTAGCTATCTTAGAACTTATAAACTCAGAACTACTGAGTGTTGAGCCAAGTAAAGAGTTGCATGTAGCATGGTGCATTATAGATTCAAAGTCAGTTGAAAAGGTACTTGCATCTTTATGTGAAATAGGGGTGAGTCGTATCTCGTTTATAGCTTGTGATAGAAGTCAAAAGAACTTCAAAGTCGACTTTAAACGCTATGAGCGAATTGTAGATGCCTCGATGCAACAGAGTGGAAGAACTTCATTTATGCGTTTTGATAGCTATAAAAACATCAGTGCATTTATACAAGAGTATCCTGATACGAAAGTATTTGACTTCACACAAAATATCTTAACAGATGGGAGAGACTTTAAGAGAGTACTTATAGGATGCGAGGGTGGTTTTTCAGAGGATGAAAAAACACTCTTAGAGAGTCAAGAAGTTTTTAGACTAAACTCTAAGATGGTACTACGTTCGGAGTCTGCTGTTATGGCAGTTGCTTCAAAGATACTTCTTTAAAACTTATACTGAGCACCTACATAAAACATTGCATTTATGTTCATTCGACCAATATGTATATCTTTGCCATGATTATCTGCGGTATATGAACTGTTCATAGTTAAATCTTGAACATAGGCTATCCTTAAACCTAAGCCAGCCAGTTCCACTGGTATATACTCAAGACCTAATCCAAATACAAAAGATGCACCATCTGTTAAGCCTAAATCCTGAGATGAACTAGAAGTATTAAAATATGTATACCCAAGACCAAGTTGTCCAAAAGGACGTAGCCCATTAGTAAATGTATAGCCAGTATTTACATAAACAGAATATGACTCAGGAGCATTTGTAAAAGTTCTAACACCACCAATAGACCCAGTAGCAGTATTACTAAAACTACCATAATTTCTATAAGAAGCTTCGACTGCGATAATCTTGTTAAGTTGATAACCGCCATATAAAAGGTATGCGGTATCTGTATCGCTTAAGGTACTTGTATTATATGTTTGAGTTGAATCTTGATAGTTTCTATAACTTAGTCCAGCTCCAGCTCCTAGGTAAATTCCTTGTACCTTCTGTATGGGTACTGGATTATTATTCGCTAAGGCAAGGGTACTTAGTGCAAGTAAAATTATTGTTATATGAAGCATATTATTTAGCATATATTGTCCTTTACTTTATTTTACTTTTTTCTTGGTTTAAAACTGATTAAATATTCTCACAGATTTTAAATTTGCTATAATTCTTTATAAATAATAAGGAAGAATTAATATGAATACAAAAGCTTTACAAAAACTACTCCTAGTACTTCTCTTAAGTAGTACTCTCTATGGTGTTCAAAGTATCAAAGTAAATAAGACTACAAGCTATAGTACGAATGTACTTTCAAAAAAGATGAGTGTTCAAGAAAAAAAACAGAGGTTTCGTGACCTTGTAGTTCCTGCTGTAAATAGAGTCTATGCTGATTTAGAGGCAAAATACAGAGTAGCAAAAAGAAAAATCGATAGTGGAAAAATCGATGCTCAAATAGAGCATCTCATGAAATTTTATAGTGCTAAAAATCCACAAGACTTATTAGTGAGAATGAAGCCACATGCAAAGAGTGTAGCTATCGCTCAAGCAGCGATGGAGTCAGCTTGGGCTACTTCAAGATTTACAAGAGTTGCAAATAATCTCTTTGGTGTACATTCTATAAAAACAGATGAAGCTAGAGTAAAAGCAAATTCTGCAAGTAATGTGTATGTTACAAAGTATGAAAATATTGAAGAAGCAATACGTGACTACTACAAAATTTTAGCGACTGGTAAAATCTTTGGTGAGTTTAGGACTGAAAAAATGAGAAGTAATGACCCATATAAGTTAGTAAAAAAATTAGATAAATACTCTGAAAAAGGTGCTGAGTATGGAAAAGAACTCGCTTCTATGATTCGTTATAATCGCTTTTATATGTTTGATTAGATTTTTAAGTAATTTTTAGATATAATTTCGGCTCGAGAATCTGTCCCCATACGGATTTAAAAATATATAGTATTACGTACAATGACGTGATACAAAAGGCAAAGAAAATGAAGAAAAACTTACACCCAGAATTTGTAACTTGTACAGTAACTTGTGCTTGTGGAAACACTTTTGAGAACAGAGCAGCTCAAGATACACTTAAAATAGACATCTGTAATGAGTGTCACCCATTCTTTACAGGTTCTGAGAGAATGGTAGATACAGCTGGTAGAATCGAGAAGTTTAACGCTCGTTATAACAAAAAATAGTCTTTTTTAAAGATTTAAAGCATGTTGTCTCTTGTCCCAACTCCCATTGGTAACATAGGCGATATCTCACTTAGAGCTATTGAGCTTCTGAGTGAGGCTGATATACTCCTCTGCGAAGATACTCGTGTTACAAAGAAACTCATTAACATTTTAAAAACTCGTTACAACACCTCTTTTAAAGAAGACCAAGAATTCATCTCTCTACATTCACATAATGAAAAGCATTTTATTGAAAAATTATCGCCAGATTTTTTTGACTCAAATGTTGTTTATGCAAGTGATGCTGGTATGCCTGGAGTGAGTGACCCGGGTCAAGCACTCGTTGCATATTGCCTTGCAAATGATGTAGTATTTGATGTTCTTCCTGGTACAAATGCAGTGTTGACTGCATTTGTAGCAGCAGGATTTGGGGAGACTAAGATGCTCTTTTTAGGTTTTTTAGACCATAAGGGTGACTCAAGAAGAGCAGGTTTACAAAAAGCACTCCATAATGGATTTACTACGGTACTGTATGAATCGCCACACCGTATAGAGAAGCTACTTTTAGAGATAAATGAAGAAGAACCTAATCGTGAACTCTTTCTTGCTAAAGAGCTGACGAAAAAATATCAGAAATATTTTCGTGGTACTGCTGCCCAAGCACTAGCACACTTTGATGGAAATTTTCGTGGAGAGTGGGTCGTGGTTTTTAGTATGGGTGAATCACAAGTTGACTCTGCTATATCGCAAAAAGATATACTCGCCCTTGACCTCCCAAAAAAAGTTCAAGCGAAGCTAATTTGCAAGATTACGGGAGAAAATAGTAAATCCTGTTATAAAAGATTGTTAGAATTATAATAGATTTTTAAAAAACAGATATTCATCACTAAATTAACACTTTTTTTAGATAGAATACTCTCATGTTAATTTATGCAAAACAACCAATATATTATTTAATAAATAAATACCCTAATAAAATCAAAACACTGTATCTAGCAAAAGAGCTAGAGAAAAAAGAGTACTCTCGTCTTATGAAAATGGATTTTGAGATTAAACGTATTCCTAATGAGGCAGCACAAAAGATGTGTAAAAATGCTTCGCATCAGGGCTTTTTAGCCGAAGTTGATGATGTGAGTCTTCAGCCTTATGATTTCTTTTTAGATAAGAAGTTTGTACTTATTCTCTCCGGCGTCACAGATGTAGGAAATATAGGAGCACTCGTTCGTAGTGCTTATGCCTTAGGAGTAGATGCTATTATCGCGTGTGGTATAAAACAGCTCCCACTGGACACTATTATGAGAACAAGTACCGGTGCTCTTTACGATATGCCATTTGCGATTGAGAACAACATCCATGATGTGCTTAACGACTTTAAAATGTCAGGATTTACTACATATGGTGCTGATATGAGTGGCATGGATATCAGGGAGACTCGTATAGATAAGAAAAAAATATTAGTTTTAGGAAGTGAAGGTGAAGGCCTTACTTCTCGTATAGTATCAAAACTTGACTGTGCTGTAAGTATTAAGATGAAACATGAATTTGACTCACTTAATGTAAGTGTAGCAGGAGCAATTTTAATGGATAGGATGAGATAATGAGTGAAGAACTAACAAAGTTAAAGAGTTTGGGCCCACAGAAAATATATGAAGATACACATATCCCCGTACAACATGTAAAAGCCATTCTTGAACATAACTTTGATAGTTTAAATAGGGTACAGTTTCTAGGCTTTGTTTCTATTTTAGAAAGAGAGTACAGTTTAGACCTCTCAATTCTTAAAGCCTCAGGTATCGCATATTATGATGATAAAGATGCACAAAAGTTAGATGAAAATATTTTCATAGCACCACAAAAAACGAATAAATCGAGTACTTTTTATGCTATTGTTGCCATAATTATCTTTATTATTGTGATGACATACAAGATGGGTTTTTCTGGTGAAGAAGAGCAGCAAGAACAAGAAGTAAATAATACACTGATTCAAAAAGTGCAAAAAACAATTAAACCAGTTGTAGTTGAAGAACTTGTAGTAGTTGAAGAGATAAATAGTACAAGTGAATCTAATGAATCTAATGAAATCAATGAAGCTCAAACTATAGCAGAAGAAACCCCTCAAGTTGTAAAGTCATTTAAAATTGTAACTAAATCAAAAGTTTGGTTCGGCTACATAGATGTTGATACAAATAAAAAGAGACAAAAAACTTTTAAGGGTGAAATAGATTTAGATCCTCAAAAAAGATGGTTACTCATTTTTGGACATGCTTATATCGATATGTATATAAATGGTGAACAAATTAAAATGAATTCACGAGATAAGATACGATTTTTATATGAAGATGGTAGTGTAAAAGCAATCTCCACGCAAGAGTTTAGAAAACTAAACAGAGGTCGTAAATGGTAAGGTTTTTATTAGGTTTTTTCCTAATTTTTACTCTTGTAGAAGCACAAAACATAGATATACTCGAAGAGGTACAAGTAAGTGAAAATCCACTTACTCTAAAGATAAAAAGTTTTTTAGATGAAGAGACATATACTCAAAATAGTGATTTCATAAATGTTATTTTTGACCCAGATACAATTTTTTATGAAAATGAGAGAGTAGACTCTGTTAAAGTTGTCCAAACACTCAAAGACAATGGACTCCTAAAACTTTTTTTTAAGCATCCTAGTGAATTAAAACTGAACTTTAAAACAAGTGGTACCCCACTCTTTTTTGTTAAAATCATGGGCGATACACTCCGAAATATAGGTTACTATCGTTATGTGACAACGGCTTCAAATCTTGATGCCTCAGAATTTACTTGGAATATCGCACTTACCTCAGAGTATGCAACTGACCCCCTTGTCCTAGAACAAGAACTTCAAAAAAGTGGCTGTAAAATTATAGATATAGAGAGAAACTCTGCATATGAGTGGACATATGTGATAGATATGGATAAAGGCTTTTTAGATATTGAAATTTTAGATCCAAGAGAAATACATAGTTTAAAACGTTCGCAGTATGCACACTGGCTTAATATTTCTAAAATTAAAGCCCTTTATATTTCAAGTAGTCGTCGTAATAGTTGGTATCCTTACATTTCGTATTATGATGCATCTCTGCACCTCTTAAAAGTTATAAGAGAAGATAAAATTTATCATAACATCAAGCTAAATATTCCTCAAAATGCAAAATATATGAAAGTTGCAGACCTCTATACTATGAAAAATATTCGTGATGAACTCATACTTGAGCCAAAAGGTGCTAAGTAGTAAAACTCTTTATTAGTTTATTCTCAATTTATTTAGATAAAATGTCAAGAATACTAATGAATTTAGAGGGCTAAATATGTTTGATGAGATACAATTTAATAGAGTTGAGAGATTGCCTAAGTATGTATTTGCTGAAGTAAATGAAATCAAAATGGCAGAACGCCGTGCTGGTAAAGATGTTATAGATTTTTCTATGGGAAATCCTGATGGTGATACTCCTGAGCATATTCGTGCAAAACTTGTTGAGTCCGCCCAAAAAACTAAAACACATGGTTACTCTGTTTCTAAGGGTATCCCAAAACTCCTCAAAGCAATAGCAGACTGGTATGAGCGTCGTTATGACTGCATCCTTGACCCTGAGACTGAATGTGTAGCAACTATGGGAAGTAAAGAGGGCTATGCTCACTTAACATATGCTATCACAAATCCAGGTGATGTTGCCGTTGTTCCCGATCCTACTTATCCTATTCATGAGTTCTCTTTTATACTTGCTGGTGGTAATGTCGTAAAGTTTGGTATAAAGTTTGATGAGAAGTATCGCATTGATGAAGATCACTTTTTTGAGAACTTAAACCGTGTTTTTATGGAAAGTTCTCCAAAACCGAAGTATGTACTTGTAAACTTTCCACACAACCCAACAACGGCAACTGTAACTCCTGAGTTTTATGTGCGTCTTGTTGCTATGGCTAAAGAGAAAAGATTTTACATTATCTCAGATATCGCGTATGGTGACATTACTTTTGATGGTTATGTAACGCCGTCTATCATGTCTGTACCAGGTGCAAAAGATGTAGCAGTTGAGTCATTTACTCTCTCAAAGTCTTATAACATGGCAGGGTGGCGTGTAGGTTTCTTTGTAGGAAATCCTAAACTTATAGGTGCACTTCAAAAGATTAAATCTTGGCTTGATTATGGGATGTTTACTCCGATTCAAGTTGCTGCTACTGTGGCTTTAAATGGAGATCAGCAGTGTGTTAAAGATATCACAGCGAAGTATGACCACCGCCAAGAAGTGCTCATTGAAGCATTTGAGCGTGCTGGCTGGCATATAGAAAAAAATGAAGCAAGTATGTTTTCATGGGCTAAAATGCCAGAATGTGTTCAACATTTGGGTTCATTAGAGTTCTCAAAACGCTTACTTACAGAAGCGGGTGTTGCAGTAGCTCCAGGAATCGGCTTTGGTGAGTATGGAGAGGGATATGTTCGTATCGCTCTTATAGAAAACGATAACCGCATTCGTCAAGCAGCAAGAAATATAAAAGAGTTTTTAAAACAGTTTGAAGATTGTAAAATAGCAGAGGAAGAGAAGTAATGATAAAAGTCGGAATAATTGGTGTTGGAACAGTAGGAACTAGTGTTGCAGAGATTTTAAGAGACAATGCCGATGTAATATCTGCTCGTGCTGGTGTAGACATCGTTGTCAAGAGTGGCGTTGTTAAAAATCTAAACAAAGACAGAGGTCTTGACATAAAAATCACTGACAATGTTGATGACATCTTAAATGACAAAGAGATTGATATCGTAGTTGAACTGATGGGTGGTGTTGATGAGCCATTTGAAGTTGTCAAACGTGCACTCAACGCAGGTAAAGCTGTTGTTACTGCAAACAAAGCACTTCTAGCTTACCACCGTTATGAACTTCAAGCTATCGCAAAAGACATCGCATTTGAGTATGAAGCTTCTGTAGCAGGTGGAATTCCTATCATTACAGCACTTCGTGATGGGCTTTCTGCTAATCACATCGAGTCAATTATGGGAATCATGAATGGTACTTGTAACTATATGATGACTAAAATGACAGATGAGGGTGTTTCTTATGATGCAATCCTCAAAGAGGCTCAAGACTTAGGTTATGCTGAAGCTGACCCATCTTTTGATGTGGGTGGTTTTGATGCCGCTCATAAGCTTCTCATACTAGCATCTATCGCCTATGGCATAGACGCTAAGCCTGAGGATATTCTCATAGAGGGAATTGACAAGGTAAGAAGTGAAGACATCGCGTTTGCTAAAGAGTTTGGTTATGCTATAAAACTTTTAGGTATCGCTAAAAAAGATGAAAATGAAGTTGAGCTTCGTGTTCATGCTTGTCTTATCAAACAAGAAGAGATGATTGCAAAGATAGATGGCGTTATGAATGCTATCTCAGTTGTTGGCGATAAAGTAGGAGAGACTCTCTACTATGGTCCTGGTGCGGGTGGAGATGCGACAGCCTCTGCTGTTGTTGCAAACATCATAGACATCGCGAGAAGTGGAAAATCAACTCCTATGCTTGGGTTTAACAGACCGATGGAGGGAAATAAACTTACTCTTAAGTCAACAGATGATATAAACTCAAAATACTACCTTCGTATAAATGTTTCTGACCGCACTGGTGTTTTAGCTCGTGTTACAAAACTTTTTGAAGAGAATCAAATTTCAGTTGAGACAATGCTGCAACGTCCTTCAACTGCAAACTCGGCTAATCTTCTCATCTCAACACATATAGCACTTGAAAAAGATGTACAAAAGCTCATCAAAGAACTTGAAGCACAAGACTTTGTAAATGCTACACCGGTTATGATAAGAATCGTTTAAACTTTTATGAAAATCCTTATTACTGGAGCTAGTTCAGGTCTTGGTGCAGAGCTAGCACGTCAGTATGCAAATCTAGAAAATGAGCTAATACTCTTGGCTCGTAGAGAAGATAAACTCTACGCACTTCGTAGTGAACTTTTTCTCAAGTGCAAAAATATAGAAATTATAGTTGCAGATGTAATAGACTTTAAACCCCTCCAAAAAAAAATACAAACAATTAGCTCTCTTGATATGCTTATACTCAATGCAGGTGTTTCACTTGGGCATTCTAGTAACAGTGAGTATATTCCTACAATTGAAGAGTTTGAAAATCTTTACCGAGTAAATGTACTCTCAAGTCATGCTATTTTAGAGGTACTTTTACCACTTTTTAAAGCACAAGGGAGTGGCAAGATAGTTTTTATATCTTCTTTGGCTTCACTCTTTTCAATGCCTAGTTCAAAAATATACTCATCTTCTAAACGTGCTTTAAATGCCTATGCAGAGGGAATAAGATATAAGTATAATAAGTATGGAATCAAGGTTGTAAATATCTTACCGGGATTTATAAAAAGTGAACTTACAGATAAAAATGAGTTTAATATGCCCTTTTTACTTGATACAGAAGTGGGAGTGGCTAAAATCATAAATGCGATACAAAAGAATAAACGAGAGTATATTTTCCCCTTTAGATTTTATTTAATCATTCGATTTTTAAATCTACTTCCTTTTGTTTTAAGAGAAAAAATTGTAAACTCCGTTTCTTGAGTGTGCTGAAATTTTAATACTGTTCTACTTATGGGAGTAGTTTTAAAATTTTTAATAAGTGAGATATAAATAATGAACAATGAAAATATAGTAACAATCGACAGCGTTTGCGCATACTGCGGTGTAGGTTGTGATATAGCAGCACATGTAGACACAAAAGAGAACAAAATAAAGAAAATTTTCGCACATCCAGATGGAGCTACATCTGAGGGAAACCTTTGTGTAAAAGGAAAATATGGATTTGATTTTGTTGATTCTAAAGCACGCATTACTAAACCCCGTATTCGTAAAAGTTTTTTAGAAAAAAATCCTGACATTAAAGCTGCAATAGCTGACTCACTTACAGAACTTGATGATACATGGTACGAGTCTGATGTCCAAAATGCTACAACAGCAGGTGCTATGAAGCTTAAAGATATTCAGTCTAAATACGGTAGAAAATCTGTATGTTCACTCGGTGGTGCTAGAAGCTCTTGTGAATCTGCATACTACTTCCAAAAGTTTACTCGTTATACACTTAACTCTCCACATGTTGACAACTGTGCTCGCGTTTGTCACTCTCCATCACTTAAAGGTATGAGACTAACTATCGGTGAAGGTGCTGCGTCGAATCCATTTGATGACATCTATAAGACTGAGTTTATGATAGTTATGGGCTCAAACACAACTGAAGCACACCCAATCGTTGCAAACCGTATGATAAAAGCGGCACAAGCTGGTACTGGCATCGCTTGTTTTGATGTTCGTGAGATTAAACTACATAAATTTTCAAAGTATAAGGTAGTTGCTCCTCATGAGTCTAATCTACTTGTGTTAAATATGATAGCATATACTATCATCACTGAAGAGTTGTATGCTCCTAGTTTTATTGAAAAAAGAACAAAAAACTGGGAACACTTTAAAGAGAATATTTTAGCTGATCCGTATGCTAATCCAGAGTTTTTCAGAGATGTTGAAGGTTTTGAGTACTTAGCAGATATGCTTCCTGAAATTGCACGTGAGTATGCAAGTAAAAAGTCTTTAATCCTTTGGGGACTAGGTATCACAGAACATGTAGATGGTTCTTATGCTGTAATGGCCATCGTTCACCTAGCACTTATGACTGGAAATATAGGTTTAGATGGAGCAGGTGTTATGCCTCTTCGTGGACAGACAAATGTTCAAGGTGTATGTGACATGGGTATGCTTCCATACTATGCACCGGACTATCAAGCTCCACGTGAGGTTGGTCTTATGACTCCGCAGTTAGTAGATGGAATGATAGACGGAACTATCAAAGGTGTGCTTAACATCGGTGAAGATTTAACACATATCCATCCAAACCTTAACAAGATAAAAAAAGCATTTGAAAATGTAGAACTTATCTTTGTTCAAGAACTTTTTATGACAGATATCGCTCGTCGTGCGGACATTGTTGTAGGTGTTAAGTCTATCTATGAAAAAACGGGTGTCTACATAAATGCTATGAGAAAAGTTCACCTCTCAACTCCTTTAGTAAAATCAGACTTGCCAGATGACTGGGAAATCATCAAACTTCTTGATGAGAAAATGGGTGGGGGTTATGACTTTAACTCTTCTGAAGATATTTGGGAAGATGTAAGAAAAACTGCTACAAATAGATTTAAAGGTGCTTCTTACAAGGTGCTTCGTGACAACGAAAAAGCAGGAATCTCATGGCCGATAAAAGAAGATGGAACAGGTACTCCAGTTCTGCACAGAGAAGATTTTAGAACTCAAGATGGAATCGGTGCATTTAGATATAAGGGGTATGAACTCTCAGGAATGGTAGAAGAGATTTTGAACAAAAGACTCAAAGGCTATCACCTTACAACTGGTCGTGCAATGGCTCACTATAACAACTCTGCTCAAACTAAGTACACAGAAAAACTAGCTAAACGCTACACAGAAGACCTACTTCTAGTACATAATGATGATGCGGCAGATTTTCCAACTGAAAAAGTTATACTCAAAACAGAGTTTGGTCAAACAAACCCACTTAGAGTAAAATTTACAGATAAGGTTCGCCCTAAAACTCTCTATACTACCTTTCACCATGAAGACTCAAAACTCAACAATGTTTTTGGTGATAAGAGTGATGTCCTTATCATGACTGCTGCGTTTAAGTCGATTCAAGTCGAGATTATTAGCGTAGCATAAGAATAAATATAACAATTAGGAAATAAAAATGGAACTGACAGAAGAAGCAAAACTAGACATGAAAAATGCACTTAACGGCAAGTTAAGTGATAACTTTGATGAGTTAAAAGTATTACTAGAAAATCTTAGTGCTAAAAAAGCAGTAACTACAGACCATGGTACGTTTAAACAGATAGATAAAGCTATGGGTAAAGTACAGGTTAAAATGAATAGGCTACAAGGATAGTTAAAAAAAGATAAATAAATGCTATAATATCCGAAGATAAAGGAGATTTAATTATGCAGACAATACAAATTAATAATCCAGAGATAGAAAATTTTATATCTTCAGAGTATGGCAATGATACACAAAGTCTTTTAAGAGACTTTGTAAAATTTGTAAAGCTTTCCCTTAATGATGCTTGTCCGACTCTCTCAAAAAGTGAGGCAAGTAGTAGAGTAAACATAGCGATAGCCCAAGTGAAAAACGATACTGCTGACTTACTTTCTCAAGATATATATGATGAAGATATGAAAGAGTTTATGAAGTCTTTATAAATGAGGATACTTAGGAAGAGAGAGTATCAACAGACACTTAAAGTGATTTTAAAATTCATCTCAAAAGATAGTAAAAATAGAGCTATAAACTTTAAAAATCAACTCGATAATAAAATAAACAACTTAGATAATTTCCCCTATAAATTTAAACAATCCAGACTCCATGATGATGTTAATGTAAGAGATATGACCTTTAAAGGTTACAGTATTATTTATTTTGTTGAAGAAGAAAAAGATAGGATATCTGTTGTTGATATTTTTAAGTGGATTGATAAGGATTAGAGAATGCCAAAAAATGAAAATGACTTTAGACTATATTTAAAACATACACCAACTCAACAGAGAAATAAACTCGATGAGGCAGCAATAAATGCACTCGTAAAAATTTTAAATGAAAATATAGTAAATCAGATACGTAGTGAATACCCTAATATTAATTCGATACTAGATATTGATGAATTAGATTTCTTGAATAGCTTGAAAGAAAGACTGAAAATTGGAAATAATTTACATCAATTTAATCGTAATATTGGTAATGGTGCTCCGAGTAGAGCATTGTTTCAATATATCAATTTTTTAAAAAATGATAAAGCAATTGAGAATTTGGAAACTGAAAGCATAGAAAAAATCAATAATCTACAGAATCAAAATACAGGATTAAACCAAATCCTCTACGGACCTCCTGGGACAGGAAAAACATATAATACTATCAATAGAGCTTTAGAAATAATAGATGAAGAAGTCTCTGATGATAGAAGTGAAGCGAAAAAAAGATTTGAAAGTTTAAGTGAGGCTGGACAGATAGAGTTTGTAACTTTTCATCAATCTTATGGTTATGAGGAGTTTGTTGAGGGTATAAAAGCAAATACTCTTGATGGGAGTATTTCTTATGATGTTGAGGATGGTGTTTTTAAGAAGCTAGCTTTTTAAAGGAGTAACATGAGCAGAGCCAAAGGAAATATAGCAGAAGATAAGGCTTGTATATATCTTTATGAAAATGGTTTTGAGATAGTAGAGCGGAACTTTTACTCGCGTTTTGGAGAGATAGATGTCATTGTTACTAAGGATAATGTCCTTCATTTCGTAGAAGTTAAAAGTGGTGCTGATTATGAACTTGCAATTCAAAATATTACTGCTTCAAAAATAAGTAAACTTATTAAAACTGCAAATGTATATATGAAAAAAAATGCCTATGATGGTGACTTTATGCTTGATGCATTGATTGTTACACCTGAAAATATAGAGTACATACCAAATATAAGCTTATAAAAAAATAAATGTTAAGCTTATCTTAATTATATAAGGAATAGACTTCTAATATATGAAAGGGAGATACAATGAAAAAGTTAACTATACTGGCTTTTATGTCATTAAGTGTTTTTGTAGTCAATGCAGTAGCATTACCAGCTTTTGCAAGACAACTAGGTGTTTCATGTAGTGCTTGTCATTCACAAAATGGGTATCCTGCATTAAACAGATTTGGTAGAGAGTTTAAAGCAAGTGGATACACTATGGTGGGTTCTCAAAAGGTCATCACGGATGATAAAAATAGCAAATTTATGTCTTTAACCGAGACACTAAATATGTCATTAATGGCTAACATGAGTTACTCTAAGTCGAGTTCAACATCTGCTACTATTAATGTTCCAAATGAGGCTTCAGTTTTCATTGGTGGGCGTATTGCAGAGGGTGTAGGTACTTTTACTGAGATGGGGTATGATGCAGAAGCTGCAAGTTTTAGTTTAGTAAATATGCGATTACCATTTATTTATAATATTTCAGATTATACTGTAGGTGTAGTACCATATCTAACAGATGCAGATGGTCCATCCGCTAGTACAAATATGTTAAATGCAGGAAGTGTAGTAAGCTCTTTAGGAGACCTTTTTGCAGCACAAGAGTATGTACAAAATGGTGAAGTGCTTGCGGAAGGTGTTTCACTTTATATTTATAGTGATTTATGGAATGCAGCATATTCAGCATGGATTCCGGTCAATGGAAGTGCAAGTAATGTTGAGTTCGCAAATTTTGCTAGTGTTGCAGTAACACCAAGAGTAGGTTCTTGGGATGTTGATGTAGGTGCTGAGATATGGTGGGGTACTTCTCAAGTGCAAGATCCAAACAACAGTAGCTTAGTCATAAGGCGTAAGACTGATTCTTATGCCTTAAAGTTTCAGGCTAGAGGAAGTATTAGTGATGTTCCAGTTAGCTTTTTTGGAGATTATGCAAATGCATCGAGTGCTGTAAATTCTTTGTACTCTGTTAATACTAATGATAAGTATGCTGCTAGTTTATCTAGTGAAGTGGCTGTACTTCCAAGAGTTGTCATGGTTTCTGCTGGATATCGTTTAGCAGATAATGGTGCAACAACTAACTCATCTGATAATGGCTTTTTGTTAGGTGCAAGATATTTTTACAGAGAGAATGTACAGTTTAGAATAGGTTATATGTATTTACTTGATAATACAACGGATAAACACAACATTATCGCTAGTCTTGATTTAGCTCTTTAGTGATATACTTTTATAGAAGATAGTACTCTTTTATAAAAGTAATTTTTTATGCGAGCAAAGAACTTCTCTTGATTTTATGATTGATGCTGTAATCGTAACACCCTTGGATATATATCGCATAGATAATATTACACTTTAAACATTATTTTTGCACAAACTAGATAATATAAATAAAATTTATATACTAGGTTTACACAATACATATGAAAATTTTTCTTCTTGTTTTTCTTCTCTGTAATACACTCTTGTATGCTCTCTCAAAAGATGTCTGTTATTCTGTTCAATTAACAAGTTTTACGAAAAAGAGTAATCCAAATTTTGATTTTGAAAAGTATAATTATCCAAATAGCTGTCAACTCATAGAATTTACACATACAAAAGCTGTACGTTGTGGTTGTTTTGAAGTATATGAAGATGTACAAAAAGAGCAAAGAAATTTAGACTCTTTGTTTAAAGGGGCAACAATTGTACATACCTATAAACATAGGTTTAAAAAAGAAGTACAAGAAGTTAAAAAAGAAATAAAAAAAGAAAAAGTTGAAGAAAAAGAAAAAGTAAAAAAAGAAATAAAAGAAAAAGTACCAGTGCTTATAACAGAAGCTAAGGCAGTTGTAAAAAAAGAAGAAACAATTGCCCAAGAGAAACCTCTTATGATGCAAGAGGATAGATCCTCTTTTATGGATGATATCGCGCTGCAAGGACATATAGACTACACAACACAGGCTTATCTTACTCTTCCTACCGATAAACATGCCCAAAATATTACCCTCTCAGCATACTTAGAAGTCGCCTATGAAAAAGATGAACTTTCACTCAAAGCTAAGGCAAAAGCACAAGAAGATTTTTACGACCTACAAGCAGATAGGACTGAGAGAAATAATCGTTCATTTATGCGTTTAGATGAGGTTTATGCTCAGTATGACTTTGAAAATGATCAGGTGAGTGTGGGTAAAAATATTCGTTTTTGGGGAGCACTTGAAGTTCGAAATATAACGGATGGTTTTAATCCCGATGAACTCCGAGATGACCCTTTTGACGCAGATAAACTCGGTGTTTGGAACCTCTCTTACTCCCATTATACTGATGATGGTGAGTTTTCTGCCATTATAAAATTGTATGAGCAGTCTCGAGATATGTCTGCATCCCCTTATGTTTATTACTATTTTCCAGTAAGTGTTCCTGTCTCAGCAACTGCTTCACTTCCCTTAAAGTATGAAAACAGGTTACTCACAAAAGAGGGTGATACTCGACCGAGTGTTTATTTGAAGTATAGTGCATCAACAGATACTCAGTACCCTTTAGATTATGCTGTGATCTTTGAAAATGGCTACGATTCTCAGCGTTATTACACAACGATACCCTCAGGTGACTCAAGTGCAATCATCACAAATGAGAATGCCTATATTGTAAATAAACTCTCAACATACAACACCTTAGTTGTAGATGGTACACTTGTAAAGTTAGAGGCTGTATATGTTGATGTGGTGGATGATGCAGAGATTTCAGACTATTATCATATAGGCTTTGGTTTAGAGCATACTTTAACTCAAGTCTACGGTGAGGCTGATTTAGGGCTTATCTCTGAGTACTATTATTATGGAATTTTAGATGAGAGTAAACGCGATGATTTAGACCTCTTTGAACTATTTCAAAATGATTTATTTTTAGGTTTTCGTTATACCTTTAACCAAGGGGATGATGCAAGTATCATTGCAGGGGCTATTTTAGATATGGAGTATGATGAAAAGGTTTATTACATAGAGTATGAAACTAGAGTTGCTGAGACTTTTAAGGTCAACTTTGATTATAGATATATCGACCCATCTCCATCAGACCTAACAGCATTTAATCTTATGGGAAAACATGAGAGACTCAGTCTCAAACTAGGATATTACTTTTAATGAGAAAATTTGTAAACTTTATAATTAGCTTTCGATGGTATATATTTATACTGATTCCTTTGATGACTCTTGCTTTTGCTTATCAGCTAAAAAATGCAGAGTTTGATGGAAAGTACAGAATCTGGTTTGAAGAGGGCTCTCAAACACTCATCCAGTATGATAATTTTAGAGCTATTTTTGGAAATGATGATGCGATGATAATCGTCTTTAGTGATGAAAATGGGGTGATGAATAAAAAAGCACTTGGTGTCATCGATCGTTTAACACAAAAGCTTTGGCAGACAAAGTATATCTCCCGTGTAGACTCTTTAACAAACTACCAGTATATACATACAGATAAAGAGTATCCTGATGATATAATTGTTGAGAATTTTATAGAAGAGTTAGAGACACTCACACAAGAAGACTTAGATAAGAAAAAAGAGATCGCTCTAAGAGAAGATGTTTTAGTAAACAGAATCATAAGTGCAGATGCAAAAACAACGATGATAGTAGCTCGTCTTGTACCAAAAGCAGGCGATATAAGAGGCTCTTCTAAAGCGATAAAGAGTGCTGTCGATACATATATATTAGCAGAAAAAGAGAGTGGATATGAGTTTCATTTAGCAGGTGGTCCTGTGGTAAATCATACTTTCACCTCTTTAGCTATACATGATGTAACAACTTTTACTCCTATGGCAATAGTTATATCTATGCTTATCTTATGGCTAATTTTTCGCCGTCCATCGGGTATGTTTTTAACCATTGCAGTTGTTATATTTACATTTACGATTGTGATGGCGTTACAGGTACTTTTTGGTTTTAAACTCAACAACTTTACAGCAAATATGCCTGTCTTTATCATAGCAATCGGGATTGCAGATGCTATGCACCTTTACTGGATTTATCTTCTTGGACGCTATGAGGGATTAGATAACATTGAAGCTATTCATGATACAGTTTCTAAAAACTTCTTACCTATATTTTTAACCTCGCTTACTACGGCGATTGGTTTTGCCTCTCTTGGGATTTCACATATTGTTCCAATTCAAACCTTAGGAATTGCAACTGCAAGTGCTGCCATCGTGGCGTTTGTACTGACTATCGTGTTTATACCGGCTGCTTTAGCAATTTTAAACATTAAAGTAAAAACAAAAGAGTTAAAAGAAAAAAAAGTAAATACTATTGCCAAAGCTTATAGCGAGTTTATCGTACGAAATGACAGGAGAATTATTCTCATTTGTGTAGTTGTTTTTGGTTTTATTGGCATAGGTTTAACGCAGCTAAAAGTAGACTCAAATGCAGTACGATATTTTACCGAGGATGTCCCTTTTAGAAAAACTGTTAAGATTATACAGGAACGATTGACAGGGCCTATGGCATATGAAATCGTAGTAGACTCTAAAACAAAAGATGGCATAAAAGAGCCACTGTTTATGCGTAAAGTAGAGCAGTTTTGTACAGAGTTTAAAGCAAAATTTGCAGATGTTAGGCACAGCTCTTCTCTTGTAGATATTGTAAAAAAGTTTAATGAAATCTCAGATAATAAAAAAGAGATACCAAATGATAAAAACCTTATAGCTCAGTATCTATTACTCTATTCTCTTTCTCTCCCTCAAGGTATGGAAATAAATGATAAAATGGATATAAATGAGCAACTTTTACGTATATCTGCTTCTGTAAATGTCGTAGATACTTCAAAAGATTTAGAGATGATTGCTTGGGCACAAAGGTGGTGGGAAAATACACCTTATAGTGCACAAGTAAATGGACAAACTGTAATGTTTGCAAATATGCAAAAAGATGTAACAGATACACTTATTAGCTCGATAACTATGGCTATAATTCTTATCTCTATTGTAATGATTTTTATTTTTAAAAACATAAAAATGATACCGATATTTATCATTCCAAATATTTTACCTATTATACTTGTTATCGGTTTTATGGGATGGATTGGTATTACTATTGATATTGGAGTTGCTATTTCTGGAGCTATTATTATGGGAATAGCAGTTGATGATACTATTCACTTTCTCATCAAGTATCAAGAAGCACGTACTAAAGGATATACACTTACAGAGTCACTTACCTATGTTATGCAGTATGCAGGGAGTGCAATTATCTTTACGACTATTGTGTTAAGCTCGGCGTTTATCGTTTTTAACTTTTCTCAGTTTATGTTAAATGCAAACTTTGGTTTAGTGACAGCCATCGCGCTCATCATCGCAGTTTTAGTGGACTTAATCCTTCTTCCAGCAGTTTTAAGTTTTTATGACTCAGAAGATAAAAGTAGCTTAATCTAAGCAAGAGTATAATAGATTAGTTAGAATATAAATTAAGGTAATAAATGTTTAGTATAGAAAAAATCATACACGAAAAAGCTCCAAAACTAGTAAAATGGACCCCAAAACTTCTACTCAGTTTTATAATAAGAAAGTTACAAAAAATATTTCATGAAAAAGAATTTAATACATTTTATAAACGAAGTCATTATTTAAAGAATTTAGAGTTTATAGATAGCGTCTTAGAGTTTTTTAACATTACCTATACAGTAAAACCTAATGAGCTTAAAAATATCCCCTCAACTGGACGTGTTTTAATTATAGCCAACCATCCAACTGGAGCACCTGACTCATTCTCTCTGGTACAGCTTATAGGAAATGCACGAGAAGATAAAAAAGTTAAAATTCTTATAAATGGAATGATGAGTTTTATTACCCAAGCCGAAGGTCTGATTATACCTGTTGATATAGCAGGAGGGATTACAAAAGCAAGTTTAAAAGCCATCAATACAGCACTACAAAATGAAGAAGCTGTAATAATATTTCCCGCAGGTTTAGTTAATAGAATGGGAAAAGATGGACTGAAAGATATCGCTTGGAAATCAAGTTTTTTAAAACTAGCAAAACGAAATGAAGCTCCTATCTTACCCATAAGAATTGAAGCTAGAAATTCTAATATGTTCTATTTTCTCTCTATGATTTTACCTAAAAAAATAAGTGGACTTCTCTTAGCAGATGAGTTTGCAACTGCTCAAACAAGACGACCTTTAGAGTTTAACATAGGTAAAGTCATACCTGCTTCTTCATTTGAATCCAAAAAAATCTCTTTGGACGAATATATCCAAAAATTTTATAAACATCTATACACGGTTGGCACAACACAAAAAGGTTTTTTAAAAACAGAGATAACGATTAGCTCTGCTAGTAACAAAATGATACTCAAACAAGAGATAAAAAAAGCACAAACACTAGGACATACAAAAGATGGAAAACTAATAGTTTTAGCAGAACCTGTAGATGCTCCATTTTTGATTCAAGAACTTGGACGTGTACGTGAGGTTGCTTTTCGTGCTATAGGCGGGGGAACAGGAGAAGCTAAAGATAATGATCAGTACGATAACTACTATAAACATCTTATTTTATGGGATGAAGAGGATTTAGAAATAGTAGGGGCATATAGAATTGGTGAAGTAAATGACATCATCGAAAAACGTGGAATGGAGGGCTTATATACTTACAAGCTATGTGATTTTAATGAACATTTCAAAAACTATACACAAAACTCTATTGAACTAGGGCGTAGTTTTATCCAGCCAAAGTACTGGGGGTCTCGTGCACTTGATAGTCTATGGCAAGGTGTTGGTGCATATCTAGCAAATAATCCGCATATAGTATATACCTATGGAACAGTAACTATTAATGGAGATACACCTAAAAAAGCGATTTCTGCACTTGTCTACTTTTACTCACACCATTTTTCATGTACAACAGATATGATGAGTGCAAAAACACCTTACAATATGTCTTATGATGAAAAAACTGAGTTTGATGAACTCTTTAAATATAAATCGTATAAAGATGGTTTTGTAGTGCTAAAAAAACTTCTCAAAGATCTAGGAACGGTTGTACCAACACTTTTTAAACAGTATGCAGAACTATATGATGAAGGTGCTGTTCGATTTTTTGACTTTAGTATAAATGTACACTGGAATGGAGTAGTCGAAGGTTTTATCATCGCAGACAATACAATGATGAAAGAGGCCAAACGCAAGCGTTATATCGAAAACTTTAAAATGCAAGCACAAGAGAGTGAGGGTTAAATTTTAAATGCTATAATTCTTTTATACAATTAAGAGGATTTTTAATGCAAGCAAAAATTTACTTCGGCTCTTGTGAAGCCGTGACAGATACCTTTAGTGAGAGACTCTCTCCTTTTAATGGTGAAGTAGTATCAACTGCTCCTATCTGTAGCCAAGCAGATGCAAAAAAAGCCCTCGCTATAGCACAAGATGCAAGCAAAAGTGCTAAAGCATCGACACTTGCACAGAGATGTAACTGGCTTTTAGATGTTGCTCAAAAACTAAGAGAAAACAAAGAAGATATAGCAAAAACTATAACTGATGAAGTTGGTAAACCTATCACTTTTGCTCGCGTTGAGGTTGAGCGTTGTGTTGAGACTATCACTCTATGTGCTGAGACTATGCGAACTATGCATGGTGAAACTATAAACACAGACGCGATGAATAGCGGTAAAAAAACACTTGCATTTTTTCGTCGTGAGCCTGTCGGTGTTGTTGTTGCCATTACTCCTTTTAACTTTCCACTCAATCTTGTTGCTCATAAACTAGGACCTGCACTTGTCGCTGGAAATACAGTAGTACTTAAACCAACGCCAGAAGCACCTTTGACTTCTTATAAATTTGCAAAGCTTTTTATAGAGAGTGAATTTGCTATAAAAGATGCACTTTCAGTTGTTTATGGGGATGCAGAAGTTGGTTCGGCTTTGATTGGTTCAGAGATTCCTCGTGTGATCTCTTTTACTGGTTCTGTTCCCGTAGGAGAAATTATCACTAAAAATTCAGGTATCAAAAAAATAGGGCTTGAACTCGGTGGCAATGCAGCGACCTTTATAGAAAAAACTGCGAACTTAGCATTAGCAGCAGAGCGTTGTGCTTTGGGTGCATTTGTAAACTCGGGTCAGGTCTGTATCTCTCTGCAGCGTATCTATGTAGAAGATGAAGTTTATGATGAGTTTGCACAGCTTATGGCTATGGAGACAAAAAAGCTTAAAGTTGGCTCTCCTTATGATGATGATACATTTATGGGTCCACTTATAGATGATGAGGCAGCGAGTCGTGCTATGGATTGGGTTGAGTCAGCTATAGAAGAGGGTGCGATTCCTCTTCTCCCACCACACCGTGAGGGACGAATGTTTCACCCTTGTGTCATGGCAAATGTTACTGACGATATGGCCATAGTATGTGAAGAAGTTTTTGCACCCATAGTAAGTTTAGTGCGAGTAAACTCTTTTGATGATGCACTCCCTCGTATGAACAACTCCCCTTATGGCTTACAGTTTTCAGTTTTTACAAATGATTTAAGCATTACAAACCGTGCCATAGATGAGTTAAATGCAGGTGGAATAGTTATAAACGATATGCCGACTTTACGTTTTGACATTCAACCTTATGGTGGTGTTAAGCTGAGTGGCGTTGGACGTGAGGGTCCGCGTTTTGCTATTGAAGAGATGACTGAGATTAAGTCTATTGTCATCTGCTAGAAAAAAAGTCATAATCTCTGCTTGTCTTTTAGGTGAGCGCTGTCGTTATGATGGAAAAACTAAAGAGGTGAATGCTGTCATAGAGGCATACAAAGAGTATGAAATCATTCCTTTTTGTCCAGAAGCACCTCTTTTTGGGACTCCTCGTGAGCGGATAAATGTCATTGAAGTTGATGGTGAAAATAGGATTATCACAGACGAAACAAACATAGATGTGACAGAGTCTTTAGAAAAAGAAATCCATCTGTTTTGCAGTAGATATCCAAAAGTAGATGCCATCGTTCTCAAATCAAAATCTCCAAGTTGTGGTTATAAAACAACTCCTATTTTAAACAAAAATAAAGAGCTTATAAAAGTTGGTGATGGCATAGCTGCTCAAATATTTCAAAAATATTATAAAAACATTACAATACAAAACGAGCTCTCTTTTTAATCGTCTTTTACTGGATAGGTAGATAAAAACTAATGTCAAATAACTCATCTTTATCAATATGATGATGTTTTCTATAGATGGAGTAAGAGGGCTTAGTTGTTGTCTCATAGTCACTTTTTGGAAGCCACTTATGATATACCCAGTGAATAAACTTTAAAATATCCCCTCTTTTCCCTTCTATATCAAACTTTGCAAAGACACCTTTTGAGATTGTTAGCTTTGGTAGTTTCGTGTTTTGTGGAGAAATTCCCCCATCTACTACAACACAAGCGACATGTTGACACTCTAAAAGTGGTGTAATAGCAGGGTTGTCATGAAACAAAGAGACAAAAGTGTACTCTTGGATGTCAGATGAAAATATCCATGCATTTAACTTTTGCCAAGTAGGACGAATGTTGTTCTCATAACCTTTATGACGGATATAGTAAACAGTCATCTCTGGCATTTTTACTATCTCTGCTTGGATGCCATCAAAAGATGCAGTAGAGATACTAGCATTTGGAGAAGAACCTAAAAGCTCCTTAGAGTAACTCTCAAACCCACCTTGACGCCACTTCTTTGGAGTCATAGAAAAGCGCTCTTTAAACGCAGGTATAAAAGAGGTAAGAGAACTATATCCACATGTATTAGCGATTTCAGTTGCTGTTGAGTAGTGGTTTGTTAAAAGAAGTGTTGCTGCTTTTTGAAGTCGTATGGCTTTGATAGTTTCATAGATATTTCGACCAAAAATCTCTTTAAATATCTTGTGCATATAGAATTTATTGATTTTAAACTCCTCTGCCAACTCATCTAGGTTAATATATGTGTCAATATACTTGTAAATATAGTACATAAGGTCGTTTGCGATGTTTATTTTCTTTTCTAATGTAGAGCGTTTCATTAAAAATACCAACTTTGAATTGTTTTATTATCAAATAATAATAGTTATTATATCAAAAAATCGAAAGATTTGGCATAGGGTAATCTCCTATAATTCCCCCCGAAACAAAATAATAACTTAAAGGAAATAAAATGGCAAAGCAAAGAATTACAGTTGCAAAAGGTGACGGAATCGGTCCAGAGATTATGGAGGCAAGTATTAGAGTACTTGAAGCAGCAGGAGCAGATGTTGAGTGGGATTATATTGAAGTTGGTGAAAAAGTATACTTAAGTGGTAACACTTCAGGAATTGGTAAAGAAGCTTGGGACTCTATCAAGAAAAATAAAGTACTTTTTAAAGCACCTATTACTACACCTCAAGGTGGAGGTTATAAGAGTTTAAATGTAACTATTCGTAAGACTTTAGGACTCTACTCAAATGTACGTCCTTCACTATCGTATGCTCCATTTATACCGACAAGATACCCAGGTATGGATGTTGTAGTTATTCGTGAGAATGAAGAAGATTTATATGCAGGAATAGAGCACCAACAAACACCTGAGGTAACACAGTGTCTTAAAATCATTACAAGACCAGGGTGTGAGAAGATTTCTAGATATGCATTTGAATATGCTAAAGCTTTTGGTAGAAAAAGAATCACTTGTATGATTAAAGATAACATTATGAAGTTAACTGATGGACTTTTTGTAAAAGTGTTTTACGAAATTGCTAAAGAGTATCCTGAAATTCAAGCTGATGATTGGATTATCGATATCGGTATGGCTAAACTAGTAGATGCTCCTCAAGACTTTGATATGGTACTTATGCCTAACCTTTATGGTGATGTTGCTACTGATATTTTAGGACTTATGACAGGTTCTGTTGGTATAGCTCCAGGTGCAAATGTTGGTGATGATATAGCAATGTATGAAGCGATTCATGGTTCTGCTCCAAGACATGCAGGAAAAGGTATAGCTAATCCATCTGCACTTTTACTTTCAGGTGTTATGATGATGGTAGATATTGGACAAGCAAGAATTGCTGAAAAAGTTCATAATGCATGGCTTAAAACTATCGAAGATGGAGTCGTTACTTATGACCTAGCACGTAAACTTAAAGCTGAAGGAAGAGAGTATACTGAAGTAAATACAGAGGAGTTTGCTGATGCAGTTATAGAGAGACTCGGTCAAAAACCAACAGTTTTAGCACCTAAAGTGTATGGCGATGCAGTTAAAATCAAAAAAGCTGTTCTTACAGATGTAAGAAGCCAACAGATGGATTTAATTGGTGTTGATATCTTTACTAGAGGTGACTTCAATGATGCAAAGGTAATTGGTGATGCACTTGTTAATGCAGCACAAGAGACAGGTATGAGACTTAAAATGATTTCTAACAGAGGATTAAAAGTTTATCCAAATGGACACCCAGAGACTTTCTTAACAGATCACTGGAGATGTAGATACTATGCTAAAAATCAAGGTGATATTCTCAAAAATGAAGATATCACAAATATGATGAATATCATTTCTACACTTGATGGCATAGAAGTTATTAAAACTGAAAACCTTTATAAACTAGAGGGTGAATTAGCTTACTCACTAGGTCAAGGCGAGTAAGAAAGATTAAATAGTCGAGATTTTTACTACATTTTAGATATAATCGCGTAATTTTATATAAGAGATGTAGCTATGAATATCAGAGAAGAGTATTTAAAATTTTTCGAATCTAAACAACATAAGCGTGTCGCATCAGGGCCATTAGTGCCTGATGATGCAACACTGCTTTTTAACAATGCCGGGATGGTACCTTTTAAGTCAATTTTTACAGGTGAAATCCCAAGACCCGCTAATCCTCGTGCAACGTCTTGCCAGACATGTATTCGTGCTGGTGGAAAACACAATGACCTTGAAAATGTAGGACACACTGCACGCCACCATACTTTTTTTGAGATGATGGGTAACTTCTCTTTTGGAGACTACTTTAAAGAAGAGGCAATTGCCTATGCATGGGAATTTATTACAGAAGTTCTCAAACTTGATGTTGATAAACTTTGGGTTACGGTGCATGATAGTGATGATGAAGCAGAAAAGCTTTGGATGAAGCATATCTCTAAAGATCGAATCATGCGTTTAGGTGATGCAGATAACTTCTGGTCTATGGGAGATACAGGTCCTTGTGGTCCATGTTCTGAAATCTTTTATGATCAAGGTGCAGAAGAATTTTCTGGCCCTGAAGATTATATGGGTGGAGAGGGCGATAGATTTTTAGAAATCTGGAACCTTGTTTTCATGCAGTATGAAGTAAAGGTTGCCGGTGGGGAGAGAATCCCTCTCGCACACCCTTCTATAGATACGGGTATGGGTTTAGAGAGAGTTGTAGCTATAAAAGAGGGTAAAACTTCTAACTACGGTTCTTCACTTTTTATGCCGATGATAGAACAAGTTGAGCAACTCATAGGTAAAGAGTACGTGTATAAAACGGGTGCTTCTTACCGTGTTATCGCAGACCACATAAGAACATCTGTTTTCTTACTCTCTCAAGGTACAAACTTCTCAAATGAGGGTCGTGGTTATGTTCTTCGTCGTATTCTTCGTCGTGCAGTTCGTCACGGTTATTTACTAGGATTTCGTGCTCCTTTTATGTTTAAAATTGTAGATACGATTGTAAATATTATGGGCTCAGAGTATGAGTACTTAGAGGCGAAAAAAGAGGCTGTAAAAGAGCAGATACAACTTGAAGAAGCGAGGTTTTTTAAGACTATCGAGTCTGGTATAGCACTTTTTGAAAAAGAGTTAAAAAATACTCAAGATACTTTTAGTGGAGCGGTGGCATTTAAACTGTATGATACTTTTGGTTTCCCACTTGACCTTACAGAGGATATGCTAAAAGAGAAAAACCTTGGACTTGATAGTGAGAAGTTTGAAGCACTTATGTTAGAGCAACGTTCTCGTGCTAAAGCGGCTTGGAAAGGCTCAGGTGACGGTGCAACGCAGGGTGACTTTAAGATACTTTTAGAAGAGTTTGGCGAAAATACTTTTGTAGGCTATGAGTTCACACAACACTCAGGCGAAGTACAAGCACTTTTAAACGCGGAGTATAAAAGAGTAGAGAGTTTATCCTCTGGTGAGAGAGGTTGGGTTCTTTTAGATACTACTCCTTTTTATGCAGAGTCAGGTGGACAGACTGGTGATGAGGGAGAACTTGAGGGTTTCGCAAAAGTACTCGATACAAAGAAGTTTTTTGGACTCTCACTCGTAGAAGTTGCAGTGAGTAAAGCGCTTAAAGTTGGAACTGTAGTGGATGCAAAAGTTGATATGAGTCGTAACGAAATCATCAAACACCACTCTGCTACTCACCTCCTTCATGCGGTTCTCTCTGATGTTTTAGGTGAACATATATCACAAGCAGGTTCACTTAATGATGCATCGCGTTTACGTTTTGACTTCTCACATCCAAAAGCTGTGAGTGATGAAGAGCTCAAAGAGATTGAGACTCGTGTAAACAATGAAATCATGCGTCAGATTCCTACTAAAACAGAAGTTTTAGGGATAGAAGATGCTAAAAAGTCTGGTGCAAAATCTCAGTTTGGTGAGAAGTATGGCGATGAGGTGCGTGTTGTTTCCTTTGCTGATGCGAGTATAGAGTTTTGTGGTGGTGTGCATGTAAGTAATACAGCAAATATAGGCTCGTTTATAATCACAAAAGAGTCTGGCGTCTCAGCAGGTGTTCGTCGTATAGAAGCAGTATGTGGCAATGCAGCTTATAAGTACTTTACAGAACAAAGAGCCCTACTTCAAGAGGCACAAGCAGAGGTCAAAAACTTAGATATTATCGCTGGAATCAATAGACTTAAATCCTCTGTAAATGATTTAAAAACTGAACTTAAAGATGCACAAAATGCTTCAAAAGTAGAAGTTGTAGCAAGTGAAATAAATGGTGTGACAGTAGTTGTTGAAGAGTACCCAGCAGGAGACATCAAAGAGAAGATAGATGCGCTAAAAAATGAAAATGAAAAACTCTGTGCTATGCTTTTTCAAGTTAAGGGTGAAAAAGTTCTTATCGCTTGTGGTATTAAAAATGCTGATGCTAAAGCTGGAGATTGGATTAAAAACATTGCTCCTATTCTTGGTGGTGGTGGTGGTGGTCGTCCTGACTTCGCACAAGCAGGTGGAAAACTTCCTGCTAAACTCCCTGAGGCAAAAGAAGCCGCACTTGCTTATATAACAAAGGAACTTAACTAATGAAAGAGTTGATTTATGAAATTTTTGCAGATTATAGAACACAGATAGTATTTTTACATGTAATCTCAGCAGTTGTCTGGGTTGGTGGTATGGTTGCTATGCGTTATGCAGCACATAACTCTTTTATGCATATAGAGTCGCCACTTAATCGCTTAGAGAGAATCTCTCATGCCTTAAAACGACTTTTTACTATTGTGACGCCATTTGTAATTATTTTAATTATTACGGCAGTGATTATGGCGGTTGGACTTGGATTTCGTGAGGCTGCTGTTGATGCTAACTCTAATGTTATAGATGAGTATGCGATGGGACTTTACAACATGGTACATATCAAAGAGGGCATCTGGATGATTATGGCTATGAACTTAGCTCTAATGGCATTTTTTCGCTCTCAAGGGGATAAACTTTTAGACAAGGGTGATGCAAGAGGTGCAAAAGCCAAACTTGGTCTGATAGGTAAGTATATGGTACCTTTAAACATAGTTCTTGGCGTTATAGCTATTTATATGGGTGTATTTTTGAGAAATGCATACTAGATGATACGACTCGCCTCCTCTTCACAAACTCGTGCAATGTTACTAACAAATGCAGGTGTGGTGTTTAAACAGGAGAGTGTTGACTTTGATGAAGAGAAGATAGTTGCATCATCGGCGAAAAACTTTGTCTATCAAGCAACTTTAGGGAAGTATGAGGCAAATATTAGAGCTTTTGGCTATGATGATATGCCTCTACTTGTGGCAGATACAGTAGTCACTTCACAAGGAAAAATCTTACGTAAAGCAAGCGATGTTGATGATGCTAGAGCTATTTTAATGGCGCAGAGCGGAAACATTACTTCTATTATTACCTGCATGATATACCACTCAAAAGATAAAAAAATTATAGATATCTCTCAAACAGATTATTTATTTGAAGTTTTTAATAGAGATGCTTTAAATAAATACTTAGAGAGTGGAGAGTGGAGAGGTAAGGCTGGGGCTTGTATGGTTGAGGGCTTCTGTAAAAGTTACATAAAAGAGGTTCGAGGTTTTGAGTCAACAGCTATGGGACTCAGTGTAGAAGTTTTAAAAACATTTATGGAGAAGTCTTGTGGGTGATCTTTTAGAGTTTAGTAATGTAATATCTATAGTTTTTGTACTCTTGAGTATTTCCTTTGCCTACATGTTTTCACGTGAATCTTTACAACAAAAGATGTACTATAAAAAGATTATAGATAGTTCGTCTAATATAGTTGTAGTACATAATATGAAGCATGTTGTGACAGCTAATAAGACTTTTTTCCATTATTTTAAAAACTATAAAGACCTTCATGATTTTACTAGAAACCATAAGTGTATATCTGATTTTTTTGAAGTTGAAGATGGTTTTTTAAGTCCGCCAAAAGGTGAACTCTCTTGGTTGGAATCTTTAGCACAGACTGATAACAAAAAACATAAGGTGAAAATGAAGATAGATGAGGAGTACTTTTATTTTTTGATTTCAGCATCTCGTTTAGATAAGCAAAAAAGTATTTATGCGATAATACTCTCTGATATCACAGAACAAGAGAGTACAAAACACGAACTTATCTCTTTAAGTGTTAAAGATAAATTAACAAATATAGGTAATCGAAAATATTACGATGATATTTTACATGAACATATTACTCTCGCACAAAGATATCCACATGAGTTTTCATTAGTCCTTTTAGATATAGACTTTTTTAAAAAGATAAATGACTCTCTAGGACATGATATTGGAGATAAAGTTCTTCGTGAATATACGAAGTTTATAGAACATCATCTTAGAGAAGTAGATATATTTTGTAGAATAGGGGGAGAAGAGTTTGTTTTAATTTTACCTCATACTACAAAAGATAAGGCATATCTTTTAACACAAAAGTTAAGAATGCTTATACAAAATCATAAAAAGATTACGCCTATTACTATGAGTTTTGGTGTAGTACAGTACGAAAAAGGTGATGATGCCGAGACAATTTTTAAGCGGGCAGATACAGCACTTTATAAAGCAAAAGATACAGGACGCAACAAGGTAGTTATAGCTTAGGTGTAAAGCTTTAAAGAGTAGTATGATATCATTATAAATAACGGAGTGTAGATGATGAAAAATTTAAAACTAGTATCTATTTTTTTACTCTTTCTTCTAGTGTTTTTGGCTGTTACATATTTGTACTTTGAGCTGCTAAAAGAGCAACAAGTCAAACTCAATAAGTTTACACTTGAAAAAGCAGCCTTAAATATAAAAAATGATTTTAAAAGTATGATACTTCTAAAGCAAAAATCTACATTGGCTATGGCGATTAGCTTAGCAAATAATAAAACAATAGTAAATGATATTGTTAATGATAAGATAGATGATTTATATTATAAGAATTTATCTTCAGAATTAAAAAAGAGCACATTCTATCAAAATATCTGGATTCAGATACTTGATAATAAAGGTGTCTCATTATACAGAAGTTGGACAGATAAAAAGGGGGTTTCTCTTTTAGCTTTAAGACCAGAACTTCAACATGTTATTAACAATAAAGAAAATATATCTACCATTAGTATAGATAGATATGATCTATCAATCAAGTCAATCTCCCCTATATTTCAAGATGAAAAAGTTATAGGTATAGTGGAAGTTATTTCACATTTTAATTCTATATCTAAAGTAATGAATAAATCTGGGGTGAGTTCTGTTATAGTTGTTAATGAAGAATACTCAAAACAGTTGAGTAATACTTTAACAAAAACTTTTCTTGATGGACATCATATTGCAAATTTAGATGCACCAAAAAAAGAGATGGAGTATTTATCTGCACATGGATTAGAAAATTATCTAAAAGATACTTACAGATTTGAAAACAGATACTTAATAGTATCGAGCCCAATAAAAGATCTTAATGATAAAACTATTGCTTATTCTATAATGTTTAAAAAAGAGAACTTTATCTCTAAAACGGAAGAGGAGTTCTTACTTTTTAGATGGATGAGTAGTTTTATTATTTTATTTTTAATTTCAACTATACTTTATACTGTATGGTTATTTATGAAGATAAGAAGAGAAAGAAAATATTATAAAGATATTTTAGACTCAGTTACAAATATAGTACTTATTTTTAAAGATAGAAAACTAATAGAAGCAAATGAAACATTTTTTGAATACTTTAAAAAGTATAATACTTTAGAAGAGTTTAAATTACAAAACCGCTGTATATCTGATTTTTTTGTTGAAGATACAGATTATTTACAGATGTGGATGGGTGACATTTTATGGTTAGAATATATTTTAACATCTAAGGAAATACATCATAAAGTGAAACTCAAGATTTTTGATAAGGTGTATATTTTTCGTATAGAGGCCTCACCTTTAAAGTATCAAAGTTCGAAAAAGCTTGTTGTTTTATCTGACATAACAAATGAAAATAAACTCTTAACACTGAGTTTAACTGATGAGTTAACGAAAATTGGAAATAGACGCTACTTCAATCAAAAACTCAAAAGTGAAATAAGTAGGTCAAAAAGACATAAAACAGTATTTAGTTTGGTGGTTTTTGACATAGACCATTTTAAAAAAGTGAATGATACCTATGGACATGATACGGGTGATGATGTCTTGAGAGTTTATAGTGAGTTTATTTTAGAGCAGTTAAGAGTTGAAGATGTCTTTTGCAGGACAGGAGGCGAAGAGTTTGCAATAATTTTAGCAGATACAGATGAGAAGAGTGCGAGTCTGCTAGCTGAAAAACTTCGACTAAAGATTGAAAATTATAAAAAGATTGTTCCTATCACTATGAGTTTTGGAGTTGCAGAGTATAGACCTAAAGAGTCAAAAGAAGAGCTTTATAAGCGTGCAGATACTGCTCTGTACAAAGCCAAAGAGAGTGGACGCAACAGGGTAGTTGTAGGGTGAGTCTATTTTATGAAAATGAATTAAAAGCCCTTAAAAAATCGGGTAGATATAGAACTAGAGAAGTTATACAAGCTGATCTCAAAGATTTCGCTTCAAATGATTACCTTGGACTTTCGCATAAAAAAGAGTTGCATATGCAGACTTGTGATGTGTTAGAGCGTTTAGATGTGCATAGCTCAAAAGCTTCAATGCTTGTAAATGGCTATCATCAAATACATAAAGATTTTGAAGATGCACTATGTAGTGCGAACTCTTTTGAAGCTGGAGTTGTTTTAGGGAGTGGGTTTAATGCCAATATAGCACTCATAGAGTCACTAGTGCGAAAAGGTGATGTACTTTTCATGGATGAGTTGTATCATGCATCCGGTGTTTTAGCAACAAATCTCAATTCTGTAAATGTTACTTTTTTTAAACATAATGATATGGAAGAACTCTCTTTACTTTTAAAAAACTCACCAGCAAAACGGTGCATAGTTGCTGTTGAGGGTATCTACTCTATGGATGGAGATTTATGTCCAAGAGAGGTTTTTGAGATATGTGATAGTGCAGATGCAATCTTAATTGTTGATGAAGCACATAGCAGTGGTGTCGTTGGAGATAATCTTATGGGTGTATTTGATCTGTATGGAATTAGCCCAAAACCTAATCATATTAAAATGGGAACACTAGGAAAGGCTTATGGAAGTTTTGGAGCCTTTATACTTGCTTCTAAACACATAGTAGAGTATCTTATAAATCGTGCTAAACCTATAGTATATGCTACCTCGCTCTCTCTGTATGATACACTTTTAGCCCACAAATCACTTGAGTATATCTTAGATAATAGAGCAGAATTATCTCAAGCGATACGAGAACGCCAAGAGATAGTACACGATGAGTTAGGTATCAGCATAGCTGGTTTAATTGTACCTATACCTATAGGAGATAACAAAAAAGTTATAGAGATTAAAGATGAACTAAAAAGAGTGGGTTTTAGTGTAGGTGCCATACGACAACCTACTGTAGCTAGTGCTATTATCAGACTCATAGCTCGTTTGGGTCAAAGTGGGGATGAATTAAGAGCCTTGTGTCAAAATTTAGTTAAAATAAAAGTATGAAAATAAGTAAACTAAAAATTATGATTGCTAGTGATATTTTAGTCGATATCGCCTTTGAAATAGAATCATCTTTAGCACTTGTTGGTCAAAGTGGTAGTGGAAAAAGTTTAACACTTAAAGCACTCCTCGGAATGTTACCCCATGATATGAGTTTAGAGCTTGAGTGTAGTTGTGATTTTGAGCTTATAGCTGGTAATAGTGTAGCCTTTATCCCACAAAACCCTTTTACAGCACTCTCTCCACTGACAAAAATTAATAAACAGTTTTTTGTAGAGAAGAGTAGAGTAAAAGAGCTTTTTGATAGTGTTGGCTTAAGTCATGAGCTACTGAGTAGATTTCCTCCTGAACTTTCAGGTGGACAACTCCAACGTGTAGTAATAGCAATGGCTCTGAGTAATAAACCACAACTTTTACTTCTTGATGAGCCTACAACAGCACTTGACCCTGAGACCCGAGTAGTGATTATAAATCTTTTGAGAGAACTACAGGCAAAAGAGGGTTTTAAAATGCTTTTTGTAACACATGATATATCTTCCGCAAAAAATTTATGTCAGTATATATGTGTGATTAAAGAGGGTAAAATGGTAGAGAGTGGTGTTATGGATGCAGTTATAAATAGACCCCAAGCAGAGTATACAAAAACATTAATAGAGGCAAACTTTGCCAATAGGGAATTTAGAGTATGAGAAAATATTTGAAGAAGATTTTTTTTAGTTTAGTAATCCTCGGATTTATATCGCCTTTTGTATTAGTGGCTTATTTTTTAACTGCATACGATTATGATATATCAAAACTAGTAGATTATAAACCAGACGTGACAAGTAGAATTTATGATAAAGATGGAAAAAAGATAGCAAATATTTTTAACAAAAAACATAGATACTATGCAAGTTTTGATGAGATTCCTCCTCGAATTATTGAAGCACTTGTCGCTATAGAAGACACTACATTTTTTGAGCATCCCGGGATAAATATAGATGCAATATTTCGTGCGGCTATAAAGGTTATACGTGCAGGAAAAGCTGTTGAGGGTGCAAGTACTATCACTCAGCAGTTAGTAAAAAATGTCCTACTCACACGAGAGAAAAAACTCTCACGTAAGATTAAAGAGGCTATATATGCCATAAAGATTGAGAGAGCTTTAAGTAAAGAGCAGATACTCGAACGCTACTTAAATGAGATATATTATGGGCATGGTTATTATGGTATAAAAACAGCAGCCGATGGTTATTTTCATAAACGTCTAGAAGACTTAACACTTAAAGAGATGGCGATTTTAGTAGGACTTCCAAAGGCACCAAGTACATATGCACCGACAAAAAACTATGATATATCAATGGGACGTGCGAATCGTGTCATAAAAAGAATGTATGTTTTAGGCTGGATAGATGAAAGTATGTATGAGAGTGCTTTAGTTGAAAATCCAGAAGTATTTAACACAACACTTACACAAAACAGAGCACCATTTATAGTTGATGAAGTAGCACGTCGTTTTAGAGATATGAATATAAGTGATTTAAAAACAGGTGGCTATGAAATCTATACTACAATAGATTTAAGGCTACAAGTAGCAGCACGCGAATCACTAAAATTTGCTTATGGAGAAGCACTCAAGCGGATTGATAAGTATAAAGAAAAAGAGCTCAAAGAACTCGCTACATTTGAAGCACTTCAAAATCCTAGTGAAGAAGAATTCTTTGAGTTACAAGATGTAAATCTGACACAGTTAAATGGTGCTCTTGTCTCTTTAGATTCTCAAAGTGGAAATATTTTGGCACTTGTAGGGAGTATAGACTATAAGATTAGTTCTTATAATAGGGCAACACAGGGAAGACGCCAACCGGGGTCTGCATTTAAACCTTTTATCTACCAAGTCGCTATAGACTTAGGTTTTAGCGGGGCGACAGAGTTAGTGGATATAGCCAAAACATATGCCTATGAAAAAGATGGCGAAGAGATGAAGTGGCGACCGAGGAACTATGAAAAAAACTATAAAGGTTTAGTGACACTTCGTGAAGCTCTTATTCACTCAAGAAACCTTGCCACTATTAATCTTGTTAACGATATAGGATTAAATAATTTACTTAGAGAACTTAAAAAGTTTAAGATTAAACATATTCCAAGAGATTTATCTATCTCTCTTGGAACAATGTCTATGTCACCACTAGAGTTAGCACAGGTATATACCTCTTTTTCTAACCACGGAGTACAGGTAAAAGCACACCTTATTGAGCGTATTGAGCAAAATTCTCAGATAATTTATGAGAAGCAAGATATACGTCATATCACTTCAACTCCTACTCAGTCTTATATAATGACAACTATTCTGCGTGATGTTGTACAGCGTGGTACAGCGAGACGTGCCCGTGTTAGAGGTTTAGAACTTGCAGCAAAAACAGGAACAACTAACAAAAATATAGATGCTTGGTTAGCTGGATACTCTCCTACGATTACAACAGTAGTATGGTTTGGAAATGATGACAACACACCTATGTATAAGCGCGAAACTGGTGGTAAAGTAGCAGGACCTGCATTTAGACTCTTTTATCAAAAAACATTAAAGCTTTATCCGCAAATTAAAAGAGAGTTTGATGTTCCTGAAGGAATTACACAAGTGCGTGTAGGGAAGAGAATGGAGTACTTTAGTGATATATCAAGACCACCAAGGGTAGAACAGATATCTGACCCTCAAGAAGAGTTGTTATGGTAAGGCTCTTAATAGAGGCTTAGTTAAAAGCCCTATTAAGTGCACAAAACATCGCTTTGATAGAAGCTGTTGCTATGTCACTATCTTTACCTGCTCCAAAACAAGAAGCTTTATCTTCTGTTTGTAGTTCAATATAGGCTACAGCAGTAGCACTACTTTGTTCTCCACAAGAGTGTTCTGAGTATGAGGTGATGCTAAACTTATTCTTATAGTTTTTTATAAGAGCTTTTTTACAAGCGTCTATTGGTCCATTTCCCTCTCCATCAGCAGTAATCTCTTCACCATTATGCTTATATGTAAGTCTACACTTTGATGTTTTATTATCAGATGTAAGCGTAAAGTCTACTAAAGAGATATGTTCTTTGACATTAAAGTATGTATCTTCAAAGATATTAAAAATCTCTTTAGAAGTCAGTACTTTGCCTTTTTCATCTGTTATCGCCTGCACAATGTTTCCTATCTCAGGATGCATAGATTTTGGCAGTTGGTACCCATACTCTTTTTCTAAGATATATGCGACACCACCCTTTCCAGATTGTGAGTTTATACGGATAACAGACTCATAAGTACGACCTACATCAGCTGGGTCTATAGGTAAGTACGGAACTTCCCATAAGGCATCATCTTTACTCTTTTGATATGCTAAACCTTTGTTTATCGCATCTTGATGGCTTCCGCTAAATGCCGTATATACTAACTCCCCAACATAAGGGTGTCTGACATGTGTATCTATCTCAGTACATCGCTCAACTATTGCTAAAACTTCATCTATGTTTGTGAAGTCTAACTTAGAGTCTATGCCTTGTGTTGTAAGGTTAAGTGCAAGTGTAATGATATCTACATTTCCAGTTCTCTCACCATTACTAAGAAGTGTTCCCTCAACTCTATCCGCTCCTGCAAGAAGTGCAAGCTCAGTTGCTGCTACTGAAGTTCCCCTGTCGTTATGAGTATGTGTTGAAATTATTACATTTTCTCTATTGTTTAAATGATTTGCCATCCACTCGATCTGATCTGCATAGATGTTTGGTGTAGCCATCTCAACTGTTGCAGGTAAGTTTATAATAACTTTACGAGTCGGACTAATACCCCAACATGCAGTAACAGCATTAGATATATCAGCTGCAAACTCTAACTCAGTACCGGTAAAGCTCTCAGGTGAGTACTCTAAAAATATCTCTCCATCATGCTTTTTCTCGTACTCTTTAACAAGTTCAACACCAGCTAATGCTAAGGCAGTTATCTCCTCTTTTGTTTTGGCAAAGACAATCTTTCTTTGTGCTACAGATGTTGAGTTGTATAAATGAACAGTCGCTTTTTTAACACCCTTAAGTGCCTCAAATGTTTTAGCTATTAAGTGCTCGCGTGCTTGGACTAAGACTTGGACTGTAACATCATCAGGAATTAAATCATCATCAACAAGTCGGCGTAAAAAATCAAACTCGACTTTTGAAGCAGAAGGAAAACCAACTTCTATTTCTTTAAATCCAATTTTAAGTAAGAGTGTAAAAAGTTCAAGTTTCTTCGTCATGTCCATAGGATTAACAAGTGCTTGATTACCATCACGTAAATCTACACTACACCATGCTGGAGCACTGATTATTGTTTTTGTAGGCCAAACTCGGTTTGGTAACTCTATTGGAGGGTAAGCTCTATACTTACCATTAGGAATTTTTTGATTCATAATGAATCCTTTATAACTTGAAATTTTATAATAACACACTCTTACATTTGTTATCAATATGCGAATTATAGCTAATTTGTTGTTATAAAGGTATTTTTAGTGAGAAGCAGGCTCCATTATTTATATTTTTAACAGTGAGGGTTCCACCCATCTTTTGAGCTATTTGTGTACTCATATATAAACCTATCCCTGTGCCTTTACCTTCTGCTTTACTTGTCACTTCTGGTTTAAAAATATCATTGATTATTTTAGATGGAACTCCACCAGCACTATCTTGTATATCTACATAGCTATAAGCATCTTTTTGATAAAAACTAATGCTGATATGTCTCTCTTTTATATTGTTGTCGTTAAAGGCATCTTTTGCATTGTTGATTATGTTGAGTACAAGATGTTTAAACTCATTTTCATTACCATAGAGTAAAATCTCTTTATCGCTTAGTATCTCTACTGTTATGTTATTATTTAAAAATTCATCATTTACTAAAACCATAACTGATTGTATACATCGTTTTACACCAAAATTTTCTTTTGTTTGGCTCGGTCTAAAAAAGTTTCTAAATTCTGCTAAGGTTGTAACCATGTGTTCTATTTGACCTTGTGCATGATCTGTTAATTCATCTATATAATCTTGATTTATCAGTCCATTTTTATAATCAGTTTGTAGCATATCGGACATCATAGAGAGGGCATTGAGAGGTTGCTTCCATTGGTGTGCTACGGCATCCATCATCTCACCCATAGCAGCCATTTTAGCTTGTTGTTCATAGCGTTTTTGAGCATCTTGTGCTAATTTTAGCTGTAGTTGTATTCTCTCTTCTAAACTTTGGTTGAGTTGGTCCAGTGAAGTCTGTTTTTCGTTGTATCTATCTAAAAATATCTCTAAGAGTATATCTAAGTCTCCACGATGAGGAGAGTTAGCACTCTTTTTTACAGCATCTAGTAACTCTTCAGTATTAAGTTGAGTATATTTTCCTTTCGGATTTTCTCTTCGTTTTATTATTGAATTTTTATTTGCAAAAGGGTTATTATTCATAGTCATTTATTATAACTAAAGATTGTAAATAATATATATAGTGATAAAGTGTTGGAGAGTGTGGGGTGAGGTAAAACGAGGATAAACCTCGCTTTATAATTAGCACTGGTATGTAGTTTTATACTCATATGCAGTTGGACGACCTTCATCAGGCCATACATCACGTTCAAATCTATAGTGCTGGTAAGCACTGATAAATTCTTCAGTAAATACTGGCTTAAGGAAATCATGATCAGTAATAAGACCTTCAACAGCTTCACGTAAAGTGTGTGGCATTTGAGGAATTCCTTTTTCACGAATCTCATCAAGAGAAAGCTCATAAAGATCTTCATCCATTGGACCAATAGGAACATCAGCATTCTTGATACCGTCAAGTCCAGCCATCATCATTACTGCAAATGCAAGGTAAGGACAACAAGAGCTATCTGGAAAACGCATCTCTAAACGAGTAGCACCTTCGCCAGCACCGTAAGGAATACGACAAGCAGCAGAACGGTTCTTAGCAGAGTAAGTTAAGATACTTGGTGCTTCAAAACCTGGTAATAAACGCTTGTACGAGTTAGTTGTAGGGTTAGTAAACGCAGATACAGCTGCAGAGTGCTTAAAGATACCACCAGCATACTGAAGAGCCATTTCAGAAAGGTTACCGTAGTTTCCTTCTTTATAGAAAAGGTTCTTACCATCTTTCCAAAGTGATTGGTGAACATGCATACCGTTACCATTATCACCAAACATAGGTTTTGGCATAAATGTAGCAGTTTTCCCATTAAGGTGTGCGATCATCTTTATAACATACTTATACTTTTGAACATTATCAGCAGCTGTGATAATATCAGAATATACGATACCAATTTCGTGTTGTGCTTGTGCAACTTCGTGGTGACCAAGAACAACAGTAAGACCAACTTGCTCTAAAACTTGCATCATTTCAGCACGGATATCTACAGCAGAGTCAGTAGGTGCAACTGGGAAGTAACCACCCTTTGTACCTGGACGGTGTCCAGTGTTATACATGTCTGGGTAAGGATTATTTGAGTTCCACTCACCCTCTTCAGTATCTACTTTGTAACCTGACTCATTGATGTTATCAACAAAAGTTACAGAGTCAAACATGAAAAATTCGTTTTCAGGACCGAAGTATGCAGCATCAGCAACACCCGTCTCTTCTGCATGCTTAAGTGCTTTTTTCGCGATTGAACGAGGACATCTTTCATATGATTGTTCTTTGTAAATGTCATAAACATCACAAAACACGATTATAGTAGGATCAGCAGTAAATGGATCTAAGAATGCAGTACCGATATCTACTTTAAGAAGCATATCTGACTCATTAATTGGTTGCCAAGCTTCGATAGATGAACCATCAAAAGGAAGACCATTATCTAGTTGACCAGCAGTCACAGCACTCATTCTGTAACTAATATGGTGCCATGCACCTTTAATATCTGTAAATCTAAAGTCTACAAATTGAACATCATTTTCTTCACAGAATGTAAAGAATTCTTCTACATTATTAACGAATTTACCCATTAAACATCTCCTGATTTTTTTCTGAGAATATTATATCGGATATTTGAACAATAAATTCTTTAAGTGTGATTAAAAAGTATGCAGATTAAAGGGAATGTGTTTAAAAGAAACCTAAATCATCACCATCAAAAACTTCATTAGACTCAAATCTTACACTATGAAACATGGATTCAATTTCTAAAGTAGCATTAGAGAAAGAGGCATTAAAGTAGTAAATATTTTCAACAGATTGGTCAATAAAAATAGCTTTAATCCAGTTAAATATATTTTTTTCGACATTACAGATAATACAGTAGGACTCTATATGTCTAAAATAATAATCCAAGAGCATCATAAGGGAAAACTAACTGTAGAAAATACTAAAGATGGTGTTTGCTTTAAAGTCAAACTTCCAAAGTTATAAGTTCAAGAGCATTAAAAGTCAAAGATATCATCTAGGTCAAAGTTTTCTTCACAAGCAACAGGTGATATAATCTGAGAAATAGTCTCATAATCT
Organism: Sulfurimonas sp. SAG-AH-194-L11; assembly: GCF_029215995.1. Lineage (GTDB taxonomy): Bacteria > Campylobacterota > Campylobacteria > Campylobacterales > Sulfurimonadaceae > Sulfurimonas. The sequence goes on from NZ_JAEMVB010000008.1 coordinate 63,201, forward strand.
GCTCTAATGGAGTTGTTCATAAAGTCTAGGTCTGCTCCACCTTGTATAAACAGTGTGTTTAACCATCTATCTATATTGCCTATAAAACCATAGACTAAACTAAACTGATCTGTATCTAAAAGAAGAAACTTATCCTTATCTGTGTTTAATAAATTGAGAAAATTATTGAGAATTTCTGTCACACTTGTAATCTCATCATAATAATGCAGTGTAAAACAGAAGAGGGAAAAAGATGAGCGAAGTTTGATAAAGTGATGCTCACTAATAGCACCTTTATGAATTTGATAACTAATCTCCTGCATATCATCGTTGAGGCTAAGGAGCTCTTGAAGGTCATCTTGAGCCATAAAGGTATAAGGTTCTATACACTTGATTGTGGTTGCTTGAGTTACTGAATGTATAAGCTTCTCTTCTCTACTTCTGTCTGCTACCTCTTGTTTGACTTTTTTGAGTTCATAGCCTTTTTTAAGAAGTTTAATGCTGATTTTATTTTTTTTATAGATGAATTCAGTAGATGTATTTTTTAAGTAGGCTTCAAATAGCACAGCAATTTTTTCATTCCAGAGTGTAAAGTAAAAATTTTCTTCATTCTCTTCTAAGATAATCTCAAAAAAGTGTGCATCACTGCTAGATATGTACATAAGAGCAAAATTGTAAAAGCTTGAGACAAAGTTATGTAGTGTATCATGTGATGAATCTTGCGAGGAAGTTATATAGTCCCAAAACTGGTTTAAATCTTCTTCACTACTTATAGATATGACATGTTTAATACTAAAAATGTCTTTATTAGCATTCTCATAAAGGTTAATTATTTTCTTTTGTGTTCTCAAATTATATTCTTTGTGTGTGTAGTTTTAATATATGTATGACACATATTATCCTACTTTAGACAATATTAAATTATGCTACTGATTGCAATGTGAGTAGACTCAGCTTTAGCAACTTTTTTTTGTAGAGATAAAATATCGTTAATAGTAGTAGAAAAATTATGTCTATTTTTTTTATTTGTTAAAATGATAGAAGCACTCACTGTTAAGAGTGGAAATTTTCTGAGCTGGCCATCTCTATCTTTTGCTACGATGTGCCCTCTCTCTCTGTCATCTTGTGAGTAAAAGGCTTTAGCATTTTGACAAAAAATTTTGATGGCTTCTGAGATATAATTAAGAGAGGATTCTTGTTCATGATAAACCTTGTTTGCAACAAAAAAATCATCACCACCAATATGTGCCTTGAAAAAATCAGAAGGGAGATTTTTATGCATAATATCAGCAAAAAGTTGTATAACCCTATCTCCATTTCTAAAACCATAAACATCATTAAAGGCTTTAAAATTGTCTAAATCAAAGTAGCATAACATATGACTAGATTCTTCTATCTCTATTTTAGAGATATATTTTTGAATCATTCTGTTTCCAGGGAGTTTTGTTAAGGGGTTTTGATCTCTGGCGACAATGAGATTTTCCTCATTCATGATACTAATAATAGCTCTCGCAGATAAAAATCCATAGTAAGAAGAGTTTTTAGTGATAATGATTCCTGCTGACTCTGGGTTGTTTGAGAAGAGTTCTATGATAGTTTGAAGATTACTATTTATATCACTATTAGCACAGGGGATAATAAAGTTTTTTAGCTTTGACTTGTCTGATGTGTCATTATGCAAAAGTGAAATACCATAAGGAGAGTAGAGGTACTCCTTAATTTGGTTTTCATAAAATATACCTACAGGTTCATTGAGCTTATTTACAACAGGAGTTATTTGTGTAGTTTTATGCTTTTTAAAGTACTCTACAACTTCATTCATCTGCTGGTGTTTATGTAGAGGAGGGATGTTCTGTATAAACTTCTCTACCTTAGCATTATTGTGAAAATTGCGTTTTGAATTTTTTAAGATAGTGACTATATTTTGATATATATCTACTATATCAGTAGTGTCTTTTGTTGGGTGCTGCACTAGATAGCCTTGAACTAAGTGACAGCCTATCTCCTTACAAGTGAGTAGTTCTCCTTGTGTCTCTACACCCTCAGCGATAACTTGAATCCCAAGTTGAATCGAGAGGTTTGTAATACTTCTAAGCATGAGTTGCTTTTTCATACTTTTATCTATATCTTGTAAAAAGTATCGGTCGATTTTAATGATATCAGGTGTTGAATCAAAAAGAAGTTTATACCCAGAATACCCAACCCCAAAATCATCTATAGCGATACAGAAGTTTTCACTTTTGTAGTGTGTAATGATTTTTTCTATACTTGTATCTTCTGAAATTTCATGGCGTTCAGAGATCTCAAAACAGATATTTTCTTTTTTTATTCCTAACTTTTTTAATATTGCGTTTGTGTTACCAACTTTAAAATCTGGCATAGAGAGGAGTCTGTTGTCAAGGTTGTAAAAAAGTTTTATCTTTTCATAGTTTGTTATTTTTGTAAATTTTTTAAAGGTTTTTTCTCTGAGTGCTAAGTCAAATGAGTACAAAACTCCCTCTTCATAAGCAGTATCAAAAAGTTCAAAGATAGACCGAAAACCTACATCTCTAAAGTTACGAAGTAGTGCTTCTACTGCATAAATTTTACCTGTGTGTATGTTTAAGATTGGTTGAAAAGCTATATCTAAAAGCTCTAGTTTTTGTACCCATTTGCTTGTTAAGTTATGCATTATAGTAAATACCTTTTTTCATTTCTTAATAGAGAGTATATATGAGCTACATTACAAAGTGGTTACAGATTTCTTGACATATATTTTAAATAGTTTTATAATGATTTAAGACATTTAAATAAAAGGAGTCTAGAGATGGCAAAGGTATTAAAAAAGAAAGTTGTAAAATCTGTTGCAGAGAAAGTTGTTAAAAAAGCGGTAGCCAAAGATGAGGTTGCAAAGTCAGCAGCTAAAAAAACAGTTAAAAAAGCGGTGAAAGTAGCGATAAAAGAGAAACCAACTGCTAAAAAAGAGGTAAAAAAAGTAACTAAGAAAATTGTCAAAAAAGCACAAACTCCTAAAAAAGCAGTTGTGAAAAAAACAGTAAAAAAAGCTAAAAAGAAGAAGTAACTTTTTAGAAGTTTACACTAAAACTTGAGCCTTCATTTTCTACACTTTTTATATCTAAGCTAAAGTGATGGAGGTTTAAAATATTACTCACGATAAAGAGACCTAAGCCAAGAGAATTATTCCATGTATTCTCGTTTACCCTATAAAACTTATTTGTTATATTTGCTAGGTTTTGTGCAGATATTCCTATACCTGTATCTGTTACACAAAAGCTCTTTTTTGTGTATGTAACAACTACTTCATCTTCTGAATACTTAAAAGCATTTTCTATGAGGTTGGTTATGACAACACTAAAGAGTGATGCATCTCCTTTTATAGTGACCCCTTTATCACCCTTGATAATAACCTCTCTTTTAGGATAGCTAAGTTGAATGTTCTCGACAGTTTCATGTATGAGTTTATCTAGCTCAATAGTCTTAAATGTCATCTCTTGAAGTCCACTATCTAGTTTAGATGAGAGTCTAAGGGTGTCTATGAGCTCACTTAGTCTTACTCCATTTTTATAAATCTTTTTTATAAATTTTTGTCTTATATTGACATTTATATCTACATCATCAAGAAGTGTTTGCGAGTAACCATTTATGATAGCAATAGGATTTTTAAACTCATGGCTTATAGCAGAGATAATGTCATCTTTTTGTTTATTAGAGCTCTGTAGTTTTGCTGTAAATTTACTTTTTTGTTTCTCTTTTTTTGCAAGAATTTGTGCTACCTTAGTAAGGAGTGATGTTATGTTGTAAAACTCTATAGAAAGAGAAGAGCGAATATATGTCTCTTTTTTCTTTTTTGTCATAGAGGTCAGAAAATTTACAATCTTTTGAACTTCTATCTCTATACTTTTACTAATTTTAAAAGTTATAAAAAAGATGAGAGCAAAAAAGAGTGCTAAAGTGAGGAGTATCTCTTCTCCTAGAAGCAAAATATCTTCATTAATGCTTTTAATCTCTTTTGAGATTCGTATATACATCGGTCGCTCTAAGTTGTCAAATCTTTTGGCTACATATAGCAAGTCTTTATCGAGTGTGTGTGAATGACGAATCTTATAGCCATACTCTTGAGTATTAGACTCTACAATCTCTTCTCTATATTTATGATTTTCCATCTTCGTTTTATCTTTATGAGACTCTGCAATAATCTCTCCATCTAAAGATATAAGAGTTAAACGTAGTCCTAAGCTTTTTTTGATCTTTAGTGCTAATGTGTCAAGGGATTTGTTTGATGGTATTGTTAGGGAAAGTATCTCGATGTTATGTTTTAAAGACTCTTGTGTCTCTTGTATATAAAAGTTTTTTACCCAAAAGTAAGTGATAAGACCAATTGCTAAAAAAAGTGAAGAGAAAATAAGAAGAAATTTGCGTATCATTAATTGGTGAAACTTTAACAAAATATATATCCCTCACCGCGTATCGCTTGTATATAGTTCTTCTCACCTTTTGGATCTATACTTTCTTTAAGTCGTTTAATCGCTACATTTACAGTTTTTGCTTGTCTATTTTCTGTATCACCCCATACTCTTGAAAGTAGGACATCCCGACTTAAAAGAATGTTTGGATTTTTGATAAACTCTAAAAGAAGGTCACTCTCAAGTTGTGTGAGTTTAACAACTTTCCCATCTATCCTAAAACTTTTATTGGCATCACGATAGATAATATCTTTGTATTTTATAACATCTCTTGTCTGACTTGTTCTTCGTATCATAGCATTGACACGTGCTTTAAGTTCGTTGATATTAAAAGGTTTGGTGATGTAGTCATCTCCACCACGCTCAAAACCCTCTACAATATCCTCAGATAAGTCTTTTGCACTGATATAAATAACGGGGTGTGCATACCCTTCATCGCGTAAAGATTGAATAAAAAAGCTGCCCTCTACTCCTGGAAGGTTTCTGTCCATAAGTATGAGAGATATATCTTCTTCGTCTAAAATATCTTTTACATTATTTGTATCTACACATGTGATAGTGTCATAACCTTCACAAGCAAGTGTGTAGTCTATAAGGTCTAAGATATCTTCTTCATCATCAACGATTAATATTGTTTTATTCATAAGGTATTATAGCAAAATATATTAAGCTAGTTAGAAGCAGTAGTATATTAGAATAAACTAATATACTGAAAAAGGATGGATTATGAATAACACACTCTCTTGTTGTAGAATAGAGATAGATGAGGACTTAATAGGAAGTGCTAAAGCCTTACTAGAGAGTGATGATAATGCACTTATGCAAAAAGCTAAACTTTTTTCACTACTTGGTAATGATATACGCCTAAAAATCGTAAGACTTTTTTTGTGTTATGAGAAGATGTGTGTTTGTGACTTAGCAGATGTTTTAGCAATGAAACAATCTCCTATATCACAGCACTTACGTAAACTAAAAGATGGTGAAGTCTTAAACTCTAAACGCGATGGAATGACAATTTTTTACTCTTTACAAGAGAGCAAAAGAGAGACTTTAAGTAAAATAATCGAAGGATAAATCATGTTTGATAAAAAAACACTCACAGCAGTAGTTGCAGCGATAGGGGCTTCTTTATGTTGTCTCACACCTGTTTTAGCAGTTTTAGCAGGAAGTACAGGTATGGCTTCTTTTCATGGATGGAGCCATTTCGCCCGTTTCTAATTGGTTTAACAGTATTAGTTTTAGCCTATGCATGGTGGGACAAACTTAAACCTGCAAAAGAAGGTATCGACTGTGCTTGCGATGCTGATGAAAATGGAAAAGTCTCTTTTTGGCATACACAGACTTTTTTAGCCATTATTACTATCTTTTCAGCAGTAATGTTATCGTTTCCGTATTGGGGTGACAGACTTATTTCGAGTAATACACAAGCAGTACAGATTGAAAAACAGAACCTACAAAAAATAGAAATATCTATAGAGGGCATGACTTGTAAGGCTTGTGAAGCAACTATAGAAAAAGTGGTTTTAGAGAGTGGAGCTATCGGTAGTGTGAAAGCTTCATCTAAAAGTAAAAATGCAATTATTAGTTTCGATAAGAGTAAAACAGATGTACAAACCATCGCCAAAGTCATAGCTACAACTGGATACAAACCAGTCAGTTTTACAATAGATGGAAAAAAAGAAGCTATTTCTGGAATCAAAGTGAGTAAGCATAAAGAAGGGCTACAAAAACTCCCTAGTGCAAAAGTAGCTTCAAAGTGTGGTGGTGGAAAATGTGGTGCCAACAAGTGTGGTGCTGGGAAATGCGG
>NZ_JAEMVB010000009.1 GCF_029215995.1 Sulfurimonas sp. SAG-AH-194-L11
TACATCAACCTTTTTATAAATGATAAGTATAAATTTTTGATGATTCCACCTGAGGTTATTTTTAACGACCAACTTGGTAAATATGTTTATATAGTTGATGAAAATGAAACTATACAAAGAGCTGATATAACTACTGAGTACTCAAGTAAATACTATGTAAGTGTCACTCAAGGTCTTAAAGATGGAGATAGACTTATAGTCTCTGCACTGGTAAAACTAAAACCTCGTCGTAAAGTAAAGAGTAGTGATGTTACAAAGACACAAGGTATTAAGGCTATTCTTGCTAAAAACAATTTAGTCCCAAAAGGAAACTAAGTATATGTTTTGTGTTACCTTTATTAAAAGACCTATTCTAGCCATAGTAATTTCATTAATTATTATCACGGGTGGGCTTGTTTCTATGCTTGTCCTTCCTGTCTCTGAGTACCCTGATGTTGCCCCACCAACAGTAAATGTAAGTGCTACATACACAGGTGCAAATGCTTTTGTAGTCGAAGAGACCGTAACTCGCGTTTTAGAAGATAAACTTAACGGTATAAAGGGTGTTATCTATATGACATCTTCATCAACCTCAAGTGGTTCTTCGAGTATAGATGTTTACTTTAAACCTGGTTACGACATAGATATCGGTGCTGTTGATGTACAAAATAAAGTTTCAACTGCTACAGCTTCCCTCCCCTCAGCAGTAACAGCACAGGGTGTTATCGTTGATAAACGAAGCCCTTCAATAGTCTGTCTTATAGCCATCAGTGGAGATGAAAGATATGATGGAAGTTTTCTCTCAAACTTTGTAAACATAAATGTTTTAGATGAGATAAAAAGAATCCCCGGTGTTGGTAAAGCACAAAATATGGGTGAAAAAAAATATGCCATTCGTATCTGGTTAAATCCTGACAAAATAAAAGTACTAGGTATGACTCCTATGGATATCATAGATGCAGTAAAAAGTCAAAACAGACAAGCTTCTATCGGTAAGATAGGAGGAACACCTACTTATGATGACCAAAAACAAGAGTTTACACTCACAACAGAAGGTCGTTTAAGTGAGGTGAGTGAGTTTGAAAAGATTGTTCTAAAGCATAAAAAAGATGGTTCTTTAGTCTATCTAAGTGATGTTTCAAAAGTAGTCTTAGGTAGTGAGATTTATGACTGGAACTCAATAAGTGCGAAAAAGCCAACAGGAGTTATAGGTGTCTATCAACTAGGTGAAGCAAACGCGCTGGATATTCGCAAGAGAGTTGAAGAAACTATGGAAAAACTCTCAACTCGTTTTCCAGATGGTGTGACTTACTCTATTCCTTACGACACTACAAAGTATGTAAAAGTTGCTATCGATAATGTTGTAAAAAATCTCTATATTGCTATTGTCCTTGTTATGCTTATTATCTTTATATTTTTAGGTTCGTGGAGACCTACTATCATCGCTGCAGCCACTATACCGGTCTCACTTATTGGAGCTTTTGCTGCGATGCAAGTTGCTGGTGGATTTAGTATAAACTTTCTTACTCTATTTGGACTTATTTTAGCCATCGGTATTGTTGTAGATGATGCTATTTTGGTTGTTGAGAATGTTGAAGTTATTATGTATAAAGAGCCAGAGTTAAGTATGCCACAGGTTGTTAAAAAATCTATGATAGAACTTATCGGGCCCATCATCTCTACTACACTCGTTTTAGTAGCTGTTTTCATCCCTGTTTCTATGCTACCGGGGATAACTGGAGCACTCTATCAGCAGTTTGCACTTACCATTGCGTTTGCAGTACTTGTTTCATCTTTAAATGCACTAACTTTAGCACCTGCAATTAGTGCTATAATCATTAAACGCCGTAAGAAAGATGAAGTAAAATTCATCTTCTTTAGAGCATTTGATACTTTTTTTGATGCTTTAACACAAAAGTATAAAATAGTTATCACACAACTCATCAAAGTACGATATATGATGATACTTGTAATGGGCGGTATTTTTTATATCATGTACTATCTTTTTTCTATCACCCCTACTGGTTTTGTACCCTCAGAAGATAAGGGAATGTTAATGGTTTCTGTAAATCTTAAACCAGGAAGCTCTATCTCTCAAACAATAAAGGCAAGAAAAAAAGTTGAAGATATTATCTACGGTATTGATGGCGTTGAGAATATCGTAAGTGTTGAGGGTTATAACATCATCACCTCTTCTATGGATGGTTCAGCTTTAGCTATGTTTATCTCTTTAAAAGATTGGAGTGAACGCACAACAGATGAAAATAGTGCCTTTGGAATTTTAAAACAGATACAACTCAAAACAGCTACTCTTAACCAAGCAAATGTGGCTGGATTTAACCTCCCTGGTATTCCTGGTGTTGGTGCAGTTGGTGGTTTTGACTTTAGACTCCAAGATTATCTTTCAGGCGACCTAAATACCTTTGAGTTTTATGCAAATGAGATGATTAAAGAAGCAAATGCAGATCCTCGAATAGCCTATGCCTTTACTACATTTGCAACTAACTATCCCATGTATGACATCAAGATAAACCGCCAAAAAGCAAATGCACTCGGTGTAAACATGGCAGACCTCTTTACAACTATGCAAGTCTATTTTGGTTCAGTCTACATTAACGACTTTACAAAATTTGGTAAAGTGTTTCGTGTTTTTGTACAAGCAGATAAAGAGTTTAGAAGTTCAAAAGAGGACATAGATAAACTTTTTGTAAAAAATATAAATGAGAAGATGGTTCCTCTCTCTGCAATACTACAAGTAAATGAAATGGTAGGGCCTCAAAACCTTACACATTACAATATGTACAGAAGTATACAGATAAATGGTGCTGCTGCTCCTGGGTATAGCTCAGGTGATGCTATGACTGCCATGAATGAGATAGCAAAAAAAGTTTTACCATCTTCGTATGGTTTTGAGTGGTCAGGTATGAGTTATCAAGAGACTTTAGCCGGAAATGCACAGATATATGTTGTCTTTTTTGTACTACTGGTTGTCTTTTTAGTTCTCGCAGCACAGTATGAGTCATGGATACTTCCTCTTATGATTTTATTCTCCGTTCCTATGGTTGTTGCCGGAGCAGTTGGAGGTCTTTACTTAATGGGAATGCCATTAAATACCTTTGCACAGGTTGGACTCGTCTTACTCGTTGCCCTCGCCGCAAAAAATGCCATCTTAATCGTAGAGTTTGCAAAAGAGCAAAGAGAATCAGGTCTAAGTATCATAGACTCGGCTATAAATGCAGGTTATCTGCGTTTTCGTGCTATTATGATGACTATTTTGTCTTTCCTTTTTGGTATCTTTCCACTCGCGTTTGCGACAGGTGCTGGTTCTATCACTCAGCAGTCTATCGGTATAGTTCTTATGTTTGGAATGTTAACTGCAACTTTTATCTCTACTCTTTTTGTACCTGTACTCTATGTACTCCTAGAGACAATGAGAGAGAAGTTTGTAAATGTTGAAGAAGAGATAGCTACAAGGGAGTCAATATAATGAATAATATACTCAAGTGTTTATCACTCACACTTTTAGCTCTTAGCTTAGATGCTAAAGATATATATACGGTTGATCAGTTACTACTCAAATCACTTCAAAACTCACCAGACTTACAAGTAAGTAAACTTCAATACAGTGCAGCACAAAGTAGATATGACACTGTGTTTGCTGATTACTTACCTAGCTTAAACTTAAATGTTTCAGCAGGAAGAGTTGCGCAAGATAGTACTTTTAATATTGATGGTGTTGAGGACAATGTACTTATAGGAAAACTCTCTTTAAAACAAGTTGTCTATGACTTTGGCAAGATAGGTGCTAGTTCTGATACTCAAAAGTTTAGAGCACAATCATATAAGATGCAAAACTTCCAAAACCTCTCAAATAAACAAGAGCGTGTTAAGAGTGCCTACTATAATCTCTTAAAGTCTATTGCTCTTATCGATGTACAAAAAGAAAATGTAAAACTCAATGAAGCACAACTCTATCGTTCACAGCGATATTTTGAAGCAGGTATTCGTACAAAAATAGATATAAGTGATGCTAAAGTCAAACTTATACAAGCAAAACTAGACTTAAAAAAAGTAGAGTATGATTTAAAGCTTACTTACTCTAACTTAGATAAAGTAGTAGGTTTTAGTGCTATTGAAAATGACTATGAGGTATACTCTTCTAAGCTTGAACTAGACAAACTCTATGAATCATTAACACCTTATCCACTTACACTACATGATGCTATACTTTTTGCATATGAAAATCGCTTTGACCTTAAAAAAGAGCAAGCACTTATACATGCTTCAAAGTCTGATATAAGTAGTGTCTCTGCTGAGTACTATCCTGAGCTATATGTGAGTGCAAACTACACTTACCAAGAAGCACAATCTGCAGAACTTCAGGTATATCTACCAAAAACACAGTGGAACACTATGTTAAACCTCGACTGGAATCTCTACCAAGGTGGTGCTACAAATTCACGTAAACAAGAAAAAAGTATAAATGCAAGTATCTCTTCTTCACAACTGCTTGATACAAAACTCGTTATTAAATCCTCTGTAACAGATGCATATATCAATGTACATAGAAGTAAAGATACTATAGAGTTAGCACAAAGTCTTGTTCTTGTCTCAGATGAAAAGTTTGATCAAGCATCTAAACGCTATGAGCATGGACTATCAGACTATATAGAGATACAAGAAGCACGACAAGACTACATAAATGCCAAAGCAACACTTGTAGTAGACTACTATGACTACTATATAGCTATAGCAAAACTCGACAATGCCATAGGAAAGTAAAGTAAGTCTACTTTTGAAGTAGGCTTAATGCACCTTTATAGATTGGTTCATCTATAAAACCATACTCTTCATCTACAAAACCAGTTATCCCCTCATCTCTATGCATTTCAAATAGTTTTATGATTACCTTTGCTCTTTTTATCTCTGCTTCTTTATCTATAAAAAGTTCGTTTACTAGCCTTACTTGGTTTGGAGATATACAGCCTTTTGCATCATAACCCATACTTTTTTCTAACTCTAGCCACTTAGTAAATGTGACTTCATCTTTAAACTCTTGAAAAATAAAACTAACAGGTTTCACCCCCATAGCCTTACTTGTTATGAGAAAATGTGAGAGCATATATGTTAAAGTTGGATTTTCTATATTTATAAGAGATTGAGAGAGTGTCATATCTGCAAAAAGGTCTAAAATACCGAGGTAAAAGGTAGTGACTCTTTGATTGAGTGCTAAATCTGAGAGCTTATGCCAAGCAGATGCTGTCTCTATGGAAAGATGTAGGTCTATCTCATCGTTTAAAAGAGCTAAAACACTTTTCACTTCTTCTTTGTTCTTTATCTTAGGTACACGAATTGCATCAGGCATAAACTGATTTAAGTAAGTTATCTCTTCATACCCTCCCTCGTCTAAAGCGTTCACTCGTACTACAAGTTTTTTATCGCAGGTTTTGAGTTGTGTTAGAAAAATAGCACATAGAACAAGAGCAAAAGGTTTCTCTTCTTTACTCACTCCATCTTCTAAGTTAAGCATAATACAGTCTGCTTCTAAAGAGTCTATCTTTGAGAGATGTTTGATATTATTTGCACTAAGCATTAGCACTGATTTAAAACTATTTTTTTTGTTTATCTCTCTAAATGTCGGTATTGCTAGTGCATCTAATGCTTCTAAGTCTCGTTTTTCATAAGCTTCAATAATTTTTGCTAACATTATTTTTTCTTTTTATCATTTTTATGTAGATGTAAATAGAGTGCTGCCACCTCTTTATCAGTTAAAAAGTATCGCGGCATTCCATTTTTTCTTCTGTTTAAGGCTCTGTAAAATTCTTGATAATTTAGTCTATTTATCTGAGGTCCTCTAAAACTTTTTTCTACACCCTTATGCTTATAGTTTGCTATGAGTTTACCCTCACCATTATCACCATGACACTTTTGACAACCTATACCTCGCGGGTTTTTATAAAGTTGTGCGGAGTACTCAATTGGTGTAATAAAACTACTAGTAGCATATACAAAAAGTGGTGTAATTAGTAGGAGTATCAATTTCATTATTTGCCTAATATCATTTTAAAAGGGTATAATAACAAAAATATTATATTGCGGGGTTTAAATGCAGTTACTCGATGGAAGAAAACTTTCAAAAAAAATAGAACTTCAGATTACTGATGAGGTAAAAAAGCTTAAAGAGCATTGTGGTTGTACACCTGGTCTTGCAGTTGTACTAGTAGGTCAAGACCCTGCTAGTGCTACTTATGTTGGTATGAAGAAGAAAGCATGTGACCGTGTAGGTTTTTACTCGATTACTCACGATATGCCTGAAAATATATCTCAAGAAGCTATTGAAAAAACCATTATTAGAATGAATGAAGATTCAAGTATTGATGGTATTCTTATTCAGTTACCACTTCCAGCGCAGATAGATACTACAAAACTTTTGCAACTTGTAGACCCGAGTAAAGATGTAGATGGTTTTCACCCCTTTAATGTAGGGCAACTTGTAACTAATATGGATGGATTTGTACCCTGCACACCACTTGGTGTAATGAAGCTTTTAGAAGAGTATGACATCGATGTTAAAGGTAAAAACTGTGTAGTAGTTGGAGCATCTAACATCGTTGGAAAGCCTATGGCATCTCTTCTTTTAAATGCAGAAGCAACAGTTGAAATTTGTCATATTCACACAGATGATCTTAAACGCCATACTCTCAATGCAGATATGATTTTTGTAGGAGTTGGTGTTATCAACTTAATAACTGCAGATATGGTAAAAGATGATGTTGTAATCGTTGATATCGGTGTAAGTCGTACAAAAGAGGGTAAGCTCGTAGGAGATGTAGACTTTGAAGCAGTAAGTAAGAAGGCTTCATATATCACTCCTAGCCCTGGTGGAGTTGGTCCCATGACTATTGCTATGCTGTTAAGCAACACTCTTAAATCTGCAAAAATAAATGCACTCAAAAAGAAGCAAGACTAAATGAAAGAGCTATTTAAAAAAGCATATAAATTTTCAAACTCTTGGACTGGAACTGTTGTTATCGTTCTTTTTGTTATATTTTTCATCGCACAAGCCTTTCGTATTCCTAGTGGAAGTATGAAAGATTCTCTACTCATAGGTGATCACCTTTTTGCTAAAAAGTTTGCCTATGGTGTTTCTATGCCTCACCTTCCTTTTTTAGAGCTCTCTATCATGCCTTGGAGTGATGAGCTGCGTTTAATTGATGGTGACACTCCTGAGCGTGGAGACATAGTAATCTTCCGTTATCCTGGGAATATTAAACAGCACTTTGTTAAACGCTGTGTAGCACTTCCTGATGATGAACTTTTTGTGCACGAGAAGAATCTTTTTATTCACTTTAGAGAAGGTGATGAGTGGATTAAAGAGCATTATGAAGGTTTTGAGATAGCTGTATTTCAAGATAAGCTTTGGGTAAAGAATCCTTATATGAAAGAGCATCCAGGTATTCACCATGATGAAAAAATCATAAACGATGGTCACTACCCAATGCCTCTGTTTTTTGTCAATCCACTCAAAGTAGAAAAAGAGCACTACTTTATGATGGGTGATAACCGTGACCACTCAAATGATAGCCGTTTTTGGGGTTCAGTTCCTTATGACAACATCGAGGGTACACCTTGGTTTATCTACTTTAGTATAGATGAAAACTGGGAAATCAGATGGGATAGAGTTGGTAAAACACCAACAGATTTAGAAGCACCTATTCATCTTGATAAGGCCAGAGAAGAGCGAATCCGCACAGATAAAGATTTCCATGGAATTACTTGATATTTTAAAGATAGCAGCTGCTGTTTTAGCACTTGCTGTCGCAATCATCGGACATGAAATTATGCACGGTTGGGTTGCTTATATGTATAAAGATACAACTGCTAAAAATGCAGGTCGTTTAACTATAAACCCTATAAGCCATATTGATTTAGTGGGAACTATCATCGTTCCTGCAAGTATGTACTTTCTACCAATGTTAATGGGGGCTGATAGTGGTTTCCTTTTTGGTTGGGCAAAACCAGTACCTATAAACACAGCAACTGTAATACGCAATGGTGGTTACAATGCGGCGATACAAGTTGATCTTGCAGGGATAGTATATAACTTCACAATAGCCGCATTTGCATCAATTGTTATAGTTGCTATGAGTCAACCAACGAGTGTAGATTCTCTTGTGTATATCTTTGCATATATGTTTGTATTTCAACTGCTTGTTATAAATGTAGTTTTAGGAGTCTTTAACCTGCTCCCTATTCCACAGTTTGATGGTGCTCATTTTTTAATGCACCTCGCTTTAAAGTACAAAATAAATGAAGTAGCAGAGTTTTTTTACAAAAATGAAAGATATGGAATATTTATCGTACTTATTATATTAATGACACCACTTAAGGACTATGTCCTATTTTTACCAGTTCAGACCATTCTTGGTTTACTACTTTCTTAGGAGAAAATATGAAGTTTTTTGTTGCAACAGATCATGCAGGAATAGAGTTAAAAGATTATACAGTTGCGTTACTACGTGAAAAAGGTCATAAGGTCGAAGATATGGGTCCTTATACTAAGGATAGAGTAGACTATCCGGATTATGCACATAAGGTTGCAACTGCTATTTTAGACAATAGTGATGCTCACGGCATACTCATCTGTGGTTCTGGTATAGGTATGAGTATGGCAGCAAATCGCCATGAGGGTATCCGTGCTGCTCTTTGTCACGATGCATACACTGCAACTGTAGCACGTGGACATAATGATGCAAATATTTTATGTTTTGGCGAGCGTATAGTAGGTAAAGGTGTGGCTGAGTCTATACTTGATGCTTGGATTGCTGGAACTTTTGATGGTGGTCGTCATACAGGTAGAGTTGAAAAAATAGAGCTACACTAAAGGAGCACTAATGTTTTGGGAATGGTCACTACTTACAATACTTTCTATTGTCTGTGTTTATCTTTTTGTAAAGATGTACTACTTTAAAAGTATTACAAATAAAGAGCAACGCAGCAATGATATGATGAAGCTTACACTTCATGAAGCTGAAATACTTATACGTAAGTACCAAATCCAACTCCAACGTGCCCTCGGTAATGTTGACATACTTAGTGAAGAACTTACAAAACTTAGAAATGAGCTTAAAGTTCTCAAAGGTAGAAACTCAAAACATAGACAAGAGACAGATAGACTCAATGGTAAAATAAAAGCTCTTGAGAACAGAATAGACGCACTTTTATAAAGGGAAATAATAGATGACACTTAGTAAGACTGAACGTAAAATAATTGAAGACTCAATACGAGATATAAAAGATTTTCCAAAAGAGGGTATAGTTTTTAAAGACATCACTACTCTTTTAAATAATAAAGAGGCATACAGTGTCTTAATGAACCATCTATATCAGCGTTACAAAGAGTACAACTTAGAGTATATAGCAGGAATAGACGCTCGTGGTTTTATCTTCGGTGCAGCTTTAGCTCAGATGTTACAGATTGGTTTTGTGCCAATTAGAAAAAAAGGTAAACTTCCATATACTACATTTAGTGAAAAGTATGCTCTTGAGTATGGTGTAGATGAGATAGAAGTTCATATAGATGCTTTTGGTGAAGACAAAGGTGCAAGAGTACTCATCATAGATGATTTAATTGCAACTGGCGGAACAGCAAACGCAGCCGCAACACTTGTAAACCAAACAGGTGCTACTTGTGTAGAGTGTTGCTTTATCATCGGTCTTACTTTTCTAGATGGTATTAAAAAACTTGAAGAAAAAACTGATGTTTATTCACTTATAGAGGTTGACTAATGTATATCCCATCCCCTTCAAAATATGACCCAGATGAAAATGGACACTTTGGAATCTTTGGTGGACGTTATGTTCCTGAAACACTTATGCCCGCCCTCCTTCGACTTAAAGAAGAGTACGAAGCAATACGGTTTGATGAAGATTTTTGGAAAGAAGTACACTACTACTTAAAAGATTATGTAGGACGACCTTCTCCTCTTTACTATGCAGAAAATATTTCGAAAGAACTTGGTGCAAAGATTTACCTTAAACGCGAAGATCTGAACCATACAGGTGCACACAAAGTTAACAATGTTATAGCACAAGGGCTTATGGCTAAACGCTTAGGCTATAAAAAAATTATTGCTGAGACTGGTGCAGGACAGCATGGTGTTGCGACTGCTACTATCTGTGCGCTACTCGATTTAGAGTGTGAAATATTTATGGGTGCTAAAGATGTAGAGCGTCAAGAGCTCAATGTTTTTCGTATGAAACTTCTTGGTGCTAAAGTAAACTCAGTAGAGAGTGGCTCTCGTACGCTTAAAGATGCTATGAATGATGCAATCCGTCATTGGGTTACACATGCCCGTGATACATTTTATATAATCGGCACAGTTGCAGGACCACATCCATATCCTATGATGGTAAGAGATTTTCAAGCCATTATCGGATGGGAGGCCCGTGCTCAGATTTTAGAAAAAGAGAACCGTTTACCTGACCATGTTATCGCCTGTATTGGTGGTGGCTCAAACGCCATTGGTATGTTTCAGCACTTCTTAGAAGATGAGAGTGTTGAGTGCATCGGTGTTGAGGCTGGTGGACTTGGACTTGATACTGATAAACACGGTTGTTCACTTGAAAAAGGTCGTCCAGGTGTCCTTCATGGTCAGATGAGCTACCTGCTTCAAGATGAAGATGGACAGATACTTGAAGCACACTCTATAAGTGCAGGACTAGACTACCCTGGTATTGGGCCAGAGCATGCTTTTCATAAAGAAAATCTTAGTGTAAGTTATGGAAATGCAACTGATCAAGAAGCACTTGATGCTTTTGTATGGCTCTCGCAAAAAGAGGGAATCATTCCTGCATTTGAGTCTTCTCATGCGGTTGCTTACCTTAAAAAGATACCTAATATAAAAGATAAACTTATCATAATCAACCTAAGTGGACGTGGTGATAAAGATATGATTCAGGCTAAAGATATACTTCATTTTGACTAAAAAAGGAAAATACAGATGCAAATAACTCCAAATATGGATATACAGACACAACTCAATGGCAAAAATTTAGATATAACACTCAAAGCAACAGGAACACTTACTCATCAAGACTATGAGATAATGGTTCCTATGCTTGGACAAGCAATTGGCGCGATAAAAGCAATACCTAACACAAAAGTAAATATGCTTCTTGATGCAACTGAGTTTACAGGTTGGGAAGCACAAGCTGCTTGGGATGACTTTAAATTTGGTATGACATATAAAGATATGTTTTTAAAAATTGCTATTGTTGGTACTAAAGAGTGGCAAGAGTATTTAGCGAAAATGGGTAACTGGTTTATGGATGGAGAAGTAAAGTTTTTCTATGACTTAAATGAAGCTAAAGAGTGGATTAAGTAAAACTATCAATAATTTTACTCTTCCCGAAGAGATTTGGCATGCTATTACACATGGAGTAGGTCTTTTTTTCAGCTTAATTGGTTTAGTTGTTTTAATAGCCTATGCCACACTTAATGGCTCTACCTTAGCCATTGTTAGTTCTGCTATCTTTGGTACTACTTTAGTCATAATGTATGGCTCTTCTACTCTCTATCATGCACTCACTCACAAAAAACTCAAAGAAGTATTTCAAACATTTGATCACGCTTCTATTTATTTACTGATAGCTGGAACATATACCCCTATAACACTCTATCTTCTACAAGCTTATAGTTATGGGATGGAAATACTTTTAACCGAATGGTTAACTGCTATTTTTGGAATTTATATGAAGTTTAAGTATCCTAAGCGTTTTGAGACACTTTCACTTATTTTATATGTACTTATGGGTTGGCTTATTGTTATCGCTATATCACCGTTACGAGAAGTTCTTGTGGATAATGGGTTTTATCTTTTAGTAGCAGGTGGTGTCACATATACACTGGGAGTTTACTTTTATATAAATGATTCAAAACCCTATTATCATGCAGTATGGCATCTTTTTGTTCTCGGAGGAAGTGTTTTCCATTATTTTATGATTTTACTCTATGTTATATAACTGACCATTCAAACTATGCTTAGTCCGTAAGGTCAGTTATATAAGTATTAAACACAAGAAGTCTAATACTTATAAATAATCTATATAGCGTCTAAAACTGATTTAAAGTCTGGTGCTGTTGAAATTTCAGGAACAACTTGCTTATATGTCACCTTACCATTTTTGATGATGAAAATTACACGAGCTTCAACACCTTTTAAAATGCCATCTCCCATTAAAGTACCATAAGCATTTCCAAAAGATTTTGTTTGAAAATCACTAGCAACAGTAATGTTTTTAATCCCATGTGCAGCACAGTAACGCTTTCCTGCAAAAGGTAAATCCATCGAAATCACAGTAATTTGTACATTCTTTAAATTTGCAGCTGTTTCATTAAATGAACGAGCTTCCATATCACAAATAGGTGTGTCTATACTTGGAACAACTACTAAAACTTGTGTTACTGATGTTTTGCCACCAACTACAACCTCTTTTAAATCACTTGTAACTAAAGTTACTTCTGGTGCAGTATCACCTACATTTATTTTGTTACCAGACAACTTTACAGTTTTGCCTTTAAGTGTCACAGTTTCATCTGTTGGAGTTGCATTAAGTACTGATATACAAATCAATCCTGCAGATAAGATTTTAGAAATATTCATGTAATGAACCTTTGTATTTTTAATTTTAAAGATTCTATACGATAGCTGCTTTAATCCTCGTTAAAGCACTCTCTTTATAATCAAAAATAATTTTAGCTTGCTATTATCATACTTTAGCTATTATTTTTTAAAACTATATATGGAAAATATTATGAACATACAACTACTTAACCAAAATATTGCAGATGCAAAGAGTGACATCTCTTTAGTCTATTTAACACCAACACTTTTAAAGAAAAATAAAAATAAAAAAGCTCTTAAACTTGCAGGCTTTAAAGCTTCACAGGACTCTATCTGTTTTTTACATAATAAAAACACTCTTTTTTGTGGTCTTGAAACATTTGAAGCTGATGATGTAAGAAGTGTATCGGCTGTAGCTATTAAAGCTATAAAAAGTACAAAATATGAGAGTATGAATATTATCATTGATGATAAAAAACTCATTTTTGCTCTTGTTGAGGGTTTTATTCTTGGTGGCTATACTTATGAAACATACAAATCAAAAAAAGAGAAAGTAGCACTCAAAAATATCTCCCTTATCTACACAAAAGATGACTACCAGTCAGCGATAAAGCTCTTTAGTGACGCTGTAATAGTTGCTGATGCAAC
Organism: Sulfurimonas sp. SAG-AH-194-L11; assembly: GCF_029215995.1. Classification (GTDB taxonomy): domain Bacteria; phylum Campylobacterota; class Campylobacteria; order Campylobacterales; family Sulfurimonadaceae; genus Sulfurimonas. Next base: position 13,254 of record NZ_JAEMVB010000009.1, read on the forward strand.
CTGTTTTACACGCGACATCGTAAATACAACTCCTGAAGATTTAAACCCGCCCTCTTTTGCTAAACTAGCACGAAATCTTGCCAAAGAAAATGGACTTACATGTAAAATACTCAATGAAAAAGCACTTCTAAAAGAGAACTGTACTGCTATGCTTGCAGTCGGTCGTGCATCGTGCCATGAGTCTCAACTTATCCACCTTACTTATAAACCTGAAAATCCGAAAAAGATTATCAACCTCATAGGAAAAGGTCTTACCTATGATAGTGGTGGTCTCTCACTTAAATCTGGTACTTCAATGGTAACTATGAAAATGGATAAGGCGGGAGCTTGTGCAGTACTCGGTATTATCAAAGCGGCTTCAGAGATGAAACTTGATGTTGAAATCCATGCATTTATCGGTGCAGTTGAAAATATGATTGGTGGTGATGCATACAAACCTGATGATGTTTTAGTATCTCGCAGTGGAAAGACTATAGAAGTTCGTAACACTGATGCAGAGGGACGTTTAGTTCTTGCGGATGTTTTAGACTATGCACAAGACAAAGTAAAAGCAGACTATATGTTTGACTTTGCAACATTAACAGGTGCTTGTATGGTAGCTTTAGGTCAGTACACAACTGGCGTTATGGGTCACTCCAGCAGACTTAAACACGACCTCAGTAAAGCCACATCAAACGCGGGAGAGTTAACATCTTCTCTTCCATTTAACAAGCATCTTAAAAAGCAGATTAAAAGTAGTATAGCTGACATCTGTAATATCTCAAACAAACCCTATGGTGGAGCTATCACAGCAGGACTTTTTCTTGATGCTTTTATCAAAGAGGAAAACAAAGACAAATGGCTTCATTTTGACATAGCAGGTTCCGCCTACACAGAATCTCCTTGGGATGTAAATGTATATGGTGGAACTGGTGCAGGAGTACGTTTCATGAGTGAATTTCTCAAATCAATTAAATAATGATAATTTATATCCACGGTTTTGCTAGTAGTGGGCAAGGCACTAAAGCAACACTCTTTAGAGCGTACTTTAAGAGTCAAGGTGTAGAGTTTATAGCACCTTCACTCTCTACTATTCCCTCTCTTGCCTTAGACACACTACAACAGCTTATAGAGTCATACATACAACTAAACCAAAAAGTCTCACTTATGGGTTCTTCTCTTGGCGGGTTTTATAGTATCTATCTCTCACAAAAGTATAATCTCAAAGCAGTTCTTATCAACCCCTCTATATTTCCTTACGACACTCTCAGTCATGTACCCTCACCTATGACAAACTTTTATGATGGTGCTAGCTTTGAGTGGAGACAAAAGCATTATGAAGCTTTAAGAGAGTATGAGGTCACAGGTGTAAATGAAGAGAACTTTATGCTACTACTCCAAACAGGTGATGAGTCACTCGACTACAGACATGCAGCACGGAAGTTCAAAAATGCAAGTCTAAATATAGAAGAAGGTGGAAGTCATAGTTATGAAGATATAGAAAGTAAGTTTAAAAATGTTGAGAAGTTCTTAGTTGAAGAGTAAAGTTACACTTCTTCTATGAGACATCTAAGTGAAAAACCTTCTTTATTGGCTCTTTCTTCTACTATAGTTGCTTTTGTATCTGCTATCTCAAATGTATAAATCCCACAAATGGCTTCACCATCGCTCAAAATAACATCAGTAATAGCTTTTGCTTGTTCAAGGTCTTTATGAAAAATTTCCATAAGAATATAAACACAAAATTCCCATGAAATATATTTATCATATAGAATGGAGACTAAGTACATTTTTATTTCAACTTTTTTTATTTGTATACGAAATGGTTTTTCTATTGTTACTGGCACTGTTTCCTCCTCTAATATAAAGTTTTTATGTATTTTAACATTTTAGAAGTTGTTTTTTGTTTAATACCCTAACATTTCCCCTTCAATTATATTAAGGGACTCTTTTAAGGCAGACATAGCATCTTCTTTCTTCTCTTGTATCTTTTCTAAAGCTAAGACACGTAAGCGCTCTAAGTATATCTCTAACTTCTGCTCATCAGTCATAATGTTCTACTCCTTAAGTAGTGGTAGTTTAGCGAGTAAACCCTCACAGTAATCATACTGTTCGAGTGTCTCTAACCACTCTTTTTTTATACTATCAACTCCCCTATATGCACCAAGAACCATACCTATAGCGATAGAGCGAGAAGCGTTATCACCTCCGACCATTGCATTTGCTGCTAAAGCTTGATTCAGTCCATCTTCTTTATCAAAGTACTTCAGGATGAAGTAAACTGCTCCAGGGAGTGTTCCCTCAGTAGGACTAGCCTTACCAACACGTATAGGCTCAGAGCGACCTATATCCCAAAGTCTAGCCATAGAAGTGATAGCTAAATCATCAGCAAACTTCTCTTTATGTAGAGATGAGTTCCCGTCTGCTTCTTCTTTATACTTTGCAATAGCCTGAGTCACTTTACTCTGTATAAATGGGCTCATAGTTACAGCTACATTTTCTATAGCATCAGCTGGTGTTTCTCCGTTTATAACACGGAAAGTCACTCGTGCAAAAAACTCGCCACCTGAGAGTGCTTCTTCACTCTTATGTGTAAACATAGCTTTTCTTGCTACTGATGCAATCTCTTCTTCTGTGTCATAGTATGCATACGCAGCCACATGACGAATAGCCATCGCGTTTGAGATACCACCAAGGTTAGCAACTGGGACACCTTGTTGAACTTGAGAGTATGTCTCTTTTGTCATAGTACATATCCATGAACCCCAACCATTCTCAAAACGATTCATCCAGTGAGGAATTAATGCTTGCACATCAAACTCGCATTTAGGCTCACTCGTTGCTGCTAAATGCTCTAAAACTAAAATATTGTAATCACCATAGTCAGTAGTACCACCCGCTTTTTTTCCCGGATGATAATTTCTCTCTCCCCAACCTATACCATGAGTTGTTCCACCCATCTGCTCACCAGGACTCATAAACTTCTCTATGGGCTTACGACCATAAGCCTCATAAATCTTCTGTGCATCATACTCATAGTGGGAACCTAAACATAAGGCATCTCCAACTATAGCACCATAAAATGCACCTTTTATCGCTTCTTTTTTTGAAATAGTATTCATTTATTATTACCTATTATTTTTTAAGAGAGTCTATCTAAGCAAAGATATATTTGAGATAGTGTTTTTATAATAGATATTTATTTTTAGAAATACTTTATGCTATAATAGTGAAAATCAAAAAAAGGAGTATACAATGGCGTTAAAAGATTTACTACAGTTTAAACAAATTATGAACAGTTCTAAACCTTGCCTTTGTCATGCCTTTTTAACTATAAAGTCAAAACTTTCAGTGCTTTTAAATACATTTATTCCAAGATGTTCATATTATACTGTCTGTTTTGCATTTCGCCGTTCAGGTATCCACCCTCCTCTTTCTCTATCCTTATAAAAAACTAAAAACTATACAAAAATAAAATATTAGTCTTAAATGACGAAAAACAAAGGATATTGTAATGTCAAAAAATAGCAGTTATGTAATAGGATTTCCAAGGATTGGAGAGCAACGTGAGCTTAAAAAAGTACTAGAGAAATTCTGGTCAAAAAAGACGGATTTTAGTGAGGTTAAAAGTGTTGCTTTGGAGTTAAAACAGAGACATTGGGCATACCAAAGAGATGCGGGAGTGGACTTTATAAGTACAAACGATTTCTCTTTGTATGACAATATGCTCGATATGGCCATAACATTAAATGCAGTCCCTTCAAGATTTAAAGAGTTAGAAAATGAAGCGTTATATTTTGCAATGGCTAGAGGAAATAACAATGCAGTAGCGATGGAGATGACAAAATGGTTTAACACAAACTACCACTATATCGTTCCTGAACTCTCTCTTGAAGATGAGTACAGGCTCAATGCTACTAAAATTATAGAGGAATATAAAGAAGCCAAAGCATTTGGGATAAAACCAAAAATAAATATCATAGGTCCACTTACATTCCTAGGACTCTCCAAACGCAGTGATGGTGGAGATGTATATGAACTACATAGTAAAATACTTCCTATATACAAAGCCCTTTTAAGAGATATAGCAACTCTTGACACAGAAATAACACTACAGATAGATGAGCCTATACTTGTAAAAGATTTAGATATAAAAGTACTCTCTTTGCTCAAGCCAACTTACGATGCTCTGAGTCAGGTTGCTTCAAATATAAACATTGCAGTTGTTACATATTTTGAGCACTCAAATGAAGCGACAAAAATTTTACTTAACACTCCGATTTGGGCACTTGGACTTGACTTTCTTTATGGAGAAGAAAATAGTGAGATACTTGAGTTCATTGCTTTAAGTGACAAGGTACTACTAGCAGGAGTCGTTGATGGGCGTAATATCTGGAAAAATGATTTTGAAGTGAGCTCTTCACTGGTAAAACACATTACAACTCTTCTGCCAAAAGATAGAGTTATTCTCTCTACTTCATGCTCACTTCTCCATATGCCTTTTTCACTCAAGTATGAAGAAAAAATGGATAGTAAAATAAAAGAGTGGCTCTCTTATGCAGTAGAAAAACTCTCAGAGCTTACACTACTTGCACAACTTACACTTGAAGGTGAAGCTTCTCTCTCAAAGGAGAAAAAAAGAGAACTTGAGCAGAACAAAAGAGCACATGAGTCTAGAAAAAATTCAACACTCATTCATGACAAAAATGTTCAAAAAAGAGTAAAAGAGCTTAGTAAAACAGTTCGTGATGGAAGCTATGAAGAGCGTATTAAAATTCAAAAGAGCCAACTAGGCTATGCAGACTTAGCAACTACAACTATAGGCTCATTTCCTCAGACTCCAGAGGTGAGACAGGCTAGAAAAGATTTGAAAGCTGGTCTACTTAGTACAGAAGCTTACACAAGAAAGATGCAAGAGTATATTGATGAGTGTGTAGCTTTTCAAGAGGAGTGTGGACTTGAAGTGCTTGTGCATGGAGAGCCGGAACGCAACGATATGGTAGAGTATTTTGGAGAACAACTTAAAGGGTATGGCTTTAGTCAAAATGGATGGGTACAGAGTTACGGTAGTCGCTGTGTAAAACCACCTTTTATCTATGGTGATATTTCTCGTCCAAAGCCTATGACTGTTGCTTGGAGTTCTTATGCACAAAGCAAAACAGACAAAATCATGAAAGGGATGCTTACAGGCCCTGTAACTATACTCAATTGGTCTTTTGTACGTGATGATATGCCTCGTGGTGATGTATCAAAACAGATTGCACTTGCTATAAGAGATGAAGTTGATGACCTACAAAATGCAGGTATTAAGATGATACAAGTTGATGAAGCTGCGTTTAAAGAGGGGTATCCACTCAGAAGTTCTAAGATACCAGCTTATGAAGAGTGGGCAGTTCGCGACTTTAAAATAGCTGTAAGTGCAGCAAAAATAGAGACACAAATCCATACACACATGTGTTACAGTGAGTTTAATGACATTATACGAACCATTGAAGCTATGGATGCAGATGTAATAAGCATAGAGACTGCAAGAAGCGGTAATGAACTCCTTAAAATATTTGCAGAAGTTGGCTATAAACAAGAGGTAGGTCCTGGTGTTTATGATATTCACTCTCCACGAATTCCTTCTGTAGAGGAGATGGTACAACAGATAGAAGCACTTCTTGAGGTACTTCCAAAAGAGCAACTCTGGATAAACCCCGATTGTGGACTAAAAACTCGTAAGTGGGAAGAGGTAAAACCAAGTCTTATCAATATGGTCACAGCTGTACAAACTGTACGAAATAAAATATAGAAATATGAACTACTGGTGCTTCAGTTAGATTTTTATCACAAACTGAGCACCACTTCTTTACTATAGACACAAACTCCTCACAAACTTTTATTATAATTTTATCAAACAAGAACAAGACAGGATACATTATGATTTACAAAACACAGACACACTACCCTATAGATACAGTCAAATCGCAACTAAAAGAGAAGGCTAAAAGTGTAGGTTTTGGTATTTTGGGGAGTTACGAGTTTAAAAAGATTTTAAAAAACAAGGGCTTTGAAATAGAAAAAGATATCACAGTATATGAGCTTTGTAACCCTTCGGCAGCAGCTTCGGCTTTAAATACCTTAGCGGAGATATCAGTTTATCTTCCTTGCAGACTTTCAATATATGATGAGAATGGAGTTACTATACTTAGTACCATAGGCATTGAAGATATTTTGTCATCTACTGGAATTGAAGGTGAACTTAAACAACACATGCAAGAAATTTTTGAAAAAATTCGTGCTCTTATGAACTCTTGGTAAAAGGAAAAATTATGCAAAATTGGGGATTTGGAATGGGACTTGGATGGATAATACCACTACTTTTTATATTTGCTTTGTTTTATTTTTTTAATAACACAAATAATAGTAAGGACTCAGCAAGAGATATCCTTGACAAGCGTTTTGCCAATGGCGAGATTGATGAAGAGGAGTATGAGAGAAGGAAAGAGAGACTCTCTTAGTCTCTCTCCTTAACAAATCTTTTATATAACATTGGTAATAGTACCAGTGTCAATGCAGTTGAACTTATAAGTCCAAATATAACTACAATAGCTAAAGGCTTTTGTATCTCTGAACCAGCTCCTGTTGCATAGAGCATAGGAACTAAAGAAAAAGCGGCAATAGTCGCTGTCATTAAAACAGGACGGAGTCTTCTTTTAGCACCCTCTATAACTACCTCTACCACACTCATAGTTCGTGCTAACTCATTAAAGTAGCTAATCATTACAACACCATTTAACACGGCTATACCAAGCAGGGCTATAAACCCAACAGAGGCCGGAACGGAAAGATAACTATCTGTGATGTAGAGACCAAAGATACCACCCATCATAGCAAGAGGAATCGTAGTAAATATGATGATACTTTGAATGATAGACTTAAAAGTCATGTATAAAATCATAAATATCAGCACTAAAGCGATAGGTACAACTAAACTCAAACGTTTCATAGTCGCTTGTTGATTTTTAAACTCTCCACCATATGTGATGTCATAGCCAGTAGGAAGAGCCACTTCTGATGAAATCTTCTGTTTTAAATTACTCACAAAAGTAACTAAATCTATACCAGATACATTTGTAGCGATGGAGACAAAACGTCTCGCTTTTTCGTGTTTAATCTCAACAGGTCCACTACTACTTACAATCTCAACAAGTTCTAAAAGTGCTACGGCTTCACCATTTGAGCCAACCAAGTACAGCTCATCAAGATTTTTTCTTAAATAATCTCCTCGAATAACAATAGGAAACTGCTTCATACCCTTGTATATAGTTCCAACTTCAACACCACTTATAGAGGCTTGTAAAAGGTGTGCTACATCCTCTTTATCTAAACCATAGTTTCCAAGTTTTTCTTCATTAAATCGTAACTCTTGATAGGCTACACCCTCATTTTGACGCATATAAACATCTTCTGAGCCCTCTATCTTTTGTGTTATCTCTTTAATCTGTACACCTAAAGTGTTAAGCGCTTCTATCTCTTCACCAAAGATTTTTATAACTACATCTCCACGAGCACCTGTGAGCATCTCTGAAGTTCTCATCTCTATAGGTTGAGTAAAACTATACTCCACACCTTGTATATCCTCTAAAACTAAACGCATCTGCTCTTTTAACCACTCTGTATCTTGTTTTCTCCAAGTAGATTTTTCTTTAAAGACTAAAAAAGTATCACTATCATTGAGTCCCATAGGGTCTAAACCTATCTCATCAGACCCAGTTCTAGCTATGATAGACTTTATCTCAGGAACCTCTTGCATAAGTCGTTTTTGTATCTCTGTGTTTAAGGCTACGCCTGCTGGAATGTTGATGGATGGTGGTGTTTCTATACCGATGACGATATTTCCCTCATCCATAGTAGGCATAAAAGTTTTTCCTATGTTTCCAAACGCATAAAAAGTACCCACTAATAAAAAGAGTAAAATAGTGTAAATCACTAACTCCATCTTAAAAGCACCCTTGAGTAGTGGTTCATAAACTTTTAAAAGATACTTCATTAAAAAAGTATCCTCATGACGAGGTTTTTTAATAAGATATGATGCGATAGTCGGTATAACAAATAGTGCAAGTAAAATACTCGCAGCTAAAGTAAACACTATACTTAAAGCAACTGGGGCAAAGAGTTTTCCACCTAAGCCCTCAAGCATTAAAAGTGGTGTAAATACTATGATGATGATAAATACACCCGATATTACCGGAGTACTCACCTCTTTAGCGGCATCATAAATGACCTCTAATTGTGGTCTGTTTTTATGCTCTGGGTGAGAGAGTCTCGCTATGATATTCTCAACCATAACAACCCCCGAGTCAATAATCATACCAATGGCAATGGCTATCCCCCCAAGACTCATAAGGTTTACACTTAAACCAAAATAGTACATCATAATAAATGCACTTAAAATAGCTAAAGGTAAAATGAGTGCAACCGTAATGGCTGAGACAAAACTCCCTAAGAAAAGCAGCAAAACAATAAGCACAAGTATAAGGGCCTCAAAAAGAGCCTTTTGAACCATGTTTACAGCTTTTGTGATTAAATCACTTCTATCATAAAAGATGTTAAGTTTTGTCCCTTGTGGTAAACTCTTTTGTAGTTCATTTAGACGGCTTTTAACCTCTCGTGTAACAGTTGAAGCATCTGCACCTTTGAGACCTAAAACTAAACCCTCAACGGCTTCACCCTGTGCATCTTTAGTAACATATCCATAACGAGTTAAAGCGGCAGTCTGCACATTTGCGATGTCACCGAGTCGTATAATGGCACCATTTGTGTCAACTTTTATGACTAAGTTTGCTATGTCGTGAGTGTTTTTCATTCTTCCTGGAAGACGGATCAAGAGGGCTTCATCGCCTCTCTCTATACGACCTGCTCCAAAGTTTGCATTGTTTTTTTCAAGTTTACTCTCTATGGTGTTTAATGTAATTCCTAGTGATGCCATAGTCGCAAAATCGAGTTTAATACTAAAGGTCTGAACCTCTCCACCTAAGGCATTTACATCTGCAACACCTGTGATGTTTCTTAAAGCAGGACGAATAACCCAGTCAAGTAGGGTACGCTTTTCCATTAAAGAGAGTCTCTCTGAGTCGATAGTGAACATCAGTATCTCACCTAAAGGTGTTGTAACAGGTGCTATACCACCCTTGACAGAAGGAGGAAGTGAGTTTTTAATATTGTTAAAACGTTGATAAACTCTATCTCTAGCCCAGTAAAGGTCAGTTCCCTCTTCAAAATCAATGGTAATATCAGCTAAAGCATACTTAGAGATAGAACGCACAATCTTTTGATGTGGTATACCTTGCATCTCTAACTCTATAGGAATAGTTATCTGTTGCTCTATCTCTTTAGGTGTCATGCCGGGGGATTTAATGATGATTTTAACCTGTGTTGTTGAAACATCAGGAAAGGCGTCAATGGTAAGTTTTGAGTATGAAACTATACCCCCTACCAAAAGTGCAAGTGCTACAACAAGTGCTAAAGCTCTTTGTGAAAGTGCAAGGAGAATGAGTTTATCAATCATCACTCTGCCCTTCTAATGCTCCTTTTAAAGAAATTGCACCACTTATAACTATCTTACTTGAAGCAGTTATTTCAGGTGAGTCTACATAAACCTTACTACTACTTCGCCCTAAAATATCAATATATATAAGTGCATAACCACCCTCTTTTTCTACAAAAACTGTTGGTTTATTATTATATTTTATAACACTTGAAACGGAGATTTCAAAAGCGTTCTTTGGCCAAAAAAGTTTTATATTTTTTTTCTCATTTGGCATGATAAAAAACTCATCTTTAGGAAGTAGATGCACCGCTACTGTCTGTGTTCTTACATCTACCTCCGCAGCTATAGACTCTACCTCAACTGGCTTATCATCTATGTACAGAGTAAATCCTGGTTCTAATTTTTTCGCTATATCTAGGGGAAGTGCAACTTCTAAGTGGGCACTCTGCTCATTTATGAGTGTCATCATATGCTCCCCTCTTTGTAAGTACATCTTAGGAAAAATATTCAGGTCTGTAATCTTCCCTGAAATAGGAGCATAGATTTTAATATTTGGCACTGGTTTTTTCGTTTTTGTAATGCTTTTAACCTGAATTTTACTCAGACCCCACTCCTGTAGCAAGTGGTAGTAAAATTCAGTTTGTGTGGCATACTTTGCAAGTGTATTTTGTGCTTTGAGATACTGCTTTTTTGCAACAACGGAAGCTTCATATAAGGGCTTTAGACGTGCCACTTCATTTGCATTGTACTCCTTTTCTATCAGCAGGTTAATATATGTCGCTTCAAGTTCAAGTATCTTAGGACTTTTTATAACAAGTAAAAGTTTTCCTTTAGAAATAGTCTCATAAATCCCAACATCTAACTTCTCAACAACACCCTCAAGTGGAGCATCTATTCTAAAAGTTTGACCCGCAGGAAGATGTCCCTGTGCTAAAAAGCTTCCAAGGTAGACACTTTTAGTAGACTTTGGCTTAGAAGTTTGTACCATTTTGTTCTTTCCCTCCACAAACAGGGGTTTTGCCATAAGAGTATGTACACTTATTAGTGCTATTAAAGTTAATTTTTTTATCATTTTATTATTTCCTTCGGATTTACTGCATAATCATTCATATATTTTGCTACTGCATTATGTCTATCTATTTTGAGTCCAAGTATAGTCTCTATCATCTGTAGTTTTGTTTGAGTTGCTTTGAGCATAGATATAAAACTCTCTTCTCCCGCACGAAATCTCATGTTACTCTGTTCTATTAAAATATCAGCATTCTTTTTAATATACTCCTCTGAAGTGAAAAGGTATTTTTTGTATATCTCTAAACGTCTTTTAAGTGTGATTGTCTCATTTTTATAACTATTTTGAAAATATGCCATCTCATAGTTTGTAGCTTCTAACTGACTCATAGCAGCTGCACGGCGTGCTTGATTTTTCTCTCCTATAGCTAAGGGCATAGAGATATTTAACATATATCTATCTGTATCTATCTCTCTTGTATAGAGTCCATTAAGATTAAGAGAATTAGTACTTTGCTTTGTAATTGTACTACTAAGAGTATCTACATTTTTCTTACTTTGTAGCATAGGCAGAAGGGCTGAGTACTCAGGGTCAAACAACTTTCCTAAATCCACTTCTAAAGATTTACACTCAAACTGACCATCAAAAGGCACTACTCTTTTAATACTGAGTTCATACTGCTGCAGTATATTTTCAAGTTTTGAAATTTGAAGGTTTACATTTTCTAAAGAGAGCTGTGCCATAATGGCCTTACCAGAGTCAAACTCCCCATACTCAACACCCTTTTGAATGTGCTTGCTTATTGCATCATAGACTGATGCTAGTTCAGCTTTAGCCTGAAGTGCATCCATCGTAATACAGTAGTTACCATACAATCGCCATAATTGTGCACTTAATCTATTTTCTAAAATCTCTGTTTGTAAACTTGCATAATGACTATTTTGTCTAACAAAGTCATCAACACCACCACTGTTTAATGTAAAACTTTTGCCTAATGAGAGTTGGTACTCACTACCATTGTCAGAACCATCTCTAACATCAGCATAACCTAAGCCTGCACCTATCTGCCAACTATCTTTATAGAGAGATGCACTCTTGTTTTGAAATTTTGTTTTTATCGCTTCATTTTTACTTTTATAGATATTACTTGTTTTTACTTTAGGGTAAAGTACTTCTAAGTTTTCTGCCATTAAAAGTAAAGGGAGAGCTATGAGAAAAAGATATTTCATATTTATTCCTTTAGTTTATATTAGTATATTATTTATGAGGTAGGAATTATATAGTTCTAGGTGGGGTAAAAGGAGTTGTGTTTTGATGTTGGAGAACAATAGTCTCAAAGTCATATATATCTCTTTGTACGACTAAAGGTTCTATAAAAAGTTCTGCTGTATTTAAAAGCATTGGAAGATGAAAGATAGCATGTGCAAGGACATTATGTCCACAGGGTGATGATTTTTGCGAAGTTTGTATTTTTTCATAAAGATTAAGTGTATCGGATTGTTCAACTACAAAGTCATGCAGTGTAAATGTAAACATAACAAGCAGTAGTATAGTTTTAATTCCCAAAGCCATCTTTTTCATAAGATGAAGTATAACCCTTTTTAATTAACAAATAAGGATTTTATCTTCATTAAATCTTTAAAATTATTTATTTTTTAAAGGAATTTTCACAATAAACAGAGCACCATCATCAATATTTTGTGCTACAATACTTCCAGAACAGTGTTCTTCCACAATTGTTTTACTCATATATAGACCAAGGCCTGTTCCATTTTTTTCTAGTTTTGTTGATATATAAGGTAAAAACAGTGTATTGAGTACATCTTTATCAATTCCACCTGCATTATCTTCTATATGTAAGTATGAAAATTCATCATCAGCATCTATAGTAATTCTAATCAGCTTATTAGACATTATTTTATCTTCATAAGCATCTTGTGCATTTGTAAATATATTGAGTATAACTTGTTGTAGTTCATTCTCAAAACTTTTAAACTCTACTTCTTTCTTTATAGTTATTTCTGTTTTGATACTTTTGTTATCAAATGAATGCTTAATGAGTTTTACTGCATTATTAACAAGTTTTTCAAAGTTTATAAAACTCATCTCTTTATTTGGTTTAAAAAAGTTTCTAAAATCATCAACTGTTTTTGAGAGATGTTGGACCTGTGCATTTATGTCATTAAAAGCCTCTGGAAGTTTTTTCAAATCAAATTTATCTAAAGCAAGATATAGTGTTTGGGTTGAGACAATAGTACTAATAACAGTGAGTGGCTGTCTCCACTGATGTGCTATCATACTGATCATCTCACCCATTTGAGCCTGTCTATTTTGAAGTATCAGCATTTTATCTTTCATTACTTGTACAGTGATATCTTGAATTGTACCAAACAATTTTTTTACACCATTTTCTACGATAAACTCTGCTTCTTGATGCACATATTTTTCCACTCCCTTAGCGGTAACAATACGATGTCGCACACTGTAAACACTTGTTTTAGAGAGTGCTGCATCAACACTCTTACTTACATTTTTTCTATCATCAGGATGTATAAAGGAGAAAAAAAGATCATTATCTACATCTACACTAAAAGGTTCTAAATCAAATATTCTATATGTTTCTTGCGACCACACTATTTGTAATGTTGAGGAATCAAACTGCCAACTACCAGTATGAGAGATAAGTTGTGCTTGATTTAAACTTCTTTCATTTATACTAATTTTTTCTATCAGCTGAGTATTTTGAAAGATAATTACAGCTTGTGTTAAGAGTAAGTGTAGCACATTAAGAGACTCATCACTCACACCTATATCTAATTTTTTATCCTCTAGATAGAGTACACCTGTGACTAAACCATCAATTTTAATTGGAATAACTATTATTGATGCTGGTTTTTTCCTTTTAATGTATACATTGTACTGAAATGCTCCACTCTGTGCAGGATTAATAGCTATGATATTTTCTTGAGTATTTACCCCGTAGTAAAGCATCTCTTTAGGTATATCATCATATGTTGCTAGCTCTTTTTTAACAACTGAAATATCTTCTGTATTAAAGTCAATTTCTGCTCGTACATAAAAAATATCTTCCTCTTTTAATATCAGTAATCCTCTACTTGATTTTGCAATTTGTAAAATAATTTTCATTAATTTTGTAATGAGTGTATGAGAATTTGTTGACTGAGATATTTCATTAACTGCTTGCAGTACATTTTTAATATTAGAAGTAACATATCTCGAAGATGAATCAATATCATCTTTAAGTATAGCTTTTTTATTTCCAGTATCAAAGCTTTCTATTCTTGCTTTTAATTTTTCACTAAGACTATATGCACCCCAATTATTTAGTCCTACAACTGCTTCATTTAAGTAGATTTTTGTGATGTCTTTATACTCTAAAGTACTCCAAAAATTTCCAGCACATAAGCCAGCAAGAGTTATGTAAAAAGGATTATTTTCAGATTTAGCTTCTTTGAGTGCTTTATCATATAGTTCTCCTACTTTCCATGTTGTAGAAGTTTTTTGTGCTATAAGTGCATCTATAAGTAGCTTTTTAAATTTAAATACTTTAGGAGAAGCTTTAGCATATGAAAAAAGTTGTGTTATATCATCTTTAAGGTTTTTCTCTTGTATTGAAGATAATTTTTCAATTTTAGATAGAAGAAGAACTGCTCGTATAAAGTGAATATGAATTATTGGAAACATTATCACTCCATTTTCCAATAATTTAACATGCATATCTAAATACTTTAAGCCCTTATCAAACTTATGGCTTAAAAATGAAAGTTCTGCTTTTATAAGTCCATACCATGCTAGAGCTGGCTTAAAGTCCTCTTCATGCCACTCTTTTAAAAGTTTTTCTTCATCTACTTTTGTCTCTACTTGACTCCCTTGAAGTTCATCAATCGATTTTCTTAGAATCTTAAAGACACCTATCATTTTAGTGTCTCCTGAATCTAAAATAAATTGACTTTCTAAATGAATATTTTGCTTAAGTGTATCTAAGGAGTAACCTGAAAGAAAATGTGTAAAATGCATAAGAAAATTTGCCCATGTACCAAAAACAATATCGCCATTTCTTTTTGATTGTTCTAAACTTGTTTTATACAAAGTAATATTTTTCATCAATGGTTTAGAGTAAGGGCTAATAAAATTAGCTACAAAATTATAAATTTTAGGAAGCATAGTTGTATCAGCAAAAGCATTCACTAATTTTAATGCTACTTGCCCAAATATATAGGCTCTTTTATACTCTCCCTCTTTTATCAAAAATGATCCGTAAAGAACATAACCAAAGCTTGACTCTACTGAGTTACCATATTTTAATGAGTTATGAACGATAAGCAGACTACTCCACTGCATAAGTTCTAAATTTGATTCATAATATGCTAACTCCCAAAAATCAACTAAAATCGATGAAATAGTTTTACTTCTTCCTTTTTTAATCTGTTTGAGTTTGACAATCTCCTGCGCACTTTTAGAAAATTTATATGATGATATATACTCTTTTATTTTGTTGTTTTGAGTATCAAGTATACTTTTTGAATTTGGGACAGTTACATTAAGGCTTTTTAATATTTCAGTCCCATATTTCATTGCTTCTTTGAAATACTTACCATCTGTTACAGAGATGTCTTTAAATAGACTAAAACACTCTAAGTTCTGATGTATAGTTTTTGCTCTTTTCATTAAGTTTTTAATTTTTTCATATGCTAGATTTAAATATGAATTTCCATATAGTGCACGAACATATAAAAGTTCATACTTAAATGCCTTCATTGGCATACTTTTATAAAGTTCATCTATATTTACTTCTTGGGCTATCCATTTTGCATGGTATAAAGCACCTTTATAAGTGTTTTTATCTAAAAGCTCTTCTAAAGAGAGATAGTTTAATGTGAAAAGTTTTTTCGGTGCTTTACCTTTTAAGTAAGCTTTATTTAAATGTTTTGTTACAGTAATTACATCGTTATAAAGACCTTTATGATAAAGTTTTTCGAGATAATTACCTATCTTTAGATGAATGCTTCGTGCTTCTGTCGCAGAGATTGCATCCATAACATACTCACGAATTTTATCATGTATAAAAGAGTATTCGTCCTTATCAAGCTCTATAAATCCGTTATTGTAAATATTTCTAAGCTTTACAGAACTAAAACCTATACTTTTCATCATATCAATAGCAATATCTAGTTTAAAACTATACCCAAGAGTTGCGAGATATTCTAAATATAATTTTTCTTTTTTACTTAAAAGTTCAAACCTGCTAATAACAACTTTTGCTATATTTATACTAGCACTCAAAGAAGAAATCTCATTTATATCAAAAGACCAACTACCCTGTCTATAAGAAAGTAATCCATTTGCTAAAAGATACTCTAAAAAAGCTCTAATATAAAACGAGTTACCCGCTGTCTTGGTATGTATAACTCTACTTAGCTCTATAACTTCTTCAAAACTCTTTTCTAAGAGAGCCTCTATCATGCCATTAACCTGTTCTACATTTAAAAGCTGTAGAACAATATCTACTACAAGAGTCTTTTTAAGATTTTTAATACTTTGAATAATATCAAATGCCCCATGATAGGGCTCTATAGTATTTAATCTATACGAAAAAACTAAATGCACATAAGGATTATTCAAAATACCCTTTTTAATTAGTTGCGCAGACTCAACATCAATCCACTGTAAATCATCTAAATATATAATTAATGGATTCTCTTGTGTCGCAATTTTATCTAAAAGTTCACTAACTGCATATGATAACTCTTTATCTTGTTTAAGATTGAGAAGATCCTTATTTTCCATCTTAAAAATTCTAGACAATGAAGGGAAAAAGCTACAAAGCACTTGTATACTCTCTTTTGAGATAAGCTCTTTTTCACCTTCAATACATTTACTGATTAAAATATTACTAAAAGCAACAATAAGCTGTTTACATCCAGAGAATGAAATGTTCATTTCATACTCATCAAATTTAGTGCGTAATATATTAAATTTTTGCATATCAAAAAATTTGAGATATTTTTCAGCTAAAACAGTTTTTCCTACACCAGATTCACCTGAAATAAGTACGATAACTTCCCTTCCAAAAGAGACACTTTGTGCAATTTTTTCCAATTTTTCTAATTCTGTATCTCTTCCATAAATTTTTTGAGAAAAATCTAATAGTTTTGTGTCTTTCGTTCCAATATCAAAATTTTGTATAGATTTACTCTTATCTAAAAATGTGATACATTTTTGGAGATCATATACTATTGCCTGAGCTTCTTGATACCTTTTGTTGGGAGATTTTTCTATCATCTTTTCGATAATTTTAGCTAATACAGGAGGAAATAGACTATTTATTTCAAGTAAGGATTGCGGTTCCTGTGCTATCTGTTTATGAACAAGTTCATCCATATCAGTAGCACTAAAAGGCATATTTGATGAAAATAGGTGATATAGACTCATTCCACATGAGTATATATCACTTACTTTACTTATAGTATAGTATGTTAAACCAGTCTGTTCAGGTGAAATATAGTAAAGATTACCTGAGCTATGATTTGTCTCATGCATATTTATCATAGAACTACTTCCTATTGATAGTCCAAAATCAATAATCTGTATATTTTTTGTCTGTTTGTTATAGATAATATTTTTAGGATTTATATCAGCATGAATCACCTGCTTTTTATGTATATAACTCAATGTCTCTAAAATAGACTTAGCAATATAGAGTGCTTCAGACATTTCAAAAGAGTCTGAGTGTAAGTGATTATAAAGAGAGTCACCACCTATGTCATCAAATACATGACAATAAACCTGTGGAGTAGATATAGTCTCTAAAAGTACAACTATATGTCGAGATTTCATTTGTGCTAAAATTTCTTTTTCATTTACAAATTGAGATAACTTATGTGAGTCTCTAAATGACTGTTTTAATATCTTAAGTATAACTTTATGTTCATCTTTTAAACGGATAGCTCTACAAACAATGGTTGAACTACTCTCATGTAAAGTATCTATAATTTTATAGTCACTATCTAATTTCATATAAATTCTCCATACATAATATTATACTGCAAAAAATAAATATTTGTCTTGTGTAAGGTTAATTATGTATAATTCCATTAATTAAACATCTATATATCGGAGAAGAAATGGGATTATCAATCGGTCTAGTAGGACTACCAAACGTAGGTAAATCAACAACTTTTAATGCACTCACAAAAGCACAAAATGCAGAGGCGGCAAACTATCCGTTTTGTACAATTGAGCCAAATAAGGCTGTTGTTCCTGTTCCAGATAAACGTTTAGCACAGCTTGCTAAAATTGTTAATCCTGAGAAGATTCAGTACTCTACTTTAGACTTTGTTGATATTGCAGGGCTTGTAAAGGGTGCATCTGCTGGTGAAGGTCTTGGAAACAAGTTCCTCTCAACTATTCGTGAAACAGAAGTTATACTACAAATCGTTCGTTGTTTTGATGATGAAAACATTGTTCATAACGAGGGAAGTATCGATCCTATTCGTGATGTTGAGATTATTGAAGGTGAATTGATTTTAGCTGACATCGAAGTACTTTCAAACCGTATAGACAGACTAAGAAAACAGGCTAAAGCGGATAAAAGTGCTAAAGTAGTGTTAGAGTTTGCAGAAGAACTTTTAGAGTTTTTAGGTGATGGTAACTTAGCTAGAAACTTTGACAAAACAGATACAGATGAGTATGCTCAACTTGTAAATGAAGTTCGCTTTTTAACAGACAAAGAAATCATGTACGGTGCTAACACTGATGAAGATGGTCTTTTAGAAGATAATGAATATGTAAAATTGCTTAAAGCTCATGCAGAGGCAAACAACTGTGAACTCATAAAACTTTGTGCTAAAGTTGAAGAAGAGCTTATCGGGCTTGAGGATGAAGAAGCACAAGAGTTTTTAACAGAGATGGGTGTAGAAGAGTCAGGACTAGAGCAGATAATCCATAAAGGTTTTGAAAAACTCGGTCTTATGAGCTACTTTACAGCAGGTGTTCAAGAGGTTCGTGCTTGGACAATCAAGCAAAACTCAACTGCTCCTAGAGCGGCAGCTGCAATTCATAACGACTTCGAGAAAGGTTTTATCCGTGCAGAAGTTATCGCATTTACTGATTTTATTGAGAATAATGGTGAAGCCGGTGCTAAAGAAGCTGGGAAAATGAGACTAGAGGGAAAAGAGTATATAGTACAAGATGGTGATGTAATGCACTTCAGATTTAACGTTTAGGGTAAGCATCTATAGTCATCATATATTGAACCATAGTATTACGTAAACGCAGTAAGGCATCATTAAAAAATGCAAGAGGTTTCACTTCAAGTGCTTCCTCTTTGTACTCTAACTTTCTTAATTCTTCACTATTCTTAGCCTCAGATATCATGATTTGAAGTTTTGTGATTTTCTCTTTTTTTGCATTATGTGCATTTTGTACTCGTCCCCACAGCTGAGAATAACTAAAAACCACTGAAATATTATCTTTTTTGACAAAATCACTTTTTAATACCTCATTAATAAGAGTATTACTTAAAGTTGGACTTGGCATACTCTCTATCAGGTCTATAAAACTATCTGCTATCTCTTGAACAAAGTATATTTTATACTGAGAAAAATACTCTTTGATAAGGGTTAATACAAACATAACATTTGTTTTATCTTGAATTATATCAAGTGCTTCACTCTTTTCATATCCTAAATACTCATCAGCATAAGAGACCCACTCATTTGCTATCTCACGAAAGAGTAGATTTACAATGAGAGAAAATTTAAAACTATTTAAGTCTCTCATGTGTAAAAAATTTAATTCTTCTTTTAAAAGTATTCGTATAAGTCTCTTCGCTAGAATATCTATAACTTCTATTCTATCACTGTTACAAGTTACATTAAGTATCTCTTTTTCAAATACTTTTTTATCACTGAATATGGACTTAATAAGTGCATCATTTTCAGCTCTTTGCATTTACATCACTTTATTTTTGCTATAGTTTGTGCAAACTTCACATCTTCACCTGCGTTTACAGTTACATCCAACATATCTTTTTCGCTGAGTATTATAATGGTAGATCCCATCTCAAAACAACCAAAGTCATCACCTTTATCAAGATAGAGCTCTTTAAACTCATATGTTTGAGGAGATGTTGCAATAGCATTTGTTTGGATACGAGGCTCAAAACTCACCTGCATAACACCAACATTTAAAGCACTTACAAGAATGATATAAAATCTTTTTCCATTACTCGCTTCACACAAAATCACAACTCTCTCATTTTCTATAAAAAGATTAAGTCGCTTTTTAAGTGAGGGTATATTGACAGGGTAAAATTTTCCTGGAATATGTACAGCTTTTAAAACTTTTAGATTTGTAGGTATGTGGTAACGATGATAATCTTTTGGTGAGAGATAACAGTTTATAAAAGTACCATCCGCTACTATCGCTTTTTCCTCAGCACTAAACTCACTTCCAATAAAGTCAGCACACTTGTAACGCATACCCTTGATTTGCAAGGCATAATCATCAGTAATAGTACCTCTCTCTGAAATAAGAGAGTCACATGGAGAGATAAAGTCTTCACTTGCAAGTGAAAACACTCTTTTTTCGCGTAAATGTCTTGTAAAAAGTGCATTTAAACTTTTATATGTATTTGGTGGATTAAAGTCACTCATATCAAGTCCCATAAGTGATACATATGTTTGATTTATAATATTTTGAAACCAAGAAGGAAACTCTTTACTTGCAAACTTACCAAAATTTTGTGAGATAAGCGATGTTATATGTCTTTTGTTCATTAACTTTTTATTCCTTAGTTTATTTTTCTCTTAGCTATTTCTTCTAGTAATACTGTTGCATATGAGCCTTTTGGAAGTGTGAAGTTAAGTTCATACTGTGCTTCAACAGGATTAAATCTCCCCTCTATGTCAGTTGGATAAATCCAAGCAAATCTACGGGCTCCATCTGCATTTATCTCATCATCAAACTCTTTTTCTATCTCACCAGCAGCACTCTGCGCTACTCTTACTTTTTTACCACAAAGCAGTCCAGTTACAGAAATATCTCTCTCATTAAAACGAGTAAAATCGTGCTCTGTTGCTTCAAATTCAAAGAGTTTCCCCTTAGGATAGTGTTCCATCAAGTCTCCACTCATAAGTTTAAAAGCATGTGACTGTGCTTTCATTTTTTCTAATTCTTCTAAAGGAATACTAAGTTGAGTTGCAAGCTCTTTTGGTTTAAAACTACTCACAAGGGAGTTAAGTTCAAGACGTTTAGAGAGCCAAGTGTTAAAAAGATAAGACTGATAAGCATTTATAAGTAGTTTTTTTACTCTAGGGTTACGCTCTCTCGCCTCACCTTTTGCAAGTTTTTCACCAAGTATATGGTTATCACCATCATTACCAAAACGCTGATATCCAAAGTAGTTTGGCATACCATTGTTTTTAATATTTTTAAGTGCTTCATCAATCTTTGCCGCACTAGTTGGGTTAACTTTTTTAATTTTAATATAAAAACGATTTCCCTTTAAGTGCCCTATTCTAATCTTGTTGTTATGATAAGTTTTAGAGATAACTTTAATACCTTCAAAATTAAAACCCTCCATAGCCTCTTCATACTTTTTATGTAAAGAGATATACTGTTTTGTCATAGCATGTTTGTCTTTTAAGCCTGCATACCCTATCTCTCTGTTTTTTATGCCTAAGTAACGAGCAATCTGTCCGACCATCTCATTTGTAGAGAGGTTCTTCTTTCTTACAAGTAGTATAAGGTGTTCACCTTCACCTGAGAACTCATAAATCGGTAACTCTTCAACCACGAAATCCCGTGGCGATTGTTTAAAGTGAAAATCTATACTTGCATGAGCAAGTGAGTAAAATCTATCCATTGTTATTATCCTTAAAAATGATGCGCTTTGCATCTGTTTGTATATTTACTTCGAGTCGCAAAACCAAAAATAGTAAGTGGTGTTCTTGTCTGTACAGCTCTGCGTTTAAGAGCTTTAGTGTCGCGTTTATCAAAAGCAACGAGCATCTCGTACTCTTCACCACTACATGCCACACTTTTAGCAATTTTTTTATGAAATCTAATGCCAATATTATTCTGTGATGTTATCTTATGTAAATCACTAAAAAGACCATCAGAAATATCCATACCTGCTTTTAAAATTCTTGTTGATTTTTTAATAAATTCTTGTCTAAGTTTAATATCTATAAATTTTGATTTTTTATGTATTTTTCCTAAGTTAAACAGCTTTTTTAACTCTTTTGCTGATTTTCCAAGTGAACCTGTATATGCAAAAGCATAACCTTCTCTTATCCCTGAGCGTAAAAGTGCTTTGTCCGTTTTGGAGATGATTGTTATAGTGATATCTAACTTTGTGTTTGAGATAGTATCACCACCTATAATATCTATACCAAACTCTCTCGCAACACTTTTAAAACCCTCTGCTAACTCTTGCATATCAGCTTTACTCATAGACTTTGGCATTGCTACACTGAGAAGTGCATATTTTGGTGTAGCATTCATAGCAATTGCATCTGAAATATTTACAAGCATCGCTCTTTGCGCAATTTGTCCATAAGAAAGCCAATTTTTTTTGTAATGAACATTCTCAAAAAAAGCATCTTTAGAGTAGACATAACCCTCTATAAGTGCCCCATCATCGCCGATGTGACGGCTACTAAACTGTGATATAAAATAATTTTCTAAATTCAATTAAACTTCTTTAAGCATATATTAACAACTGTCAATATAAAATAGTAGCCAATTATAACATTTTTAGGAAAATTATACATGAAACACTCGATTAAAAAGATATTTCTCAACTTAAACACCTATCTCTTTTTTGTACTACTGGTTTCTTTTATTGCAATGATGCTCACACTAGAGCAACAACTCTCTTTTGAAAAGGTTAATAATCTCAATAAACAGAAGATGATTATTAGTTCTTTGACTACACTTAAAAAAGATGATATTGAGCTTGCACTTATTCAGTTTAATGGTAAAAGTACTCAACTACACCAAGAGATTGATAAACTGAGAAATATTTATAAATATGATTATTCAGATAAATATATATTTTCCAACTCTAAAGAGTATCTTACTGACTTAGATAAACTCTCAAGACTCACTACTGCATTTAATAATGCAGCACATAGTTTTTATGTAGATACAAAAGATCAAGAGACTCGTACTTTAGCGCAAAAAGAGCTTGCAACTGCCTTTGCAAATATAACGCAACACATAAACAATATGCTTATTAAAAATATTGAGTACAGTCAAAAGAAATTTAACATCATCAAAGTTGCTACCATTATTTTATTTATCTTAATACTCCTTGCAACTCTATGGTATAGAAAAAAACTCTTTTCTATTTACAAAGATATTGAGTATTTATATCAGGTTGATAAAAGTAAAATAGAGCACGACATATACACACTTGAAGTAGACGCTATCTCGATGAGAATGAATAGAAAAAATGTAACAACTGATAACCCTAGTATGATTGATCCCGTTACAGGTATTAACAACAACAAAGGGATGCTTAACTCATACTCAAACAAAAAAAATCTAAAAGATAGTAACTTTACTTCTGTAACTGTGATAGAGATAGATAATTTTTCTAAAAGCAAACGTGCCTTTTCTCAAGAGATGACACAAAATATTCTTAAAAAAATTGCCTATACTATCTCTTTACATGAGCAAGCCATAGATGTCATTGCAAGAACTGACTATAATCAATTTACTCTCATACTATCTCGTGTTTCTAAAGAGCAATCCTTTAAAGATGTGGAGCTTATTCGTCAAAGTATTGAAGAACTTAAGTTTAAAACTACAGATAGAGGACCAATTGTTATTACTGTGAGTGGTGGATTCATCATCAAACCAAACAATACTAACCTTGATGAGGCAAATCGTCAAGCCAAAGAGATACTTCAGTATGCAAAATCAACAGGTACTAACAGAATCTTACAAACTAGGGATATGGCAGAGAGACATATGTAAAATATATGTCTCAAATAGTAACTTTTTTTCAAGAAACCCCCTTTTATGCCACATTTAAACTTTCATATAATTTTTTGCGATATAATCAAGCTTATAATTAGTTCTAATTTTAAGGAAATTTAATGAGTATTCCTATTTATACTTACGATGCTATTGTTGTTGGTGCAGGCCTTGCGGGTTGTGCAGCAGCAAGAGAGTTACAAAGTGCAGGTAAAAAAGTTGCTGTTATTACGAAGCTACACCCACTAAGAAGTCATTCTGGTGCGGCACAAGGTGGAATTAATGCAGCGTTTAGTGATGAAGATAGCGTTGAGCTTCACGAGTTCGATACAGTTAAAGGTTCTGACTATTTAGCAGATCAAGATGCTGTTGAGTTTATGTGCTCAAATGCACCAGAGACAATCCGTTGGGTTGAAAAAATGGGTGCTGCGTTTAGTCGTACTCCTGATGGAAAAATTGCTCAACGTCCTTTTGGTGGACAATCTTCTCCACGTGCTTGTTATGCAAAAGATAGAACAGGTCTTACACTTTTACAAACTATATACGAACAAGCAGCTCGTATAGGTGTAAAATTTTGGGATGAGTGGTATGCAGCAGACATCATCTATAAAGATGGAAAAGTTTCAGGTGTTATCGCTTTTAATATCCGCGATATGCAAATGGCTATTTTTAATGCTAAGTCTGTAATGTTTGCAACTGGTGGATATGCTCGTACATATAAAATCAACTCAAACGCACATGCAAATACTGGTGATGGACTCTCAATCGTTGCTCGTCATGGTCTTCCTTTAGAAGATATGGAATTTGTACAATTTCACCCATCAGGTCTTTCAGGAAATGGTGTTCTCATCTCTGAAGCAGCTCGTGGTGAAGGTGGACGTCTTCTCAACTCAGAAGGTGAACGTTTCATGGAAAAATATGCTCCAAATGCGATGGAGTTAGCATCTCGTGATGTTGTTGCACGTGCTATTTTAAATGAGATTCGTGAAGGTCGTGGTGTTGGGCCAAGAAAAGATGCTGTGTATATCGATGTAACACACTTAGGTAAAGAACTCATTATGGAAAGACTTCCTGAACTTCGTGAACTTGCTATTACTTTCTTAGGTCTCGATATGATTAAAGAGCCTATTCTTATCTCTGCGACTGCACACTACTCTATGGGTGGTATTCCAGTAAACATAGCTGGTAATGTTCGCCTAAATAATGACGAACTTGTAGAAGGTTTTTATGCAGCTGGTGAGTGTTCTTGTGTATCTGTTCACGGTGCAAACCGTCTCGGTGCAAACTCTGTTCTTGAAGCACTTCTTTTTGGTCGTTATGTTGGTAAAACAATGGCTTCTGAAATTGATGGTATTGAACTACGCGAGGCAACTCAAGATGATGCAGCAACTGCAGTAGAAGAAATCAACTGGGTTTTAACAAACAATGGTTCAGAAAAAGTTCCAACTCTTAGAGAAGAGTTACAGCAAAGTATGACTACAAATGCAGGAGCTTTTAGAAGTAAAGAGACACTCGATATAGTTATCGCTAAAGTTAAAGAACTTCGTGCTCGCTATAAAAACATTCGCATCAAAGATAAGTCAAAAGTCTTTAACACTGAGCTTCAAGAAGCCTTAGAATTTGGACATATGCTTGATTATGCGATGTTTATCGTTGAGTCTGCTATTGCTAGAAATGAGAGTCGTGGTGCTCACTTTAGAGAAGATTTTGATACTCGTAATGATGATGACTTCTTAAAGCACACAATGGCATATATGGATAAAGATGGTAACATCAAACTGGAGTACATGGATGTTGTTTTAGGCAAACATGAACTTAGAGCTAGAACTTACTAAAAGAGGAAGAGAAAACTTATGAGTACAAATAAAATAACTACACAAAAAGTAAACTTTAAAGTATTTCGTTTTAATGCTGATGAAGACTATCTTCCATATTATGAAGATTACTCTATGGATGTCACTTCTGAAGAAGTTGTTTTAGACATCTTAAATAGAATCAAATGGGACCATGATGGAAGTTTTTCATATAGAAGATCTTGTCGTCACGGTATCTGTGGAACATGTGCTATCAAAGTAAATGGTCGTTCAACTCTTGCTTGTAAAGAGTCTATGACTGAGATGATTAAAATTTTTGGTAACGAACTTACAATAGAGCCACTCAGTAAAAAACGTGCTATCAAAGATATGATTATTGATAAAGCTGACTTTTGGGAAAAGCATGAACAAGTTACACCTTTCTTAGATGCAGAAATTGATGAAAATCCAACACTTGAGAACCTAGTCTCTCCGGCTGAGGCAAATGCACTAGATGAAGCTGACTTATGTATTCAGTGTGGTGCTTGTCACTATGCTTGTCCTGTTGTTGAGATAAGCGATGCATTTATGGGTCCTGCTGCATTTGCAGCAGCTTATAGATTTGAAGCTGATGTTCGTGATGGTAATGAGTCAAGACTTACAGATGTGAACCAGATGGGTTCAGGTGTTTGGGACTGTGTAAAATGTTTTGAGTGTGCAGAAGCATGTCCAAAAGAGATTAACCCTATTGAAAAGATTGGTAAATTACACAATATGCTTTTCCAATCAGGTCAAGCAGACTCAAACATCGCAACACGCCATGCAGTTGGTTTTGTAAAATCAATCAAACATAATGGTGTTCTTGATGAGGGTGGCTTAGTACTATACTCTGAGTTAGCTGGAATCGTAAAACATGTACCAGTTGCACTTAAAATGTTTAGTAAAGGTAAAATTGTTCCGCCATGGGGCATTACAAAATCAGATAACCTTGATGAGATACAAAAACTTGTAAAATCTTCATCAACTGCAAAGTTCTAGGAGTAGACAAATGGGAAAATTAAAATACGCACTTTTTACAGGATGTACTGCTAAACAGAGTACTCCTGAGCAAATGATGTCTACAATGGCTGTAGCAGATAAACTTGGTATAGAACTTGTAGAACTAACAGAAGCTTCATGTTGTGGAGCTTCTCACTTACAAGATTATGATGACTTTTTATCTCTAGTTTTAAATGCTAGAAATATCGCTTATGCAGAAAAGCATGGTCTGACTATGGTTACTATCTGTAATACTTGTCAACTTAACACTGCAATGACTAAGCACCGTCTTGATAACAATGCAGAGTTAAAAGCAAGAGTAAATGAAAAACTTCAAGAAGTTGGTTTAGTCTATGCAGGTACATCAAAAATCACTCACTTCTTATATGCTATCATTGATGATATCGGTCTTGATAAAATTAAAGAAATGGTTACTACTCCTTTAAGTCAGTTCAATATCGCACCTTTTTATGGTTGTCATAACATCCGTCCCTCAGAGCTTCAAAATGAAACTCATGATACTCCGGAAAACCCTTACAACCCTACTTCATTAGATGATTTAATCATCGCATGTGGTGGCGTAAGTGTTGACTATGAAGAGAAGAATAAATGTTGTGGTTTCCATGCAGAGCTTCAGTCACCAAAAGTTGCAGCTACTTTAACGGGTAATGCAATCGCCGGTGCAATGGATGGTAATGCAGACTGGATGGTTACTCCATGTCCACTATGTCACCTTAAACTTGACACACAAACAGGACATGCATCGCATGCTATAGGACGTGAAGTTTCACTTCCTGTTCTTCATATGCAACAGATGATAGGTTTGGCACTTGGTTGTCCACCTGAAACATTAGGTATGAAGCACCACCTTACTAAGGTTGACTTCGTATAGTCTCCTCTCCCCTTCCCGCTTTTGCGGGAAACCTTCAACTTTTATACTCTCTAAAATAATCTTAATAATGGAAATAATATGTCAGACTCAATAGAAATAATCTCGTGGAATGTTAATGGAATCCGTGCTGTGCACACAAAAGAAGCACTTAAATGGATAGATGAAAGAGATACTGATATACTTTGTCTCCAAGAGATAAAAGCACTTCCTGAGCAGATACCTGATGGTCTTTTTGATAAAGAGTATGAAGAGCTCACTGTAAACTCAGCAGATAAAAAAGGCTACAGTGGTACTGCCACTTTTTCTATGTTAAAGTCTGACTTTAATTCTACTGATCATCACATTGACACTATGCATGAAGGTCGTATAGTTGAGACTCACTACGATGATATAGTCCTCTTTAACATCTACTTTCCAAATGGTCAAAAAAACCAAGAGAGACTTGAGTATAAGATGAAATTTTATGATGATTTACTTACTCACTGTGAGAAGTTAAGAGAAGAGGGAAAAAGCATAGTAATTTGTGGAGATGTAAATACTGCACACAAAGAAATAGACCTCAAAAATCCAAAAGCAAACTCCAAAACATCAGGGTTTTTACCAATTGAGAGAGAATGGATAGATAAACTCCTTGATCATGGTTATGTAGATACTTTTAGATATGTAAATGGTGATGAAGCTGACCGATATAGCTGGTGGAGCTACCGTTCAAGTGCAAGAGTCAAAAATGTAGGCTGGAGAATAGACTACTTCTTTATAAGTGAAGATTTATGTGAATCTCTTGAAGATGCATTTATCTTAGACTATATCACAGGCTCAGACCACTGTCCTGTAGGAATTCGCTTAGCAATTTAATTTTTCAACACTAAGGACTCCCAACTTTACTCGCTAAAATACTTGTAAATTTCTCTTTTAGTCCTACTTACTGAACAGCACGATATATGTAGCTGCTGCTATAAAACAGATAATGAAAGTAGCTGCAATAATTTTTCCACTACTTGCATTCTCCTGTTCTCTTTTTGCTTTTTCTTCTAAGTACTCTTTACTTGGCATATTCTCTTCCTTTATTTTAATTTGAAGAATATACCATCTTCACACTAAATATTCAATTAAGTCTAAATTTAATACAATGCAAAACATTTAAGACAAAAGGATTATTATGGATATGAGTATGCATATAGAAGCTATAAATTTAGTCAAATCATTAAACGGAACATATAAACAAAAAGATAAAGAGATGCTTGTAGAGGTACTAAAAGAGTATAAGCAGAAGAACAACTGTAGTTATCAACATGCTTATGACAAGATGGTTGAGGGAAACCCTTCTTACTCTACATATAGCTCATGGAGACGTAAGTTAGAGAATTAAAAGTACTTACTTTGTCTTTGGTCTAAATGCCTTTATGACATCTTCATTAGTCTGAATAAATGGACCTTCAATAAGGTCTATACAGTAAGGAACAGCTGGAAAAACTGCATCTAAACACTCACGAATAGACTTTGGTTTTCCCGGAAGATTTATGATAAGTGACTTTCCTCTTATACCTGCTGTTTGGCGTGAAAGAATAGCAGTAGGAACATACTGTAAGCTTACCTGACGCATAAGCTCACCAAAACCTGGCATCATCTTCTCGCATACATTCTCAGTTGCCTCAGGTGTTACATCACGTAGAGCTGGACCTGTTCCTCCCGTTGTCACGACTAAACAACACCCCTCCTCATCACATAACTCTTTCATAGTTTTTTCTAAAATATCTTGCTCATCTGGAATACATCTATATACTATTTCAAATTCACTTTTAAGGTAATCTTTCATAGTATCTTGAATAGCCACTCCACTTATATCTTCATATATACCCTTACTAGCTCTATCACTTGCTGTTACAACACCTATTTTAATTTCACTCATTTTCACTACTCCTTTAATTTATAATATTTTACTATTCACAAAAAACTCTTTTTATGACAACTGTAAAAAGTGGTTTGCTTCTTTTATATATGTAACAGTTGCTACATCTAAAAAAAGTTTTCTTGCCTCTTCTACATCTATGATTGCATCTTTAGAGCCTAAATATACTTCTATCTTTACACCTTTACTTTGTAGTTCTAAAAGGTCTGGTATACTCCACTCGTACTCTAAAAGTTCTTCAAGTTCTTCTTTTGATGTTTTTGTAAACTCAAGTTCTTTTTGTTCATACGGTAAAAAACAACTCTTTATAAAATTTTGCATATACTTTTTTCTATCTTTAGTATAAGCGAGCATCTGCACACGATGAAACTTTCCACCCTGTGTTTGAAAAAATACTGGGGAGAGAAGTTGTAAAGTATCTATTCTTTTGCCCTTGTTAACTTCTTCTTGAGCATACTTTAAAGCTTTAATAGACCCATAACTAAAACCACTGACAGTATAATCACCACTTTTTAAAAAAGCTTCAAAAAGAAATGCTTCATTTTTGAGTGAAAATCCGCTATAAAACTTCATTTAACAACTTTCTTACATCTGATTTAGAGATACTTTCTCTCTCTAGTAAAATAGCCTCTATACTTTGTAAAGGAGTATACATAGAGAGAAGTAATGTTTTACACTCTTTATAGAGGTTTTCTAACATAAGATTTGATTCATTTTTCTCAGGAAGTAGTACTGAGCCCATGCCATACTCTTGGCACATTTTCTCCACTGTCTCTTTTGCCTCACTAAGATCACTAACAACACTACTTGAGTGTTCCCCATACTTAATATCACACGCAACAGTACCCGCTAAAAGCATCTGTATACGGGCCTGAAGCTCTTGTTTGATAAAAGGCTCATTTGTAGCGGGTGTGAGTTTTTCATTTGAGAGCATTAACTTCTCAAAAGGTATATCAAAGTATGTTGCAACTGCTACTTTTGCAGCTTGATATGTTATGCGAAAAGCTTTTTGTTTATCATTTAACATCTGAAGTTTTTTCTTTCCAAACATCACTTTATCTTTGACATCATGGAAATGCTCTATGGTGACTTGAAAAGAGTTCTGACGAAGAGAGAGAAGAGCGGCTTCATTAACAAGTGCTGCTAATGCCGCACCATTAAAGCCAACTGTCATATTTGCAACTATTGCGACATCTACCTTGTTTGGTACTTTGGTAAGGTATTTATTCAGTATAGATTCTCGTTCGCGTTTTGTTGGAAGTTCTACAAATATACGTCTATCAAAACGCCCAGCACGAAGAAGTGCTTCATCTAAAACTTCTATCTTGTTTGTAGCAGCTACTACTATAACGCCACTCGAACCCTCAAACCCATCCATCTCGGTTAGAAGTTGGTTAAGTGTTCCCTCTCGCTCATCACTTCTCTCTCCACCGCGTTTCTTACCCACAGCATCTATCTCATCGATAAATATAATACTCGGTGCATTTTTTTTTGCAGCTGAGAAGAGTTCATGAACACGTTTAGCACCCATGCCAACATATATCTGCACAAAAGAAGCACCACTTTGATAGTAAAAAGGAACATCTGCCGCATTTGCAACAGCTTTTGCTATCATAGTTTTACCAACACCAGGAGGGCCAACAAGTAAAACACCACGAGGCATACGAGCACCAAAGTTTTTATAGCGTTTAGGGTTTCTCATAAAATCTATAATCTCTTCAAGCTCAATTTTAACATCACTAATTCCGCCAATATCATCAAAACTCACATCACTTTTAGTAGCTTGAAGTGATTCTGAGTTTGAAGAAGGTGTTTGACTTTGAGTTGATTTTTCTAGGCCATTAAAACTAAATGAAACACCCTCTTTTTTTTGCCATAAACGAAAAATAAATGATCCTAAACCTAAAAATAGAATCATAAATAAAATATAAATAAGGATATTAGACTCGTTACCTACCTCGACTTTATAATCAACAAACATTCTAGGAGTCACCTGAGAAGAAGCAATTTTAAAAAGTCCCTGAGAAGTTTTTAAATAGACATACTCCTTTGAGACAATAACTTTTTGTACACTTCTATCTGCTAAAATTTCATTTGCTTTAGAGAGTGTAATAAACGCTGCATTATCTCTAAGAACTGCAAAAAGAACAAGAACTATAATAATAAAAGCAGAGAGATAAATAGCTATTCTATTTGACTTAGATGTTGGCATAATTACTCTCCTTTTTTACTTCGTACTTAGAAATGTTAATCCAGTTACCGATTAGGTCCTCTTTTGAATTTACTATTATTTTGTTAAAGTACTGATCAATCCCATGATAGAGACCATCTTTTTTTGACTCTATGAGTACTTCAAGTTCACCTTTAAGTGCTTTTCTAAACTCATAGTTTTTCATATCTATAAGATCTTGAATCTCATGAAGTCTCTGTTTGGCTACTTTACCATTTACTTCAGGTTTCATAGTTGCAGAGGCTGTTCCATCGCGTTTAGAGTAGGTAAAAGCATGAAGGTGTGTGAGTGGTAAGTCTCTAGCATTTATCATCGCTTCACTCCAAAGCTCTTCACTCTCTCCTGGATGTCCTGTTATAAAGTCAGTTCCTATAGCATAGCCTTTTTCACGCAATAGTTCAAAAAGCTCTTTATCTTGTTTATATACATTACGTCTATTCATAATTTTTAGCATTTTAGGAGCAGTATGTTGTAGGGCTATATGCATATGCTTAGCCATCCAAGGCTCACCTAAAATCTCTTTAAACTCATCTGTAATCTGTATAGGTTCTACACTTCCAAGACGAATTCTACGAACACCACGAATAGAAGACATTTTTTTCATCAGTTTGACTAAAGATGTTTTTGTATCTTGTCCATACGAGCCAACATTTGTTCCCGTTAAGATAAACTCACCAAAGCCATTAAGGGCTAAACGCGATACCTGCTCTAAAATTTTCTCTTCACTCATACTTCTAGCATCACCACGAACAAAGGGAATGATACAGTAAGAACAACGAAAATTACACCCCTCTTGTATTTTGATAAAGGCACGGCTTTTACCAATAAATGAGTCTACGATAACATCATCTATATGGTTTAAATCACCTGGATCATAAAAAGCTTCCTCTCTTTTTAAAAGAGTATCTATCTTCTCTTTTTCACTCTGTCCAAAAACACCATGAATACGCCCCTCTTTTAAAAGTGACTCACCCTTAGTATGTGCCCCACAACCTGTAAGAAAAAGCTTAGCACCACTTCCCTCTTTTTCAACACCTGAGATATAAGAACGAACATGTGTATCTGCCCCATTAGTAACAGTACAAGAGTTTATAACTATAGCATCAGCCTCAGACTCGTTAAGTGTAACTTCGTAATCTTTCATAGAAGACATCATCACTTGTGAATCATAAATGTTTGTTCGACAACCAAATGTCTTAAAAAATACTTTTTTTTTCATCTAACTCATCTTCTCATTTTCTTCAAAAGGAGGTGACATTTTTCCACCTTCTACATAAAGTTTTTGTGTAGGGTATGCTATAGTAATATCATCTTCTTGATTAAAAGCATCAACTATTTCAGTTGATATTACACTTCTTAGTGTAAGTGTTGCATATGCATTTGTGAGATACCATGCTTCTATATCCATACCATTATCGTTAATGAAAGAAAATATCCTTGGTTCAACATTTGTGTTTTTAAGACTATAGTGTTGGCGCAATTTGTTTAACTGTTTTCTTGTTATATCAGTATAACCCTTAGAAAACTTTTTACTAATCATCTTAGCAATATGCATCGCTTTTTTATGATTAGAATCAAAAGTAATCGTAATTTTCACACCATCCCAAACTGTTTTGAGAGAGTTATGTGTATAGTTTGAAATCATACGAGTAAATACATAGTTGTTAGGTATAAATATAATTCGTCCAGCTCTACGGTTATGCATAATAGAAGTAAGTGTTATATCTTCCATAATAGTCATACGCAAAAGTGAGATATCCATAACATCACCTACATATTGCATTCCATCCATATCTACACGAATTCTATCACCTACATGAATACTCCCACCAAAGACTATGACAAGCCATCCAAGTATAGACATAAACCAATCTTTCATGGCAATGGCAATACCAGCAGAGGCAAAACCTAAGATAGTTACTAAATAACTAGCATTTTCAATATAGTTAAAAAAGATGATAAGAATAATAAAGGTAAAGTTTGTAAAAGTAATGATTTTATTTGCCATATAAAATCGTTCATGATCTGTAATATATTTTTTCACAACTAGTTTGAGTAGAAAAAAGATGAGAAATACTACTAAAACAACTGTCCCAATTTTCATCAGTCTATATACTTGTTTTTCTATACCCTTGTTTATACTAATCTCAACAATCTCTAATCTCTTCTGGTATACATCTAGTGTCGCGTTTATTGTGTCGAGTGCAGTTTTAAATCTATCTAACTGAATCTGTTTAAACTTTTTAGTCTCGGTATACTTTCCACTTGGATCTAAAATTTCGAGTTCTTTATAGATATCATGTTCTTTACTCAAAAGCTCTATAATTTTCATCAAACTATCGCGTTTAAGTTTATACTCTTCAAAATTCATAGTAAGGTTTTTAATTACAGAAAAACCTGTAAAAATATCAAAAGGATTTGTTACTTTTTCTACTTCACCAATAGCAGGAGGTGTTATTAGGTTAGCAAAAGGTGCATCATTTTTCCCTTTTAACTTCTCTATCTCTGATGTTAAGATATTTTGTTTAGAGATAAGTCCATTCAACTCATCTCTATCACTTATGCTTTTGGCATATTTACGCAGGTGTTCAATACGCTTTTCTATCTTTGCTAAAGTCGTTCGCACTTTAAGTGAAGTCAGATATGATGCATAACTTTTGATCCAAGTGTTCTCTTTAGGAATCTCTTTTTCAAACTCACGTAGCTGTTTTTCATACTCTAGAATTTTACTTCTATTTAATGCTTCGAGTTGTGTCGCTTGCACTTCTTTAAGTTGTGCATCTGCAGTTACTACTTTTGTACTCTCTAGTGCAAATACAGAAACATTGAAAAGAAAAAAGAAAAAAAGAAAAAAATTCATCTTCATTAATTCACTCCAAACTTATCAAGTACTGATATAACAAGAGACTTTTCGCAAGCATCTGTTATCTTTACAGCACCAATCCCTACAGGCAATATAAAAGTAATACTAGCATCAGAACTTTTCTTATCCAAAAAGAAAGTCTCATAAAAACTATCTGCATCAAGAACAGTGTACGATGTAGGAAGTGAATACTTTTGAAGTAGTTTTTTAACTCTCTGTGCTTCATCGCTACTCATGAGTCCCATTTTAACCGCAGTGTCGTTCGCCATTACCATACCAATTGCTACAGCTTCACCATGCAAATACTTTTTATATTTTGTTTCATTTTCTATAACATGTCCAAAAGTATGTCCATAGTTAAGTGCAGCTCGTATACCCTGCTCTTTTTCATCTTGTGCTACAACAGATGCTTTAGTCTGTACAGCTTGTTTAATAGCCTCTCCTAGCACATCCGAATCAGTCAAATCTGCTGTTTCTAAAAATGAGAAGAACTCTTTGTTAAAAGTAACAGCCATTTTCACTACCTCTGCAACACCTGCAGCAAACTCTCTAGAAGGAAGTGTTCGTAAAAAAGATGGATCGATTAAAACAGCCTTAGGCTGATGAAAAGCACCTATGAGATTTTTTCCATAGCTATTATTCATTCCTGTTTTACCACCCACACTCGCATCTACTTGAGATAGAAGCGTAGTTGGTATTTGCACAAAGTTGATACCGCGTTGATAAATACTTGCAGCATATCCGGTCATATCGCCAATCACACCACCACCAAAGGCAATAAGCATAGACTTTCGATTAAACTTATGGTTAAATAATGACTCAAGAATAATATTGATTGAATCTTGGTTTTTATACTCTTCACCATCAGGCACTGTGATAATATAAAGCTCTTTTGCAGTAACTTTGGAAAGAAGATAAGCTAAATGCAGTCCGGCAACTTTAGGATTAGTAACAATCGCTACTTTTGTATCAAAATGAACAGGTTTAATTGTATCTATTGTAATGTCATATGAGTTGTCTACTACTTGCTTGAGTGCTATGTTTACTTGCATAATTTATCCATAATTTTATATGATAGACTTCTTGCATGACCCAGAGACCTCTCAGAGGGCTAAAAAGTGGTAAGATAGTGCAAAACAAATTTTTATGCATAGCCAAAGCTACGGATAAAACATTTTTCTGTGCTAGATTGCTACTTTTTAGCCCTCCCTACGGGCATAATAGAGAGAGTTTTACTCTTCGTTAGACAACCTTCATCTTAGCTATGGCTATGATGAAGAACATCTGCCTTGATTAAAACTCTCTCTATTGTGCTGAGAGGTCTCTGGGTCATGCAAGAAGTCTAATAGATAATACTCAAAAAAAGCTAATAATTTGCTAAATTAGAGTTGCACCGGAATAAAGATTTGATGATAATCATCTAACTTGTAGTAAAGCTTCTCACTATCTGTTGAAAAGAGTGAATATATACGCCGTGATGTGAGTTTTCTTGTAAAGGGAAGGAGTTGAATAAAGTTCTCTTTTTGTTTTAACTTAGAGATCGGATTTTCATTTTCTTTATGCACTTTTATACTTTTAGAAAAAATTGTAGAGAGGTTATTATAGTGCTCAATTACCTGCTCTTTTTCATCTTGATTTTCATGCATATAGTTATAAATCTCTATCTTAAAATTCATCTGCTCAGAGATATCAAAGATAGTAGCAGAAATTTTTTCCAGATCTTTATTATTTGAGAGTATCAGTGCTGCGTCTTTGAGAGTTGAAAAACTTCTATCTGAGAGTTTTAGTACTGGAACATGAGCCTCATACATGGCTTTTCTGACATAATAGTCACTAAACATCTCTTTTGAAATAATAACAAGTCCGACATGATACAACTTGATTTCTTTATGAAATATCTCTTTTAAATTATGGCTGTCGTAATCAATATCAATAATTACATTTATACTTCTTAGGCTTTTAATATACTGCAGTATCTCAATATTTGAGGGGTTTGTGACTTTAATGATAAGATCATGTTTAAATTGCCTATGTGCATATACTGAACGCCGTATCGACTCTTTTATCGTGTTATGATTAACAATATTCATATCTATATATAGCAAAATATTTGAGCCAAAAGGTGCAGGAAACTGTCCTAACTCGCGTTTAATAGAACGATAAACTGATTTTAAAACAGGTGGTTCACCTACTAAAACTAGTAAATCATTTGGCT
Source organism: Sulfurimonas sp. SAG-AH-194-L11 (assembly GCF_029215995.1). Lineage (GTDB taxonomy): Bacteria > Campylobacterota > Campylobacteria > Campylobacterales > Sulfurimonadaceae > Sulfurimonas. The sequence continues at coordinate 49,725 of NZ_JAEMVB010000009.1, forward strand.
GAATCATCTTTCGTCTCGAGGGCATTATAAGTTTACGGTTACGATAGATGGCAACAATACGCCAATTTTTTTGCTCGATTGCACCTATATGTCTGTAAACAAATGAGCTTCCAAAAGGAACAAGAACTTCCATTATTTCACCCTCACCTATACCCACATTTTGAGCGATAACTGGGACATTTGGAAGATAATCTAAAAGTCTAGAAGCTACAAGCTCATTTACATTTACTAACTCTATATTTGCATCTTCATTTTGCATTTTCCATTGGTTTAAGACTATAACTCTGAGTTGCTTTTTAATTGTTCTGATATTTTTTATTGTATTTTCAACATCAATTTGTGAGTCCATCGCAATAAAAACTTGTATAAACTCCATCTTTAAAAGATTAGACAGTTTATACAAACTTGTTGGATCAAACTCATAAAACTTAAAACGTGCCGGATTCACATCTTCAAAGAGTGTAGCTTTTGTTTGAACAATATAGTAAATATTTTCATTAGTGTATGTTTCACTTACTCTTTGTATAAAGTGTGTTCCTACTTTTCCACCACTAATAATTAATATTTTTTTCATACTCTATCTATCTCGCTTTAAAGCATCACTACTTTTTATCCACATATCTTTTACAGATGCTCTCCACACTTTGTTTACAAAATATCCCGTTATTTTTATCCACTGCTTCGTTCTTTCATTGGAAGTAAAAGAGGTCATTTTTTCCCACTCATCTATCTCTAAACCATCGATACTATCATATATAGGAGCATCTCTTTTAACTCTATATGAGTAAGCGATATCATCAGGTGCATCTGTTTTATACTGCTCTTTCATAAGTAAAGATGGAAACTTATTATCTTCAGTAATAGTTTGTTTATTCAAACATTTTTCGACGACGACTATTTTTTTTATTACTTTTTCTACTATTTTCTCTTTTTCTTTGAGTTTTATGGCATTATTTAAACTTTTTATCTCATTTTTCAAAGATAAAATCTGATTTTTATAAAGTTTTACCTCTTGCTGGAAGATTTTGTTTTGTTCTTTTTCCTCTTCAAGTCGAACTTCCATTTCTACTAAACTACTTTGTACTCGAGTATAGTCACTTCTTAGTTTACTTATATCATTTACTATGGACTCTATTCTTTGTACTTCATCTGCATTTAACAGAGTAAAGCAGAGAATGAAAAATGTAAAGAGCTGTTTCATCAAAAACCTTTTTTTAGAAGTTTGACACCCATTTCAACATGATGAGTATAGGGAAACTGATCAAACAGTGCCATCTCAACTACAGTGTGTGTTCGCGTAAGTATATCTAAATCTCTTACTAAACTCTCAGGGTTACATGAGATATATACTATGTGTTCATAACGCGATGCAAAGAGGCATGAGTCTATGTCCATACCACTTCTAGGTGGGTCAACAAAGATACTATTTATATTATATTTATTAATATCTATCTCTCTCATACGGCGATACTCTCTTCCACCATCAAGTGCATCAACAAACTCTTCTACAGCCATACGAACAAACTCAATATTTTGAACATTATTGAGTTTCATATTTGCTTTAGCTGCATTTATAGAAGACTTCGAGATCTCTGTTGCTAAAATTTTATCAAAAATAGTAGCAAAAGGAATGGTAAAATTTCCTGCACCACAGTAGAGTTCAAGTAAATCACCACTAGCGCTAGAGTACTGCTCCATAGCCCAAGTGACCATATCTTCATTTACTCTAGCATTTGGTTGTGTAAAACTATTTTCTATATGATGAAAAGCATACTCTCTATCCTTTATGCACAATGTTTCAGTAATATAATCTTGTCCAATAATAACTTTTTGTTTGCGACTACGCCCAATTATATAAATACCTAAACTTTGTGCTATCTCTTTTGCTTTTACTTCCCAAACATCATCGAGTCGTCGATGATATAACATCGAGATAACAATCTCTCCAGAACTTGAACTTAAAAAATCTATGCCAAAGAGTTTAAAGCCTATTTCTGCTTCTTTAATACTTTTTAGTAGTTTTGGCATAAGCTCTGAAATATATTTATTTACTTGAGGACACTCCTCTACAAAAACTACACCATTTTTACTCGCATTATTCATCGCATATCGTATTTCATCACCATCATGCCACAGTTTAAACTCACTACGAGAACGATAGTTTTGATCGGGGGATTCAAAAACACTCATCTTTCCATCATAAAAATGAGAAAAGCGCTCTTTGTTTAAGTTAATTTTATCTTTAAGTTGGCCTTCATATCCATTTTCATACACGATACAAGCACCACATTCACCAAAATGTTTACAATTCATTATTAAATATTTCTCCTACTTTATTGAAGCTACTAAATTACCTATAAGCAGACTCCACCCATCTATTAGTATAAAAACAAGTATCTTAAAGGGCAGAGATATCATAACAGGTGGAAGCATCATCATACCCATAGACATCAGAATGGATGCGACAACCATATCTATAACTAAAAATGGTAAGAAAATCAAAAAACCTATCTCAAAGGCTGTTTTTATCTCACTAATTACAAATGCTGGAACTACTATTGAGAGAGGTACATCAGCTACACTCTGTGGATTTTCCATTTTTCTTATGCGAAAAAAAAGTGCTAAATCTTTCTCTCTAGTATTTCTTATCATAAAGTTTTTTAGAGGCAGTGTTGTTTTTGCATAAGCCTCTTCGTAACCTATCTCCTCAGCTATATAGGGTTTTATTCCTGCCTCATATGCCTTAGTTCCAACTGGTTCCATCACAAAAAAAGTAAGTATCATCGCAAGCATTATTAAAATCTGTGTTGGTGGAACTTGCTGTGTACCCATAGCCTGGCGTAAAAAACCAAAAACTATAACAAAACGTGTAAAGGTTGTCATTGCTAAAACCATAGATGGTGCTAAAACTAGTAAAGTAAGAACAACAAGAACATTTAAAGACGATACTAACTGTTTTGGAGTGTCTGGAGCTGAGAGGCTAAAGTTCATTGTCGGAATAGGAACAGTTTCCGCCCCAAGGCCTAAAGTTACCATTAAAAGAACGAGAATTACTACTTTTAACATTATTTAATTGATGCCTTATCTAAAACTGACATATTAATTTTTGTATCTTTGTCACTTTTCATACCATAAAAATGAAGTTCAACCCTACGATTCTTTTCACGTCCACTTTTTGTTGCATTTGTAGCTACTGGTCTAAACTCAGCATAACCTGAGGCACTAATACGTTTAGGTTCTACACCATCAAGAAGGAGTTCATGTAAAACAGATATAGCCCGTGCTGTTGAGAGTTCCCAGTTATCTTTAAAAGGGCTACTTGCACTAGGATTTCCTGTATCGGTATGTCCTTGAACACTTACTTCCATTTTATTTGGTAACTCTTCTATGATGAGTGCGATTCTCTTTAAAAATAGTAGAGCATCTTGGTTCTCGATAGTTGCACTACCAGGTTTAAAAAGAAGTGCGGCTGGAAGTTCTATAACAAAGCCCTCTTCAGCCTCTTCAACTGTAATAGATGGTCCCTGAGTCTGTTCCATCATCTCATTTGCATCACTCGCGGCTTCTTGGACACGATTTACAGCTTCAGTGGTCTCATCTTGCGAATCGATAGGAGTTGCTTCAAGCATTCGCTTTTTTGAAATCTCAGTTTGTGTTCCACCTTCTAAAACACTCATGGCACCTGAAAGTGATCCAATCGCTTCAGATATTTTTTTGGCATCCATAGAACTCATAGAAAGAAGTAAAACGAAGAAACAAAGGAGTAGTGACATAAGATCACCAAATGCAGCAAGCCAAGCAGGGAGACACTCTTCACATTCAGGACATTTTTTCTTACCCATATGTTATACTCTTTTAGTCAAACTGACTAATGCGGTCAGCAGGTGCAAGGTAAGCTAAAAGTTTTGCTTCAAGTACACGAGGTGCATCACCCGACTGAATAGACATAATACCCGAGATAATCATTTCACGAATCATTGACTCTTCATCATTTCTAATACTTAGAATATTATAAATTGGTGTTCCAAAAACATTTCCAATGATAGCACCATACATAGTTGTAAGGAGTGCAACTGCCATTGAAGGACCAATTGCTGAAGGATCTGCCATGTTTAAAAGCATCGCAACAAGACCAATTAGTGTTCCAACCATACCCATGGCTCCAGCAAGTCCTGCCCACTGGTTAAAAATCGAACCATGTATTTTATGACGTGTACTGGTTTGTTCTAACTCTATTTCTAAAAGTTCACGAATAGTATCCGGTTCACTTCCATCAATAGCCATTGAAAGACCTTTTTTCAAGAACTCATTTTCTTCAGTGTTCACTTCACCTTCAAGAGCTAAAATACCGTCTTTTCTAGCCTTAGTAGCAAATTCAACAAGTTTTTTAATAAGTTCAGCAGGATCTTCTTCTCCTGGCTTTATTGCTTTCATAAAAATTTTTGTAAAAGCTTTCATTTGATTTGGTTTAAACGAAATCATAAGGGCCCCGATACTACCACCAACAACGATTAAAACAGATGGAATATCGATGTATGCCCCAACACCAACACCCATAGTCATAGCTCCTAAAAGAAGAACCATGATTAACACTATACCAATGACCGTACCTAAATCCATTTAAAAGCCTTACGTAATTTTAATTAATTGCCTTATAATACCACAAAAAATATTAGTATCTAGTAATCTAAATATGTTTGAAGGAGTTTTTGCATATAAACATTCCCTTTAAGCTTCAAACCACTTACATTTCCATCTTTATAAACAACTCTATCTTCCTTTAAGTCGTATGTTAGACTCCCCTCTTTGGTGATGAGTCCAAAACCATTTTTATTCATAATATAAGCATTTTCTTTGTACTCTTTACAAAAAATATCTCTACTCCAAAGAAATTCCTTATGAGAAATATTTAACTGTGATAATAGTGTTGCGGCTATATCGCGTTGAGAGACTATTTTATCTATATTTTTTCCACGATACTCTTTTTTAATTACATCACCGTAAAAAAGCATAGGGATATGGTGCCATCTTTTATCTGCTCTACTCCATGCTTGTGGTGTATGGTGTGAATGGTCTGCTATAAAAATGAACAGAGTATTTTTATACCAAGACTCTTTTTTCGCCATTTCTATAAATTTTCCTATTGACTTATCTGTATAATAAATTGAGTTTAAGTAGCCTTTGTCTCCAGCTCCCCACTCTACTACATCTTTCATCGGTTGATCATAAGGTGAGTGTGAACTTAGGGTAAAAAGTGAATTAAAAAACGGCTCTTTTGCCTGTGATGATTTTTGCAGTAAATACTCAAGCATATACTCATCATGATAGCCTAAAACTCCCTCTTTATCTGAGTCCATATTTATATCACTATGCTCTTGTATGATGTCAAACCCATTTCCATACATATATGATGTCAAGTTTCCATAACGCAGCTGTCCACCAAAGTAAAAACCAGTTGAGTAGCCATTTTCTTTTAATTTTTGTGTTAAAAATGGTAGTTTGTAGAACTTTGAGGGAAGGTTTGTGATGTAAGTTCCTGCGAGTGCTGGCCAGCCTGAAAAAATCGATGGTAGACCTTCATGTGAAAGTGTTGCACTCGAATAGGTGTGAGTAAAAAGTATACCCTCTTGAGACATCTTCATTATGTTTGGTATGACTTTTTGGTACTTCTCATCTTTTATAAAGTCACCTGAGAGGCTCTCCCAAATCACTAAGACAATATTTGGCCTATCCATGCTAAGGATTGACTCGCGTTTACACTCCTCAGGTGTTGCCATTAGTTCGTGTAAAATAGTCTCTTTTTTGTCATCATCCAAAGTAATTTTGTAGGGATTTTCTCCATTGAGGATAGCTTGATTTTCTGTAATACTATGTATAAAATTATAAACTGTACTGATAGCAATATCGTTATAAACCTTATGTTTTGAGAAGTAAACTGTACTTTGAGAGATTGGTATCTCAGCCCAACCACCCCGTGCTCCTAAAAAGATAAAAAGAGGAAGTATAAAAAGTGAAAATAGCACTACTCTATAGTCGCGTTTGGCTTTTACATCGTAACTTAAAAAAATCTTTTTTATAAGTCTGTAAAAAATGGCTAAAACAACAAGCATTATAAATGTAAGAATTATTGTTAGCATGATTGGGTTTGAGGCTATAGCTTCATCAGGGTGTTTTAAATAGTTAAAAATTTTAAATGTAGGTTTCTCTTCCCACTCATTATAAATACCGAGTTCAGCGATATAGATAAATGTAGAGAACACAATAACTCCACAAGTATAGATAAAGAGTATGATTTTTATAATTTTAGACTTAAAAAGTATGTTTATATTGAGTAAAAGCCAAGGAATAACTATAAGTATAGAAGCTGTTGCCACATCTAAACTAATGGCGTTTACATATGCTAAAAGAGTCTCTTTAAAAGGATGTGCTACAACTTGTAATTTATCCCAGTAGTAAACTACAAAAATAGTTCTAAATAGTTCGATAAAAAAGAAAAAAAGAAAAAACTGTTTGAGTAAAAGGGCGAGACTGTTTTGCATAATGGAAGAGACCTTTAGGATATTTATTGTGTTGACATTATAATATAAAAATATTTTTAAATCGTTTATAGTGTATAATAAGAGAAATAAACTTTAGGACTATACTCTTATATGCTAGATAAATTTTATAAAACGCCACAAAAAAGTGCTTACATACTTATTCTAATTCTAGCAATTTTTGCGACTCTTTACAATGCTATTTTACCACTCCATGGCGATGAGGCTTACTACTGGATGTGGAGTCATGACTTACAGCTGAGTTACTTTGACCACCCACCTATGATAGCCTATCTTATCTATTTCAGTAACTTTATCTCACAAAGTGAATGGGGTGTGAGGCTTGTACCTGTTCTTGCTATGAGTATCTCTTCACTTTATGTTTATAAACTTACAGCACTTCTGAGTGATGAAAAAACTGCTCTTAATGCAGTAGTCATCATCTCAGCTGTTCTTTTAACACATGCTGGTTATATCTTTGCCACTCCTGATGCTCCACTTATCCTTTTTTGGACGCTCTCACTTTATCACTCTTACAAAGCAATATTTGAGGGAAAACTTCTTAACTTCATTTTAGCGGGTATATTTTTAGGTGCGATGATGATAAGTAAATACTCAGCTATCATGCTTGTTTTGAGCATTCTTATCTTTATTCTCACCAAACGCAGAGATCTGTTTTCAAACCCTTATCTTTATCTCTCAGGTATCATTGCTACTCTTGTAGTTGCACCTATGCTCTACTGGAACTATCAGCACGAGTGGATTAGCTTTCTCTTTCAACTCGACCATGGTTCAAGTGACTCTTACACCATACAGCCTTGGCTTATTTTAGAGTTTGTCTCTTCACAGTTTGGTGTTTTTAGTCCTGTTTTTGCATGGATTTTATTTTATTATCTAGTAAAAGAAAAACTTTATTTCAAGGATGAAAAACTTTACTTTATAGCTCTGAGTGTAGTAGTGATTTTACTCTTTTTTCTTTATAAAAGTTTTTATGTCAGTATGGCACCGAGTTACTCTGCGCCAGCTTACATCGGTGGAGCTATTTTACTTAGCATCATTATCAAAAAGTATGAACTTAAAAAAAGTTTTGTGATTGGTCTAGTAATTGCACTCTTTTTTACCATCTTAGTAAGAACTGCACTCATAACTCACCTCCCAGAACTGCAGCGTTTTATGTATAAAACAGAGGATGTCGTAAATAGAATGTATACGCATGCTAAAGAGGGAGATAAGTTTTATGGAGCACACTTAACTACTGCGGCATACATAAAGTTTTATCTACCCAAGCATCCTGACACTGATGTGGCGATTGACTCAAGATACTCTTACTACGATATGGTTCGAGATGAAAAAGAGTGGCATAAAGATGGTTTAGTGCTTTGTAGAAATAACAAACGTGATAAAGAGCTACAAAAATACTATGAAAATGTAGAACTAATTGACACCTATAAAGTCCTTAAAAATAGAATTTTCTACACATACAGAGTCTCCAATCCAAAACAAATTGAGAAAAAATGAAAAACCTTATAACTCTTTTACGCCCACACCAGTATGTAAAAAACCTCTTTATTTTTGCACCACTTATCTTCGCATTTAACTTCAATGAAGAGAGTGTTTTAAACGCTACTCTCGCATTTATACTTTTCTCACTACTTGCGAGTAGTATTTATGTTTTAAACGACTTTATGGACATAGAAGAAGACAAAAAACATCCTACTAAAAAAAATCGCCCTCTTGCCTCGGGTGCTATCTCCCTTACAACTGCTAACTTTATTTTTCTTGGGCTTTCATCAACTACACTCATAGCCACATACCTCTTTTCTACTCCTTTATTTGCAGTTTTAGTTATGTACTTTGTCTTAAATATTTTGTATTCATTCAGACTTAAACATATAGCTATTGTTGACATTTTCATCATCGCTACAGGTTTCGTACTGCGCTTATTCGCAGGTGCACAAGTGACTGAGACTCCTCTCTCAATGTGGATAATCATCATCACTTTTTTACTCGCCATCTTCCTAGCCCTAGCTAAACGCAGAGATGATGTTCTACTCTCCATCGAGGGTAAAGAGACACGAAAGAACATAGATGGATACAACCTAGAGTTTGTAAACGCAGCTATGGTTCTTATGAGTGGCGTTGTAATAGTGAGCTACTTACAGTACACAGTTTCACCCGCAGTTATTGCTCGTTTAGGAAATGAGTACCTCTACCTCACAACTCTTTTTGTGATCCTTGCAATTTTGCGTTATATGCAGATAACTTTTGTAGAACAACAAAGCGGTAGTCCAAGTAAGATAGTGCTCAAAGATACATTTATAAAAGTCACTCTTCTTTTATGGCTCATTAGTTTTGTGGGGATTGTTAAGTTCGTATGATAGCGATTCGTTATGTCATTTTTGCTATCATATCAACCATAGTAAACCTTTTTTTTCAGTGGTTGAGCTTTTTTATATATAGTGGTTTTTTGTCTCTCTACCTCGCCATGTTTCTTGGAACTCTCGCAGGTTTAGTGCTAAAATACATACTAGATAAAAAGTACATCTTTTTTCATGAGACTAAAGGTGCTAAAGATAACACCAAAAAGTTTATGCTCTACTCTCTTATGGGAGTTTTTACGACCTTTATCTTTTGGGGTTTTGAGATTGGTTTTGATTATGCGTTTGAAGATGAAAATGCGAAGTACTTAGGGGCTATCATAGGTTTAGCCATAGGCTACATAGTCAAGTATAATTTAGATAAAAAATTTGTTTTTAAGGACTAAGGTTTGAGTTTACAAAGCTGGGGAATGTACCCAAAAGTTGAAAATGAAGTTGTTAAGTTTACTAGCCAAGCAGAGTTAAAAGAGCAAGTAAACACAGCAGATGAACTCATAGCTTATGGAAATGGTCGTAGTTATGGAGATAGTGCTCTTAGTAGCACTTTAGTTCATACAAAACCTTATGACTACTTTTTAGATTTTGATGAAACTGAAGGTATTTTACATGTCCAAGCGGGTGTTTTACTTTCTGAAATACTCGAGGGAATCGTTAAACGCGGTTGGTTTTTAAAAGTCACACCGGGAACAAAGCTCATTACTGTTGGTGGTGCTATCGCCTCTGACATTCACGGCAAGAACCATCATATAGAGGGCTGTTTTAGTGAATGTGTCGAAGAGTTTACCATCATGTTAGCAGATGGCACGACTCAAAGAGTAAAAAAAGGCGAGGAACTTTTTCTAGCAACTTGTGGGGGAATGGGTCTTACAGGTGTCATCTTAGATGCAAAAATAAGTCTCAAAAAAATCAACTCTCAGTATATAAACCAAACAACCATAAAAACAAAAAACCTCAAAGAGACTTTTGATGCATTTGAAGAGTACAGTAGTCTGCCTTACAGTGTCGCATGGATAGACTGTCTTGCAAAAGATGAAAACATAGGGAAGTCACTCCTTATGGTTGGTGACTTTGCAGATGATGGCGACCTACGTTACAAACCAAAAGCAAAACTCAACATCCCCTTTAACTTTCCCTCTTTCACTCTTAATACCCTAAGTGTAAAAGCTTTTAACTGGCTCTACTACTGGAAATCTCAAGATGGCATTTCCAAACAGCAAGTTCACTTTGACAGCTTTTTTTATCCACTTGATAGCATTAGAAACTGGAACCGTATTTACGGTAAAAATGGTTTTACTCAGTACCAATTTATACTTCCAAAAGAGTCTAGTTTTGATGGACTAGAACGAATTTTAGATAAAATTTCCAAAAGTGGAAAAGGCTCCTTTCTTGCAGTACTTAAACTCTACGGAAAAGAGAACAAAAACTATCTCTCTTTTCCTATAGAGGGTTACTCGTTAGCACTCGACTTTAAGATAGAAGATGGACTCTTTGAGCTTTTAGATGAGCTTGATGAGATAGTAGTAGAGTGTCGTGGACGCATATACCTCACAAAAGATGTTCGAGTAAGTAAAGATACTTTTGAGTATGGATATCCACACATAGAAAAATTTAGAAAATTTAGAAAAGAGAATAATATGAGTGAGAAATTTAATTCACTACAAAGTAAAAGATTAGGATTATAATATGAGCTACGTTTTAATAGTTGGAGCAAAGAGTGATATAGCAAAAGAAGTGGCTCGCGTTTATGCGAAGAATGGATATAACTTATACCTTGGTGCTAGAAAAGTGAACGAGTTAGAAGAGTTTAAAACTGACTTAGAAGTTCGCTCATCCGTAAGTGTAGAGCTTATAGAACTTGACATAACAGCTTACGAAACACACCAGAGTATCTATGAGAGTTTGAGCGAGAAACCTCTTGGCGTTGTAGTAGTTTCAGGTTATATGACAGAACAACATAAGGCTGAAAAAAGCTGGGATGAATCTCTTAACACTATAAATGTCAACTACACTGGAGCCGTAAGTCTTTTAAACATAGTTGCAAATGACTTTGAAGAAGAAAAACGAGGATTTATCGTAGGGGTAAGTTCAGTAGCAGGCGATCGTGGTCGTAAAACGAACTACATCTACGGCAGTGCTAAGGCTGCATTTAGTGCGTATCTTAGTGGTCTTAGAAATAGACTTTATGAGAGTAGTGTAAGTGTTCTTACTGTTAAACCGGGTTTTGTAAACACTAAAATGACAGAAGGTTTAGCACTACCCCAGAAACTCACAGCAGAGCCTATAGAAGTAGCAGAAGATATTTTCAAAGCACAACAAGCAGGAAAAAACATACTCTATACAAAGTGGATATGGCGTTACATTATGCTCATTATCACACACATTCCTGAGTTCGTATTTAAAAAACTGAGTATCTAAAGCCATGACTAAACTATACGAAAAAGAGATAAAAATTGTTGGGCTTGTACTTGTAGCAAAACTCATCATCCTAGCACTTATTCCTCTAACGGGTGATGAAGCATACTTTATCAAGTGGGCAATGCACATAAGTAGCGGTTACTACGATCATCCACCTATGGTTGGTTGGCTTATCTACCTTATGAGTTTCATTAACGATAGCATCATCTTTTTTCGACTTTTCTCCTTTATGGCGGCTATTACCGTCGCGTTTAGCATCTACAAGATAGCACAGCTTTATGTAGATGAAAACAGAGCCTATCTACTTTTTTTACTTTTTCTAGTCTCGCCTGTAGATATTTTGATGTCGCTTTTTACAAACGACATTCCCCTTGTACTTTTTGGAACACTTGGAACTCAGTTCTTTTTGTACTCTCTTAAAAAAGAGCAGACTGTAAGATATGCCCTACTCTCAGGACTTTTTTTAGGGGCTGCGTTTTTAAGTAAGTATTTCTCTGTTTTTCTTTTCTTCTCACTTTTTGTTTTTGCCATAAGTGTTTACAAAACTAAGTCCATAAAAACACTCCTCATAGCAATGCCCCTAGTCCTTTTAGCCATCGCCCAAAATATGTACTTCAACTACAACTGCTGTTGGAACAACATCATGTTTAACTTCTTTGCTCGAACGGAGTCTCACTATAACTTTGAGACATTTTCAAATTTTTTACTTAACCTTGTCTATGTCGTAACGCCATGGGCATTTTGGTTTTTGTATAAAAGTAGAAAAAACTTTATAAAAAATGAACTGCTTATACTCGTCTCACTAATACTTGGAGTAATGTTTGTAGTATTTTTTATGGTTTCACTCAAAAACCTTATGGGCATACACTGGTTCATACTCTTCATCCCCTATATCTTTTTACTCTTTGCATTTTTGGATGAGAAGTACCTGCATAAACTCTTCAAGTACAATGCCATTTTTACAGCTCTACATATCATCATCTTGTTAGCAGTGCTTACAGCATTTCATCTACTCCCAAACGCAATGTTTAAATCAAGCTACTTCTATGAAGATGCAGTTCTTAGCTCAAATATGAAAGAGACTTGCAAGATTTTAGATGAAAAGTACGCAGATAAAAAACTCTTCTCTACAGGCTACACAAACTCTGCCATGTTTAACTACTACTGTAAAAAAGATATGCCGATGATATTTAGCAACTCTATTTTTGGTCGTATGGATGATAAACTTGTAGACATTCGCACCCTCAAAGAAACCGACTTCTACATCTTTAACAACCGTGAGATAAAAAAGAGTGACTTAGACAATGTTTGTGATAATGTCAAGATAGATACCTTCAAAGTAGAGGATGCCCTCTTTTATGTAGCAGAGTGTAGAGGCTTTAACTATGACAAGTACAAAACTCACTACCTAGATATACAGCAAAAGAAGTTCTATGATATACCAGACTTTTTACCACAAGGTAAGTGTTATTTTAATGACAGATACTACACAAAAGATGCTAAATGACTCTAGCACTCTTTGACTTCGATGGCACACTTACAACAAAAGACTCCCTCGCAGAGTTCATAAAGTTTGCTGTTGGAACACCGACTTACTACTTTAAACTAGCCCTTTTTTCTCCAGTATTTTTTCTCTACAAAACAAAACTGATGGACAACTCTTATGCAAAAGAGTTACTCTTCAGACTCTACTTTTACAAGATAAACGAAGATGCGTTTAAAACAGTAGCACAAAAGTATGGCGAGACAAAAATCAATGATATTATTAGAGAAAATATCTACGAGAAATTTTTACAACACATAAAAAATGGGGATAGAGTTATAATAGTTTCAGCTTCTATGAGGTGCTGGTTAGAGCCTTTTGCTACAAAACATAAGGTTGAACTTCTTTGTACTGAACTCGCGTTTGAAGATAAAAAATTTACAGGACACTTCAAAACAAAAAACTGTCACGGTGAAGAAAAACTCTTAAGAGTAAAAGCACACCTAAACCTAGATGACTACGATAAGATATACACTTATGGAGACAGTAGTGGGGATGATGCTATTTTGGCTATTGCGGATGTTAAAGTTAAAGTGAAATAGTCTTCTAAGCTTAAAAGCCATTATTTTAATTAATCATCAAAAACATGGGAAATTGCAATAAAAGCTCAAATAAACTAATATTTTTAGTGTTTATTTATTTTTTACTATACGGGTTGTTTGCGTTATAATGTTCGTTGATAAAATAGTTATCTAAAGGAAAAAAATGACCGTTAAAGAAGCAATTTTAGAGAGTTTAGAAGATTTACAACAACCATCTAATAATAAAGATGTTTATAAAAATATTTTATTTAAAAAATATTATGACTTTAAAACTGCTAAAACACCAGAAGCCACAATATCAGCTTTACTTGGTGATTTCATCAGAAAAAATGATTCTCGTGTGAGACGGACTAAAGCTAGTAATGGTACATACTTTTATTATTTATCTAAACATGAGCAAAATTTAATTGATCTTCCAATAGATGATACTCTAAAAAAAGAATCGAAAATTAAAAAGGCTTATCAGGAACGAGATTTACATAAATTACTGAGTAGTTATCTAAAGAATAAGAATATATATTCTAAAACAATTCTTCATGAAGAATCAAAAAATAGTAAAGATGACCATCAAAAATGGATACATCCTGATATGATTGGTATTGAATTTTTAAGTTTAACTTCAAAGGTAAATAAAGCCTTTATGAAAATATTAAATAAAGCTGACACTTTTAAAATTACTTCTTATGAAATCAAAAGAGAAATCAATACAGATTACGAACTAAAAAAATGCTATTTTCAAGCTGTTTCGAATTCAAGCTGGGCAAACTATGGATACTTAGTCGCATTTGAAATAAGTGATAGATTAAAAGATGAAATGGAACGATTAAATCAATCTTTTGGTA